>NZ_JBTLRH010000002.1:0-976191 GCF_054482655.1 Aliiroseovarius sp. CAU 1755 | reverse complement strand
TCGTGTTGAGCGTGGCGTTGTGAATGTTGGCGACGAGATGGAGATCGTCGGCATCAAAGACACGCAGAAAACGACCTGTACGGGCGTTGAAATGTTCCGCAAGCTGCTGGATCGCGGTGAAGCCGGCGACAACGTTGGCGTTCTGCTGCGCGGCATCGACCGTGAAGCGGTTGAGCGTGGCCAGGTTCTGTGTAAGCCGGGCTCGGTGAACCCGCACACGAAGTTCGAAGCCGAGGTCTATATCCTGACCAAGGAAGAGGGTGGCCGTCACACGCCGTTCTTCGCGAACTACCGTCCGCAGTTCTACTTCCGGACCACCGACGTGACCGGCACGGTTGAACTGCCTGCTGGCACCGAGATGGTGATGCCGGGCGACAACCTGAAGTTCAACGTTGAACTGATCGCCCCGATCGCGATGGAAGAGAAGCTGCGCTTCGCCATCCGCGAAGGCGGCCGCACCGTTGGTTCGGGCGTTGTCTCGAAGATCATCGAATAATCAACTTTGTTGATGTTCGAACGAGAAAGGCCGCCGAAAGGCGGCCTTTTTTGCATTTGAATGTCAACAGAGCGGGGAGGAGCGGCCTTTCTTGTGTGGCTTTCTAATGTCCGCTTCTCGGCCCTAGCCATGAAGCGACCGCGCGAGGGCCACCGTCGGCTAAGTAATATTTTCAAACCCCTTGGACCCATTTGCCGCGTGTTGGACATTCTCCGCTACAAAGCCATTTTCACGTCACGGGAACAGATCACGCACATCCAATCGACGCGCAATCGCGCCCCCCCAGACTGCACTCGTTTCTGTTTCGCCAATGAAACGATCAGAGTGTGTCGAAACCGGATTTTCATTCCATTGATCATTGTGCCAATGATGCTCCAAGAATTTCAGGAAATATGCCCGCGCACTATTTCTTTCATCAAGGGTTTTTCTGACTTGCTCTAACCGGGTACGCAATTCCGGGGGCATCGTATCAATCATTCTGTCGATATGTCTGTCGAAAACCCACTCGAAGCGGCAGTCTCGTGGCCGTCTGAACACCGCCAGATGCGGGACTGCCCGATCAGACCACGCGAAAACATCCCCAATTTTCTGGCCGTAGCCACTGTCCGCAAAAGCCTCAAAAAGTGGGCCGAATTGTTCGGGTACAACGAAGCCGCAGCGATCCCGCGCTGAAAGAAACGCATGGCCCCCTTCAAGATTGAGTTCGTGGAGGTAAAGAAAAAACCCTTCGATGACCCAAGTCAGATCCACCCCAAATTGACCAGGGTCATGCAATTTCTCTCGGATTTCCTGCTCTGTGAACAGGCAGACATCGTTTTCGGTCAGCCCGCATAGTTCGTAGATATCCTCTGCAAGACCATAGCGACTATCGTAGACAACGCCGAAATCTTGCCTCATCCCCTTCAAGTCACCTGTGTGACTGTACCAAAAACAAATGCCTTTCAGACTGGTCCCGCCGCTGACGCGCATACCCTGAACGATCAACTCGGCAAAGAGCCTCTTTTCAGGCTCTGTGAAGCAGACAGCATGTTGCATGAAATTCAGTGTCCTCTCAACAATCCACCAATGGTACCCTCAGCTGGACTTTCAAGATATCTCAGGTTTGAGATGCTTGCGCCATTCACTAATTGCCAAAATTCGTTAGGTCGCAGCATGGTCGTTAGAAAGGGCTCAATCCAGACATTGAGTATTATCCCTGCATTCCCCCTTGCCACCCCCCCACAAACCCCTGTAAGACGCGCGAGTTCGCTGGGCGAATTGAAGAGCGGGATTCGGTCCCGCTTTTTGAATTTGTCCGGGGTTCGACGAGGGCAGGGGGAATGAGCCACCTGTCGTCCTATCAACTCTCTGCCTGAAAGGGCGAATGCTATGACAAGTCAAAACATTCGTATCCGTCTTAAGGCGTTTGACTATCGCGTGCTGGATGCTTCCACACAAGAGATCGTCAACACTGCCAAACGGACCGGTGCAAACGTTCGCGGCCCCATCCCGCTGCCGAACAAAATCGAGAAGTTCACAGTTCTGCGTGGACCTCACGTTGACAAAAAATCCCGCGATCAGTTCGAGATCCGCACGCACAAGCGGCTGCTCGACATTGTTGACCCGACACCGCAGACCGTGGACGCGCTGATGAAGCTCGACCTGGCTGCTGGCGTTGACGTCCAGATCTCGGTCTAAGGAGGGTATCACAGATGCGCTCTGGTATTATCGCAAAGAAAGTCGGCATGACCCGGCTTTTCATGGAAGACGGCAAACAGATCCCTGTAACCGTTCTTCATATGGACAACCTGCAGGTCGTGGCCAACCGCACCGCTGACAAAGACGGCTATACCGCCGTTCAGTTGGGCGCTGGTGAAGCCAAGGCCAAACGCACGTCGAAGCCCATGCGCGGCTATTTTGCCGCTGCCAAAGTGGCGCCGAAGCGTAAGCTTGTGGAATTCCGCGTGTCGGAAGACGCCCTGATCGCCGTTGGCGAAGAGCTGTCGGCCGAGCACTTCCTGGAAGGCCAAAAAGTTGACGTTGCTGGCACCTCGATCGGTAAAGGTTTTGCCGGTGCAATGAAGCGCCACAACTTCGGCGGTCTGCGCGCCACGCACGGTGTGTCGATCAGCCACCGTTCGCACGGTTCAACTGGCCAGTGTCAGGATCCGGGCAAGGTTTTCAAAGGCAAGAAAATGGCCGGCCATATGGGTTCGGTTCGTGTGACCACACAAAACCTTGAAGTCGTGAAAACCGACGCCGATCGCGGCCTGGTCTTCATCAAGGGCGCTGTCCCTGGATCGAAAGGTGGCTGGGTCACCGTGAAAGACGCCGTGAAGAAGAAGCTGCCCGAGGACGTTCCGTTCCCGGCAGGTCTGAAGTCGGCTGCAACTGAAGCAAAGGCATCTGATGTGGCGGAAGACGCGCCCGCGGAAGGTGGTGAAGCATGAAACTTGATGTAATCAAACTGGACGGCAAAAAGGCCGGTACGGTCGATTTGGACGAGGCCCTGTTCGGTCTTGAGCCGCGCGCCGACATCCTGCACCGTGTGGTCCGCTGGCAGCGTAACAACGCGCAAGCTGGCACTCACAAGGTGAAAACACGGTCCGAAGTCAAATACTCGACCAAGAAGATCTATCGCCAAAAAGGCACCGGTGGCGCACGCCACGGTGCACGCTCGGCCCCGATCTTCCGTGGTGGTGGTGTCTATAAGGGCCCGGTTGTTCGCAGCCACGGCCACGACCTGACCAAGAAATTCCGCAAACTGGGTCTGAAGCACGCCCTGTCCGCCAAAGCGCAAGCTGGCGAACTGGTCGTGATCGACACCGCAGACGCTGACGGCAAAACTGCTGCTCTGGCCAAAGCGGTCAAGGATCTGGGCTGGAAACGCGCTCTGGTTATCGACGGTGCAGAAGTGAACGAAATGTTCGCCAAGGCCGCTCGTAACATCGAAGGTCTGGATATCCTGCCGTCGATGGGCGCCAACGTCTATGACATCCTGAAGCGTGACACACTTGTGCTCACCAAAGCAGGTGTCGAAGCTCTGGAGGCTCGCCTGAAATGACCGATAAAGCTGCACTCTACGACGTGATCCGCAAGCCGCTTATCACTGAAAAAGCAACCATGGCGTCTGAAAATGGCGCAGTTGTTTTCGAAGTGGCGATCGGTGCCAACAAGCCGCAGATCAAAGAAGCTGTCGAAACCCTGTTTGGCGTGAAGGTGAAAGCCGTCAACACGTCCATCACCAAGGGTAAAGTCAAACGCTTCCGCGGCCAGTTGGGCAAGCGCAAAGACGTCAAGAAAGCCTATGTGACCTTGGAAGAGGGCAACACGATCGACGTGACCACCGGTCTCTGATCGTCAGGCTTAACTGAGAAATGAAAAGCCCCTGCCGAAAGGCGGGGGCTTTTTTCTATGAGCAGAGTCCGCATTCGGGAAGCAGGTGAAAGAACCCTCGAAATGACAGCCCTTAGCGGACTTTTGATGTGTTGATAAACTGCGGTGATGCGGTTCTCTGTTTTACTGTTTGTTCACAATAACGGGCCGCTGGACTTAGTGCCTGCTGGGCAACGCCGTCTGGTCACCACCGATTTGCTCAAGCCTCGCGGAGACGCTCAACGGCATCGAAACGTGCCCGGCTTAGACCGCAAAGCATCGAACAGTTTTGCCTGACTTGATGACTGGATTAACATTGAACCCGGTCCCAATGCCCACGACCAAAGACTGTTCCCTGCCTGCCAGTGGCGTGTCACCAAAATGAATTTTCCGTACTTGATCTGGCCTTTAGTCGGAGACTGCATAACCCAAGGCCGTTAGATCATTGAGAATGACCGTTGACTGGCAATTTGCCGACCGTTGCAATTCCGACGTGCTAATCATCCAGTTTTCGTTTGGGCAGCAAGGCTGGTCGTCCCGCACTGGCCCCGCCACTGCGATAATCAAATCCGTCCTGCGTGGCCGCGATTGGCTCTCTAGATACGCGCCCAGCGTATCGCGGAAATGGACCCCGCCGTGGTTTGCAAAACACCTGACGGTTTGCGGAACGATTTCTCCGTTCCCACAAAGCGCCAAACGGGCCTTCGTGCCGCCGATATCCGCTGACCAGCGCATTAGATTAGTTCAGCCGCAGACCCGTTTCGGGTTCAAAATACGACACCTTGCCAAGATCAAAGGTGAGGCGCTGAGCCGCACCCGCAGTCGCGGTGGTCTCTGCGTGCAGACGCGCAGTCACATGCTTGCCGCCCAGCTCTAGCACCGCGAACGTATCCGCACCCGCAGGCTCTACGATATCTATCACACAATCAGCTTCCTGCGTCTCTCCGGCGCGTCCAAGGGCAGCATCTGCAATGTCTTCTGGGCGAACGCCAAGGATGACGTCCTCCGGCAGGTCCTTATTGCGTGCATCGGTCAAAATGATCGGGTCGCCGTCTTTGCGTGCGATCTCGACCTGCATACCTTTGCCATTCATCCGTGTTTTTGCAGGGATCAGGTTCATCGCGGGGCTGCCCATGAAGTCAGCCACAAACAGGTTCGCAGGGCGGTTGTAGATTTCTGAGGGGCTTCCAATCTGCTGGATGACACCACTTTTCATCACGACAATTTTGGTAGCCAGCGTCATCGCTTCAATTTGGTCGTGGGTCACATATACCATCGATGCGCCAAGGCGCTGGTGGAGGGCCTTGATCTCTGTGCGCATCTCGACCCGCAGTTTGGCGTCAAGGTTGGATAGCGGTTCGTCGAACAAGAAAAGCTTGGGATCACGCACCAAGGCACGGCCCATAGCGACCCGTTGACGTTGTCCGCCTGACAATTGGCCCGGTTTGCGATGCAAAAGTGGGCCGATTTGAAGTTGCGCGGCCACTTGCGCCAGTTTTGCATCCTGCGTCGCCTGATCAATGCCGCGCACTTTCATCCCAAAGGTGATGTTCTTTGCGACGGTCATGGTTGGGTATAAAGCGTAAGACTGAAACACCATGGCGATGTCACGGTCTTTTGGGCTGACGTTGGTCATGTTCTGACCGCCGATGAACAAGTCACCGCCTGTGATCGGCTCCAGGCCAGCGATGCAATTCAACAGCGTGGACTTACCGCAACCGGATGGCCCGACAAGAACAAGGAAATCACCTTCTTCTATCGACACGTTGATGTCTTTCAGAACTTCGGTGCTGCCGTAGCTTTTGTACAGGTTCTTCACGTCAAGAATGGGGGCCATGGGGTTTATCCTTTCACAGAACCTGCGGTCAGACCGCGAATGAAATATTTGCCAGCGACGACATAGACCAACAACGTTGGCAGGGCGGCGATGATCGCAGCAGCCATATCAACGTTGTATTCTTTGACGCCTGTGGTTGAGTTTACGATGTTGTTCAGGGCAACGGTCACAGGCTGCGTGCCCGCCTGGCTAAAGCTCACGCCGAACAGGAAGTCGTTCCAGATTTGGGTGAATTGCCAGATGACCGTGACCACGATGATGGGAAGCGATAGCGGCAAGAAGATCGACCAGAAGATGCGAAAGAACCCTGCTCCGTCGACTTTTGCGGCCTTTGTCAGCTCGGACGGGATGCTGACGTAGTAGTTGCGGAAAAACAGCGTGGTGAAGCCAAGGCCATAGATCACGTGGACAAAAATCAAACCCGGAATGGTGCCCGCGACGCCCATGATCCCCAGCATCCGCGCCATGGGCAGCAGGACAACTTGGAACGGGATGAAGCATCCGAACAACATCAAGGCAAAGAAGATGTTTGCCCCTTTGAACCGCCACTGTGCGACAGCATAGCCGTTCAGCGCTCCGACGATGGTCGAAATTACCACCGCAGGTATTGCGATCAGAAGCGAGTTCAGGAAGTAGGGGCGCACTCCTTCACACTGGACGCCCGTGCAAGCGCTGGCCCATGCAGTACGCCACGCATCAAAGGTGACTTCGCGCGGCAATGACACCAGATCGCCCGTGCGGATTTCATCCAGCGACTTCAACGACGTGGTGAGCATCACAAACAGTGGCATTAGATAGAACAGCGCGAACAGGCCGAGCAGGACATAGAGCACAAAGCGCAACACCAGTTTGGTGACAGGGCTTTGGCCACGCGTTGAGGCGTAGGGCATATCAGTCATCTTTGGTCCTCAATTCGGAATAGAGGTAAGGGACGACAATCGCGAAGACGACAAGCATCATCACCATGGCCGAGCTTGCTGCCTGCCCGATGTCGCCGCGTGAAAACGCCATGGCATACATGTAGGTGGCCGGAAGATCGGTGGCATAGCCGGGGCCTCCTCCTGTCAAAGCAATGACAAGGTCAAAGGATTTGATCGCGAGGTGGGCCAGCACGATAAACGCGCTAAGGAAAATCGGGGCCATCGACGGAATGATGATGGCAGAATAAACGCGCCATGTGGGGATACCATCGACCTGCGCGGCCTTGATGATTTCTTCGTCCACAGAGCGAAGGCCGGCGAGGAATAGCGCCATGACGAAACCAGAGCTTTGCCAGATCGCGGCGATCACAACGGTGTAGATCGCTTTGTCCGGATCAACGAGCCAGCCGAATTCGAACCCGGCAAACCCCCAGCCTTGCACAGTCGCCTCGATTCCAAGTTCTGGGTTCAGGATCCACTTCCATGCCGTGCCGGTCACGATCATCGACAGAGCCATTGGATACAAGTAAATCGTGCGGATCGCGCCTTCGGTGCGAATTTTCTGATCCAGCAAAATTGCCAGAAGCAGTCCAAGCACCATGGCGATCACGATAAAAAGTGTCCCGAAAATCGCGAGGTTCACCATCGCGGTTTCAAAACGGGGAGAGGCGGCAAGACGTTCATACTGGATAAAGCTGTCCAGCTCATAGCGCGGCATCAGTCGGGACCGCGTCAGCGACACCCAAGCGGTCCAGGCGATAAAGCCATACACAAACACCATGACGGCAATGAATGATGGCGCCAGAACGATCTTTGGCATGTTGTCTTGCAGCCAGCGTGTCATGTGATGTCCCCCTTGGGTTGTTGGTCCTACCCCGCAAAGGGATAGGACCGGTTTCAACAATCGTTAGCGATTACATGGAGTTCGCGACAGCGTCCGCCAGCATCTGAACAGCATCTGCTGATGACATGTCCGAATTGAAGTGTGCTGTGACAACGTCGGTGATCGCGCCGGACTGTGCACCAAACAAGGCCATGCCGTGGGCGTAAGACGGCATCAAAGTGCCACTCTCGTTCGTCGAGGCCATGTCAGCGGCAGAGATCTTTGCACACTCATCAAAGCCGGACAGATCAACGTCTGTGCGTGCTGGGATGGACCCTTTGTTCATGTTGAACACTTCTTGGAAGTTCGGTCCCATGATGAGCTTCGCCAGAAGCTCCTGACCCGCGGCTTTGCCTTCACCCTCAACAGAGAACATGGCAAAGCTGTCCACGTTGTAGAGGTAGCCGTCGCCCGGTGTGGAGGCACATGTGAAATCTACACCCGGCACTTTGCCAGCGGCAAGAAATTCACCCTTTGCCCAGTCACCCATGATCTGGAACGCGGCTTCGCCGTTCATGACCATAGCTGTCGCAAGGTTCCAGTCACGGCCAGAAAAGTTGTCGTCAACATAGCCGCGCATCGTGCGCATCTGGTCGAAGACAGCAACCATTGTGTCAGACGTCAAAGCTTCTGGGTCGAGGTCAACGAGTGCTTTCTGATAGAACTCAGCACCACCGAGGCCAAGAACAACAGTTTCGAAAACTGTCGCGTCCTGCCAAGCCTGACCACCGTGGGCCAGTGGAATGATGCCAGCGGCTTGCAGCGCTTCTGCTGCAGCGTTGAACTCGTCCCAAGTTGTTGGCATCTCGATGCCGTTGGCGGCCAGGATTTCGGTGTTCGCCCAAATCCAGTCAACGCGGTGAACGTTCACGGGCGCAGCACACCAAGTGCCGTCACATTGCATGTGTGCTGCAATGGATGCGGGCAGCAGGTTTGCCCAGTCATTTGCCTCTGCAACAGATGAGATGTCAGCCAGAACGCCTTCTTGGAACCATTCCTGAATGGCTGGGCCTTTGATTTGTGCGGCTGTCGGCGCGTTGCCTGACAGAACGCGTGCCCGTAGTGCCGTTCCAGCAGCGTCACCGCCGCCACCTGCAACGGGCATATCTGTCCAGGTGCCGCCGTTTGCAGCAAACTCTTCTTGCAAGACCGCCACCGAACGAGCTTCGCCGCCAGATGTCCAATAATGCAGGACTTCTGCTTCTGCATGACCATCGGCAGAAGCTACGCCAGCAGCACATACAGCGATCGCGGATGCGGTGCTCAATACAAATGATTTCATCTTAGTTCCTCCCAAAGAATTGCCCGCTATGGGCAAGATACAACCACCTTGGTGCCGCCACGTCAGCCATGCAACGGTTGAATAGCGGGCTTTCACTGCGATCATGCAATTAGACGCGGAGTCCGTTACACAACGTTACGAAAGCATGGATTCTGTTGCACGAAGTTACATAGCCAGAAGGTGAAAGGGGGCAAAGCAATGGCGATTCCAAGAATACTGGTGGTCGATGATGACATGGACATGCGCCAGATGATGATTCAGTTTCTGCGCCAGAATGGATCAATCGCACTGCCTGCCGCCAATGGTGCCGAGGTCCGCGCCCATATCGACGGCGGGCGCGTGGACCTTGTGTTGCTGGACGTCATGCTCGGGGATGAAAACGGTCTGAAAATTTGCCAAGAGTTGCGACGCGAACAAGATGTTCCCATCATCATGGTGTCCGCCTTATCCGCCGACAATCAACGCATGGAAGGGTATGCGGTTGGCGCTGACGACTATATTGCCAAGCCGTTCAACCCGGAACTGTTACTTGCCCGCGTGAAGGCCGTGTTATCGCGCACCCGTCGAACGTCATCCTTGGTTCATCGACGCAACACGAAGACGTTTCGGTTCAACGGTTGGACCTATGACGCCAAATCAAGCCAGGTTCTTTCGCCTGACAAAATTCAAGTTGCCCTGTCGCGCCGTGAAACCGCACTTTTGCAGGTGTTACTCGCCAACCCCCACATCCCACTGACTCGCGAAGAAATCGCCACGTCTCTGGATGTCACAGGAGAAACCCAGCCCGCAAACGAAGCCTCGGGGCGGGCAATCGATGTTCTGGTCGGCCGTTTGCGCAACAAGATCGAAGCAAACCCCAAGGACCCGCAAATTCTGAAAACAGAACGCGGTGTAGGATATATCTTCGCCATTGATGTCGCGGTGTCAGACACGTGATCCCAATTCCCAACAGCCTGCGCTGGATAGTGCCCTGTCTGGTCATCGCCTCACTTTTGACTGGCGCAGGGACGATGTTGATGTGGGCAAAGTCCACGTCAAACTGGTCCGCATATGGCGCTGACGCTTATAACGCGGGAGTGACGCTGTATTACGCCCTGCAAAACGGAACTGCTCCGCCGGATGGGGTGTCAGTCATGCCCCTGCCGGCCTTGGATCAAGCCCACGCCAATGCTGGATCTTTTCGTCAAATCGCTGGCACGCCTGCGGCCCCGCGCATCACTATCGTTCCGATCTTGCCGGATGCTGCCAATCAAACAACAGGCGCGTCTCTGACGATCGCGATCCTTTCACCGAATTTCACCTATAGCTTGGCGGACCTGCCGCATCGCGACGGGCAGACTGCGGCAGAAACCATGGGAGAGCTGACCCGCAAGCTGGCCGTGTTTTGTAGCGATCCATTTGTGGTGGCCCGTATGGGCGAGGCAGACTGGGCGAAACTGGATGGAGCCTCGGTCTGGAACTGTGATGTCGCGCCCGCAGATCGTCGCATATTGGCGGCGCTGCTGGGAATCGTCGGGATAAGTATCTTGATGACGGTTGCGCTCAACCTGCCGACCACATTCTCGGCCTTTGCGGGACAACTGCGCAACCGCCGCCGCGTCGGTGGGCCCGCGCGATATGACGCACAGGGTCCACAGGAACTGCAAGAGATCGTGGCCGCTGTGAATGGATATCTGGAAATTGAACGCGATCAATTGGCCAGCCGCGCGGCAGTCCTTTCAGGTGTAAGCCACGACCTGGGAACGCCCGCGACGCGTTTACGCCTGCGCGCCGCATTGATCGACGACCCGGACTTGCGGCAGAAATTTGACGCGGACATCGACAGCATGACGGGCATTATTGAAAGCGTGTTAACCTACACTCACGCCGAAATGGACGCCGAACACCCCAGGAACCTTTCGCTGACGTCATTGATCGACGCCATTGTCGCCAATTACCAAGACGTCGGACGGCCTGTGACTTATCGCAAAGCCAAAGACGTTATCGTGCAGGGTGGCCAATCCATTTTCATGTCTCGCCAAGGCTATGGCGTGGTGTCCACTGACCGCGATACGGTGATCTATGGCCGCCCAATTTCACTAGAACGCGCCATTACCAACCTGATCGAAAACGCACTGAAATATGGCCGCCGCGCGACCGTTTCGCTTGAAGCGGACGCACAGACGGCGACGGTTGTGATCGAAGACGAAGGTTCCGAAAGCTCCGCTGCCGAGATTGAAAAGCTCCTCGCCCCATTTCAGCGCGGTGAGCACACCGCAACGATTGACGGCCATGGGTTAGGCCTAACGATCGTCGCGACAATCGCGAAACTGCACGGCGGGAAGCTCAGCTTTGAGGACACGTCGGTCGGTGTGTCCGCACGTTTGGAGATTCAGCGCTTCTGACCGGAGATAAAAAGATGCCCTGTCGGCAATGGTAATCCTGCACTTCCCTCTCGTTCTTGACCAACGCAAGCAGCGAATGTCCGCTTGCGCCCCGCAAACCTGCAGTTTCTCCATACTCCTCTAATGGGGATATCCAGTCACGCTTTCGCACTCGATTGGGCTGCACACAGCATTTTGACTCGCGATTTGCGCTAACATGAATAGATTAGGGCAGTTCGATTATCGACTCATCGTGAAATGAGGGTTTCGCCTATGTTGACCAGACGCCACTTCGTAATCACATCCGCCGCGATGTTTTCGGCCCCCATTGCGCCCGCTTTTGCCGGGCCTGTGTCGAACCGTTCGAAATGGGCTGCCTATGACGCACAGGTGACGCCTGCGAATTACGATCCTGCTACGACGAACCCGTGGGGCTTGCATCCGCGTTTTCTGCCGCAATTGGTCGAGGCGAATGCTGGCCTGAAACCCGGCGACATCCATGTCGATGCCGTGGCGCGCTATCTTTACCACATCCGCGACAACGGCACAGCGATGCGGTATGGGGTAGCGATCGCGCGTGGCAATCTGTACGAGCCGGGTGTCTACACGATCCGTCGCAAAGCCAAATGGCCCACATGGATTCCGACCAAGGACATGATCGAGCGTGATCCCGATGTTTATGGACCGCTTGCAGAGGGCATGGATGGTGGGCCGAAGAACCCGCTGGGCTCGCGCGCCTTCTACCTGTTCAAAGGGAACCGCGATACCTATCTGCGCATCCATGGCTCTCCGGCACCGCGTTCTATCGGCGGGCGGGCCAGTTCCGGCTGTGTGCGCATGGTTATGGCGCATATCATCGGGCTGTATGATCAGGTGAACACCGGCGTGACCGCGCACCTTTACCCGACAGAGATCGTCACCGCACGCAACTGATTGCAATCAGGCCTCAGCAGGGGTGTCACGCTTGGCGCAGATCGGCTGCCCTTTGCGGTTGCGCAGCGGCAGGTAAGTTGTCTCGACAGGGCCGTTGTAGCGATACACGAAGCACCCGTCCGCGTTGTTGATCCGCACATCGCTCAGATCCTGACCGGGCCCGGCAATCGCGCGCACGTTTTCCGGCACTTCGGCAAACGACCGTGTGTTCGTATTGCCGCTTACCCCTTCAGGGCTGACACAGGCCGAAAGCAGCAATACCGCGCTGCCCGACAAAAAAACCATCTTCTTCATCACAAATATCCCACAGACTTCTTCATGGGCAGGATGGTCGATTTAGGATCAAAGGGGAAGTGGGATTTGAAAGGGAAGATCTGGCGCGCGCGCGGGCCAGTATTGCAAGGGAACACGCGGCACTATTGACTTCAACACCCCCGCAAGAGCGCCTTCCGGTCGCCGACGAATGTTTCGTATGCCTGCATCAAGGGGGCTTGCAGGTTGCGATCCGCCTGAAACGCGTGAGCTATACGCGGCGCAATACAGGCTTGTGTAACTGACGCGCTGCCGCTTGCAATCATCCCCAGGCGTGCCGCACCAAGAGCTGCGCCAAGATCACCTTGGGTGGGTAGCCAGACGGGAATATCAAGGACACTTGCAAGAAGCTTAAGCCAATATTGCGAACGCGCGCCGCCACCGGTCGCGATCAACTGATCTATTTGTGTGCCAGCCGCGGATAAGGCGTCGCGGTTCTCCCGGAAGGTAAAAGCGACGCCCTCCAAGACGGCTTGGGTCAGTTCGGCTCTTGAAGTTGCAGTCGTTAACCCGGAAAAACTGGCGGTCATACCAGGGTCGTTATGGGGCGTCCGCTCGCCCGCGAGGTAGGGAAGGAAGGTGACGGAACCGGGCGGGTTCAGGTCGGTTCCCAGATCGGCGATCAGCGCGGCCGGGGCGACACCGCAGATGTTCGACCACCAGCCAAGCGCCGATGCGGCAGACAACACAACACCCATTTGGTGCCATGTGTCGGGCAATGCATGGCAGAAACTGTGAACGGCGGTTTCCGGGGCAGGGCGGAAAGCCTCTGTCGCAGCGAACAAGACGCCCGATGTCCCAAGTGACAAAAAGCCTGAGCCTTCTGTGACTGTGCCCAAACCAATAGCAGAAGCCGCGTTGTCGCCCGCACCGCCTGCGACTGCTACATCTCTCTGCATTCCCCAGCGGTCTGCGTGCTGTTGCTTCAGTCGTCCTGAGGCCTCTGTGCCTTCGATCAGCTTTGGCACCTGATTTATGGTCAGATCACATGCGCCAAGCAGTTGTTCCGACCACTGCCGCGCGCCAGTATCCAGCCACGCGGTGCCAGAGGCATCTGACATTTCGGACGCGTATTCGCCGGTCAGGTAGAGCCGCAAATAATCTTTTGGCAGAAGAACCTGCGCGATTTGGCCAAAAACTTCTGGCTCGTGCTTCTGAAGCCAAACCAGCTTGGGGGCGGTGAAGCCCGGAAAGACGATATTGCCAGTGATCCGACGGAACTGCGGATCAGCGTCCAGCGCTGCGGCTTCGACATGGCTGCGCGTGTCATTCCAAAGAATGCATGGCCGTAGAACCTTGCCTGTCTTGTCCAGCAAGGTTGCGCCATGCATTTGCCCCGACAGACCGATACCTTTGATATCGCTCATTGCCGAACCGATTTCCAACTTCAGCGCATCAAGCCCGGTCTCTAGTGCGTCAATCCAGTCCGAAGGGGTCTGTTCAGACCAGCCGGAGTGAGCATGTGTCACTGTCAGAGGAACCGTATGGGTTGCGATGGTTTTCTGCTCCGGATCAATCGCCAGCAACTTGATCGCGGATGTGCCCAGATCGATTCCCAGAAATATCATCGCGTTCACACCCCGCCCGCTCCACTTGACCACTGTTTTAGGTCAACCTTCGCCTTGCGTATAGAGAAGACGGCAGGCACAAAGTCAGGGTGTGCTGCTTGACCCGTAAAACAGCCGGCTGAAAACGCCACGCACTATAGACACCCCCAACCTTCCCTGATACATCCCCCCAATCGTGTGGCCTCGGATTCGTTCCGGGGCCCATGATATTTGGAATTTGGGGACCTTCGGGGCCCTGTAAACGAGGCAGGAAACTGCCGCAAAGCAAACGGAAGACAGAAAGCATGGCACTCAAGTCGTACAAACCGACGACGCCAGGCCAGCGTGGGCTGGTTCTGATCGACCGTTCGGAGCTTTGGAAAGGTCGCCCAGTCAAGTCCCTTACAGAGGGTCTGACGAAATCGGGTGGTCGGAACAATACCGGACGGATTACGTCGCGCCGCCGTGGTGGTGGTGCGAAGCGTCTCTATCGCATCGTTGACTTCAAACGGAACAAGTTTGACGTCGCCGCTACAGTTGAGCGGATCGAATATGACCCCAACCGGACCGCGTTCATCGCCCTCGTGAAATACGAAGACGGCGAACAGGCCTACATCCTTGCCCCGCAGCGTTTGGCTGTTGGTGACACGGTGATCGCATCGGCAAAAGCCGACGTGAAGCCTGGCAACGCGATGCCCTTCTCGGGCATGCCGATTGGTACCATCGTTCACAACATCGAGATGAAGCCAGGCAAGGGCGGCCAGATCGCTCGTGCAGCCGGCACGTATGCTCAGTTCGTTGGTCGTGATGGTGGCTACGCTCAGATCCGCTTGAGCTCGGGTGAACTGCGCCTTGTGCGTCAGGAATGCATGGCCACCGTTGGTGCCGTGTCGAACCCCGACAACTCGAACCAAAACTACGGTAAAGCCGGTCGTATGCGCCACAAAGGCATCCGCCCCAGCGTCCGTGGTGTGGTTATGAACCCTGTAGATCACCCGCACGGTGGTGGTGAGGGTCGGACCTCGGGTGGTCGTCACCCGGTTACCCCTTGGGGTAAGCCGACCAAGGGTGCACGTACCCGCAATAAGAACAAGGCGTCGTCGAAGCTGATCATCCGCTCGCGTCACGCCAAGAAGAAGGGCCGCTAACACATGGCACGTTCTGTCTGGAAAGGCCCTTTTGTTGACGCTTACGTCCTCAAAAAAGCCGAGAAAACCCGCGAGTCGGGTAAAAACGAGGTCATCAAGATCTGGTCGCGTCGTTCGACCATTCTGCCCCAGTTCGTGGGTCTGACCTTTGGCGTCTATAACGGCCACAAGCACATCCCTGTGAATGTGACCGAAGACATGATTGGCCAGAAGTTCGGTGAGTATTCGCCGACGCGGACCTACTACGGTCACGCGGCTGATAAAAAAGCGAAGAGGAAGTAAGCCATGGGTAAGGATAAAAATCCCCGCCGCGTGGCCGATAACGAAGCAATGGCGAAAACCCGCATGCTTCGTACGTCCCCGCAGAAACTGAACTTGGTTGCTGGCATGATCCGCGGCAAGAAGGTGGACAAGGCCCTGACGGACCTCACCTTCTCGAACAAGCGGATCGCGCAGGACGTGAAGAAATGCCTTCAGTCCGCCATCGCCAATGCCGAGAACAACCATAATCTGGATGTTGACGAACTGGTCGTCGCCGAAGCCTATGTCGGCAAGAACCTGACCATGAAACGCGGACGTCCGCGCGCCCGTGGTCGTTTCGGCAAAATCATCAAACCGTTCTCGGAACTCACCATCAAGGTGCGTCAAGTTGAGGAGCAAGCCTAATGGGTCAAAAGGTAAATCCGATTGGCATGCGCCTTCAGGTCAACCGCACCTGGGACAGCCGCTGGTATGCAGACACGAAAGATTACGGCGATCTTCTGATGGAAGATCTGAAAATTCGTGACTTCATCAAAACCGAATGCAAGCAAGCCGGCATCAGCCGTGTGATCATCGAACGTCCGCACAAAAAGTGCCGCGTCACGATCCACACTGCCCGCCCCGGCGTCATCATCGGCAAGAAAGGCGCAGACATCGAAACTCTGCGCAAGAAAATCGCCAAGATGACGGACTCGGAACTGCATCTCAACATCGTTGAGGTTCGCAAGCCCGAGCTGGACGCCGCATTGGTCGCAGAATCGATCGCTCAGCAGCTTGAGCGCCGTGTGTCCTTCCGTCGTGCCATGAAACGCGGCGTGCAGAACGCAATGCGTATGGGCGCTCTGGGCATCCGTGTAAACGTCGCGGGCCGCCTTGGTGGTGCCGAGATCGCGCGGACCGAATGGTATCGCGAAGGCCGTGTGCCGCTGCACACTCTGCGCGCTGACATCGATTATGCACATGCTGAAGCAATGACGCCTTACGGCATCATCGGCATCAAAACCTGGATCTTCAAAGGTGAGATTATGGAGCACGACCCTGCTGCTCGTGATCGTCGCCAGGCAGAGCTTCAGGAAGGTCCCGCGCCTCGTGGCGCTGGCGGCCGTCGCTAAGGAGCCTGAGATATGCTGCAACCAAAGCGTACTAAATTCCGCAAGATGCACAAAGGTCGGATCAAAGGTCTGGCCAAAGGTGGATCGGATCTGAACTTCGGCACTTACGGCCTGAAGGCTCTCCAGCCTGAACGCGTAACCGCCCGTCAGATCGAAGCCGCTCGTCGTGCCATGACGCGTCACATGAAGCGTCAGGGCCGTGTCTGGATCCGCATCTTCCCGGACACTCCGGTGACCTCGAAACCGACCGAAGTCCGTATGGGTAAAGGTAAAGGTTCCGTGGACTACTGGGCGTGCCGTGTGAAACCGGGTCGCGTGATGTTCGAGATTGATGGCGTAACGGACGACGTGGCGCGTGAAGCCCTGCGTTTGGCCGCGATGAAGCTGCCAATCAAATCGCGCATTGTGGTTCGTGAGGACTGGTAATTTTCGCTGACGCGAAAATTCTGGTGAAATGATTAAAACCCCCGTCGAGAAATCGGCGGGGGTTTTTGCTGGATTGTTTGAGGTGACACTTCTATCTCTAGGTGAAATTAATCTATTTGAAAGTGTCCGCTATGCGATCCCTTGTATTTGTTCCATTCGTTCTTGCCGCAACCCTTCAATCGGCCACAGCCGAGATCGGCGTCGGTCGTGAGGCCAAATGCCTTGTCATAGAAGACGGAACGCGATTTGTGGACGGGATCTGCGAATTCACACCTAGCGAAAGAGACGGGTCGTTTCACTTTAAGACTTACAATGGCCAATTCTGGGGGCATCTGAATGTGGTGTCGAAAGGTGTTGGGGAAGTCTTCTGGAACGGAGAGCCATACGCGAGCCATGCACACAACAGTCAGTTCGATCTCATTCGCAATGAAGCGTGTTGGGTGAACGAGCGGTCTTCATTCTGTTTTTGGTAGGCAATAGGTACTTAAATCAATTTGGCGAACACCGTCCCGTGCCAGCACGGGCCACGCCCGACCCTCCCCCCCCGGGAGGGCGTATTGCGGCATTCCAGACAATTGCACCGTTGTGATTGAAGAGCTGCCGCGCGTAATGCAGCGTTGGTGAAACGCTCACCCAGGGTCGGGCGTGGCCCTTTGTTGGGTCGTATTAGGCAGGCGCGCGCGGCGTGGTCCTACACCCCAACCCCCAAGACCCCAATCGCCTCTTCCAGTTGGGTCTCTTCATAGCCGAAATGCGAGTGCACAACGCTTTCCAGCTGTCGGAACACCGCACGGGCCTCGTTGAACTTTTCTGCGTCCACCTCGAACATTAGCGCCATCGCGGCGCGTTCAAGCCGGATCAGCAACTCGTGCACGACCTTATGTTCTTCGACCAACCGCGCGACCACGGCGCGCAGGGCGTCGTTACCTTTGCCTGCAAGCTCGGGAAACAGGCTATATTCCTCGGCGTCGTGGTGGAAGGTCAGCACTTTGCATTCCCGCCCGCAGAGTGATCCGAACTGCCGGACATTCTGTGCGAAACTAGCCGAGAGGAGTGCAGCCGAAAGGTCTTCACCCGACGCCTCATCTACCTCAATCCTGTCCAACACAATCCCGATCCGACCCACATCATTCAGATGCATCCGATGGATCGCGGCCAACCGCCGGCCCATACGGCGGTCCTGTTCAGTTGCCTCGGGCAGGGCAGGCATTTCCGGGCGCGTGCCAAACTCAACCGTCAGGTCCGCCAGTGGTGTGTCGTGAAGCGTGTTCATGGTGTCCTCTACCGCACCGCGGGCCACAACGACCACGGAGCACTAGCGCAATAATTCATCCATCAGGCCGATCACTTCAAGAATTCTGAAAGTCGTCGGATCGGCGCGATAAATCATCTCTCCCACACGATAGTAGCGATAGCTTGGGTCAAGCCGATAACGGTCGTAATCGGTGAAGTGATAATACTCATAATCGTCCAGATCATCGCCAATCCGCGGTTTCGCGAGGCCCGGTGGAATGCAGGGCGGGTTCTTTTTGGCCAGTCCGGGTGGGCACCACTTTGTGGCGACGCCCTTGTTGGTCGCGTTGCCTTTTACCTTACCGTGGCCCTTGCCGTTTCCGGCAAGACTTGCCGTCGCCATCAATGGGACCAGAACAAGGACCAAAGCAGCCTTCGCAATGGTATTCATCATTCTCTCCGTTCGTTAGTTGAGGCGGTCCTAGATAGATTACGGACCGCCATCTTTCAGCTTACAATTGGAGTGAAATTGCGCAGGGCTGGGTTGATATACAATATCACGTGCTAGGCATCTAACACGGGTTGCGGTTTTCCGCCGTAGAAGGCTCTGATGAACGCGCCTACTCACCCCATCTATAATTAAAACTCACCGACAGCCGCTCTTCGTCACCCGTGTTCTGCATCACCTCGTGGCGCAGCCAGCTTTCCCACAACAGCACATCGCCCTCGGCGGGGCGTTTGGTGATGAAGCTTTGCAGATCCTCGCGGGCGTCCTTGCGACGCGGAGGGGCGGCCATCATCATGGCATGACGGGGGTCTTCATAGCGCAGCGCGCCCGCACCTTCGGGCAAGGCCAGATAGGTGGTGCCCGAGATCACGGAATGCGGGTGGATGTGGGCCGAGTGGTATCCTCCGGGGGGTAGAATGTTGATCCAGATGTCTTCCAGCACCAGCTCGCGGTCGTCCAGATTGAACTCCAGATCCTCGGTAAAGGCCGCGACATGCCTGTCCAAGCTGTCCACCAGATCCTTGAAGATCGGGAACCGCCAAGGCAGGTCGGTCAGCGAGGCATAGGAGGTGTAGCCGGGATACCCCTCGGCCTCGCACCATTCCTGTCCTGCCTCGTCATCCTCGGCGATAGAATAGCAGCTGTCATAAAGCTCGTCCTGGCTGACCTTCGGGTCAAACTCGGACAGGTGAGCGTGGTAAAGGCGGGTCACGAAGAGGGAGGATATTTTGGGCATGGGGGCGTTGTAGAACAGTTGCCAAAAATGGGCGAGCCTTAATGCGACATATTTGCACGCTGGTTGAAGGCATTTTGCAGATGCTTACGTTGAGGGGGAACACGGAAAAAGGAGTTGGGACATGTCTAACGAAACGATTTGCAAACACTTGAATGCAGCTCTTCAAATGGAGATGACCGCAGCACACCAGTATCAATTACACGCCCATGTGCTGGATGATTGGGGGCTGGACAAGCTGGCTCAGACGATGCGCGGCGAGTTTGAAGAAGAGCTGGTCCATTCCAGCCGCTTCATGACACGCATTCTGGAACTGGGTGGTGAGCCGGAAATTGCCTTTGCCGCCACGCCGAAAACAGCCAAGACGTTGAAGGAAATGTTCGAAGCCGACTTGAAGGACGAGAAAGAGGCCATCGCGTTCTATACGCAATCCTCCAAGGCTGCCTATGATGCAGACGACCTGGCGACAAAAGCCCTGTTCGAAGAGATCGCAATTGACGAAGTCGGACATCGCGGATGGCTTGAGCTTCAGCTGAGCCTGATCGAGCGGATCGGCGAGCAACGCTATGCGTCCAAATTCGTCAGTGGCACCACCGAAGAAGAAACTTAATCGCTATCTGAACAGAAACAGGCGCTTTGCTGTTGCTATAAGCGCTGTTGTTTCATATAGACCCACATCTCACGGATTCCGGCAACGGGATTCGTGTGTTTTGACATTCACCCACCAGACATGGGGTGACCTGCCAACAACAAGGGCAGAGCTCTCTGGTGCAAGGAAAGGAAAAGGCGAATGAACGCCAAGGAACTGCGTGATCAGACGCCGGATCAGCTGCGTGAGCAACTGGCCGATCTGAAAAAAGAGGCTTTCAACCTGCGTTTCCAGCAGGCCACTGGTGCCCTCGAAAACACTGCCCGTATGCGTAAGGTCCGTCGCGACGCTGCTCGCGTCAAAACCGTTCTGAACGAACAAGCCAAAGCTGCGGCTGAGTAAGAGGAGCCCTGAGAATGCCCAAACGTATCCTGTCAGGCACTGTAACAAGCGCCGCCAACGAACAAACAGTCACCGTGTCGGTTGAACGCCGCTTCACCCACCCGGTTCTGAAGAAAACCATCCGTAAGTCCAAGAAGTATCGGGCTCACGATGAGAAGAATGCCTATAAGGCTGGCGACACCGTTCGCATCATTGAATGCGCGCCGAAGTCGAAAACCAAGCGTTGGGAAGTTCTGGAAGGCTAAAACAAGCCTTCCCGGACGACTTAACAAGTCGAAACCCTGGGGGTTCCGCCAAGCATCGGCGCCCCAAAGGTCGGGAGAAACCACATGATCCAGATGCAAACAAATCTGGATGTAGCTGACAACAGCGGCGCTCGCCGTGTTCAGTGCATCAAGGTTCTGGGTGGTTCCAAGCGTAAATACGCATCCGTTGGCGACATCATTGTCGTCTCGGTTAAGGAAGCCATTCCACGCGGTCGCGTTAAGAAAGGTGATGTCCGTAAGGCCGTCGTCGTTCGCACCGCCAAAGAAGTCCGTCGTGATGACGGCACTGCCATCCGGTTTGACCGCAACGCCGCGGTTATTCTGAACAACAACAACGAGCCTATGGGAACCCGTATCTTCGGCCCGGTTGTTCGCGAACTTCGCGCGAAGAACTTCATGAAGATCATCTCGCTGGCTCCGGAGGTGCTGTAAGATGGCTGCTAAGTTGAAAAAAGGCGACAAGGTTGTCGTTCTGGCTGGCAAAGACAAGGGCAAGCAAGGTGAGATCACCTCGGTTAACCCGAAAGCCGGCAAAGCCATCGTTGATGGTGTGAACATCGCAATCCGCCACACCCGCCAGAGCCAGAACGCACAAGGTGGCCGCATCCCGCAAGCGATGCCGATCCAATTGTCGAACCTGGCCCTTCTGGACAAAAACGGCAAAGCAACGCGCGTTGGCTTCCGCGAGGAAGACGGCAAGAAAGTGCGTTTCGCCAAATCGACCGGGGAGACTGTCTGATGCTGGATACCGCAAACTACACCCCCCGCTTGAAGGCAGCCTACAAGGACAGCATCCGTGCTGCCCTGAAGGAAGAGTTCGGCTACAAGAACGAAATGATGATCCCTCGTTTGGACAAGATCGTTCTGAACATCGGCTGTGGTGCCGAAGCTGTTCGTGACTCGAAGAAAGCCAAGTCCGCTGTGGCTGACCTGACCGCGATTGCTGGTCAGCAGGCCGTGTCGACGAAAGCCAAGAAATCCATCGCTGGTTTCCGCGTTCGCGAGGAAATGCCGCTGGGTGCGAAAGTGACCCTTCGCGGCGACCGGATGTATGAATTTCTGGACCGTCTGATCACCATTGCGATGCCCCGTATCCGCGACTTCCGTGGCGTTTCGGGTAACTCGTTCGACGGCCGTGGCAACTATGCCATGGGCCTGAAAGAGCACATCGTGTTCCCGGAAATCGACTTTGATAAGGTCGATGAAAACTGGGGCATGGATATCGTAATTGCCACCACCGCGAAAACCGACGCGGAAGCAAAGAGCATGCTGAAGCATTTCAACATGCCCTTTAACAGCTGATCCGCGGGAAGGAATAGACATGGCTAAAAAAGCAATGATCGAACGCGAGAAGAAGCGTCAGAAGCTGGTGGAAAAATACGCCGCCAAGCGTGCTGCGCTGAAAGAGATCGCAAACGATGAGAGCAAGACGATGGAAGAGCGGTTCACCGCCCGCCTGAAGCTTGCAAAACTGCCGCGCAATAGCTCGGCGACCCGGCTGCACAACCGTTGCCAGCTGACCGGTCGTCCGCACGCTTACTATCGTAAGCTCAAAGTGTCGCGGATCGCGCTGCGGGAACTTGGCTCGAATGGCCAAATCCCCGGCCTGGTGAAATCAAGCTGGTAAGGGAGAGATAGATATGAACGATCCTATCGGCGATATGCTCACCCGTATCCGCAACTCGCAAATGCGCGGCAAATCGGTTGTTTCGACACCGGCTTCCAAGCTGCGCGCTTGGGTTTTGGATGTTCTGGCTGACGAAGGCTACATCCGCGGCTACGAAAAAGGCACAGACGAGCGTGGGCACCCCACCCTCGAAATCAGCCTGAAATACTTTGACGGTGTTCCGGTTATCCGTGAACTTCAGCGGGTTTCGACCCCTGGCCGTCGCGTCTATATGGGCGTGAAAGACATCCCGCAGGTCCGTCAGGGCCTTGGCGTTTCGATTGTCTCGACCCCCAAAGGCGTCATGTCCGATGCAAACGCTCGCAACCAGAATGTTGGTGGCGAAGTGCTTTGCACCGTCTTCTAAGGAGGTCTGTATGTCTCGTATTGGTAAAAAACCGGTCGAGCTGCCTGCTGGCGTAACCGTCACGCAGTCTGGTCAGACCGTCGAAGTGAAGGGCCCGAAAGGCGTCCTGAGCTTCACCGCAACCGATGATGTCACCATCACCGTAGAGGACAACCAGCTGAACGTCGCGCCGCGTGGCAAGTCCAAGCGCGCCCGTCAGCAGTGGGGCATGAGCCGCACAGTGGTTGCCAACATGGTCACCGGTGTCACCGACGGTTTCAAGAAAGAGCTGGAAATCAACGGTGTTGGTTACCGTGCCCAAATGCAGGGCAATGTTCTGAAGCTGAACCTTGGCCTGTCGCATGACGTTGATTTCGTTCCACCGGAGGGCGTCACCGTGACCGCTCCGAAGCAGACCGAAATCGTCGTTGAAGGCATTGATCCACAACTCGTCGGCCAAGTCGCGGCCAACATCCGCGCCTGGCGGAAACCCGAGCCCTACAAAGGCAAAGGTATCAAATACAAAGACGAGTATATCTTCCGCAAGGAAGGTAAGAAGAAGTAAGGACCAGACAGATGGCAAACAGCAAACGGACCCTGTTCCTCAAGCGCCGCCTGCGCGTCCGGAACAGACTGCGCAAGCACAACGTGGGCAAAATGCGCCTGTCGGTGCATCGCTCGAACAAGAACATCAGCGTTCAGCTGATCGACGACGTGAATGGCGTCACTCTGGCTTCGGCTTCTTCTCTCGAGAAGGATCTGGGCGTGGTTGGCAAAAACAACGTCGATGCGGCCACGAAAGTGGGCGCTGCGATCGCAGAGCGGGCCAAGAAAGCCGGTGTCGAAGACTGCTATTTCGACCGCGGTGGCTTCCTGTTTCATGGCAAAGTGAAGGCATTGGCCGACGCTGCGCGTGAAGGCGGCTTGAAGTTCTAAGAAACCTGTGGGGGGCGGTGACGCCCTCCCGATGATCCGGGGGCCACTCGATCCGTCGCGTGGCCCACCAGGATTGACAATAAAGGCGCCATACCGCGCCACCATGAAAGGAATGCCTGATGGCAGAACGTGATAACCGCCGGGGCCGTCGCGACCGCGATGAAACTCCGGAATTCGCCGATCGTCTGGTTGCGATCAACCGCGTATCGAAAACCGTTAAGGGTGGTAAGCGCTTTGGCTTCGCCGCGCTTGTCGTTGTTGGCGACCAAAAAGGCCGTGTCGGCTTTGGTAAAGGTAAAGCGAAAGAGGTCCCCGAGGCCATCCGCAAAGCCACCGAGCAAGCCAAGCGCCAAATGATCCGCGTGCCGCTTCGTGAAGGCCGCACCCTGCACCACGATATCGAAGGCCGTCATGGCGCTGGTAAAGTTGTTATGCGGACCGCCCCGGAAGGTACTGGTATCATCGCCGGTGGTCCGATGCGTGCCGTGTTCGAAATGCTGGGCATCAAAGACGTGGTTTCCAAGTCGTTGGGGTCTGCGAACCCTTACAACATGATCCGCGCCACCATCGACGGGCTGCAAAAAGAATCCAGCCCCCGCATGATCGCTCAACGTCGCGGCAAGAAGGTCGCCGACATCCTGGGTGCAAAATCTGAAGCTCCGGCAGCTGCCGAAGCCGAAGACGCGTAAGGAGACTGATCCATGGCCAAAACCATCGTCGTCAAGCAGATCGGCTCTCCGATCCGCCGCCCCGCCAAGCAGCATCAAACGCTGGTCGGCCTGGGCCTGAACAAGATGCACAAGACCCGCGAGCTGGAAGACACCCCAGCCGTGCGCGGCATGATCGCCAAGATCCCGCATATGGTTGAAATCATCGAGGAGAAGGGCTGAGCTAAGGCTTAGACCATCTCTTGAAGATTTAAAGCACCCCGGTCAGAGATGGCCGGGGTGTTTCTTTTACGCCACTGGCAATTGATTGGGTTGGTCTATGTGGAATGCTCTTTTTTTTTGACGCTGAGGCTTTTGTCGCATTCTTGGTGATGCCAATTAATCCACTCATCACGTTGCTTGCGCCATTTGTTTTGAAGCGGTTTTGGCCTTGGCTTTTTCTGAATGGATATACGTTTTAGATCATCGGTCTGGAGCAGCTTCTCTTGAAACAACTGTATGAGCGAGAACTGCCAGTAGGCTCCGATCTCACTGCGTTTATGGGGTTCTTTCTGCAACTGGTCTGGTCGGCTGCTTCATTGATTATCTTTCTGGTCTTTGCCACCGTGCAAAAGTGGCATCGAACGAAATGACAGACCTCTGCTGGAACACCGAATTTTCACAGACGCCTCGAAGCTGTTAATTTCACCCGGCATCGCCGGGCAGCGCCCGACCCTCGCCCTGGGAGGGCGCTTCGCCCCCCCCCAGGGTCAGGCACTGCCCTTAACGGCTCCCCGCACCCCGGCCGCTCCCAATCGCGGGTGTTGATCAGGCCGGCCCGCTCCATTGTGTTCGCCAGCACGCCACTTGTTTTTCTGGGCGACCAACATGAACGCCCTCCTAGTCCTTCCGCTCCATTGGCAGGCGATCTTGCCGATGCAAGGCTTGCGTGGCGGTCTACTTGGGTCTATACGCCCCCGGTGGCGTGTTGCGTCACAGAATCAAAACCAAGAAAAGCCGTGTTTGGCCCCCTACGCTTCATGGGTCAGTTCCGGCAAGGAGAAGCGACATGAAACTGAACGAACTGCGCGACAATCCCGGCGCAACCAAACCCCGCAAACGCGTTGGCCGTGGTCCGGGCTCCGGCACCGGTAAAATGGGTGGCCGCGGTATCAAAGGTCAGAAATCCCGTTCGGGTGTGGCCATCAAAGGCTACGAAGGCGGCCAAATGCCGCTCTATCAACGTCTGCCCAAGCGTGGATTTAACAAGCCGAACCGCAAGAAGTTCGCTGTGATCAACCTGGGTCTGATCCAGAAATTCATCGACGAGAAAAAGCTGGACGCCAAAGACATCACCGAAGACACATTGGTTGCTTCGGGTCTGGTGCGCCGCAAGCTGGACGGTGTTCGCGTGCTGGCGAAGGGCGACTTGACCGCCAAAGCCACCATCACCGTAACCGGCGCGTCGAAATCGGCTGTTGAAGCTGTCGAAAAAGCTGGCGGTAAATTGACCGTCGCTGCTCCGGCTGCAGCTGAATAAGACCTTGTGAGGGGCGTCGCTGCCCCTTACATATCTTGCTATGTTTTCAAGCGCCGCCGGAGCCGGGAACGGTCCGGCGGCGTTTTACTTGGATCTAGGGGGCCTTATGGCATCTGCAGCAGAACAAATGGCCGCAAACATGAGCTGGGGCGCCTTTGGTAAGGCGACCGAGCTTCGACAGCGGATTTTCTTCACGATCGGGCTTCTGATCATCTATCGTATCGGCACGTATATCCCCATTCCGGGGATCGACGGAGCAGCCCTGCGGGAATTCATGGAGCAAGCCCAGTCCGGCATCGCTGGCGTGCTTGGTATGTTCACCGGTGGCGCGCTGAGCCGTATGGGTGTGTTTGCCCTTGGCATCATGCCCTACATCTCGGCCTCGATCATCGTGCAGCTTCTCAGTTCCATGTGGGAACCGCTGAAGCAGCTGAAGAAAGAAGGCGAGCAGGGCCGCAAGAAGATCAACCAATACACCCGCTATGGCACTGTGCTGTTGGCGACCGGGCAGGCATTTGCTTTGGCAAATAGCCTTCAGGCTGGTGATCTGGTCACCGACCCCGGCATGTTCTTCATCGCAGCTTGCGTGATCACCCTTGTGGGCGGCACCATGTTCCTGATGTGGCTCGGCGAGCAGATCACGGCGCGCGGTATCGGCAACGGTATTTCCCTGATCATCTTCGTCGGCATCGTCGCCGAGATCCCGGCCGCTTTGGGCCAATTCCTGGCTTCGGGCCGCTCAGGCGCCATCAGCCCCGCGGTGATCATTGGCGTCATGGTAATGATCGTTGCGGTGATTGCATTCGTGGTGTTCATGGAACGCGCGCTGCGCAAGATCCACATTCAATATCCGCGCCGTCAGGTCGGCATGAAGGTCTATGACGGTGGCTCCAGCCACTTGCCGATCAAGGTGAACCCGGCAGGGGTTATCCCTGCGATCTTCGCCTCGGCGTTGTTGCTGCTGCCGACCACGATCTCGACCTTTTCGTCCGGTCAGGCAGGCCCGGTCATGTCGACCGTCCTTGCCTATTTCGGTCCCGGCCAACCGCTGTATCTGCTGTTCTTCACGGCGATGATCGTGTTTTTCACGTTCTTCTACACCAAGGAAGTCGCATTCAAGACGGACGAGGTCGCCGACAATCTGAAGAACCAAAATGGTTTCGTGCCCGGTATTCGCCCCGGCAAAAAGACTGCCGAGTATCTGGACTATGTCGTGACACGACTGCTGGTTCTGGGGTCGGGCTATCTGGCCGCTGTTTGTCTTCTGCCGGAAATTCTGCGCAGCCAATTGGCAATCCCGTTCTACTTCGGCGGCACCTCGGTGCTGATCGTGGTGTCGGTGACGATGGACACGATCCAACAGGTTCAGTCGCATCTGCTGGCGCACCAGTATGAGGGTCTGATCGAGAAGTCGCAGCTTCGCGGCAAGAAACGCTCGAAGAAGGCTCCGTCGCGTCGATGAACATCATTCTGCTTGGACCGCCCGGTGCCGGCAAAGGCACGCAAGCCCGTATCCTGGTTGATGAGCGTGGCATGATCCAACTGTCGACCGGCGACATGTTGCGTGAGGCAAAAGCCTCGGGCACCGAGATGGGCAAGAAGGTTGCCGCGATCATGGATGCGGGCGAGCTTGTCACAGACGAGATCGTCATCGGCCTGATCGACGAGAAGCTGGAAGGTGACCAAGCGGGCGGTTTCATCTTTGACGGCTTCCCGCGCACATTGGCCCAAGCGGATGCGTTGGGCGCATTGCTGAAAAAGCATGGAGCCAAGCTAGATGCGGTGGTCGAAATGCGCGTCGATGATGACGCGTTGGTATCGCGGATCACGGCCCGGTCGACCTGCGGCACTTGCGGCGAGGGATATAACGATATCTCAAAGCCAATCCCGGCAGATGGCAAATGCGCGAACTGCGGTGGAACTGATTTCAAGCGCCGCGCAGACGACAACGAAGAAAGCCTGCGCACGCGCCTGATGGAATACTACAAGAAGACCTCGCCGTTGATTGGGTATTACCATGCCAAGGGCGACTTGCAGTCGGTGAATGGGCTGGGCGAGATTGACGAGGTGAAGGCCGAAATCGCGGGCGTTCTGGACGCCTGATCTTTTCCGACCAAGAACAACCCAAGCGCCGCAAGTTTCAAGCGGCGCTTGTTCTTTTTTTGGGATGGATGCCGGAATCCCCGGCCCGAAGGACATGACGGGTTGACGCCCAAGGCATTCCCATCTAAGTCACCCCATCCCTAATGGGAATCGGCGTGTGTTCGGGGGTCGCTCCCCTAGGCCGCCAGACCAGAAATTCAGCGCGGCCCGCAGGAAAAATCCGGCGGGCTTCCGTTGTGAAAAAAGGTTCCGGAGCTACGGAACCGCAACGAAAAGGAAAGTGACACGTGGCACGTATCGCCGGCGTAAACATCCCGACCCACAAACGGGTCCCGATCGCCCTGACATATATCACCGGAATTGGTCATACTTCGGCCAAAGCCATTTGCGAAGCAGTCAAGATCGACGAAACCCGTCGTGTCAACGAACTGTCGGACGCGGAAGTCCTTGCCATTCGCGAGCACATTGACGCGACCTATTCCGTCGAAGGCGACCTGCGTCGTGAAACGCAGATGAACATCAAGCGTTTGATGGATCTTGGTTGCTATCGCGGCCTGCGTCATCGCCGCAACCTCCCTGTGCGCGGTCAGCGTACTCACACCAACGCTCGTACCCGCAAAGGCCCCGCAAAGGCTATTGCCGGTAAGAAGAAATAAGGGAGGGTTTGACCAATGGCTCGCGAAAAGACTCGTACCAAGCGTAAAGAGCGTAAAAACATTGCCTCTGGCGTTGCTCATGTGAACTCTTCGTTCAACAACACAAAGATCCTGATCTCGGACGTGCAAGGCAACGCAATTGCCTGGTCATCGGCTGGCACCATGGGCTTCAAGGGTTCGCGCAAATCGACCCCCTATGCGGCTCAGATGGCGGCAGAAGATGCTGGCAAGAAGGCCCAGGAACACGGCGTCAAGACGCTGGAAGTCGAAGTGCAAGGCCCCGGTTCGGGCCGTGAATCGGCTCTGCGTGCTTTGGCTGCTGTCGGCTTCAACATCACTTCGATCCGTGATGTGACCCCGATTGCCCACAACGGCTGCCGCCCGCCGAAGCGCCGCCGCGTATAATCAAGTTTTCACCGGGCTGCGATAGTCGCCGCCCGGTTTTCCGTCATTTTAACCTCGGGCGTCCTGCCCTTTGGACATGGGGACAGGACTGGTATGGAGGGACGCATGATCCATAAAAATTGGGCTGAATTGATCAAGCCGACACAGCTGGACATTAAGCCGGGCAATGATCCCGCACGGCAGGCAACTGTTGTAGCCGAGCCGCTGGAGCGTGGCTTTGGTCTGACCTTGGGCAACGCCCTGCGCCGCGTGCTGATGAGCAGCCTGCAAGGTGCGGCTGTAACGTCGGTGCAGATCGACAACGTGCTGCACGAGTTTAGCTCGGTTGCCGGCGTGCGTGAAGACGTGACCGACATCGTTCTGAACCTCAAAGGTGTCGCGATCAACATGGAAGTCGAAGGGCCCAAGCGCCTGTCGATTTCAGCCAAAGGCCCGATGGTTGTCACTGCTGGTGACATCTCGGAAACCGCTGGTATCGAGATTCTGAACAAGGATCACGTGATCTGTCACCTCGACGATGGCGCCGATCTGTTTATGGAACTGACCGTGAATACCGGTAAGGGCTATGTCGCGTCGGACAAGAACAAGCCGGAAGATGCGCCGATTGGCCTGATCCCGGTCGATGCGATCTATTCGCCGGTCAAGAAGGTCAGCTATGACGTTCAGCCGACCCGTGAAGGTCAGGTTCTGGACTATGACAAGTTGACACTGAAGTTGGAAACCGATGGTTCGGTCACCCCGGAAGACGCCGTGGCTTTTGCCGCGCGCATCGTTCAGGACCAGCTGTCGATCTTTGTGAACTTCGACGAGCCGGAAGCCGCTGGCCGTCAGGACGAAGACGATGGGCTCGAGTTCAATCCGCTTCTGCTGAAGAAAGTGGACGAGCTGGAGCTGTCGGTGCGTTCGGCAAACTGCCTGAAGAACGACAACATCGTTTACATTGGCGATCTGATCCAGAAAACCGAAGCCGAGATGCTGCGCACTCCGAACTTCGGCCGCAAGTCGCTGAACGAGATCAAGGAAGTGCTTTCGGGCATGGGTCTGCACCTTGGCATGGATGTCGAGGAATGGCCGCCTGAGAACATTGAAGAACTGGCGAAGAAATTCGAAGACCAGTTCTGATTTGACTCTGTTTCGGGGGCCGGGTATCTGGCCCCCAAAAATGCCCTCTTGATGAGGGGAATATCTGGGCAATCCTGCCCCAAGGAGAGGGACCGACACGCATCGGTTCTCGGACAAAGCACCGCTCACCTAAGAGCACCAAAGAAGGATTAAGAAAATGCGTCACGCTCGTGGTTACCGCCGCCTGAATCGCACACATGAACACCGCAAGGCGATGTTCGCAAATATGGCCGGTTCGCTGATCGAACATGAACAGATCAAGACGACCCTGCCGAAAGCAAAAGAACTGCGCCCGATCATTGAAAAAATGATCACGCTGGCCAAACGCGGTGACGTTCACGCCCGTCGTCAGGCTGCGTCGCGTCTGAAGCAAGACCAGCACGTCGCCAAATTGTTCGACGTTCTGGGCCCGCGCTTCGCTGAGCGCCAAGGTGGTTATGTTCGCGTTCTGAAAGCTGGCTTCCGTTATGGCGACATGGCGCCGATGGCGATCATCGAATTCGTTGACCGCGATGCCGACGCCAAAGGCGCTGCTGATCGTGCCCGCCTTGAGGCAGAGGAAGAAGCGGAAAACGCTTAAGCACTTCGCCGATTTGTTCGGTTTTCTTGAACCCCGCGCTCTTGTTGGCGCGGGGTTTTTCGTTTCAAAGGGGCGGCATCGCGCGCGCGTTGAATTCGACGCCTTTTCGAGCGATGAGGCCAAAAAGGCGTTAAAATACAATTAATGGTTGTTTGACTTTGCCCCCACTGTCTAAAAGGATAGGTGCAGGGGTTTGGGAATCGAACCATCAATGGAAGAACATTTTGGACTGGATCAGGGGTTGGCCAAGTTGTCCGACTTGGCGCCAAAGGGCTATGCTCTGGGGCTGCATATTCGCTATGCCTCGGCGCATATCATGATCCAAACCTACGACCCGCGTTGGAGCCAGATTTACACCGAAAAGGGCTATATGCTTGCGGATCCAATGGTGTTCTGGGGGTTTGGCAATGCCGGCACCATCCGGTGGAGCGAACTTGACCTGCCCGACCCTCATGGGATTTTGGCGCAAGCGGCCAACTTTGGCTTGAAATACGGTATAGCGGTGGCACACGGCCCCACCTCGTCGCGCACCATTTGTGGTTTTGCGCGCGAAGATCGGGAATTTTCCGACGCAGAGATCGCTACGATCCACCAAATCGTTTGTGACCTACATGATAGATCCACGCCGCCCGAGCAACTGACAGCGGCACAGCGCATGGCGTTGCGGCTGATCGCCAAGGGCAGCCGCCACGCTGAAGCGGCCGCGTTGCTTGGCATATCGGAAAGCGCATTCAAAGCGCGGTTGCGCAGCGCGCGCGAGCGGCTGTTTGTGCGCACGACCGCCGAAGCCATTCAGCGCGCGCAGGAATACAATCTGCTCTGATGCAGCCAAACCGCATCATTACATCTTTCAACCGGTGGCGCGGCCCCTTAGATTTGCTCTATGGCAGATCTGTTCGATACCACGGAAAATGACACGCAACGTGAGGGCGGTAAACCCGCCCCGCGACCGCTTGCGGATCGATTGCGCCCTCAGTCGTTGGGTGACGTGATCGGGCAGGAGCAAGTTTTGGGGCCGGATGCGCCGTTGGGCACCATGTTGGCGTCAGGCAGCCTTGGGTCATTGATTCTTTGGGGTCCGCCGGGGGTTGGCAAAACGACGATAGCGCGCCTGCTCGCGCGCGAAACCGATCTGCATTTCATCCAGATCAGCGCGATTTTCACCGGTGTGCCCGAGCTGCGCAAGGTTTTTGAAGCAGCCCGTCACCGCCGGTCCAACGGGCAGGGCACGCTGTTGTTCGTTGACGAAATCCATCGCTTCAATAAGGCGCAGCAAGATGGGTTTCTGCCGCATATGGAGGATGGCACCATCCTTCTGGTCGGCGCCACGACTGAAAACCCATCGTTCGAGCTGAACGCGGCTGTCTTGTCGCGCGCGCAGGTCTTGGTGTTGAAGCGTTTGACGCTCGCGGATCTTGAACGTCTGGTTCAGCGGGCAGAGCAGGAATTGGGGCAGGCGCTACCGCTGACAGGCGAGGCGCGCGAAGCCTTGCTTGAAATGGCGGACGGAGACGGTCGGGCCCTTTTGAACCTGGTCGAACAAGTCGCAGCCTGGAATGTTGACGAAAAGCTGGATGTCGCAGGGCTGTCGTCCCGGCTGATGCGCCGCGCGGCCATCTATGACAAGTCCGGGGATGAGCATTTCAACCTGATATCGGCCCTGCACAAATCTGTGCGCGGCTCGGACCCGGATGCGGCGCTTTACTGGTTGGCGCGGATGCTGACCGGGGGCGAAGACCCCCGCTATTTGGCGCGGCGCATCACGCGGATGGCGGTCGAAGATATCGGGCTAGCAGACCTTCAAGCCCATCGCGTGTGTCTTGACGCATGGGAAACCTACGAACGTCTTGGCAGCCCTGAAGGAGAGTTGGCACTGGCACAGGCCGTCGCCTATCTGGCATTGGCACCGAAATCGAACGCTGCCTATGCCGCTTACAAATCGGCAATGTCAGCGGCGAAAAAAACCGGATCAGAGCCGCCGCCCAGTCACATCCTGAACGCGCCAACCCAGTTGATGAAGGATCAGGGCTATGGCGAAGGCTATGCCTATGATCACGATGCGCCGGACGGATTTTCCGGCCAGAACTACTTTCCCGACGGGATGAAGCGCGGTGTCTATTACCTACCGGTTGAGCGCGGGTTCGAGCGGGAATTGAAGAAGCGCGTCGATTATTTTGCGCGCCTGAGGACGAAGCGCAGCGAATAAGTGCGGGCGCAAGGCGGCAAGCCAAATGGAAAGAAATAGCCACGATGGAACATAGCGCACCTAAAAAACGGATATGGGACCCGGTCACACGCCTGTTTCACTGGTCGCTGGTCATTGCTGTCGTGACGGGTTGGTTCCTGGGTCGGTTTGGCCCGACGGTTCTGTCCTTGCATTATTACATGGGCTACACCGTCGCTGGCTTGTTGGCTCTGCGGCTCTATTGGGGCTTTCGGGGGCCTAAGCCGATCCGCTTTCGGTCGTTCATCTACGGGCCACGCGCCACATGGGCCTATGTCAAACGCATGACAAAACGCGTGCCAAGCCATTGGCCGGGACATAACCCGGTTGGCGCCTTATCGGTCTTTGCGATGCTGGCGGTTTTGGCGCTGCAAGTGGGGACGGGGCTGTTTGCTGATCCCGATGATTTCGTGAATGCCGGACCGCTTGCCGGTTGGGTGGATTTTGACACCGCGCGCTGGGCGGCAAACACGCACCGGCTTTCTTCCAAGCTCCTGTTGGCCCTTGTGGTCCTGCATCTTGGCGCAATTCTGTATTACCGCTTTTGGAAAGGCGAGGATCTGGTCCGCCCTATGATCACCGGCTGGAAAGAAGTGCGCGAGGACCACCCTGAGGCCTAGCCAAAAACAGACGCAATGCTTGACAACCGGCCCCGTGCATCCGAGTTAAGCCCCATGATGACACCCCTTCTTCAAGTCGCTCTTGGTGGCGCGATTGGCGCTTCGGCCCGGTATTTGACCGGAAACGCGGTGACGCGGGCGCTGGGGCATGGCTTTCCTGCGGGAACGATGGTTGTGAATGTGCTTGGCTCGATCCTGATGGGTGTTCTGGTTGTGGTCTTGGCGCGTAAGGGGGGACAAGCTGCGGCGCCATTCCTGATGACCGGGGTGCTTGGCGGCTTCACCACCTTTTCTGCTTTTTCGCTGGACGCAGTCACGTTGTTTGAACGTGGCCAGATCGGAACGGCAAGCGGTTATGTGGTCGGCTCGGTGGTGCTGTCTCTTCTTGGGTTTTTGGGCGGGCTATTCGTGGCCCGAATGGTACTGGCATGAGCGGTGTTCAAACGATCACGGTCGCCGAAGATGAAGCCGAACAGCGGCTTGACCGCTGGGTGCGGCGCAACTTCCCACATGTCGGGCAGGGGCGAATTGAGAAGGCATGTCGCAAGGGCGAAATCCGGGTTGATGGTGCCAAGGTCAAACCGTCGTCGCGGGTTGGACCGGGGACTGAGGTGCGCTTGCCGCCCCTGCCGGATGCCGGAGAAGATCGAGACCGGCCCAAGCCGCAACCCCGTGTGTCGGACGCCGATGCGAAACTTATCCAAAGCTGCGTTCTGTATCGTGACGAGCATATCATCGCGCTGAACAAACCGCCCGGCCTGCCCAGTCAGGGTGGCAGCAAGCAGACCCGCCACGTAGACGGGCTGGCCGAGGCGCTGAAATTTGGCCGCGAGGACAAGCCACGTCTTGTGCACCGGCTCGACAAAGACACGTCGGGCGTGCTGCTTCTGGCCCGCACACAGAAAATGGCCGGAGAGCTGACGCAAGCCTTTCGTGCACGCGACACCCGCAAGATCTATTGGGCGCTTGTTGCCGGTGTGCCGCAACCGCGTTGGGGAACGCTGCGCTGGGGGCTGGTCAAGGCGCCGGGTCATGGCGGCAAGGGCGAGGCTGAAAAGATGATCTGCGTGCATCCGCGCCATGTCGACGAAACGCCCGGTGCAAAGCGCGCAACCACGGATTACGCCGTGTTGACGACGCTCGCCAGCCGCGCTGCATGGGTGGCGCTGGTGCCTGTCACTGGGCGAACCCACCAATTGCGCGCCCATATGGCTGAACTGGGTCATCCGATCGCGGGTGACGGAAAATATGGTGGGTCCAGTCAGGAAAACCTTGGTGATGGGTGGGGTGCCCAACTGGGTGGCGAGCTGTCGAAGAAGCTGCACCTTCATGCACGCTCGATCAGCTTTACCCATCCGGCCACAGGCAAGCCCGTGACCATCACCGCGCCGCTGCCCGATCACATGCAGCGCACGTGGGACTACATGGGCTGGCAAGACGGTGATGTGCCTGCCGATCCATTTGAGGATCTGGAATGACGGAAACGCCCTTGCGTCTTGTGGTGTTCGACGTAGACGGCACCCTGATCGACAGTCAGGACTTCATCGTCGAGGCAATGAACCGTGCCTTTGGCGAAATGGCAGTGCCCCTGCCTACGCGGGCCGAGGTGCTGGCAATCGTGGGTTTGTCGCTTGATCAAGCCATCGGGCGACTTGTACCTGCGATGTCGAAGGCCGACGTGGCAATCGCCGCTCAGCGATACAAGGACATGTTCATCAAATTGCGCGCCGAAAAAGGGGGCGAGGCTGCCGCCCCACTATACCCCGGTGCGCGTGCTGCACTGGAACAGCTTCACGCGCAGGATGAGGTGCTGCTTGGCGTCGCAACTGGCAAGGCGCGGCGCGGGCTTGACCACGCCTATGACGCGCACGATTTGCGCCACTTCTTCATGACCAGCCAAACAGCCGACGACCATCCTTCGAAACCTCATCCGTCCATGCTTCATGCTGCGCTGAAGGAAACGGGCGCCGAGGCGGTTCAGGCCGTGATGATCGGCGACACGAGCTTCGATATCGAGATGGGACACGCCGCAGGTTTTCGCACGATTGGTGTGACATGGGGCTATCACCCGCGTGAAGGGCTTTTGGCCGCTGGCGCCGATCTGTTGATCGAGGCGTTTGACGAACTGCCGGCTGCGCTGGCACAGCTTTGGGGGCAGGGATGAGCGTTTGGACAGCGAAACGGTTTTGGAACCACGCAGACACCATCAAGGTCGATGGGGGTTATTCCGTCGAACTTGACGGTCGTTCTGTCAAAACGCCGGCCAAAGCCCCGCTTGTCGTGCCAACCCATACCTTAGCCCAAGCGATTGCAAACGAATGGGACGCGCAGGTCGAAATCATCGACCCGGCGATGATGCCCGTGACTCGCACGGCAAATTCGGCGATCGACAAGGTGGCGGTTCAATTCAAGGACGTGGCCGAAATGCTGGCCGCCTATGGCGACAGTGATTTGCTGTGCTATCGCGCGACTTCGCCGGCAGAGCTTGTGCAGCGTCAGGCAGATCAATGGGATCCGGTTCTTGACTGGGCAAAACAGGCATTGAGTGCGCATCTGGTGCCCGTTGCGGGCGTGATGCACCAGCCCCAATCTGCGAGTGCATTGGTGCCTTTGAAAGATCGTGTCCACAGACTGACGAATTTTGAACTCGCGGCTTTCCACGATCTCGTGGCGATTTCTGGTTCGCTGGTGCTGGCACTGGCCGTTGTGGACGAATATCTGCCCGTAGAACACGCATGGAAGATCGCTCGGCTGGATGAGGCTTGGCAAGAAGAACAGTGGGGAAGCGACGAAGAGGCATCTGCGCTTTCTGAAAAGAAACGTGCCGACTTTGTGAACGCCGCTTGGTTTTTTCGGGCCTGTCGCCGCGAAACATAACGCAACCAATACCTTAGGTTAGGCTAACATTGTATCTTTCCCCTAGGTTAATCATCTCAATTGATGATGTTACCCTTGACGAAAACAAATCAAATCTTTCAAACTCTTTCCCATGTTGAGAGGGGTCTTTCCTTTCGCAAACATGACCGCAGTCACAACGGCTGCTTAATGACCCGAAACTGCGGGTAAAATATTCAGGAAGAGGTAAACATGAAAAGAACCGTTTTTCTTGGCGCACTGACTGTCGCTGGCTTGGCAGCTGGCGCATCGGCTGCGGCGACCCTTGATGATGTCAAGGCGCGTGGCAAGCTGAACTGCGGTGTGACCACCGGTCTTGTCGGCTTCGCCGCGCCGGACGCAAACGGCAAATGGGAAGGTTTCGACGTTGACTTTTGCCGCGCAGTCGCAGCTGCAGTGCTTGGCGACGCCAACGCAGTCGAGTTTGTGCCGACCACCGGCAAAACGCGCTTCACCGCCCTTGCTTCGGGCGAGGTTGACATGCTGGCTCGTAACACCACTTGGACGCTGTCGCGCGATGTCGACCTGAAGTTCGACTTCATTGGCGTGAACTACTATGACGGCCAGGGCTTCCTTGTCTCGAAAGAGATGGGCGTAAGCTCGGCCAAGGATCTGGACGGCGCAACCGTCTGCATCCAGACCGGCACCACCACCGAGCTGAACCTGGCGGACTTCTTCCGCGCAAACAACATCAGCTACGAACCCGTGCCGATCGAAACCAACGCTGAAGGTCAGCAGCAGTATCTTGCTGGTGCATGCGACGCCTACACCACCGACGCTTCGGGTCTGGCCGCAACGCGCGCCACCTTCGAAAACCCGTCGGACCACGTCGTTCTGCCTGAAATCATCTCGAAAGAGCCGCTGGGCCCGCTGGTCCGTCACGGCGACAACGAGTGGGGCGACATCGTTCGCTGGACGCTGAACGCGCTGATCTCGGCTGAAGAGATGGGCATCACCTCGGCCAATATCGGCGAACTGTCGGCGGCTGCAGGCGACAACCCGGAAATCAACCGGATCCTCGGCACCGAAGGCAACTTGGGCGAAATGCTCGGCCTTGACGCTGACTGGGCGAAGCGCGCCATCATGGCGGGCGGTAACTACGGTGAAGTCTTCGCCAAGAACATCGGCGAAAGCACACCGATCGCTCTGGCCCGTGGCCTGAACGCTCAGTGGACAGATGGCGGTCTGATCTACTCGCCGCCGTTCCGGTAAAACCAATTGGGAAGGGCGTGGTTCATCCACGCCCTTTTCCTTTCTAACTGAACGCACCTTGGCACCGCGGCAAAAGCCGCCGTCTTATAAAAATAGCCAAGGGCAACGGGGACGTCTTCTATGACAACTACAACCGACCCTCATCAGGGCCAGTTCCGGCTATCCATGCTTTTGTATGACAGCCGGTACCGCTCGATGACCATTCAGATTGTCGCGTTGATTGGCTTTCTGATGCTGATCGGCTGGCTGCTGTCCAACACAGCACAAAACCTTGCAGATCTTGGGAAAGAGCCCGGCTTCAGCTTTATGCTTGAACCCTCGGGCTATGACATCAATCAGCGCTTGCTCGACTACAATTCGCAGGATTCGCACTTGCGCGCGTCCCTTATGGGGCTTCTGAACACGCTTCTTGTGGCAGCCATGGGCTGCATTGCTGCAACAGTCATCGGCGTGATCATTGGCGTTTTGCGCTTGTCGCCAAACTGGATCGTCGCGCGCCTGTCCGCTGTGTATGTGGAAGGCTTCCGCAATGTCCCGGTTCTGTTGTGGATCGTGTTCATAATGGCGGTGCTGATCGAAACACTGCCGCAACCAAGCGCGTTCCGCAAAGGCGAGGCCAGCATGTCCCTGTGGGACACTGTGGCCATTACGAACCGGGGTGTTTATATCCCCGAGCCGCTTTTCTCGCGCAGCTTGGGTGATATCCACGTTCTGGGCTCCTCTGCCCTGCGATTTGATGTCAGCCTTGACTTGCTGGCGCTTCTGGCAGTTTTGATCGCGGGCATTCTGACCTCAGTGCTGATCAAACGTCGCGCCGATGTTATTCAAGAGGCAACGGGTGAGCGCCCGCGCACATGGCACTTGCGCCTTGGCGCCATTGTTGTTCCGTTCATTTTGGTTCTGGCCGTTTTGGGGTTCTACCTCGGCTATCCCGAGCTGAAGGGCTTCAACTTCAAAGGCGGCACGCACCTGCGCAACTCGCTTATTGCGCTTTGGTTGGCGCTGTCGCTTTACACCGGGGCCTTCATCGCCGAAATCGTGCGGTCTGGTATTCTGGCCGTGTCAAAAGGACAGACCGAAGCCGCCAGTGCCTTGGGCATGCGTCCAAACCGCACCATGAGCCTTGTGGTTCTGCCCCAAGCGCTGCGGGTGATCATCCCGCCGCTCATTTCGAATTACCTGAACCTCACCAAGAACAGCTCGCTGGCGATTGCCGTGGGTTACATGGACATCACGGGCACTTTGGGTGGCATCACGATGAACCAGACAGGCCGCGAGCTTGAAACGGTTTTGTTGCTGATGCTGGTCTACCTGACCATCTCGCTGACGATTTCGGCGGTGATGAACTGGTACAATGAATCCGTGAAGCTGAAGGAGCGCTGATATGTCTGATATGTCCTACGTTCGCTCTGAAATGTTGCCTGAACGCGCTCCACCTGCATCGCAGATTGGGTTTGTCGGCTGGATCCGCGCCAATCTGTTCAATGGAGTTGGCAACTCGATCCTGACCATCCTGTCGCTCATTTTCCTGTGGTACATTCTGTCCGCACTTCTGCCTTGGATTTTCGCGCCGACCTGGAACAGCGGTTCGCTGAATGAATGTCGCGAGATTTTTGGCGCTGATGGCGGTCATGGTGCTGCCTGCTGGGGCGTAATCCGTGAACGCTGGGTGCAGCTATTGTTCGGCTTCTATCCAGAAGCAGAGCGTTGGCGCCCGATCGTCGGCTTTGGGCTTTTGTTCGTGGCGCTGATCCCGGTGCTGTTCAACATGATCTCGCGTCGGATGAACTGGGTGTTGCTGCTGGTAGTGCTTGGTCTGGCGGGGCTCTATCTTGGTGGTGCATTGGGTATCATCGCGGGTCTGGTGCTTCTTGGCGCGGCTGGCTTTGTTGGCTTCAAGGCCTTCACCACGTCGAAAGAGGATCGTGCCGCCGAAATCGCATCAGGGGCCAAGCGTCTGCCCAACCCCTTCATCTTCTCGGCGATCTACCCCTTCATCGCGCCTTGGTTGCTGTGGGGTGGGTCGATCTGGTTGCCCGTCGGTGCCGCGCTGGGTTTTGTGGTTGGTTACTTCGCCTACCGCTTCCTTGCGCCTATCGTTGGCAGTCTTGCAGGGTTGATCATCGCAGTGTTGGCAGCGCTGGTCTGGTGGCTGTTTCTGACAGGTGGCTTTGCCAGCATTATGCAAAGCATCATCCCCATCGGGCTTGAGGCTGTCGAAAGCCGAAATTTCGGGGGCTTCATGCTGTCGATCACCATCGGCGTCGTGGCCATTGCCTGTTCGTTGCCCATTGGCGTCGTTCTGGCCTTGGGGCGTCAATCCGATCTGTTGATCGTCAAGGCGCTATGCGTGGGCTTTATCGAGTTCATTCGCGGTGTGCCGCTGATCACGCTTCTGTTCGTGGCGTCCACGCTTTTGAACATCTTCCTGCCACCCGGCACCAATTTTGACATCATCCTACGGGTGCTGATCATGGTGACCCTGTTCGCCGCAGCCTATATGGCCGAGGTCGTTCGGGGCGGGCTTGCGGCCCTTCCCAAAGGCCAATACGAGGCCGCGGATGCGCTTGGGCTGGACTACTGGAAAGCTCAGCGTCTGATCATCATGCCGCAAGCCCTGAAGATCTCGATCCCCGGGATCGTGTCGACGTTTATCGGCGTGTTCAAAGACACGGTGCTGGTGTCGATCATCGGCCTGCTTGATCCGTTGGGACTGTCAAATGCTATCCGTGCAGACCAGGACTGGAACGGGGTGGTGTGGGAGCTTTACGGCTTCATCGCCTTCATGTTCTTCGTCTTCTGTTTCTCGATGTCGCGTTATTCGATGTATCTCGAACGTCGACTTCGCACGGACCATAGTTAAAGGAGCGACCTATGTCGTCTATTACTCTCGAAACCCACGCCGACCGTTCCAAGATGGAAGTCTCGGACGAAGTTGCCATCGAAATCCGTGGCATGAACAAGTGGTATGGTGCCTTTCACGTGCTGCGTGACATCGACCTGAAAGTCTATCAAGGCGAACGGATCGTCATCGCGGGGCCATCAGGGTCTGGTAAATCGACGCTGATCCGCTGCATCAACCGGTTGGAGGAGCACCAGGAAGGGCAGATCATCGTCGATGGAACCGAGCTGACCTCGGACTTGAAGAACGTGGATAAGGTGCGTTCGGAAGTGGGGATGGTGTTTCAGCACTTCAACCTTTTCCCGCACCTGACCATTCTGGAAAACTGCACGCTGGCGCCGATCTGGGTGCGCAAGACGCCCCGCAAAGAGGCGGAAGAAATTGCGATGCATTTTCTTGAGAAGGTGAAGATCCCGGAACAGGCGCTGAAATATCCCGGCATGTTGTCGGGGGGGCAGCAGCAGCGTGTGGCCATCGCCCGCTCGCTGTGCATGATGCCGCGTATCATGCTGTTTGACGAACCCACCTCAGCACTTGACCCCGAGATGATCAAGGAGGTGCTGGAAACCATGGTAGAGCTTGCCGAAGAAGGCATGACCATGCTGTGCGTCACCCACGAAATGGGCTTCGCCAAGGAAGTCGCCAACCGCGTGATCTTCATGGATGCGGGTCAGATCGTGGAACAGAACGAACCGGAAGAGTTCTTCAACAACCCACAGAACGAACGCACCAAACTGTTCCTGAGCCAGATCCTCTGAGCCTTGATAAGTCAGAAAATCGAAAGCCCTGCCATCATCCGGCAGGGCTTTTTCTTTGCCCGCTGTTGGGCCGTGCCTGTGTGGGTCGTCGCTAAATCAATTCACGCGGCACAACGAAGTCGACCACCCGGCCTGTGCCCCAATCCACGTCTTCCCATTTGTCCACGTCAAACTCGATTACGGCTGTCGCGGCGGTCGGATAGTGAAAGAATTTCGGGTGGGCAAAAGGCTCGGAGGCAAGCCGACGCGCCATATATGCCGAGCCCGGATTATGGGCAATCATCATCGCCGTTTCGCTTTTTGCTTTCTTAAGTGCCGCCAGCATCGTGTCCGGGTCAGCCAAATAAAGCTCGCGAAGATACGTAGCCTTCGGCGCACCAACGAATTTGTCAGCGATCAGCGCCCATGTTTCGCGCGTGCGTTCGGCGTCGGAACACAGCACGGTGTCCGGGAAAAGCGCCTTGCTGACCAGCCAACGCCCGATCGCCTTGGCCGATGCGCGTCCCCGCTTGTTCAGCGGGCGGGCGTGATCTTCCAGATCAGCATCGCCCCAGCTGGATTTCGCATGTCGGGTCAGGATCAGTGTCAGTGTCATGTCGGGTTAAATGCTTTCATATGGAAGGCAGACTGAGCGGCCAACCTGCCATAAGACCGACTGACAGGGCAAGAGCGGCGAACCGCGCATCCTTCCCCCATGCAATCAACGCTGTCGGGCCCGTTCAGATGGGTGATGCAGGCCGAAGCGTCGTAGTCTGCCGCCCCTAACGCATCCACCGGGCAAGCAGTGCGGCACGGGGCAGCGCACCCGTCGCAGGGGTGTGCCACCGCGTCTGGCAAGGTCAGATGGCCCGGCACCCTTACCGCGCCGCGATAGCTGACCCACAGCCCCGCCGTATCATGAACCAATAGTGCCACGGGGGATTGCCACGCCCGACCAGATCGCAACGCCCAGTCGAAAAACGGTGGATAGGGTGGTCCTTCGGATGGAAAGACCGCAGTCCCGCGCCAGCGGTTTGCCAAGTCCCCGATCGTGCGTTTGGACCAATGATCCATCGGGTCTGCGACTTGATCGGCGTATTCAGGGCTTGCGGTGAAGGTCGTCCAGAAACCGGGCTCATACGGGCCCAACAGAACCACCGTATCCGGCCCATCATGCAACACGCCGAACACGTCCAACTGCACGGCACGCGCATTCCGCGCCAGCCGCTCCAGCGTCATTTCCGGCGAAACGGCAGCATCAGGCTCCAGCCCAGTTTTGATGGATTGTCGTCTTGCCATTGCAGCCCGATCACCATGTCGTCATGCCCGTCGCGGGGCTGATCCGTGTATGTCTTGAATATACGATCCCAGATCGACAGACAGAAGCCATAGTTGCTGTCCGTTTCGTCCCGGTGAACGGAATGGTGCACGCGGTGCATGTCGGGGGTGACGAGGATCAGCCTTAGCCAGCGGTCCAGACCCAGCGGCAGACGCATATTGGCGTGGTTGAACATGGCCGAGCCGTTCAACACGACCTCAAACAAGATCACGCCAAGCGCGGGTGCGCCGATCAGATAGACAACCCCGATCTTGATGATCATCGAGGCCGCAATCTCGACCGGGTGAAACCTAAGCGCGGTGGTCACGTCGAAATCGCGGTCGGCGTGATGCACGCGGTGCAGGCGCCACAAGACAGGCACTTTGTGAAAGACGAGGTGCTGCGCCCAGATGGCAAGATCAAGGATCACCATGGCGGCGATGACCTCGACCCAGACGGACAGCGTGATCATGTTGAACAGCCCCCAGCCTTGGGCGGCAGCATCCAAAGCTGCACCGACGGCCAACAAGGGCAGAAGAACATTCATCAAGCGCAGGGTCAGGGTGTCGACAACAATGATCGACAAATTGGTGAACCAACGCGTCTGCCTTGGTTGGGTGCGCGGCCGTCGCGGCACTTTGGCCTCGATAGTTGCGAAAAGCGCGAATAGGCTAAGAAACGTGCCAAGGCGAAGGATGAGTTCATATTCCATACAGCGTATTTATGGACTACCCACCCAAGCGCAAGACACATTCCCGCGACGAATTGTGCCGCGACGTCTAGGCGCGGATCAACGACCCTGCACCGTGATCGGTGTAAAGTTCCAGCAGGCAGGCATTGGGCGCGCGTCCATCAAGGATGACCACCGCCCGCACGCCGCCGTCAATCGCAGCAAGCGCGGTTTCGGTTTTGGGGATCATCCCCCCAGCAATCACGCCCGCGGCCGTCATCTCGCGAATTTGCGTGGGCGTCAGTTCGGTCAGAACCTCTCCGTCCGCGTTCTTGACGCCCTCGACATCAGTCAAAAGCAACAAGCGGTCCGCCTTCAGGCCAGCCGCGATTGCCCCGGCCATCGTGTCACCGTTGATGTTGAACGTCTCACCGTTGCGGCCCGCCCCCAATGGGGCGATGACCGGTATGGTTTCAGTGGTGGCCAGATCGTGCAGAACGGACACGTCCACATCGACCGGCGTGCCTACAAAGCCCAGATCGGGGTTGGTCTGGTCGCATATCACAAGGTTCGCGTCCTTGCCCGAAAGCCCGACGGCTTTGCCGCCTTCTGCGTTGATCGCCTGCACGATCCGCTTGTTGACGCTGCCCGACAGCACCATTTCGACCACTTCCACGGTGGCGGCGTCTGTCACGCGCTTGCCGTTCACAAACTCGCTTTTGATCTGCAACCGATCCAGCATGGAGTTGATCATCGGCCCGCCGCCATGCACGACCACAGGCATCACGCCCACCTGACGCATCAGGACAATGTCGCGCGCAAAGCTCGCCATCGCCTCGTCATCGCCCATGGCATTGCCGCCAAACTTGATGACAACAGTGGCCCCGGCATAGCGCTGCAAATAGGGCAGGGCCTGGGAAAGAGTGCGGGCGGTGGCGATCCAGTCGCGGTTCATTTCTTGCGTCTTCATCTTTTATTCCTCGTGCCACCCCGTGTTAGAGCGTCGGCAACCCGCTGCCAAGGGGCATTGCGCCCGGCCCGCGTGCTGCTAGGGTTGCGGCGAACCCAACCGACAGGAATGGTGATCATGGCCGAGCGACAAAAGACCCTTCTTCTGACTGGTGCAAGCCGCGGTATCGGCCATGCAACCGTGCGCCGGTTCAATCTTGAAGGCTGGCGGGTCATTACCTGTTCGCGCCACGCGATCCCTGAAGAATGTCCCTGGGGCGGTGCTGGTGAAGATCACGTGCAAGTGGACCTGTCCGACCCCACAGATACGATTAATGCTGTTGGGGTCATTCAAGATAAACTGGATGGACGCCTCGATGCGCTGGTCAACAACGCCGGTATTTCTCCGAAGGGGCCGAATGGAGAGCGGCTGAGCACGCTGAACACCGACCTGATGGATTGGGGCAAGGTGTTCCATGTAAACTTCTTTGCATCCGTGGTTCTGGCGCGGGGGTTGAAAGACGAACTGGCGGCGGCCAAAGGGGCTGTGGTGAATGTGACGTCAATCGCAGGCGTGCGCGTCCACCCATTTGCTGGCGCGGCCTATGCGACCTCAAAAGCGGCGCTTGCCGCGCTGACCCGTGAAATGGCGCATGATTTCGGGCCGCTGGGTGTTCGGGTCAATGCGATTGCGCCCGGAGAGGTCGAAACCTCGATCTTGTCGCCGGGAACCGAAAAAATTGTCGAGAAACTGCCAATGCGCCGCCTCGGTCAGCCCGAGGAAGTCGCCGCCGCGATCTATTTCCTGTGTTCGAATGACAGCTCGTATATCTCGGGAACCGAGATCGAGGTGAATGGCGCCCAGCACGTGTAGGCCCGCGTTTGGTTAGTCCAGCGACGCGATGATGGCGCGCAATGTCTCGATGCCCAGGCCTTTTTCCGAGGATGTCAGCACCATTTCCGGAAAGGCCGCCGGGTGTTTGGACAGTGCGCTTCGCACTTGCGTCAGCATCTTCTCGCGGTCTTTTTCCTTGACCTTATCAGCCTTTGTCAGAACCGCCTGAAATGTCACAGCGGATTTGTCCAAAAGCGACATGATCTCATCGTCCACAGGTTTCACGCCGTGGCGGGCGTCGATCAAAACGAAGGCGCGGCGCAGGTTTTGGCGCCCCGAGAGGTAAGATTTAAGCAGCCGCTGCCATTTCTCGACCACCTTTACCGGTGCGTTGGCATAACCATAGCCGGGAAGGTCCACCAGATAGGGGCCGTTGGTCGTCGTGAAGAAGTTAATCTCTTGCGTCCGGCCCGGCGTGTTTGACGCGCGTGCGAGTCCCTTACGGCCCGTCAGGGCGTTGATCAGGCTAGACTTCCCAACATTCGACCGCCCTGCAAAACAGACTTCAATCCGGTCCGGGGCGGGCAGACCGTCCATTGCGACGACACCTTTGACGAAATCAGTCTCGGCGGCAAACAATAGCCGACCGGCCTCACGCTCTTGCTGATCGGGTTCTTCTGCTAAGGGGAATGGAAGTTGGGTCATGAAATCACCTTAACCCGGCTATCGACATGCACAATGCCGGGTTTGGTGACGTAGCCGTAAACGCCGAATTCCTGATGTCCCCAGCCCTGCTTCAAAGCCCCCAAAGTATCGGCGTCACGTTCACCTGTGCGGGTGTTCGCAGTGGTCGCAAGACAACGTGTGATTTCTTCGCGTATTTCCATCTCGGCCTCGCCGACCCGAATGTGTTTGCCGACCCAGCTCTTTTCGTCCCACGCATCAAGTCCTGAAAGCTGCAAATTTCCGCGCCAGCGCAGCGGTGAAAGCTCTTGGTTCAGATGCGCTTCTACCGCTTTGTGCGACGCCAGATTGATCAGAGAGATCGAGGGGAAATCCGTGTCCGTCATGCCGCGATCCGCCTTTACGATGCGCGCAGGTGCTGCCCGGTCGGGCGGACAAAGGGGCGTGATCCACTCAAGAAACCGCGCGTTGTCATCGGGCAGGTCCGGGTTGATCGTGATGCCGGGTTGGTGCGGATGGGTCAGAGTGACCGTGTTGCTGGCGGGATCAAAGCTGGCAGTCAGTGCCATCAGCAAAGGGGCCTTTGATCCGCGCGAGAAGTTCGCGCATGGAGCCCATTGGCCCGGATCGCGCAGCTTTGCGGCTTCATGTGCCACGGCCCAATGACGGTCGTAGGGCAGGCATTCGCCCGCCCTCAACATCACGTTCAACAGCGCTTCTCGCCCATGCGACTTGATCGGATGTCGCCATATTTCGGCGACGTGCGCCATTAACTCGCGTCCTTCGACTTGCGCTTGAAGGTCTTCAACACATTGCCCAACACGTCAGGCTTGTGCCCATGGCTGCGCATGATTGTGTATTGCTGAATGAACGTGATCGTGTTGTTCGCAATCCAGTAAACCACAAGGCCCGAGGCAAATTGACCCAACATGAACATGAACACCCACGGCATCCACGCGAAGATCATCGCTTGTGTCGCATCGGTGGGTGCCGGGTTCAGCTTCTGCTGTAGCCACATCGAGATACCAAGAATAATCGGCAAGACGCCGAGCGACAGGATCGCAAGCAGGCTTTCCGGACCCGGAGGGGCGTAGGGCAGCAGGCCGAACAAGTTCAGGATCGAGCTGGGGTCGGGCGCCGAAAGGTCGTTGATCCAGCCGATCCAAGGCGCGTGACGCAGTTCCAGCGTTACGAAGATCACCTTGTAGAGCGAAAAGAAGATCGGGATTTGCAGCAGGATCGGAAGACAACCAGAGGCGGGGTTAACTTTCTCGCTCTTGTAAAGCTCCATCATTTCCTGCTGAACTTTCGCGCGATCGTCGCCTGCGCGTTCCTTGATCTTTTCCATCTCGGGCTGAAGCTCTTTCATCTTCGCCATCGAGACATAGGATTTGTAGGCGAGCGGGAATAGAACCGCCTTGATCACCAAGGTGAGGCCGATGATGGCCCAGCCCATATTGCCGATGACACCATTCAGCCAGTGCAGCACGGCGAAAATCGGCTTCGTCAGGAAGAAGAACCAGCCCCAGTCGATCGAGTCGATGAAGCGATAGATTCCTTCATCGTTTTGGTAAGCGCGGATGGTCTCCCATTCCTTGGCGCCGGCAAACAATCGTGTTTCAACGCTGGCCGACGCACCCGGCGCAACGTCTTGCGTGGGCATCCGGATTTGGGTCTGGTAGATGTCAGCATTGTCAGCATAGCGAACGACCGAGGTGAACGCTTGGCCCGGTTCAGGGATCAGGGTCGTCATCCAATAGTGATCTGTGAAACCGATCCAGCCGTTTTCCTCGACCTGGCTCACGCTTGCGCGCGCGCCTTCGCGTTCGTCATAAGACAGATCGGTGAGGTCAGAATAATCAGTTTCCTCCAATTCGGCATCGACCTGGCGCACCACGCCTTCGTGCAGAATGAAGAACCCTTTCAGAGTCGTGGGTTCACCGTGACGGGCCAGAACACCATAGGGTGCCATGCGATGCGTTTTGTCGCTGGCGTTTTCAACCGACTGATTGATGGTAAACATGAAATTCTCATCAACCGAGATGGAGCGCCGGAAGATAAGCCCACTGTTGTTGTCCCAGCGCAGTGTGACGGGCGTTTCGGGCGTCAGTTTTACGCCCTTTTCTACGGTCCATATGGTCGAGGGCCCGGGCACATCTTCAAGCGCCGTCTGGCCGCCGGGAGTCCAACCGTAAAGGGCGTAATATGCCTCGGGTTCGCCGGTTGGGCGCAACAGTGTCACGATGTCGCTCTCCTTCGAGAGCTCGACATGATAGTCTTTGAGTTTCAGATCATCCAGACGGCCACCAAGCAGTGAAATCGACCCAGAAAGCTCGGGTGTGTCAATTTTGATCCGGCCGACATTTGCTTGTTGTTGCGTCACGTCGGTGGTGGTTGCGGCGCTTGGCGGCACTGGTGCCGCTGGCGCCAGTTGACCTTGGCCCGCGGCCTGTTCCGTCACCGCTGCACCCGTTTCGCCAACGGGTTCCGCAGGTGGGAACAAGATCATCCAGCCAGTGATGACAAGGAAGCTCAACACTGTTGCGAGGATCAGGTTCTTGTTCTGGTCGTCCATTGGGCCCACCACTGTAGATTTCGGTCAGGCTGGTTCAACAGGGCAGGGGGCGAAAGGTCAAGCAGTTTTAAGCGTCGCGGCTATGAAACATTGGGCTGAACGAAGTGCTATGCCCGCCGAGGAAGGGACGAAATAGCAGGAGTTTGAGTCTGGTGGCTTTCAATCCAACTGGCAAGGCTTTCGGCTGGCATTGGCTTGGCAATGGAAAATCCCTGAACATGATCGCAACCAAGCTGCGCCAGAATTGCATGTTCGCCATGGCTTTCGACGCCTTCGGCGACCGTGCCAACACCAAGTTGCTCTGCCATGGTCAGCACCGCTGCGACCATGCTTTGTTGGTCCCTGTCAGTATCTACATGGGTGACAAACGAGCGGTCTATCTTGATCCGGTTGATGTCGAAACGGCGAATGTTCGCAATCGATGCATGACCGGTTCCGAAGTCATCCAGGTCGATGTTGCAGCCCAAGCGTCTGAGCGACGCAATATTGTGGGTCACGACTTCGTCGTCACCGTCAGCGATGACGTTTTCAAGTATTTCGCAAGTCAGACGGTTTGCGGGCATTTCGAACCGATCCAGTTCCCAACGAATTTTTTCAAATAGTTTCGGATTGTTCAACTCGTCCGTAGACAGGTTCAAGGCAACCGACGGGACCCCTAGTTCACGCTTGTCCCAATCCTGTAGCGCTTTGAGAGCGCCAAAAAGCATGACTTCGCCAAGCCGCTCCAGCAAGCCAGCCTTGGCGAGGGCGGGCAGGAATGCGCCCGGGGCAATTAGGCCGAGGCTGGGGTGCTGCCAGCGTGCCAACGCCTCAACCCCGGTAAGTTGACCGGTATCGGTGCTGATCTGGGGTTGAAACCATGGGCGGATCTGACCCGAATCCAGCGCCTGGACAAGGTCGGCATTTGTGTGGTCAGACCGCGCAGATCGGCCTGGCATTCCGTTGGAAAAGGCGCGAATGCTACCCGGGCCGGCAGCCTGAGCTGCAATCAGGGCACCCTGAGCGGCGGCAAAGAGCGCCTCGCCCGTCGCCTCAGGCGCTCGCGAGGGAAGCACAAACCCAATGCATGCCGAAAGATGGACGCGCGCGTTATCAACCATAATCGGGTCGCTGACAGCAGTTTGCAGCCGTCCGGCAAGCTGAAGGGTGGCTTCCAGATCAGCGCGCTGGTGTTTATCGATGGCAATACCGAAGGTGCCATCGCCAAGAAAGCAAACAAGGTCGTCGCGCCGCAATGCAGACCGTATGCGGTCAGCCAAAGTTTCCAGAACCAGATCGCGCGCGGCGTGCCCCATTTGCTGCGCCAGTTCGGAAAGGTCGTCGACCTCAAGCAGAAGGCAGGATTTTTCAAATTCGGCATCCGACGTGAAACCGCGATCAAGATATTCAAGAAGCTTGCCCTTCATGGGCAGCCCGGTAATGGCATCACTTGCCCGCGCGTCAACTGGCGGTGTGCGCGTCAGCGAGCCAGCAAGCGCCAGCAACCCGGGAAACAGGATGGCGATTAGAAGCATCAGGTTTTCGCCACCATACCAATAGGCACCAAACATCACGGCCGGTAAGAACGCGGCCAGATGCGGGGCCGTTAAAAGTGCCCGCAGGTGTCTTTTCGCAGAGGACTGATCCCATTTGGCAGCCATATTATGTTCCCTTGCTGTGTTGGCCACCGCTAAGGCGCCCGCTTTTCCCGTCAGGGACAAACTAGGAACGTTTGGTCAATCAGCCGTTAACGGGATCGAGAAAACTGCTGCTAATTTTCTGTATTTGCAGCGTTTGGTCGGGCGAGCCCCGCGAAATCGAACAGCTGTGCGTCCAGCAAATGACTGGGCCGGGTGTTCATCAGGGATCTGAACATGATCTGGCGGCGGCCGGGAAAGTTTGCCTCCCACCCGTCGAGGATTTTCTTGACCTGTTGACGTTGCAACCCGTCTTGCGAACCGCACAAGTCACAGGGAATAATCGGATAATTCATCTGTGTGGCAAACTTTTCGCAGTCGACCTCTGCCACATGGGCAAGGGGGCGGTAGACGAACAGATCCCCTTCTTCGTTCACCAGTTTGGGCGGCATGGTCGCAAGGCGCCCGCCGTGAAACAGGTTCATGAAGAATGTCTCGAGGATATCGTCGCGATGATGGCCCAGAACCACGGCTGAACATCCCTCTTCGCGGGCGATGCGATACAGATTGCCGCGCCGCAGCCGCGAACACAGCGAACAAAACGTCCGACCTTGCGGGATCTTATCCATGACGATCGAATAGGTGTCTTCGTATTCGATCCGGTTGGGCACTTTCATCTTTTTCAGAAATTCCGGCAAGACAGTGGCTGGAAAGCCTGGTTGTCCCTGATCAAGATTGCAGGCCAACAGTTCGACGGGCAAAATGCCGCGCCACTTCAGCTCGTAAAGCGCGGCGAGCATCGTGTAGCTGTCCTTGCCGCCGGATAGGCAGACCAGCCATTTCGCCCCGCGTTCAACCATACCGTATTGGTCCACTGCCTCGCGGACATTGCGAATGATCCGCTTGCGCAGCTTCTTGAACTCGGTGGTCGAGGGCGCGCCGTGAAACAGCGGGTGAATATCGTCGAGATCGTCCAACATAGGCGCGGCATAGGGGAAAACGGGTGGCCGGGCAAGGGTCAGGCGTCGGGCGTTGGGTCGATGCGCCACGGGGGGAAACGCCTGTCGGGACCTGCGTTGAAATCGGTGACATTCAGCGTGATCTGATTCGAACCCATGGCGTCACAGAAAATGCTGTCGCTGGGACGGCAAAGACTGGGGCGCATCCAGCAGGTTCAGATCTCGGCGCATATGCGGTGTCAGATCCTCGTAGCGCAGCTTTTGCGACGGGCGCGCAAACAGGGCTGCCCGGATCACACGCCAGCGGCCGTGGCGTTCGATCAAACCAATCAGGGTGGATTGCAGCCTTTTGCGGTGCCGACTGCGCGGGGGCAGTGTCAAAACATATGTCATACGGGGTCTCCTGGCGATTTTTTACGATCCTCGGACCTCAAGTAAACTTTAGGTCAAGGCGTAATTTGGGCCGTCCGCTGCAGGCGCTTTGGACGGCCCGAAGGATCACAGCCGCGGATCGCGCAGCCCTGGCGGAGGGCGGCCGGGCGCAAGCCCTACGTCGCGACGCAGGTGGTCTGACATGTGGTCCACGCGCGGTCGCCGATGGCGCCGAGTGGCAAGGTGCGCGACCAGCACACGCAAGACACGCCAAGCGCCGTGATGTGTGACAAGCTCGCCGACGAGATCGTTGAGCCGAAGCGGCTCAGAATGGAAATTCGAGTCCATCATGGGTTGGATACCGATGCGAACACCGGCCCTCTTTTTTGAAGTTGTGGTTTTTGAAACCCCTGAAAGCGGCGAAGTCGCAGACGCAGTAGGAGCGTCACGAAGAACCGAGATTTGGGGTGCGAGATTGCCTGACTACAGGCGATGGAGAGGGGTGGTCAGCGTCGCGACACGAAGGTCACGAAGCGTGGCTGCCCCAAAGCACCGCAAAGGCACAGGCAAGGTGATAAGCGCTGGTATCTGTCATGAAACGCCTCCTTCTTGCTCAAGCGTTGCGGGTGAGGGGCTTATAGCGCAATCAGCTTGGAAATCAACGTCGGTGGCCGTTGCGCCACGAGTTGTGGCCTGACAGTCACAGCCCGATCAGTGCCGGTGGTCGTGACTGCAATCCGTTCGATTGTCAGGCACCGGGTCAAAGCCGCATGACCCCCAAGGGTTGCAGCGCGCTATGCGCTTGGCCGCCAGCCAGCCACCTTTGATCGCCCCATGTTTCTGCAATGCCTCAAGCGCATAGGCGCTACAGGTTGGTTGATAGCGACAGTTAAAGCCAACCCAAGGGCTGAAGATCATCCGATACGCCCGGATGGGAAGAGACAGAATGAAGGCAGCAGGGGTCATGGCTTTTTGCGCTTGGCGTGGATCTGTTGCAGGGCGCGGACAAGATCCGCTTTCATATCAACATAGCTGCGGCTTGCGGTTTTTTCCGCGCGACCGATCAGCACATAGTCCCAGCCCGGTTTGCCAAAGGTGGGCAGCACGTCGCGCGCGATGGCGCGCAGCCGCCGCTTGGCATGGTTGCGGGCCACAGCGTTCCCGACCTTCTTGGAGCAGGTGTAGCCGACTCGGGTTTGGTCGGCGGGTGCTTTTTCGCCTTCGCGGCGGCGGCGGGCCTGCAACAGAAAAGCAGGCGCAGGGGCGCGGCGCGCGCGCGCGGCGGCCAGAAAATCGCGCCGCTCGGTCAGCGTTGCGATCATTGGTTTCCCCGCGCAAACGGAAACCGCCGCAGACCCTTCGGTCCCGGCGGTTTTCGATGTGTCAGCTTTGGGCGCAGACATGACTGCGACCCGACGGCTTATGCGCTCAGCGACTTCCGACCGCGTGCACGGCGCGCGTTCAGAATCTTGCGGCCAGCAACAGTAGCCATGCGCGCACGGAAGCCGTGGCGGCGTTTGCGAACCAGGTTCGAAGGTTGGTAGGTGCGTTTCATCGCCCGTCTCCGTATTTGCGTCCCAATCCCGGTGGATTCGGAGCGTGTGTTATTCGAAGCCCGGTCTATAGGCGGCATTCGAGGGCAAGTCAAATGCCCGATGCATTATTTTTACGCCTTTTGTTACAGGCGGGAACGTTTTCGTCAGCCCCGTTCAAGCACGCGTGATGTGGGTGGGCAAGGGGCGCATTTGCGCTCATCTTGCAGCGAGACCAACATGCTACCCAGCTTATTATGCCATGACGGCACTGGAAAGATCCATGATGATGACCGAGCCCAATTCGGAAACCGCGAAAAAGACCCAAAGCCCAATCCTGCGCCGTCTTCCGCTGATCGCGATTGTTGTCGTTGCCGCGGTTGGCGCATTTACGCTGCGTGACTACCTCAGCTTTGAAACGCTGGCCGAAAACCGCGAGGCGCTTTTGGCGTTTCGCGATGCAAACTACCTGATGACGGTGCTGGCGTTCATTGCGGCCTATGTGGTCATTGTCGGCTTTTCACTGCCCGGCGCGACGATCGCGACACTTACCGGAGGCTTTCTGTTCTCGACCTTCCCCGGCGTGTTGTTCAACGTCACGGCTGCCACCATCGGGGCCACGATCATCTTTCTGGCCGCCCGTTGGGGTTTGGGTGAAAAACTCGCCGCCAAGATGGAAACCAGCGAGGGCAAGGTGAAAGCGATCAAGGACGGGATCGACGAAAACCAGTGGTCCGTCCTGTTCCTGATACGCCTTGTGCCGGCTGTGCCATTCTTTGTGGCCAACCTGATCCCCGCGCTGGTCGGCGTGCCGCTACACCGGTTCCTGATCTCGACCTTCTTTGGGATCATTCCGGGCGGTTTGGTCTACACCTCGGTCGGCGCTGGGTTGGGCGAGGTTTTTGCCCGTGGCGAAACCCCCGATCTTGGCGTCATCTTTGAGCCTCACATCCTTCTGCCCATCTTGGGACTGGCCGCGCTTGCCGCCCTTCCCATGGTGCTGAAGCGTTTCAAAAAGGGAGCCTGAAATGGCCGAACGTATCAAGGTTGATGTTTGCGTCATCGGGGGCGGATCAGGTGGTTTGTCGGTGGCATCAGGCGCGATCCAGATGGGGGCGTCTGTGGTGCTCTTGGAAGGCCACAAAATGGGCGGCGACTGCCTGAACTTTGGCTGCGTGCCATCAAAGGCGCTGCTGCACGCGGCACAATCGGGAATGGGCTGGGACGACGCCCACGCCCATGTGCGCCAGACCATCGCGACTATTGAACCGCACGACTCGGTTGAGCGGTTCGAAGGGCTGGGCGTGCGGGTCATTCAGGACTATGGCCGTTTTACTTCGCCAACCGAGGTCGAAGCGGGCGACCATATAATCGAGGCGCGCCGCTTCGTGATTGCCACCGGATCGTCGCCCTTGGTGCCGCCCATTCCGGGGCTGGACAAGGTGCCGTACCTAACGAACGAGACCCTTTTTGATTTGAAAGAACAGCCCAAGCACCTGCTGATCATCGGCGGCGGTCCGATTGGCATGGAAATGGCACAGGCGCATCGGCGGCTGGGCTGTGAGGTGACGGTGATCGAAGGTGCGAAGGCGCTGGGCAATGACGACCCGGAAATGGCCGCGCAGGTGCTAGATGCTCTGCGAGACGAAGGCATCGCCATTGAAGAAGAGGCGCTGGCCGCTGAGGTTCGTGGCAAGGTCGGTGCGATTGAGGTCGAGGTCAAAGACGGGCGCGCCTTCAAAGGCTCGCACCTGCTGGTTGCGGTGGGGCGTAAAGCCAACACCGACAAGCTAGATCTGGAGGCCGCAGGGGTAGAGCCGACGCGTGCTGGCATCAAAGTGGATGCGGGATTGCGCACCACCAACCGCAGCGTCTATGCCATTGGCGACGTGGCGGGTGGGCTGCAGTTTACCCATGTGGCGGGCTATCATGCTAGCGTGATCATCCGGTCAATGCTGTTTGGGTTGCCGTCAAAATCCCGCACGGATCATATCCCGTGGGCCACCTACACCTCACCTGAAATGGCGCAAATTGGTCTGACCGAGGCACAGGCGCATGAGGAACATGGCGACAAGGTCGAAGTCGCACGCTTTGATTTCGCTGGCAATGACCGCGCGATCGCGACGCAGCAAGCCAACGGGCTGATTAAAGTGATGGTGGTCAAAGGGCGGCCCGTGGGGGTGTCGATCGTTGGGTCGGGGGCGGGCGAAATGATCAATCTTTGGGCGCTGGCCTTGGCCAATAACCTGAAGATGAGCCAGATTGCCGCCATGGTCGCGCCATACCCCACGATGGCGGAAGTCAGCAAACGCGCAGCAGGGGCCTATTTCTCGCCGCGACTGTTTGGTAACCCTTGGGTTAAGCGGATTGTCGGACTGGTGCAAAAAGTCCTGCCGTGAGGGCATAAAGGTGGAGCGCGCGACGTGTTGAACACTCTTTCAGGCCGTTTCCTGATCTTGACGACACTGTTCGTCATGCTGGCCGAAGTGTTGATCTTCGTGCCCTCGGTCGCGCGCTTTCGTGAAGACTACCTGCGAACCCGGTTGGAACGCGCGCAAATCGCATCCCTTGTGCTGCTGGCCGACGACATGATCGCCCCGGAACTGGAAGCCGAACTGCTGGAAAACGCCGAGGTCTATAACGTGGTGCTGCGCCGCGACGAGGTGCGCGAGTTGATGTTGTCTTCGCCCATGCCGGAACCGGTCGACAAAAGCTTTGATCTGCGCTCGGCCACGCCGATCAGCCTAGTGCGTGACGCCATGGCCCGACTGTTCAGCCCCGAACCCGAGGTGATCCGCGTGATTGGCGACCCGGTGCGTGCAGGTGGGCTGGTGATCGAGATCACGATGATGACAGGCAAGTTGCGTTCGGCAATGATCGACTATGGCCTGAACATTCTGTATCTGTCGGCGGTGATTTCGGTGATCACGGCGGGGCTTTTGTTTCTGGCGGTGCAAAGGCTGATGGTGCGTCCGATCAAGGCGGTTGTCAGCAACATGAAAGACTATGCCGCCGACCCCGAAGATGCGCGTCGGATCATCCAACCCGAGACCCGCGTGACCGAATTGCGCGAAGCCGAACTTGCGCTACGCAGCCTGCAAACCGACCTGACCGGCGCTTTGAAACAGAAAGAGCGTCTGGCGCAACTTGGCGGGGCCGTGGCGCGGATCAGTCACGACTTGCGCAATATCCTGACCACCGCGCAGCTTTTTGCGGATCGGATGGAGACCAGCGAAGATCCGACCGTCAAACGCATTGGCCCAAAGCTGGTGAATTCGATCCACCGCGCCGTCAGCCTGTGTGAAAACACGCTGGCCTTCGGTAAGGCCGAAGAAGCAGCACCGACGATGAGCAGGGTCGCACTGGCCGAACTGGCTGCCGATATCCTTGACAGCGAACGCCTTTCGGCAGGGGATCACGACATTTCGTTTGCAGAAGACATTCCCACCGGCCTGACCTTGCGCGCCGACGCCGAACAGCTTTACCGCGTCTTGTCGAACCTTGTGCGCAACGCTCGTCAAGCCATCGAAACAAGCGGCAAACCAGGCGAGATCGCCGTGCAGGCAGCCGAAACCGCAGACGACTGGTTGATCCGTGTCGTGGATACCGGGCCGGGCCTGCCAGTCACGACGCAAGAACACCTGTTTCAACCTTTCTCAGGCACCAGCCGCAAGGGTGGGTCAGGCCTTGGGCTGGCCATTGCGGCCGAGCTCGCGCGCGGCCATGGTGGCACGCTGGTGCTGGAACACACCGGCCCCAAGGGCACCACCTTCCTTCTGACCCTGCCGAAAGAGGTCGCCCACGCCGAATAAGTAAGGTCTGGGTTAAGGATGCGTCAGGCAGTGGGCAATGGCACGTCAAATACCTTGCAGACCGCCCCGTCCGGCGTTCTGTAAGTTCGAAACCCCATCGCTTCATAATAGGCCAGACCTTCGGCGTTCGTGGCACCGATGGTCGCGTCAATATGCCTGATGCCCGCATCCTGTGCCGCCGTGGTGCTTGCAGCGAACAGGGCTTTGCCAACGCCCCGCCGGGCAGCACTTGGTTTGACATGGGTTCCGATGATGCCCCAACCGGGTGTGACATCGTAGGAATTACCCTCCGCCGCACGTGACAGCGCTTGCAATCCAAGGATCGTGCCATCGTCTTCCACCACCACGCTGCACTGGATGCCATCGGGATTGCTTATGTAATGCTCACGAACGAATGCTTCATCCCATGGCCTTTGACGTTTCCCTAGGTCCGCCAGTTCTTTCAAAAACGAACTGATTTCTGCCGCGTCGTCCGTCTTTGCCCGTCTGGTCTTCATCTGCCCATTCCCATCTGACTGTTCCCTGGCTTCGCCGCGGTGCTTGCTACAGGTCGATTGCGATCTCGCCGTCCGGATCTGCGGCCCGACTTTGGCACAGGATCATTTCAGTTTTGCGCTGGGCGTTTGACAGAACGAAGTCACGATGTTCGACCGCGCCCGAAAGCACACCGCATTTGCAGACTCCACAAATCCCGTCAGAGCATTTCACATCCACATGGATACCGGCCGCGTTCAGCGCATCAGCGGCGCTTTCATCCTCAGAGACCGCAACTCTGCGCCCATCTTTCAAGGTCAGCGTAAAAGGATGGTTTTCATAGTCAGGTTGCTCGGGTGGGTTGAAATACTCCAGATGCTGCGCGGCTTCAGGAATGCCCTGCCGAGAGGCTGCGTCCATAGCTGCGGTCATGTAACGGTCTGCCCCGCAGCAATACACATGGGCGCTATCGGGTGCGCCTGACAGGATGGCATCGAAATCCGCCCGCGTGCCTTCGTCCGAGAAATGAAGGTGCACCCGGTCAGCCCATGGCATAGCCGCAAGATCATCCAGAAACCCCGCATCCGCGCGACGGCTGGCCGAGTAATGCAGCGTGAAGTCTGCACCGATGGCGTGCAGGCGGTGGGCAAAGGCGATCATGGGTGTGATGCCGATGCCGCCGCCCAACAGAAAGGTTTTGGTGGCGCTTTCGTCCAGCTCAAAGTGGTTGATCGGCTTGGCGACGAACACCTTGCGCCCTTCGGTGAAAATTCGGTGCAGCAGGGCGGACCCTCCGCGCCCGTCAGCTTCACGCAGCACACCGATCTGATAGGTCATGCGGTCCGCGGGATTTCCGGACAGGGAATACTGCCTCAGTAGATCAGGGGCGACCAGCACATCCAGATGCGCCCCGGCGGTCCATTCCGGCAGGGGCGCGCCATCAAGCGCGGTAAGCTCGTATTTGGTGATGCCTTTGGCCATCGGCGCGACCCGATTGACGACAAGCTGCAACACAGGGGCTTCGTCGGCAATTGTGTAGCGGTGAATGATCGACGGATCACCGGCTGCAAGTCGTGCGCGATAGTCGTCGGCGCTGTGCAGTGCCTGATACGCCGCAATGCCCGCCTCACGATCCATCGGAAAGGGATATGGATAGGGCGGTGGGGCCAGAGGCGCGGGATAGACCGCCAATGTTTGGTCTGCGTATTTCAAATCCAGATCGCGGTCGAGGTCGCGGCGGTTCACCGGGTCGTCCGTCGGATGATACCCGCCGTCCTCACCTAGCTTCAGATCCCACCACCATTTCTTGGTATCGTTCAGACCACCGTTCCCAACCGCGTCGTCCAGCTTGGCCAACACTGGCGCGGCCCCCGGCAGGTTTGACGCGGCCCACCGGAACGGTGCTTGGGCAAACAGCCCCTCAAGGTTCCAAGGACATGTTTTCATGCAGCGCCCACACATCGCGCCGCCGGGTTGTGTGACGCGATAGGTCGTGCATTTCTGGCTGTCCGATTTCCAGATCTCATAGCCGTTGAACATCAGTTTCGGCCCAGCGGTGATCGCACCTGACGGACATTCCCGCGCGCATTTGTTGCAGGCTTCGCAAAATCGCTGAAGGCCGAAGTCGATGGGTTTGTCATGCGCCATCGGCATGTCCGTCGTCACCACGCCCGACTTCAGGCGCGGGCCAAGATATGGGTTCAGGATCACTTCGCCAATCCGGCTAACCTCGCCCAGCCCGGCCAAAAGCAGCAAGGGAGGTTGCAGAACGGTCCCGTCCATCACGGTATGCGCTTTCGCGGAATACCCAAGGTTGCGGATCTGCTGCGCGATCACCCCACCAAGCAGCGAGAACCGCAGATAGGCGCGCATGGATTGGCTGACGGCGATCCAGTCATCGCCCGACGCGCCCTCCATCGTTTCAAACCCCTGATCGACAATCATCGAGATGGCTTGGTCGTGCAGGGGCACGATTTCGGCACCTGTGGCGTCGTGGCTATACCATGTCCAGTCCGGGCAGCGGCTGGTTCCGACCGCGTCAATGCCAAGAAAATAGCTGGCCGCTTTCAGTGCGGCGGCGTTTGCGACCGGGTCCGCAGGGCGTGGCGTGATGTGGTTGATCGGCCCATCCTGCAGGGGTGTCAGCACACCCAAGGTGCGGCGTTGCGCATAGCTGGGCGCCGCTTTTCGCACATAATGACCGCCTGCCGCGCTTTGCTGGAGCTTCTTGCCCATGTCGCCGAATTGCGCCCGCGCAAACATGTCAGCACGTTTGGGCACGCGGGCGACGTTAGGTTCGTCAATATAGGTTGTTGGTGTGTCGACGCGCTTTAAGCGTTCGAACGGGTGCGCGCCCATGGCATAGTCGCGCTTTGCAAATGGGTCGCGGTTCAGCGCGGATTTTGCCGAACCAACCCCCAGCCACCACGCTGGACCGTGGGTTTTGTGCCATGGCTGCTGGTTCATAGGCGCCAGTGGTCGGTCGTTCGCCAGCGCCAGGTCGGTCGTCACGGCGGCCAGACCAAACCGCGTGCCAAGCCAGGGCGCAATGATGGTATCATCTTCGGGCGTCGCTAGCCCTGCCGCGATGGCCAGCCGGTTCAGGTCAACATCGCGTGCGGTGCCGGTATGCGCCTTGGCATCAAAGCCAAGAAGTCGAATGTAGTTGGCGATGACTACCGCCGTTTCGGCGCCAAGCAAACAGGCGCGTTGGTCCTGTGCGTCCTTGATCCAGGTCGCGCCGGGCTCATCGGGCTTCGGGTCGCGGTGGTGCTCATACAGAAAAACGATGGCGTGGCTGTGCGTGGTGATGGGGCGGTGCGGGGCATTAAGGCTGTCGCTTAGCTCGGCCATCAGGGTGTCGATCCCTGCCGCAAGGGTGCGCACCTCGCGGGTGGCCAGCGATGCAACCAAATCCGCGATGTCGTCATTTTCAAGTGGAGTCGCAAGCCTGTCTGCGTCGGTCAGGGGTGCGATGGCGACCATAGAGGCGTCCGAGAAATACCCGAAAGCCTTTAGATGGCGGCTCCGTTCGCCAAGGTCATCGGGAATGGTGGCGCGGGCCGAATTGACCTCGCCATCGCGGGTGGCGTCCAGTGCGGCCTGATAGGGGGCCATCGCATTCACGATGCTTTCGGGGTGTTCCGCACGTTCAAATGAAACGGGGTCTGCGGGTAAAAGGCGCGACATATCGGGCATCTCGGTCTGCCTGACAAGGCGTTCCAAGGGATAGGGCCCCAAATGAACGGGGCGTTTCCGGGTCGAGAAAAGCCGCATCTCAGGCCGGGTCCAAAGCCGGGATTTGCTGCGGCAACAACAAAGAGGACGCCGACCAAAAGGATGTTTGGTGAGGGATCATTATGGTTTGCTCCGCATCTGGTCTAATCACGACCTGATCAGTTGAGCATGGACTGCAGGATGGCGCCAGCCCAGATTGGATTCAGTAACCGTATCTGGCGCGAAAGCGGTCTGCCTCGTTCTTAGTTGGCGCTTGCCCGGTGAACAGCTCGACATAGGCGGGGATACGACCGATCCGGCTGGCGGGATCCTCCTCGATCTCCATCGCGATGTATCCGGCCTGAGTATACAGGATCGCCATGGTGCGTATGTCGGCGTCATCCTTGGTATATCCGAACCGCTGGAACATCGCGGCGATCGCGGATTTTCGGCGATGATCTGCATGATCCAGCCGCTGTTTTAGATCGGGATCCGTTCGGGCCCAGTTGCGGATTGCGTTGTCCAAAGGCGCATCAAAAAGGCTGCGGTCCACCCAGCAATCTTGCAAGTTGAACATCGCCTCGCAAATCGTCTCAGCATACGCCTCGCACCGGGCGATCAAGTTTCCGGTATTCTTATCTTCCCACCGCGCGATCATTGCGTCCAGCAAGGCCTCTCGATCGCGAAAATGGTGATAGAATCCGGTGCGGGTCAGGCCCAGCTTTTTCGCCAACGGCATGACTTTTACGGCGTCCACACCGGCTTCGACCAATAGGTCCAATGCTGCATCCAGCCACATCTGGTCCGAGGCGCGCGGGCGGGTGGGGGCCATCTTGTTCATGCTGGCCATATTAGAAAACTTGACACAAGTGTCAAACGTGATGACAGATATGTCAGAAGAGTGACTCGCAAATGGGAGATTGCGATGAACCAAACGATACAGCGACGGCGTCGCAGCCCCCGTGAACCGCGTGATGGTCAGCCGGGCCAGAACCCGCATCTGGAACGCCCGTTCATCAAGCGGGGCATCCCCACCTACGACATTCTGGGCGATGATGCGCTTGCGCAGATCGAGGCAACCGCCGACCGGATCCTGGCCGAGATCGGAATCGAGTTTCGCGACGACCCGGAAACGGTCGAGATGTTTCGCAAAGCAGGCGGGCAGGTCACCGAATTGGACCCGACACGGTGGAACATCAAATTCGCCCCCGGCATGATCCGCGAGATATTGAAAACAGCGCCGGCCGAATTCACCCAGCACGCGCGCAACCCAGCCAACAATGTGCAAATCGGCGGTGACAACGTGGTGTTCGCCCCGTCCTATGGCAGCCCCTTCGTGATGGATCTGGACCGGGGGCGGCGATACGGCACGCTTGAGGACTTCCAGAATTTCGTGAAGTTGGGCCAAATGAGCCCTTGGCTGCACCATTCTGGCGGCACAGTGTGCGAGCCGACCGACATCCCGGTGAACAAGCGCCATCTGGATATGGTCTATTCCCACATGCGGTATTCCGACCGGCCCTTCCTTGGGTCGATCACCGCGTCTGAACGTGCCGCTGATAGCGTCGAGATGTGCCGCATCCTGTTTGGGGCAGATTTCGTGGACCAGAACTGCGTGATCATGGGCAATTTCAACACGACCAGCCCTCTGGTGATCGACGGTGTGACCTCGCAGGGTATTCGCGAATATGCGAAGGCGGGGCAGGGGTCGATTCACTTGCCTTTCCTGCTTGGTGGCGCGGTGTCACCCCTAACCATGGCGGGATCGGCGGCGCAGTGTTTGGCCGAAAGCATGGTGTCTTGCGCAATCGCCCAGCTTGAACGCCCCGGCGCGCCAGTGGTCTTGGCAAGTTTCCTAAGCTCCATGTCATTGCGATCCGGCTCGCCCACATTTGGAACGTCCGAGGCAGCGGTGGGCAGTCTGGTCTTTGGCCAACTTGCGCGTCGTCTGAACCTGCCCCTGCGCTGTGCAGGCAACTTCTCGACCTCGAAACTGCCGGATGCGCAGGCGATGCAGCAAGCCATGATGTCGATGATGTCGGCCATCCATTGCGGCGCGAATTACCTGCTGCATTCAGCAGGGTTCCTCGATGGGCTTCTGTCGATGTCTTACGAGAAATTCATGCTCGACCTCGATCTGTGCGGCGCGCTTCATTCCTATCTGGACGGGGTGGCGGTGAACGAGGATACTTTGGGCTTCGACGCGCTGGCCGAAAAGGGGCCGGGCGAGCATCTGTTCTCAACCGCCCACACGATGCGCCACTACAAAACCGCCTATTACGACAGTGCCTTGGACGACCATCAACCATGGGAAACGTGGGATGAGCAGGGCGAGGTTGATATGGCCGCTCGTGCCAATTTGCGCTGGAAGGCCCAACTGGCGGCCTATGAGGCGCCGCCCATCGACGCCGCCGTTGACGATGCCCTGAAAGAATTCATAGCCCGCAAAAAAGCGTCCATGGACGATGCTTGGTATTGATGCTTGGTTTTAAGGAAGACGACCATGTCCACTGATCCCCTTTTGCAGCCCTATCAACTGGGACACCTGACCCTTCGCAACCGGATCATGACCACCAGCCATGAACCGGCCTATCCCGAAGATGGAATGCCCAAGGAGCGCTATGCGGCTTATCACGCAGAACGGGCCAAGGCTGGCGTCGCGATGGCGATGACGGCAGGGTCGGCCGCGGTGTCGAAGGACAGCCCACCCGTGTTCAATAACATCCTCGCCTATAAGGATGAGGTCGTTCCGTGGATCAGAAATCTGACCGATGCTGTCCATGAACATGGCGCGGCCTGCATGATCCAGCTGACCCATCTTGGGCGGCGCACGGGTTGGAACAAAGGCGACTGGTTGCCGCCGGTCTGTTCTACGCCACACCGTGAACCGGCCCACCGTGCCTTTCCAAAACTGGCCGAAGATTGGGATATCTCGCGGATTATTTCCGATTTTGCCGACGCGGCTGAGCGGATGAAAGAAGGTGGCATGGATGGGGTCGAGATTATGACCCATGGGCATTTGCTGGATCAGTTCATTTCGCCCCTTACCAATCGTCTCGATGGACCCTACGGCGGTGATCTGACAGGGCGGATGCGACTGACAATGGACATCATTGATGCCGTGCGTGGACGCGTCGGCAATGAATTTATTCTCGGCGTGCGTTTTGCCCCGGACGAAGCTCAGGACGGTGGCATTGACCCGGAAATGGGCATGGAGATTGCCAAGATGCTGCGCGATAGCGGGCAGGTGGATTATCTGAACATCAACCGCGGGCGCATTCATACGGACCCAGCGATGACAGATATGATCCCCATTCAGGGCGCGCCCTCGTCGCCGCACCTGGATTTTGCCGGGCGGGTGCGCGCCGAAATCGGCATGCCCACTTTTCACGCCGCCCGTATCCCTGACGTCGCCACGGCGCGTCATGCAATTTCCTCGGGCCAACTCGACATGGTGGGCATGACGCGCGCGCACATGGCTGACCCCCATATCGTGCAGAAGATCATCGAAGGGCGCGAGGATGACATTCGCCCCTGCGTCGGTGCGACCTACTGTCTGGACCGTATCTATCAGGCGGGCGATGCGTTGTGCATCCACAATGCCGCCACCGGGCGCGAATTAACGATGCCGCATGTGGTCAAAACCGCCCCCCAGAACCGTAGAGTCGTGATCGTCGGCGCTGGGCCTGCCGGTTTGGAGGCCGCCCGCGTGGCCGCCGAGCGTGGGCATGATGTGACCGTCTTTGAGGCGCAACCCAACCCCGGTGGGCAGGTGCGCCTGACCGCCCAAACCCCGCGCCGGCGCGAGATGATCGGGATCATCGACTGGCGCATGGCGCAATGTGCCGCGCGGGATGTGACGTTTCATTTCAACACATGGGCCGAAGCCGACGACGTGACCGCGCTGAATCCGGACGTGGTCATCATCGCCACCGGCGGTCTGCCGAACCTTGAACTGTTTGAAAGCAAGGGCGATCAGGATCTGGCCGTCAGCGCGTGGGATGTGATCGCGGGCGACGCGAAATGCGCAGGCGATGTGCTGATCTATGACGAAAGCGGGGACCATCCTGCGCTGCAAGCCGCCGAAATTGCCGCCGAGGCAGGGGCCACAGTCGAGGTGATGACGCCTGATCGCGTCTTCGCCCCTGACATCATGGCGATGAACTTGGTGCCCTACATGCGGTCGCTCCAACCCAAAGGCGTGCGGTTCACCGTGACCGAGCGGCTGCTGGACATCGCACGAGATGGCAACCGCCTGCGTGTGACCCTTGGCACGGACTATTCAGATTACACCCGCGAAGCGACCTATGATCAGGTGGTGGTCAACTACGGCACGTTGCCGATGGCGGACCTTTATTTTGATCTGAAAGAGACGTCCGTGAACCGTGGCGAAGTGGATCAAGCCGCCCTGATCGAGGGTCGCCCGCAGTCGATCCGCACCAATCCAGACGGCGCGTTTCAGCTCTTCCGGATCGGTGATGCGGTATCTGCGCGCAACACCCATGCGGCGATCTATGACGCGCTAAGGTTGGTCAAGGATATCTAAGGGCGCGCTAGCTGCCCTGTTGGACGCGTTCGATATAGGCGCGCAGTTCGCCCGCCTCGTGCCGCGCATCGCGCAGACCGTCCATGGCAGCGCTCAACTCGGCCTCGGTCTGGTGCAGTTGGTTCGACATCTCTGCTTCGCGCTGCTGAAGATAGGTTATCGCTTGATCGCGCGTCTCTTCCGCCTCGTGCAGCGCTTGTGCCATCTTGTCCAGTTCGCCCATCTCTGACCCGGAAACCTGTACGAAGCGGTGGATCAGCCAATGAGCAAACCACCCCAAAACAAAGGCCACGAACAGGATGATGGCGGTCACGATGATAAACTCGGTTCTGTTCATCGGCTTTGGTCCTTGTGTATCGCTCAGCGTTCAGGGCGCGGCTTGGGGCGGGTGTCTTCGTCTTCAGGTGTCAGGGAGGCTGGCCCGGCAAAAGGAGGGCCGCTTGCCGCGTCGCCTTCGGCGGTGTCGTCTTCCTGTGGTGTTTCAGAGGCATCGGTGTCAGTCGCTGCCGGATCGTCGCTATCGCCGGTCGGGTCAGCCTGCGTGGCCGGATCGCCCTCGCCTGTTTCGTCCGCAGCGCCCTCAGTTTCAGGATCTTGGGTGTCGTCGGCCTCTAGCAATTTAAACTCGATGCGACGGTTGGCTTCGCGACCGTCTTCGGTGCCGTTGTCGGCAATGGGATCGTCTTCGCCATAGCCTTTCGCCGTCAAGTTCGTCGTCAGAATGCGCCGGGTCAGAAGCGCGTTCAGGACGGCCTGTGCCCGGTTCTGCGACAGGGCCTGGTTCATTTCTTCACGACCCTGACTGTCGGTATAGCCTGCAATCTCCATACGCACGTCAGCGCAATCTTTCATAATCTCAGCGATCTTGTCGATTGTGCCCGCTGCCGAGGTTTCGATATTCGCAGATCCGGGGGCAAAGGTAATCTTGGCCTCGTTCATGACCGCGTTGATGTTGGCCGCACATTGCTGGGGGCTGGGCAAGTCGTGACGCGGGTCAAGTTCTTCCTTGTAGACGACATTGACCCGGAAGTTCTCGGACGCCCCCAGCTTTCCGCTCAGCACACGTGACACCATCGCACTGGCGTCCGGGTCACCGGTCATGCCACGCAGGTCGACGACTTCTGGTTGCACCACTGCGGCGCCGCTGGACAGCAGTGACAAAGCCTCAAGCGCGGCCAGCACGCGGGTCGGCCAGTCGGCAGGCAAATCCGGGTCCAAACGGGTCGCGGGATACACGTTGGTCGATCCGAATCTTGCGCGTGCATAGTTTTCTGCGGCACTTCGCAGGGTTTCATCGGTCAGACGTCCACGCAGCTGTACCGTGCCTTCCGGGCTTTTCGTGGCCACGAATTCCGGTGGTCCCTGTCCGTCGCCACTGCCGTCGATCTTTACGGGTTCGGGCAACACGGAGTGCAGCGAATAGAGGTCGGGCAGATCGTTTTCAAGTTCTCCTACGATCCGGTCGAACGTCGCCTGTGGGGTCGTGTCGGGGGCGACCAGCGTCACATCGGCATCCGAAAAAGTGATCGAGCCGCCTTCAAGCGCCTTGATCGCGCGAATGCCCAGTTCGACGGCCTCTGGCCAATCTGGCGAGGGAACACCCAAGCCGATGGTGCAGTTCGCACTGCCCTCTAGCCCGGCGTCGGTTGCCGCCGATACAATCTTTGCGCGCCCCACCGTGTCATGCGCCGAACACGCATCGAAACGCGCGCCTTCTTCGTCGATCAGAAAACGCAGCGTGAAGGGGGTGATGACCGGGCGCGGGGCCGCGATGTCGATGGCCAGCAGCGCCGATCTGGGTGCCTCGCGCTTAAGCTCCCGTGCCCAGGTCGCCTTTTGTTTTTCACTGTCGGCCAACGCCGTAATGGCCACCTTTCCGGCGTCCATCGAAATCTTTGACCGCGGCAGCTTTTCAAGCGCGAACATTGCAAATTCCAGCGCCTCTGCCCAATTGGCGGGCACCGGGTAGTCCGCGACTTCTAGAAGGTCGGTGACATGGCTGCCGCGTGCGATCTGCTGGACATCTTCGTTCAGGGCTTCGCGGTCGGTTTGTGCCGGAATGAGACCGATCATCGAAATGCCCGCGTCGTTTCGCAAAATCTCGATGGAAAAGCGGGGCGGCTCGATCGCTTCCGTCACCGGGATCGAGATATTGTCGATCACACGCGCCGCATCGACCACCGAACCTGCAGCAGACAAGGCGCGAAACCTTGCTGCTTCGCTGGGGGCCGTGCCGGACAGCACCACCTGCAATCCATCGGATTGCACGCTTGCCCATTCATATCCGTGCAGGATCAGTTGTCCTTCCACCGCGTCTTGCGAGCTCGTTTCAATAGCTGTCACCGACAGCGTTGCCGCCAGCAGGGACACCAGGGCTGCAATGGCGAACGAGGCAGGAACCAGAATGATGTGCGAAAGGCGCATGCGTAAGGGCATCCGTTTGCTTGTTGACTTGTGCTTCTTAGGGCGTGTCTTTGCCCGGTGCAATCACACGAGCAGCGCGATGGCAAGAAATAGCACAGGAATTAGGCCTGCATCGCGGTTGGATCTAAACAGACGCAGGCAGGTCTCGGAGCTGTCCGTGTCAAGTTGCCTGAGCTGCCACATCAGGTGCCATCCCATAAACCAGACCCCACCAAGCACCACTGCAAGAGAAAGAACGTTTTCACCCGGTGCAAGGGCCAAAATAAAGGCCAATGCAAGCAAGGCAACTGTGGCGATCTGGAAGAAAAGCAGCCACTTGCGGCTGTTGTCACCGAAGAGCCGTGCGGTGGACTTAACCCCGATCAGGGCATCATCCTCGGTGTCTTGGTGTGCATAGATCGTGTCATAAAACAGTGTCCACGCGATACCTGCGGCATATAGCACCACCGCGGGCCAGCCAAGGCTCCCGGTATGTGCGGTCCAAGCCAGCAACGCGCCCCAGTTGAAGGCGATGCCCAGAAAGACCTGCGGCCACCATGTGAATCGCTTGGCGAAGGGATAGATCGCGACCGGGGCCAGCGACACAATGCCCAGCAAGATGGTTGCGCCGTTGAACGTCAGCAAAATCCCGAAGGCGATCAATGCCTGCAGGGCCATCCATATCGCAGCCTGTTTTGCGGTGACTTGCCCGGACGGAATGGGCCTGCTGCGGGTGCGTTCGACCTGTGCATCAATGTCGCGGTCGGTGATGTCGTTCCACGTGCAACCCGCACCACGCATCAGCCATGCCCCGATGGCGCAGCCCAGTATGATCCACAGATCGAACCAGCCGAACCGCCCGGTCGCATTGGCAGCGAGAAGCAGCCCCCACCAGCACGGCAGCAGCAACAGCCAGGTGCCAATGGGCCGGTCCGCGCGACTGAGGCGCAGGTAAGGGCGGCTCCAACCCGGTGCGCGACGATCGACCCAATTGCCGGTATAGGCATCGGCGACTTGCCCTTTTGGCTCTGGCATATTGGCGTTTTGGGTCATAGGTTTCCCTCATGAAACAGGCGAAAGTCAGGCTCTATGTAGATCACCCCTTGGCCGAGGGGCAAACCGTTTCGCTGTCACGCGAACAGGCGCACTACCTTTTTGGGGTGATGCGGCTGGGCGAAGGCGACCTTGTGGCACTGTTTAACGGGCGGGACGGAGAGTTTCCGGCGCAGATCGTCGAGGCTGGCAAACGCAAGGGTGTTCTGAAATGTCAGGCCCAGTCGCGGCCTTTGCACATGCCGCCCGATCTGTGGCTGTGCTTTGCGCCGATCAAGAAGGCGCGCACCGATTTCATCGTCGAAAAGGCCGCCGAGATGGGGGCGGCGCTGATCCAGCCCATGTCGACCGAATACACCAATTCCGAACGTATCCGCCGTGACCGGCTGCAGGCCCATGCCATCGAAGCCGCCGAGCAATGCGGTGGCACCTATGTGCCCGAAGTGGTCGATCTGATGCGCATGGACAGGCTGTTGGACGCATGGCCAGATGATCGCCAGATCATGTTTTGTGACGAAGCTCTTGTGGGTGCGGCCGAGACACTCTCTGCCGCCAGTGGGCACCGCTGGGCAATTTTCATTGGCCCCGAAGGCGGGTTCTCTGACCGGGAACGGGCGCGCCTGCATGCGATGGAAAACGCCCACCCCGTTAGCCTTGGCCCGCGCATCCTGCGCGCCGATACTGCCGCCGTGGCTGCCATGACCATGTGGCAGCAGGTGTTGGGAGATTGGTCTTGATCCGCATGGCGAGGCCTGGTGATGAGGGCGCTATAGATGCGTTCCTGAAGCCCCATTCGGCAAGCTCCATGTTCTTGCGATCCAACCTTGCGCAATTCGGGCTGGGACTTGGCCCGGATCGGTCCGACGACCCGCGCGCGACAACGTTTTGGCTGGCCAAGAATGGTGCTATGCGCGCGGTCTTTGGGCTGAGCAACGCCGGGTTTGTGATGGGTCAAGCACCAGACAACGACCCCGATGACTGGATCGCTTTTCGCGACGCGCTGAAAGGCGCAACGGTGGCAGGCATCACGGGGGCCACGCCTCAGATCAAGACTGCAATGGAGGTTCTGGGGCTACAGAATGCGCCATATTCGGTGATGCGCGATGAGCCGCATTACAGGCTGGACCTTCACAATCTTGAATACCCCGCCAGCAACGCGCGGTTGCGTCCCGCCAAGCCTGACGATCTTGACCTGCTGGTCGACTGGATCATTGACTATGACACCAGTGTTTTGGGGTCTCCTTTGAACGACGTGACCCGCGCGCGCGCCAGTGCAAATGCGCAGGCGCACATGAATTCAGACAGCCATCGCATTCTGGAGGTCGACGGCATGCCCGTCGCGAAGACCGCGTTCAACGCGCCCTTGCCGGACATGGTGCAGATCGGCGGCGTCTACACGCCCCCGGAACACCGGTCGAAAGGCTATGCCCGAACCGCTGTCGCGCTTCACCTATTGGAAGCGTGCAAACGCGGCGTGAAAACCGCCATCCTGTTTGCCAGCGGCGAACCCGCCTGCCGTGCCTATGAAGCCATCGGGTTTCAGCGGATCGGGACTTACACGCTTGGCATTCTTGCGGAACCACACGTGATCGGAGCGACCTCATGAGCTTCGTGCGTCCCGAAGCGGGCAAAGCGCTAATCCGCTATCGCGAAGCCATGGTGGGCGGCGCGGTGGTTTTTCTGGGTCTTTGGTGGGCGATTGGCTCGCTTGGCCTGATCAAGTGGATCGGCCTGACCGTCGCGGCGTTCGGCGCTGCGATCCTGTGGTCAGGCTTGCGTCATGCGCGCATCCGTGCGGGCCATGGTGGCGTTGGTGTGGTGCAGGTGGATGAACGGCAAATCACCTATCTGGCGCCCGTCGGGGGCGGGTTCGCTTCGCTTGACGATGTGGGCCGGATCGAGATCGCAAAAGACCGCGCGGGCATGGCTGTTTGGCGCTTTCGCACAGGCAACGAGATTTTGTTCATCCCCGCGCGCGCAGAAGGGGCCGAGGCGCTGTTTGACGCGCTCACCGCTCTGTCTGGCGCAGACATTGATGCGGCCATCCGTGCCGCCAATACGCCACCCAATGAAACCGTCGTGATCTGGCAGCGCGCTGTCGTTAAGCTGCATTGACAGTCCCGGCCCATTGGACCACCACTGAATGACCCTGCAAGGCGCGAACAGTAGGAGACGCCCATGTCCATCCCTCAGTCCGGCGGCGGACCGATCACCCACCAAGACCAGTTGGCCCAGTATTTGTCAGACGGCTGCAAGCCACGCGATGCGTGGAAGATCGGCACCGAGCATGAGAAGTTCGGCTATTGCAAGGACACGCTAAAGCCGCTGCCTTATGACGGGCCGCGGTCGATCTTGGCGATGCTGGAAGGACTGCGCGACCGTTTCAACTGGACCGAGGTGCGCGAGGCGGGCAACCTGATCGGGCTGGAGCGTGACGGCGCGAATATCAGTCTTGAGCCGGGCGGGCAGTTTGAACTGTCCGGCGCGCCCTTGGATAGCATCCACCAGACCTGTGACGAGGTGAACGAACACCTGCGCGAAGTGCAGGAGGTCGCGGATGGGATCGGTGCGCGCTTCATCGGCCTTGGCGCAGCGCCCGACTGGACGCATGAGCAGATGCCGGTGATGCCCAAGGGCCGTTACAAGCTGATGACCGACTACATGGACAAGGTCGGCACGCACGGCAAACAGATGATGTATCGGACCTGCACGGTGCAGGTGAACCTCGACTTCGCGAGCGAGGCCGACATGGTGCAGAAATTCCGCGTGGCGTTGGCCTTGCAGCCCGTTGCCACCGCGCTTTTCGCCAATTCGCCGTTCTTTGAAGGCAAACCCAACGGCCACAAGTCATGGCGGTCGCGCATCTGGCGCGATCTGGACCCGGCCCGCACCGGAATGCTGCCCTTCGTGTTCGAAGACGGCATGGGGTTTGAGCGCTATGTGCAATACGCGCTCGATGTGCCGATGTATTTCGTCTATCGCGACGGGGAATATATCGACGCGCTGGGCCAATCGTTCCGCGATTTCATGCAAGGCAAACTGCCCGCGCTGCCCGGCGAGACGCCGACGCTGTCCGATTGGGCTGATCACCTCACAACGATCTTCCCTGAAGCTCGTATCAAGCAATACATGGAGATGCGCGGTGCTGATGGTGGCCCGTGGCGTCGTCTCTGCGCGCTGCCGGCGTTCTGGGTCGGGTTGATGTATGACGCCAGCAGCCTTGATGCGGCTTGGGACTTGGTCAAAAACCTTGATGCCGAAACGCGCGAGGGGCTGCGGGTTGCGGCATCAATCAAAGGCTTGCAAGGCGAGGCTGGCGGCGTGAAGCTGCACGACCTTGCGCGCGAGGCCGTGAAGATCGCTGAAGCTGGCCTGAAAGAGCGTGCGCGGGCAGGCAATGCCGGCTTGGTGCCGGACGAAACCCACTTCCTGAACGCCGTTCAAGAGAGTGTCGAGGAAGGCCGGTCCCCCGCGTGTGAATTGCTGGCCAAATACCATGGCGAGTGGGATGGCGATCTAAGCCGGATTTACGCCGAATACAGTTACTAGAGGCAGCTACGTGCTGGGTGGCGCGGGATGATGGACGACTGCTGAGCGGACAATGCACGCTTTCGTTGAGAAATTTCTTGTTTTAGTATTTCCGCCATGAAAACCGTAGAAATTTCCACCCACTTGAACGCGCCTGTGGATCAGGTTTGGAGTGAGGTGAACAAACCGCAATTGCTAATGTTCGTAGCGCATCCGGTTTTGCATTTCATACCCATTGAACCTGAAAGGCTCCCCGACCGATGGGCGGACGGCGATTACATTTTCAAACTGAGATGGCATAACATCGTGCCATTGGGAAAGCTGGTTATTAGTATTTCGCGACCAGCAACAGAAGGCAAATTGAGGCTTCTTAGAGATAACGGACACGGCGCATTGGTAAGACGCTGGGATCATTTGATATCACTGGAACCAGATGGCAACGGCACACGTTATACGGATCGAGTAGCGCTTGATGCTGGCATTGCTACACCTGTCGTCGCTGCCTTTGCTCGAAGTTTCTATACACATCGACAGAGACGCTGGCACAGACTTGTGGAATCGAACTTCAACTATATCCTTTCTTGAACGCGTTTACAGACGAAAGACCCGCGTTGTGGCGCGGTCAAAAAGGGCTCTGAACCACCATCTGCCCTTTCTCCGCCCGGCCTCAAACCGGCAAAAGTTTCCCGGGGTTCATAATGCCCTTCGGGTCCAACGCCTGCTTGATCTGAGCCATCACGGTCAAAGCAACTTTGTCCTTGCGTCGCCGCATTGACGGCAGTTTTGACAGCCCAATACCGTGCTCTGCCGAAAAGCTGCCGCCCATCGAAAGGGTCACGTCCTCGACCCGTTGCATGATGGGATCAACCAAGTCCGGGGCGCTGGGAAATACGGTATAGTGGATATTGCCGTCGCCCAGATGCGCGACCTCGATCACCTCGGCGTCGGGGTCCACCTGCCGCAACACGTCGCCCATGCGGGTCAGGAACGGTTCGACCTTGTCCAGCGGCAGGGCGATGTCGTTGTTGACCAGCGGATCGCGGGACAAGACGACTTCGGCTACGGATTCGCGCATATGCCACATTCGTGCGCGTTGGGCGTCGTTCTGGGCGATGTTCGCGTCAAGGATGACGCCATCGTCCAGAAAGCCCGCCAAAACCTCTTCGAGCCGGTTGGTCAGGGGGATCGAGCCGTCATCGCCGGGTGTGGCGTCCTGCTCGATCGTCGATCCGATTTCGGCCAGAACATTGATGGCGTGGCTGTCCGCAAAGGGCGGGCGTTGGTCAGGGTGCTTTTCACGCAAGGCATCGAAATAACAGTCGGGCATGTATTCAAATGCCTCGACCGCGCCGCCAGTGGCATCTTGCAGCCGGTTCAGGATGGACAGCGCATCGGCCAGAGATCCGACCGCAATCATGGCCGTGGCACGGGCTTTGGGGGCAGGCACCAGCTTCAGAACCGCGCCCGTGATCACCGCCAGCGTGCCTTCGGATCCGATCAGCAGATTGCGCAGGTCATAGCCGGAATTGTCCTTGTGAAGCTCGCTCATCAGGTCAAGGCGGTCGCCGTTGGGCAGGACGGCCTCGATCCCGATGCACAGGTCACGGGTGTTGCCGTGGCGCACGACGTTTGACCCGCCTGCGTTGGTGGCCAGCATTCCCGCGATCATACACGATCCCTTGGCGCCGAAACTCATCGGGAACTCCAGATCATGCGCGGCGACGGCGGTTTGCAGGTTTTCCAGCACGACGCCCCCCTCGACGATGGCAATGCGGGCGTCGGGCCGGATGTCGCGAATGTGGTTCATACGCGATAGGGACAGCATCAAGCTGCCCTTGGGCGCGTGGGCGCCGCCTGCCAAACCGGTATTGCCCGACACGGGAACGACCGGGGTGCCCGTGTCATGGGCGATGGCCATCACAGCCTGCACATCGCGTGTTGATCCGGGGCGCAAAACAGCAAGAGGGTCGTTGCGATACTTGCCCAGCCAGTCGCTGGCCCAAGGCGCGGTATCTGCGCCGGTCAGAACATGCGCAGCCCCGATGGCGCCTCGCAATTGGTCAAGCAATTCCATGTTATTCTGTTCCTCTTTCGATTGCGTCAGGATAAGTCCTGCAGCTGCCAAGGTATAGCCACGATGCATACGGGCGTGACAGGTCACCGTCTGGGTGTTAGCGATATCTAACCGCTTCCGGGCGGCAGATCACCACGACGACCGGAGTTTTTCATGACCTACATCCTTGCGATTGATCAGGGAACCACATCTTCCCGTGCCATCCTGATTGATGAAAAGATGCGCCCGACGCGCACGGCGCAACAGGAAATCAAGCAGCATTTCCCGGCATCGGGTTGGGTCGAACATGACCCGGAAGAGATTTGGAAAACGGTTCGTGAAACCTGCCTTGAGGTTGCTGCTGGCACAGACGTCGCGGCAATCGGTATTACCAACCAGCGCGAAACGACGCTGGTGTGGGACCGCGCGACAGGCAAGCCCATTCACAATGCCATCGTTTGGCAAGACAGGCGCACCGCCGCCACCTGTGCGGCGCTGAAAAAGACCGGGCACGAGGCGTTTGTGACTGATCGCACCGGGCTGTTGCTGGACCCCTATTTCTCGGCCACCAAACTGGCGTGGATCTTGGACAATGTGGATGGTGCCCGCGCCCGGGCTGAAGCAGGCGAGCTGGCATTCGGCACGGTCGACACGTTCCTGATCTGGCGCTTGACGGGCGGGGCGCGGCATGTGACCGACGCCACCAATGCCGCGCGCACCATGCTCTACGACATCAAGATCGGCGCGTGGGATGCCGATATCTGCCGCCTTCTGGACATTCCGATGTCTCTGCTGCCCGAGGTGCTGGATTGCGCCGCCGACTTCGGCACGACCGATTTGCTGGGCGGCGCGACGCCGATCCTTGGCGTGGCGGGCGACCAGCAGGCGGCCACGATCGGGCAGGCGTGCTTCAAGCCGGGCATGATGAAATCGACCTATGGCACTGGTTGCTTTGCGCTGCTCAATACAGGCGACAAGCCAGTTGCCTCGACCAACCGATTGCTGACCACCATTGCTTATCAGCTGGACAGCACGCCGACCTATGCGCTGGAAGGGTCCATCTTCATCGCGGGGGCTGCCGTGCAATGGCTGCGTGACGGGCTGGGGATCATCGAGGATGCGGCGCAGACCGGTGAACTGGCCCAAGCCGCTGATCCCGAACAAGAGGTCATCCTTGTCCCGGCCTTCACAGGTCTTGGTGCGCCCTATTGGGACGCGGAATGTCGCGGCGCGATGTTTGGCCTGACGCGTGGATCCGGCCCCAAGGAATTCGCCCGCGCGGCGTTGGAAAGCGTCGGATTTCAGACCCACGATTTGCTAGATGCGATGCAGGCGGATATGGGCCATGCCAGCGATACCGTGCTACGCGTCGACGGCGGCATGGCGGCGTCTGACTGGACCATGCAGTTTCTGGCCGACATCACCGGGGCGGCGGTGGATCGCCCGACTGTTCTGGAAACCACCGCGTTGGGCGCGGCTTGGTTGGCGGGAATGAAAGCGGGAATTTACCCTGATCAGGACGGGTTTGCCGCGCGCTGGGCACTTGACCACCGGTTCGAGGCCCAGATGGACGAAGCCACGCGCAACCGCCGCTACGAAGCATGGAAAGATGCCGTCAGACGGACTCTTACGCACCCGTAGATTTGGTCGAATGATAAATCCCTTCGGGCAGGTTTAGTGCCGCTGTCAGGTCGCCAAGCTGCGCGGGCGACAATGTAATTCGATGCACCTGATCGGTGCGCGGATCCCATTGTTCCAGCGTGACGCAATCGTCAAACGCGTTGATGGTGACATCCTCGTTCAAATGCTCGCGCCCTTCGTCCACAAGGGTGACGACGGTGGCGTCAAATTCGTGCTCAATGGTAAACATGGGTCGAGTTTACGCGATCACACGCCAAAGGCCAGTGCATCCTATGGTCGCGGCGGTTTGCGGCGGATATACAGGGGCGATCAGCGGGGGCATATGCAACAGTTCACTGGATTCCTTACCGACCGAGGGTCGAAATACGCCGTATCCGGCGGCCCCGTCGCGTCGCGCGAAGATGTGAAGGCGTTCTTGAAAACGCTGACGCGCGACAAACGTTTTGCGAAGGCATCTCATAATACATGGGCGGCGATAATACCCGAGGATGGCCCGTCAAAAGGTGATGACGGAGAAGCCGGGGCAGGGCTGGTCATCCTGCGGATGCTGGAGCGAGAGGGGTTGCAGGGTCACATCATCGTTGTCACCCGTTGGTTTGGTGGCACGAAATTGGGGGGTGACAGATTTCGCCGCGTGCAGGACTGCGTGGACCACTATTTCGCCCACGCCGATCTGGCCGCGCACGGGTTGTCGACCAAAGCTAAGTGACCGACACACGGTGGTCAGGTGCCGCTTTCTTCTTCCAGATGCAACTTCATGTCGATCAGCACATGTTGCAGCGCCAGTGTTTCACGCAACAGGCGTTTGGCTTCGTTGATGGTGATAACGCCATCCTCGATCGATTGCTGATACTCGGCCATCAACATGGCAAACCGCTGCGATAAGGCAATCACGTCCGAGTTCACGCCGCCACCAGGGGCGTTCTTGCGATCTGCATCATAGGACATCGACGCGCCGCGCAATTCTGCCAGCGCGCTGGTGACATGGGGATAGCTTGCGGCTTTTTCCAACGCCGCGACCGCGTCAACGGGCATGAACCGGTCGGTGTGCTCGTCACTGTCTGAATAATACCGCCCAAGTGTTGCCTTCGACTTGCCGGTCAAAGAGCACGCGGTCTCAAGTCCGACATCCTTGACCAAGGCCTCGGTGTGCTTTTTCAGGTAGTTTCCAATACTCGACATATACCAAACCTCTTTCCTCAGCACGGCGCTGTGGGGAATTGCGTCATTCTTTTCCCATTATTCGGCGCGCAAGGGAATGGCTTAATTGTTTCATAGCGAGTTGGTGAGTTTCAAGAGTGCAAGGCGCATGTTGCGCCAGCACGTGAAAAGGGTCCACGGCGTGTTTCGCGGTGGAGTGTTGGGGCAGGTGTCCCGGCGCAAGTCGGTAAGCAGTTGTAATGAGTTTGAGGTCCGTTCCATCCCCAAGGGCCAAGCGCCCGCAGACCTCGTTTCCGGTTTTGCTTACCGACCCCTTTTCATATGCTAACCCACGCCCGCCGTTTGCCTGCGTGGTTGATGGCAACAACACTTGATCCTGCACGTCGGGCGGCGTAATGCGTCGATATGGCCAAGCTCTATTTTCAATATTCGACGATGAATGCGGGGAAATCGACCCTGCTGCTGCAAGCCAGCCATAACTATGGCGAACGCGGTATGGAGACCTATCTGATCACCGCGAAGCTTGATCATCGGGCTGGTTCCGCTCGTATCGGAAGCCGGATCGGTATCGGGTCAGATGCCGACACGTTCGCGGTGGGCGAGGATCTGTTTGCGAAAATCCAATCACGACTGAATGCCAGCCCGTGTGCTTGCGTGTTCATTGACGAAGCCCAATTTCTTGAACCCGATCAGGTGTGGCAACTGGCGCGTGCGGTCGATGACCTCGGCGTGCCTGTCATGTGCTACGGATTGCGCGTTGATTTTCAGGGCAATCTGTTTCCGGGATCGGCGGCGTTGCTGGCGCTGGCAGATGAAATGCGCGAGGTGCGCACGATTTGCCATTGCGGCAAGAAAGCCACGATGGTGGTGCGGCAAGACGATGCCGGTAACGTGCTGACCGATGGTGATCAGGTGCAGATCGGTGGGAACGAGACCTATGTTTCGCTCTGCCGCCGTCACTGGCGCGAGGCGGTCGGGGATCCTGACACCGGCGCTTAGGTCAGACAGGGCTAACCAAATCGTCACCCGCCGCGAAGGCTTCCAGGTTTTCTACGGCCAACATGCCCATCGCGGTGCGCACCTCTAACGTCGCGGTGCCCAGATGGGGCAGCAGGGTGACGTTTTCGCGGGCAATCAGTGCGTCGGGCACTTTGGGTTCAAACTCGTAAACGTCCAGCCCCGCGCCCGCGATTTGCCCTGCGTCCAGCGCGTTGATCAGGGCGGCCTCATCCACAATCTCTCCGCGCGCGATGTTCACGAAGTTGGCGTGGTTTTGCATGGCTGCGAAGGTGTCAGCGTTGATCAGGTGACGGGTGTCAGCCCCGCCCGGCACGGCGACGACTAGGATATCACAGGCGGCGGCAACGTCCCCAATGCTGTCCATCTGGCGCGCCGGGAAAGACGGGGATTTCGGGGAGCGGTTGTAGAACACGACGTCCATCCCGAACCCATGATGACACCGCGCGGCAATCGCCTCGCCAATCCGCCCCATGCCAATGATGCCGATGGTCTTGCCGGTGACGTGCATTCCCAGCATTTGTGTCGGGTGCCATCCCTCCCATTGACCTGCGCGCACCAGCCGTTCGCCTTCACCCGCCCGGCGCGCGGTCATCAGGATCAGCGTCATCGCCGTGTCGGCGGTGGCGTCTGTCACCGCGCCCGGTGTGTTTGAGACTGCGACGCCATGCGCGCGGGCGGCGTCCACGTCGATATGGTTGTAGCCCACACCGAAATTGGCCAGCAACTTGGCGCGGATAGTCCCTGCCGCCTTGAACACATCGGCCGAATAGAAATCGCCCAGCGTGGGCAGCACCAGGTCGAAGTCGCGCAGGCTTGTCACCATCTCGTCGTGTGACATGGATGTGGTGTCCGTGCGCAATGTCACGTCCAACCCGGCGCGGGCGCGGTCGATCACGGCGTCGGGCAGGGGGCGAGAGATATAGAGCTTCATCAATACATCCTTGCGCCGTTGGGCACAGATTTATCCGGGGTCAACAGCACGATATCTTCGTTCTCGTCAGGTAGGCCAAGCACCAGAACCTCGCTCATCACCGGGCCGATCTGGCGGGGGGGGAAATTGACGACGGCCAGAACCTCTTTGCCCACCAGCATTTCGGGGTCGTAATGCGTGGTGATCTGGGCCGAGCTTTTCTTCTCGCCAAGCTCTGGCCCGAAATCGACCCAAAGCTTGATGGCGGGCTTGCGGGCCTCGGGGAAGGGTTCGGCCCGGGTGATGGTCCCCTTGCGAATGTCCACTTTCAGGAAATCGTCGAAGCTAAGATCACCCATTTGCAAGCTCCTTGGATCGGTTGGCGGCGGCTGCGACGGCGCGGTTCAGCAGGGCGGGGAAGCCGTCTGTTTCGTTCATCAACACCTCAAGCGCGGCTGCCGTGGTGCCGCCGGGGCTGGTCACGTTGACCCGCAACTGGGCCGGGTCGTCATCGGCCTGCATCGCCAGCGCGCCTGCACCGGCGACGGTGGCCTTGGCAAGCTGCAATGATAGCTCTGGTGCCAGACCCTGCGTCGCCCCTGCAGCGGCCAGCGTTTCAATCAGGTGAAAGACATAGGCGGGGCCAGAGCCGGACACGGCGGTCACGGCGTCCATCTGATGCTCGCCGTCCAGTTGGACAACTTGCCCGACGGCGGACAATAGCGCCTCGGCCATATCCAGATGGGCGGGGGTCGCTTGATCGTTGCCGCAGATCGCCGTGATGCCGCGCGCGATGGCGGCGGGGGTGTTGGGCATGGCGCGGATGATCGGGGTTTGGTCCCCCAGCATCGCCTCGTAGGTGGCGATCGAGGTGCCCGCCGCGACCGACAGAAACAGCGTGTCGCCATTGCCGAATCCGGCCAGGGTGGGCAGCGCATCTGCCATCATCTGCGGTTTAACGGCGACCAGAACGATCGCCGGGTTGTCGGGCAGGTTCACGTTCAAGTTCAGACCCTCCTGCGCAGACAGCCAGTCCGATGGATAGGGATCTTTCACCCAGACCGACCCGGCGGGTAGACCTTGTGCCAGCCAACCTTCCAGCATCGCCGACCCCATTTTTCCGCAGCCCAGAAGCACAAGACCGCGTGCTTCCAGATCCTTCATATCACCAGCGTCCATGATGCGTCCTCCGTTGTTGAGGTCATGGATACCGCGCGGCTTGGGCGTGGGGCCAGCAAAAAAGCCCGGTTATGGACCGAGCTTTTCTGATGGAATGTCGAAAGTTTGGTTCAGGCGCGGCCGTAAGCTTCCGCGATAGCAACCTGAAGCGCGTCGTCCACGCTGCGGTCTGTCCAGGCGACCAGTTGGAAGGCGGGATAGAACCGTTCGGACGTGGCGACGGCGCTAGAGATCAGTTGATCGATCTGTTGCGGGCTGACGATCTGCCCGCCGTTCAGCGCAAGACCATAGCGATAGACCATGAGGCGCTGGTCGTGCCAATAGGTGAACGCCCCCGTCCAGCACATGTCGTTGGTGCGGTTCAGGGCTTCGTAAAGGCGCGGCAGACTGTCCTCGGGTGGTTCCATCTCGAACGTGCAAATCAGGCGCAGGGTTTCGTCATAGGGCGACCAAGCCAAGGTGATCGAATAGGTTCGCCATTGCCCCTCGACCGCCATTGCGATCTGATCGTCCGCGACGCGGTCAAACTCCCATGCGTGATGTTGCGCAATGGTCTCGACGACGTCGATGGGGTGAAGGTCTTCACTCTCGATGAATTGCTCGGTCGCGGACATGATATTGTCCTTCCATTCGTTTCAGCTTTGCGACCGGAAGAGAACCCGATTTGGCCACTAAAGCTTGATGCCTGTACTAGGTTCGGCGTTCTACGCACCTTACCCTTACTAGATATGGTGTCAGGTCACTGAGTCGCTGTAAAGACAAACTTTCCCATGTGAAGGAGTTGTCCACAGAAAACATTTGGTTCTCCACAGGTTAGGCCGGGTGGCCGCGAAGGGCGGAACAAAGCCGTCATTGCGTCGCCCGCTTGACCTTGCTTGCGCGAAGCCCCAGTTTGCGGCCATTGCGCAGGAGCCAGGAGCAGCAGGTGTCCAATCACACAACCCCGTTTTCGCGATTTGAATGGCAGATCGCGTGGCGATATCTTAGGGCGCGGCGCGCAGATGGCGGCGTCAGCACAATGACGTGGATCAGCCTGATCGGCATCACGCTGGCGGTCGCAGCCCTGATCATCACGCTGGCCGTGCGCACCGGGTTTCGGGACGAATTCGTCGATACGATCCTTGGCGCCAATGCTCATGTCGAGGTCTTCGCCCAAAGCCATGTGAATGAAACCGGTCAGGTTGTCAGCACGATTTCGGACTACGAAGGATGGGCTGACCGCATCGCCAAAGTGCCCGGTGTCACGCGCGCGGCCCCCTTGATTAAGGGTCAGGTCATGGCCAACCGCGGTCAGGCCAACGCCGGTGTCGAGGTGTTCGGCATCAGCTATGACGACCTTTTGACCATCCCGCGGATTGCCCGCCCTGAAAGCTATCTGGGCGATATCTCGGCGTTTGAACAAGGCATCGCCATCGGGTCAGGTGTGGCCGCTGAGTTGGGGATTGGTCTGGGTGACAAGATCAAAATCATCTCGCCCAACGGGGTCAAGACAGCCTTTGGCACCAGCCCGCGGGTGAACGCCTATGAGGTGACCTATATCTTCACTGCCGGGCGCTGGGACATCGACCGCACGCGCGTCTATTTGCCCTTTGCCGAGGCACAGAGCTTTTTCAACCGCGAAGGCACCGCAGACCAGATTGAGGTCATCGTCGAAGAGCCCGAAAAGGTGGATCGCTTGATCGAGGACATTCTGACCGCAACCGAAGAACCGTCATCCTACTGGACGTGGCGCAACCGCTCGGGCGCGTTCTTGCGGGCGTTGGATATGGAAGACAACGTGATGTTTATCATCTTGTCTGTGCTGGTGCTGATTGCGTCCATGAACATCACCTCTGGCCTGATCATGTTGGTCAAGAACAAGGGGCGCGATATTGGCATATTGCGGACGATGGGGCTGACCGAGGGGTCGATTTTGCGCATCTTCTTTTTGTGTGGGTCGCTCACCGGGATTGTTGGAACCATTCTGGGCGTTGTCGTTGGGTGCCTGTTCGCGCTCAACATTGACAGCATCTTTTCACTGGTAAACTTCATCGCCGGTGGGGGCGTTTGGGATCCGTCAATCCGCGGTATCTATCGGCTGCCAGCCAAGCTTGAATTCTGGGATGTCGCATCAGCGGTCGGTTTGTCACTGTCCCTGTCCTTTCTGGTGACCCTGTTCCCGGCGCGCAAAGCGGCCCGGATGAACCCGGTGGAGGCCTTGCGCTATGAGTGATCCGGTTTTGCGCCTGTCGGGCATCGAAAAGACCTATAACGAAGGCACGCCGGGCGAAATCCGGGTGCTTCGCGGGGCCGACCTTCAGATCGCGCGCGGCGAGGTCGTGGCGCTGGTCGCGCCCTCGGGATCGGGCAAGTCGACGCTTTTGCATATTGCGGGACTTCTGGATACGGCCGATGCAGGTCACGTGTCGATCAAAGGGCAGGACATGGGCGCGCAATCTGACCGAAGGCGCACGACCACCCGCCGCAACGAAGTGGGGTTTGTCTATCAATTCCACCACCTGCTGCCGGAGTTTACCGCGCTTGAGAACATCGTGCTGCCGCAACTGGCCAACGGTATCAGCGACAAGGCCGCACGCGATCACGCGATGTCGCTGATGGCGCGTGTCGGTGTGGACGGTCGCGCCACTCACCGCCCGGCCGAAATGTCGGGCGGCGAACAGCAGCGCGTTGCCTTCTGTCGGGCGCTTGCCAACCGGCCCGCGCTTTTGTTGGCAGACGAGCCGACCGGCAACCTTGATCCTGATACCGCCGACACGGTGTTCAACGCGCTGATGGATCTGGTGCGCGATACTGGCCTGTCCGCTCTGATCGCCACCCATAACCTTGAGCTGGCATCACGGATGGACCGCACGTTGCGGCTGGACGGCGGTGTCATCGCATGACCGCTCGCGGTGGCTAACAATCCCGTGTGGTCTGGCGAAGTGGGATTGCGCCCAGCACAGGGATTGGCAAAGTCGGATCAACGTTCACCAAGCTGAGCCTGCGACATGCGTTCCTTGATCAAGCCAATCACCCTGCTCCTTGTGCTGAGTGCACCCCCTGCCTTGGCCGGACCGGTTGGCTTCGGTGATTGGCGGCAGCACTGGTTTGCGCGCTTCGCGGATGTGGATTTCACCTATTCAACCGGGTCGCTGGCGGTGCAGGCCAATGCAGCCGTGTCGATCACCTATAAGCTGCTGGACCAAAGCAACTGGGGGGCCCAGGCGGCGCGCTGGACTTGGTCGGTGGACCAGACCGTGCCCGGCACGGATCTGCGACTGAAGGGCGGAGATGACCGCAACCTTGCGCTCTACTTCGCGTTTCTACCCAAGGCCGAGGCGCAACGCTCGGGCGCATCGCGCAACCTTCGCAAATTGCTAAAGCACCCAGAGGGACGGGTTCTGGTCTATGTCTGGGGCGGGGATCACGGGCGCGGGGCGGTGCTGCCATCGCCCTACCTGGGCGCGCGCGGCAAGACCGTGGTGCTTAGGCCATCAGGCACCGGGGCGCATGCGGAAAAGGTCGATCTGGTTGCGGACTATCGCCGGGCCTTCGGCGAGGCACCCCAGGCGCTGGTCGCGCTGGCCGTGTCGTCTGACAGCGATGACACCAATACGGTCACGCGCGGACAGATCACGGATTTGGTTTTGAACTAACCCCTCATGATCGCAGGAGGAAACCCGCCCGCTCACCGCGTTTTGGTTGAACCTGCCGGGCGGCGTGCTAGGTTGGCGCAACGCCACTTACAGCTGCGAGGTCCCATGCTGCGTGCCCCCTTGATCCTTCCGCTTCTGATTTTGCCCCTTGCCGCGTGCGAGCCCAGCGGCCCCTTTGCCGCGAAAGCGACGGGGCCGGACCTGTCCAGCATGACCGGGGGCGAAATCTTTGCCGAAAACTGCGCCGCGTGCCACGGGACGGACGCCAAAGGCGGCCCACTGCCAGACGCACCCGACCTGACCACGCTGACCGCCCGCCACAGCGGCAAATTCCCCACCCGCTACGTCATGTCCACCATCGACGGCTATGCCAAAGCCGACACCCACGGCCCCATGCCTGAATTTGGCGCTCTTCTGGAGGGCGAAATGGAGGTTTGGGTGGACGAGAAAGGCGTGCAGACGCCAACACCGGCTGCGCTGATCAGGCTGGCGGAGTATTTGGAGTCTGTGCAGGGGTAGGACCGTTGCCAGAAGGCTCGAAATCCGGCCTCTTTTCGGGTGCCTTTTCCCTAAGTTTTTTGCAGCATCTTTCAGGACAAAGTGATCCCTGATGAGCGCTTCAAGAATCTCAATCATTGTTGACAATTCCTCGGGCGAGGGTTTCCAACCGCGGTGAGCTGCGGCACTTCCTGCATCTATTAGAATAGCCAGAATGCCTTTTTGACTACCACTAATTGCACCTTTTTTCCGAAGTTGTTCGAGCTTGTCAGAGAACGGTTTTTCAGGCTCCACATCAAGAAGTTCGGATACTCGGTCGAACGCTGTTCGGGTTCCAATTGCAGCCAACACAGGCATATCTTCGTTTGCCGCTTTGTAGATACTTGACAGTAGATCATGCAAAGTTTCGTCAGCAGAGTGTAGATTAAAGCCACTCCAACTTGGGGGGTGGATGTGGGAACGGAAGGCCAGAAGGTTTTTCGATTCTGTTAATCTCGTTCCCATTCTCGGCTGACTGGATCTTGATACTCAAAGTAGTCTTCTGAGTTACCCTTGGATCTTGCAAAAAAGGTTGTCTCGCAGCCGCGGCACTCGAATACATAGTATTCTTCAACGCCTTGGATGTCCGGCCCGTCGTCATGCCAGCGATCTATTTTTTTCGAACAGTGTATTAACGCGACGTTCGCCCTCGCAAGTTGGGCAGGGCGCTTTTCTGTCGTTGTCATCGCCGAATGCGCCCGGATACTCAAACATCCAACTCCTCCACGAACCTCGCGTTCTCCTGAATATACTGGAACCGCAATTCCGGCTTCTTCCCCATCAACTGCTCGACCAAAGCCGCTGTCTCACCCGGTTCATCCTCGTCAATCGTGACGCGGATCAGCTTGCGGGACGCGGGGTCCATCGTGGTTTCTTTCAGGTCTTTCGCGTCCATCTCGCCCAGACCCTTGAACCGGCTGACGTCGATCTTGCCTTTGCCGCCCAGACCTTTCTCCAGCCACTCATCCCGCTCGGCCTCGTCAAGACAATAGACGCGTTTGGCGCCTTGGGTCAGGCGAAACAGCGGCGGGCAGGCCAGATACAGGTGGCCCGCGTCTATCATCGGGCGCATTTGGGTGAAGAAGAACGTCATCAGCAGCGCCGCGATATGCGCACCGTCGACATCCGCGTCAGTCATGATGATGATTTTGTCATAGCGCAGGTCGTCGACGTTGAACCGCGTGCCCAGCCCGACGCCAAGGGCTTGGGTCAGGTCGCTGATTTCGGCATTGGTGCCGATTTTTGAGCCTGCCGCGCCCAGCACGTTCAGGATTTTCCCGCGCAGGGGCAGCAGCGCCTGAGTCTTGCGGTTGCGCGCCATCTTGGCCGATCCACCGGCCGAGTCGCCTTCGACAATGAACAGTTCGGTGCCTTCGCGGTTGGTGGCGGAGCAATCGACCAGCTTGCCGGGTAGGCGCAGTTTCTTGGTGGCGGTCTTGCGCTGCGTCTCTTTTTCCTGCCGGCGGCGCAGGCGTTCTTCGGCGCGCAGGACAAGGAAATCAAGGATTGCGCCCGCGGATTTCGTGTCCGCCGCCAGCCAGTTGTCGAAGTGGTCGCGCACCGATTGTTCGACCATTTTTGTGGCGCTTTCGGTCGACAGCCGGTCTTTGGTCTGGCCCACGAAGGATGGGTCGGCGATGAAGCACGACACCAGTGCGCAACCGCCCGTCATCAGGTCGTCGCGGGTGATGTTGGCGGCTTTCTTGTTGCCCACCAGTTCTCCATACGCCTTGATGCCCTTCAGCATCGCGGCCCAGAACCCGGTGACATGGGTGCCGCCTTCTGGTGTCGGCACGGTGTTACAGTAGGATTGCAGGTATCCATCCATCGACGGCGTCCAGTTGATCGCCCATTCGACATAGCCGGGTTGGTTAAACCGCTCCTGAAACGTGACTTTGCCGGCAAACGGCGCATCGGCATAGACCGACGCGCTGCCCAGTGTTTCTTTTAGGTAATCGGACAGGCCCCCGGGGAAGTGGAACACCGCCTCGGTCGGGGTTTCGCCGTCGTCGATATGGGATTTCCAGCGGATTTCAACGCCCGAGAACAGATAGGCCTTGGACCGCACCAGCGTGAACAGACGTTTGGGCTTGAACCTGTGGTGGCCAAAGATTTCCTCGTCCGCATGGAAGGTGATGTCGGTGCCGCGTCGGTTGGGGGCCGCGCCGATTTTCTCAACCGGGCCAAGAGGGATGCCGCGCGAAAAGCGTTGCTCGAACAGTTCTTTGTTCTTCGCCACCTGCACGACCATCGTGTCTGACAGAGCGTTCACCACGGACGAGCCAACGCCGTGCAGACCGCCTGATGTCTGATACGCCTTGCCCGAAAACTTGCCGCCCGCGTGCAGTGTGCACAAGATCACCTCAAGCGCGGATTTGTCGGGGAACTTCGGGTGCGGATCAATCGGGATGCCGCGCCCGTTGTCGCGGACGGTGACGGCGTAATCTTCGTGCAGCTCAACCTCGATCCGGTTGGCGTGACCCGCGACCGCTTCGTCCATCGAGTTGTCAAGGATCTCCGCCACCATATGGTGCAGCGCGCGTTCATCCGTGCCGCCAATATACATGCCGGGCCGCTGGCGCACGGGTTCAAGGCCCTCAAGCACCTCGATGGACGAGGCGTCGTAGTCGTCAGGCCCTTGGCCGGCCAGAAGGTCTTGGCTCATTTACATACTGCCCTGAATGCTGCTCTGGTTTGTTCTGCTGTGTTCTGAGCGGGCATTATGGCAGAGCCAGCACACGGGGAAAAGAGCGTGTCGGCCTTGGGCTTTCTTTTCTGCCCTTTTTCACTACGCTCGGCACGAAGAGTGAAAGGGACGCGACCATGAGTGAACCCCCAGAGCAGCCCGGATCTGAGCGCCAATCAGATTGCGCTGCGCTTACGCCAGACGATTGGGAGGCGTTTCGCAACGGCGCGCACCAGCTTTTGGATCGATGCATCAACCAAATGCGCGACAGCGAGGATCACCCGTGGCAGGCACCCCCTTCAGATATCGCCAAGCGATACGCGATTGGCCCGGACCGTGACCTTTTGAGCAGCCTCACCGATGACGTGTTGCCCTTTCATGGCGGTAATACCCACCCGAAATTTTGGGGCTGGGTGCAGGGCAGTGGGCTGGCGTCGGATCTGTTGGCGGGGATGGTCACCGCGACGCTGAACGCCAACCTTGGCGGACGCCACCATGGTGCGAATGAAATGGAACGGGCCGTCGTGGACTGGACCCGGCAGCAAATGGGGTTTGGACCGCAGGCAAGTGGCGTGCTGGTCACCGGCAGTTCGCAGGCGACAGTGATCGCGCTTCACGCTGCGCGAGTGCACTGCCAGCCGGATACCCGAAGCGCCGGCAGCGCCCAAGGCCTGACAGTTTACGCCGGTGAAGGGGTGCACAATGCGACGCTGAAAGCGGTCGAACTGCTGGGTCTGGGGCGCAGCGCGTTGCGCCTTGTGCCGCAGCATGAGGGCGCGATTGATACAGGAGTGCTGCGACAGACGATTGCGCAGGACACAGCGCTGGGGTTACGCCCGATGGCGATTGTCGCAACGGCCGGGTCGGTCGATACCGGCAGTTTTGACGACCTGTCCGCGCTGGCAGATATTGCGCGCGACACAGGGGTCTGGCTGCATGTTGATGGGGCGTTTGGGGCGTGGACCCGGCTTGCCGCGGACCCCTGGCATGCGCTGACCAACGGCATAGAGCGCGCCGACAGTATCGCGCTGGATTTTCACAAGTGGATGTATGTGGGTTATGATTGCGCAATGGCGTTGCTTGCAGATGAAGGCGCGCATCGTGCGGCCTTCGCGACGCGCCCGGCCTATCTGAAAGGCGCCGAAGGAGGGTTGGCCGCCGGAGAGCCTTGGTTTTGCGACTACGGCACCGATCTGTCACGCGGCAATCGGGCGCTTAGGGTCTGGTGCGCGCTTCAGATGTTCGGGCGCGATGCCTTTTGCACGGCGATCACGCGCAACTGCGCTCAGGCCAAATTGATGGCAGATCTGGTTGAGGCGCGCGGCATGGAACTGATGGCCCCTGTCGTGTCGAATGTTTGTGTTTTTACCGCCGCGCCACACCTGCCCGCCGATGAACAATCCGCCCTGAACAGCAAAATCGCCACGGCGCTTCAGATCGAACAGCAGACGGTCTTTTCGACCACAACGCTTGCGGGGGTCACTTGCCTGCGGGCGGCGATTACCAACCACCGGACAGACGACCACCATATTCGTGAGGCAATCAACGCTGTTCAGGCCATCGCGCAGGCCGTGCCTAGTCCTTGAACGGGTCGTCGGGATAGGTGACACTGGCAAGGTAAAGCCCATCGGGCGAGCACACCGGCCCGCAGGCCGCGCGGTTGCGCGCCTCTAGCGCGCGACTGACATCATCGGGCACCCATGCACCGATCCCCACCCGCTCCAGCGTGCCAACGAAGCTGCGCACCTGGTTGTGCAGAAACGACCGGGCGCGCACGTGAAAGCGATACTCGGTGCCGTTGGGGATCTCGACCTGCTCTACGCGCAATTCGCCCAGCGTCTTGACCGGGCTGTCTGCCTGACAAACGGTTGAGCGAAAGGTGGTGAAGTCATGGCGCCCCAACAAACGATCCGCACCGGCCTGCATGGCGTCCGCGTCCAGCTTGTGTTTGATATGCCACGCCAGCCCGCGATCATGGGTCAGTGGGGCGCGGCGGGAAATCAGGCGATACAGATACCGTCGCTCTAGCGCCGAGAAGCGCGCGTGGAAATCATCGTCAACGCGGGCGCAATCGACAATCGCGACCCGCAACCCGCGTAGATGAAAATTCAGTGCCTCGGACAGCCGGAAGGCATCCCAATCTTTTGTTAGATCGCAATGGGCCACCTGTGCCAGCCCATGCACACCTGCATCGGTGCGCCCAGCCGCCGCGATATTGTGCGCGCCGGGTTCAAGTTTCGCCAGCGCAGCCTCGATCGCCCCCTGAACCGAGGGTTGCTCTTTCTGGCGCTGCCAACCGGCAAAACCTGCGCCGTGATATTCGATCTTCAAAGCGTATCTGGGCATGGCATTCCGCATACCGCGCGATGACGGTGCGGGCAAGGCGCGACTCCAAGGGGAGAGCGCATTGAAAGCTCCCCTCTGGCACATGGGTGTCCGCGCGCCTATGTTCAGCCTAATTGAAAGACGGAGGCACCTGTGGGGCTAGGCGATATCGCAGACAGTATCACGCGTCAGATCGAAGCGATCGGCGACGCGACCAGCGAGGCGCTGTTCGAACCGGTGATCCGCTTGGGCGTGACCGGGTTGTCACGCGCGGGCAAGACCGTTTTCATTACGTCGCTGGTGGCAAATCTGATGAACAGGGGGCGAATGTCTGGCCTGATGGCAGCGGCGGACGGGCGCATTCAAACTGCGTTTCTGCAACCTCAGCCAGACGATACGGTGCCGCGTTTCGATTTCGAAACACATCTGGCGGCGATGACCGGGCCGACCCCGCATTGGCCTGCCTCAACCCGCGCGACGTCGGAGTTGCGGCTGTCATTTCGGGTTCAGCCCTCGGGTCTGTTGGGTGGGCTGCGTGGGCCGCGCACCGTGCATCTGGATATCGTGGATTACCCCGGTGAATGGCTGTTGGATTTGTCACTGTTGGACCTCAGCTATACCGATTGGGCCGCGCAGGTGTTGGACCGGATCGCGGACCGCCCCCAGGCGGACAGCTATCTGGGCATGCTTCAAGGCATCGATGGGGCCGCACCGCTTGACGAAATGGAGGCCAAGCGCCTTGCTGGCGGATTTGCCGGCTATCTGACCGCCGCGCGCGAGGATGGATATAGCGACTGCACGCCGGGGCGTTTCCTGCTGCCCGGCGATATGGAGGGAAGCCCGGCCCTGACCTTCGCCCCGATCCCGCATCCCGACACCACCCCGCGCAAAAGCTTGTGGCGCGAGATGGAGCGGCGGTTCGAGGCCTATAAATCCCGCGTGGTAAAACCGTTCTTCCGCAATCATTTCGCCAAGATCGACCGTCAGATCGTGCTGGTGGATGTGCTGGGCGCGATCCATTCCGGCCCCGCTGCGCTGGAAGACCTGCGCCGCGCGATGGCCGAGATCCTGACCGCCTTTCGCCCCGGCGCGAATGCGTTTCTCAGCTCGATCTTCTTGGGGCGGCGGGTCGAACGCATCCTCTTTGCCGCCACCAAGGCCGACCACCTGCATCACAGCCAGCACCCCCGCCTGACCGCGATCACCGAGGCGCTTTTGCGCGAAGCCCGTGATCGCGCAGATTTTGCGGGCGCCAAGACCGCCGCCATGTCCATCGCCGCGCTGCGCACCACGGTCGAGGAACGGTTGGAGCATGACGGCCAAACGCTTGACTGCGTCCGCGGGACGTTGCTGGACAGCGGCAAGACGGCCGCGTTCTATCCCGGCGCGCTGCCCGATGACCCATCCCGCCTTCTGTCGCCCGCGCGTGACGGGGCCGAGGCGTGGTTGGATGCAGATTACCAGATCATGCGGTTTGCGCCTGCCGCTGTCACGCTCAGACCCGGCGAGGGGCCGCCGCATATCCGGCTGGACAAGGCCGCGGAATTTCTGATCGGGGATCGCCTGTGATGATCGCGCCAGCAACCCCGGCGGACGTGCCCGCGATTGCCAATATCCTGACCGGTTGGGTGGCCGCGACGCCGTGGATGCCGCGCGTCCACAGCCGCGCGGATGAAAAGGGGTTCGCGCGGATGCTGGTGGATCGCGGCTGGACCGTGGTCGCGCGTGAACGGGGCCGCGTGCGGGGGTTTCTGGCCCGTGACGGGGGCGAGGTTCATGCGCTCTACCTGTCGCCTGCCGCGCGTGGTCGGGGCATGGGCAAGGCGCTGCTGGATCAGGCTAAAACCGCCCGCGCCGATCTCGCGTTGTTTGCGTTTCAAGCCAACGAAGGCGCCTGTCGCTTCTATCGGCGCGAGGGCTTCACCGAGGCGTTTCGCACCGATGGCGCGGGCAATGACGAAAACCTGCCGGACATACGGTTCATCTGGAGGGCCGCGTGATGGCTGACACCCCAAAGAAGTCCACGGGCCCGGTCCTGATCGAATTGGGTGATGCGCCACGGGCCACGCCCGCCGACGCCCCGCCGGTGCCCGAGTTGGCCGCGGTCGATGCCACGGGGGCCGCGATGCAAGGCGCGATCAGTTTTGCGGGCCGTAAACGGTCGCGTCTGGCGCGTTGGTTCTGGTCGCTTCTCATGGCGATCATGGGGTTTGTGCTGTCGGTCGCCGCCTACGACTTCGTGACGGGCCTGATCGAACGCCAGCCTCTGCTGGGATATGCAGCGCTGGGTCTGGTCGCGGCGTTCATTCTGGTTCTGCTGGTCATTGCGCTGAAGGAATGGGTGGCCTTCGCCCGGTTGCGGCGCGTCGACAGCCTGCACCGCGCGTCTGAAGCTGCGATTGCCCATGGCGACCTGACCGAGGCGCGGCGCGTGGTGGATCGCCTGAAGCAGCTTTACCACGGGCGCGACGATCTGCGCTGGGGGCTGGAACGCATGACCGAGCGCGAAGGCGATGCTTTCGACGCCGACACACTGTTTGCTTTGGCTGAGGCCGAGTTGATGGCCCCGCTGGACGCCGCCGCCTTGAAAGAGGTCGAAGCCGCCGCCCGTCAGGTCGCGACCGTCACCGCCATCGTGCCGATCGCACTGGCCGATGTAGCAACAGCCCTGACGGCCAATATCCGTATGATCCGCCGCGTGGCCGAGATCTATGGCGGTCGCTCTGGTGCGCTGGGCAGTTGGCGGCTGACCCGCGCTGTGATGGCGCATCTTGTCGCCACCGGGGCCGTCGCGGTGGGGGATGACATGATCGGGTCGCTGGCTGGCGGTGGGATGCTGTCCAAGCTCAGCCGCCGGTTTGGCGAAGGCGTGGTGAATGGCGCGCTGACCGCCCGCGTGGGTGTGGCCGCGCTTGAGGTCTGTCGCCCGCTGCCCTTCGGCCCCAAGAAACGCCCAAGCGTCACCGGAATTGTGAAACGTGCCCTGACAGGGCTGTTCGGGACGAAGTCAGAATAGTTTCGGTGGGGCAGAGGCAGGCCTGCGCGTATCCTCCATCTGGAACTTGAAGGCCCGTCCGATGCGCTGCGCCAAGGCGATCCACGTATTGGCCAGATCTTCGGGCAACTCCTGCCGCAATACGTCCTCGAACATCTCAAGCCACGGGGCGAAATGCTCCAGCCGGATGTCGGGCGACCCAACATGAACGCGCATCGGGTTCCCGTCATACCCTTTCTCACGCAAGATCGCGTTGCGCCAAAAGCTTTCAATCTTGTCGATATGGGCGGCCCACTCGGCGTCGGTTTCGCCTATATGGGCGTTGAACACCGGGCCAAGCTCGGGGTGGCGTCGAATGTGCGTATAAAACACCTGCATGACCCGCGCGATCTGGTCGCCGGACACGGGAAAGCGGGCAAGGGGGTTGAGGTCAGTCATGGTGGCTCCTGCTAATCTGATGCTTTTAGTCAGATTAGTGTGCAGGCGAAAGAGACAATTGCGCGCACCACGTCATGATCAGTGCCGGTCTGCCAAGTCTTTACGCCGCCGACCCACGCGCCTATAACGCGCCCATGATGCATGCCAAAGCCATCATTATTCGAATTATCAGCCCGGCGCTCTGACCCACTGAGCCGCCGGGACAAGGCGCATGGGCGACCCGCGCCGACCCATCCGATAGATTGCGAAATATCCTGAAAAGGACCGGACACATGTGTGCCGACACCCCTGAATACAAAGACACTTTGACGCTTCCCGTCACCGAATTCCCCATGCGCGCAGGCCTGCCCAAGCGCGAGCCTGAATGGCTGGCCCGGTGGGAAAAGATCGGCGTCTATGACCGCCTGCGCGAAAAAGAAGGCCGCACGCCCTTCGTGCTGCACGATGGCCCCCCCTATGCCAACGGGCATCTGCATATCGGTCACGCGCTGAACAAGACGATCAAGGACATGATCGTGCGCAGCCACCAGATGATGGGGTTCGACGCGCGTTATGTGCCGGGCTGGGATTGTCACGGTCTGCCCATCGAGTGGAAGATCGAAGAACAGTACCGCAAGAAGGGCAAGGACAAAGACGACGTCGACGTGGTCGATTTCCGTCAGGAATGCCGCAAGTTCGCGGAAGGCTGGATCGACATCCAGCGCGACGAATTCAAGCGGCTGGGCATCACCGGCAACTGGGCCGATCCCTACCTGACGATGGATTTCCACGCCGAGCGCGTGATCGCCGAGGAATTCATGAAGTTCCTGATGAACGGCACGCTCTATCAGGGGTCCAAGCCCGTGATGTGGTCGCCGATTGAGCAGACTGCGCTGGCTGAGGCCGAGGTGGAATACCACGACAAGGAAAGCTTCACGATCTGGGTGAAATTCCCGGTCGCGACAGATGGTGACCTGAAAGGCGCGAACGTGGTTATCTGGACCACGACTCCTTGGACGATCCCGTCGAACAAAGCCGTGGTCTATGGTGAAAACTACGATTACGGACTTTATGAAGTGACCGACACCCCGGCGGAATGCTGGGCCAGTAAAGGCGACCGCTTTCTTCTGGCGGACAAGCTTGCCGGTGACGTATTCGCCCGCGCCCGCCTTGACGACAACCAGTGGACGCGCGTTCGGGACGTCAAGGCGGACGAACTGGCCACGCTGTCGCTGAACCACCCTCTGGCGGGTGCCGAAGACGGGAATGGCGAATGGGATGATCAGCGTGACTTCCGTGCCGCCGATTTCGTCACCGATGAAGAAGGCACCGGTTTCGTCCATTGTGCGCCGTCTCACGGGATGGAAGAATTCGAGCTTTACCGTGACCTTGGGATGCTTGAGCAGGTCATTACCTACAACGTGCTTGATGACGGATCATTCCGTGCAGATCTGCCCTTCTTTGGCGGCACATTCATTCTGTCGCGCAAAGGTGGCGAAGGCGATGCCAACAAGACCGTGATCGACAAGCTGGTCGAGGTTGGCGGGTTGCTGGCCCGTGGCAAGATCAAGCACTCCTATCCGCATTCATGGCGGTCGAAAGCGCCGATCATCTATCGCAACACGCCGCAGTGGTTTGCGAGCGTGGATAAAGAGGTCGGTGACGGGCAGGACGAGATGGGCAAGACCATCCGCACCCGCGCGCTCAATTCCATCGACCAGCTGGTGAAATGGTGGCCGCAATCGGGGCGCAACCGACTGTATTCGATGATCGAGGCGCGGCCCGATTGGGTTCTGTCGCGTCAACGCGCATGGGGCGTGCCGCTGACCTGTTTCACCAAGAAAGGTGCTCTGCCGACTGACCCGGACTTCCTGCTGCGTGACGCAGGCGTCAACGCCCGTGTCGCCGAGGCGTTCGAGGCTGAAGGCGCGGACGCATGGTATAAAGACGGCGCCAAGGAGCGCTTCATCGGGGGTGCAGCGAACCCCGACGACTATGACCAGGTGTTTGACGTGTTGGACGTGTGGTTTGACAGTGGCTCGACCCACGCGTTCGTCCTGCGCGACCGTGAAGACGGCACGCCGGACGGCATCGCGGATGTCTATATGGAAGGCACCGACCAGCACCGCGGTTGGTTCCACTCCTCGCTTCTGCAGGCCTGCGGCACCAAGGGGCGCGCGCCTTACAAGAACGTCGTGACGCATGGTTTCACGCTGGACGAAAAGGGCATGAAAATGTCCAAGTCGCTTGGCAACACCATCGTGCCTGAAACGGTCGTGAAACAATATGGCGCGGATATCCTGCGCTTGTGGGTGGCCCAGACGGACTACACGGTCGATCAGCGGATCGGGCCGGAAATCCTGAAAGGTGTGGCCGACAGCTATCGTCGCCTGCGCAACACCATGCGCTTCATGCTGGGCAACCTGGCCGATTTCTCTGAGGATGAGAAAGTGGCCGCGGCCGACATGCCAGAACTGGAACGCTGGGTTCTGCACCGTCTGGCGGAACTCGATCACACGGTGCGCGAGGGGTATAAGACCTTCGACTTCCAAGGTGTCTTCTCGGCCGTGTTCAACTTCGCGACCGTGGACCTGTCGAGCTTCTATTTCGACATCCGCAAGGACGCGCTGTATTGCGATGGGGCCGACAGCCTGAACCGCCGCGCCGCGCGCACGGTGCTGGATATCCTATTCCACCGTCTGACCACGTGGCTTGCGCCCGTTCTGGTCTTCACGATGGAAGAGGTTTGGCTGGAACGCTTCCCCGGCGACCAAAGCTCGGTGCATTTGATCGATTTCCCGAACACGCCCGCCGACTGGCTTGACGAACCGCTGGCCGCGAAATGGTCAGGCATCCGCAAGGCTCGTCGCGTGGTGACAGCCGCACTGGAAATCCAGCGCCGCGACAAGGTGATCGGGGCCTCGCTTGAGGCCGCGCCTGTCGTGCATGTGCGCGATAAGGATGTTCTGGCGACGCTGAAATCGGTGAACTTTGCAGATATCGCGATCACCTCGGCCGTGTCGCTGACCAACGACCCGCTGCCATCCGAAGCCTTCCGCCTGCCGGAAATCGAAGGTGTGGGCGTGGTGTTTGAAAAAGCGTCGGGCGAGAAATGCCAGCGTTGCTGGAAAATCCTGCCGGATGTGGGCAAACACAGCCACGCAGGCACTTGCGAACGCTGTGACGAGGCGCTTGGCTAAGACAGCAAGGGCGGGCCAATGGCTCGCCCTTTCCAAATTCGGAGGAGCCGATGGCGAAACGAGCGCGCGAAACCAAGCTCCCGTCGCCTTATCTGAAACGGATCTGGGTGCGGCTTGATGCCTTGCCGCTGCCGGAAGGATATCCCTTCAGCTTGCCGTGGGTGTCGGATGATTTTGAGTTGGAATTCGACAATCCGGTCACGATCTTTTGCGGTGAGAATGGGTCGGGAAAATCAACCCTGATCGAAGCCATCGCAGAGGTTTGCGGGTTTAGCGATACGGGCGGCAACCGGTCTGTTGGCGCGGCATCCGATGATGGCGGGGTCGAGGTGAACGGGGCCGCACTGGGGCGCGTGATGCGTGGAAGCTGGCTGCCTAAGATCACCAACGGTTGGTTTTTTCGTGCTGAGACATTCTTTTCGATGGCGCGCAGGCTTGATGCTTTGGGCAGTCCGAACGCCGATTTCCTTTCCTATTCCCATGGCGAGGGCTTCCTGCGCTTTTTCGGGGAACGTATGGAACGACAGGGAATTTACCTGTTCGACGAACCTGAAAGCGCGCTGTCGCCACGCAGACAAGTCGAGTTGTTGCAGTTCTTGATGAATGTGCAGCAGACGGGCAGTTCCCAAGTGGTTCTGGCGACTCATTCGCCCATCCTGATGGCAACACCCGGCGCAGATTTGCGGCGGATGACCCATCGCGGCATCGTCGCGTGCTCTTACCGCGAAACTGAGCATTTCAAGCTTTACCAGTCCTTCGCACAGGACCCGGAAGCGTTCTTGAAAGCGGCGCTTGAAGGGGATTGGGACGCCATTTCTTAGGGTCTGCGGCCTGCTAGGCGCAGAATTCGGATTGCGGGCACTGCTTGGCTGGGCCAGTGTGCGGTATGCTTCAGATGTCATTCCATTCTCCTGTCGGACCTTTGGTCATCCACGAGGACGATGAGGCCATAGTGCGGCTTGGTTGGGGGCGCGCCACCGACAATGCGGACAGGCCTTTGCTGCAAGAAGCGCACGCGCAGCTCACGGCCTATTTTGGAGGAAGTTTGAAACGCTTCGACCTGCCCACCTATGTAAACGGTTCGGATTTTCAGCGCGCGGTGTACGACGTCATGTCGGCCATTCCGTATGGCGAAACTCTGACCTATGGCGACATCGCAAAGCTAACCGGAAACTCAGCCCAAGCTGTGGGTAATGCGTGTGGTGCCAATCCGATTCCGATCATCATCCCCTGCCATCGCGTGATGGGGGCCGGGGGCAAACTGGTTGGATTTTCCGGTGCCGGAGGGGTCGAAACGAAAGTTCATCTGTTGCGCCTTGAAGGCGCGGCCGGGCTTCTTATCTGATTTTTTCGGCCGCTGGTCATTGCCGGCAAAATCAGGCAACGTGGCGGCGCGCAACAGGGGGACAAAATGGCGACCATTCTGAACGTCAAGGGCGTGACCAAAACCTATGACGGTGGTCACGAAGCCTTGAAAGGCGTCGATCTTGAGATCGAAGAGGGCGAGATTCTTGCCCTGCTGGGTCCAAATGGTGCTGGCAAAACAACTCTGATTTCGATCATCTGCGGCATTGCGACCGCAAGCTCTGGGCAAATCACCGTCGGGGGGCATGATCATGTGACCCAATACCGGGCTGCACGCGAGATGATTGGCCTTGTGCCGCAGGAAATCAATCTGGAGCCGTTTGAAACCGTGATGAATACCGTTCGGTTTTCGCGCGGTCTGTTCGGACGGCCGCGCAATGACGCACGGATCGAAGAAATCCTGAAACTGCTCAGCCTGCATGACAAGAAGGACAACAGGATCATGACGCTGTCTGGCGGCATGAAGCGGCGTGTGCTGATTGCAAAGGCACTGTGCCATGACCCCAAGATCTTGTTTCTGGACGAACCCACCGCCGGTGTCGATGTCGAGCTGCGCAAGGACATGTGGGACATCGTGGCCAAACTGAAAGAGACGGGTGTCACAATCATCCTGACCACCCACTACATCGAAGAAGCCGAGGCGATGGCGGACCGGATCGGTGTCATCTCGAACGGTGAAATCCTGTTGGTCGAAGACAAAGCCGCCCTGATCAAGCGTTTGGGACAGAAAGAACTATTGATCGAGCTGGATCATCCCATCGACGCAATCCCCGAAAGCCTGTCCCACCATGCGCTGACCATCAGCGGCGTGCAGGAACTGGTTTACGCCTATGACGTTCAGGGTGACAGCACCGGGATCACCGGGCTGCTGGCGGACCTGCGCGCGGCCGGGCTTCACTTGGCGGACCTGTCCACGCGCCAAAGCTCGCTTGAGGATATCTTCGTCGACCTGGTGAAGGAAAAGACGGCATGAACTGGAATGCAATCACCGCGATTTATCGGTTTGAAATGGCGCGCACCTTTCGAACCCTGGTGCAGTCGATCATCTCTCCGGTCCTGTCAACGTCTCTATACTTTATCGTTTTTGGGGCCGCCATCGGGTCGCGCATCGAACAGGTCGAAGGTGTCAGCTATGGTGCCTTTATCGTGCCGGGGCTGATTATGCTGACCGTGTTGACGCAAAGCATCGCCAATGCCTCGTTCGGGATCTACTTCCCGAAGTTTATCGGCACGATTTATGAACACCTCTCGGCGCCGATTTCCTTCTATGAAATCGTCATCGGCTATGTCGGTGCGGCAGCCACGAAAGCCTTCCTGATTGGCATGATCATCCTTGCGACCGCACATTTCTTTGTGGATCTGACCATTGAACACCCGGTTTGGATGATGGCGTTTCTTGTGCTGACCTGCATCAGCTTCGCGCTGTTAGGGTTTATCCTTGGCATTTGGGCGCAAAACTTTGAACAATTGCAGCTGGTGCCGATGTTGGTGGTCACGCCACTCGTATTTTTGGGCGGATCGTTCTATTCGATCTCGATGCTGCCACCCGTTTGGCAGACAATCACCTTGTTCAATCCGGTGGTCTACCTGATCTCTGGCTTCAGATGGGCCTTCTTCGGGATGGCTGATGTGTCGCTTGGCTGGTCGGTGCTGGCGATCTTGTCCTTCATGGCCGCCTGCCTTCTGACGATCCGCTGGATCTTCCGCAGTGGCTATCGGCTGCGCAGCTGAGGAGGGGTGTTTGCAACATGACGAAAAGCGTATGCCCCGCACCCTTGTTTGAGCCTGAAGGGCGGTCTACATGACAGCCATGACACCATTCATACCCTTTTTGAAGAAGCCGCCGCTGGTCAATGTTATCCGGCTGTCGGGAACAATTGCCACCGGGACGCGCGGTCAGTTGAATGACGCAAGTCTTGCCCCCTCGATCGAGCGGGCGTTTCGCAAGGGCAGGCCGAAAGCGGTGGCGCTGGTCATCAATTCCCCCGGTGGAAGCCCGGTGCAATCCAACTTGATCACTGCGCGCATTCGTCGGTTGGCGATTGAAAACAATCTGCCGGTCTATGCATTTGTCGAAGACGTTGCAGCTTCGGGGGGCTATTGGCTGGCGACGGCAGCTGACGAGATTTACGCTGATGAATGCTCGATCCTAGGCTCGATCGGGGTCATCTCGGCCAGCTTCGGGTTGACGGGGCTGATCGAAAAGCTGGGCGTCGAACGGCGGGTCTATACCGCGGGCAAGTCAAAATCCATGCTGGACCCGTTTCAGGCGGAGAAACCTGCGGACGTAAAGCGATTGAAAGCCCTGCAAGAAGACATCCACGCGGCATTCAAAGCGCAGGTCAAATCGCGGCGCGGCGACAAGCTGCCGGAAGGCGAGGACCTGTTTACAGGTGACATTTGGCTGGGACGGGCCGCGATTGAAAAAGGGCTGGCTGATCGAATTGGCCATGTGGTGCCAACGATGAAAGAGAAGTTCGGGGACAAGGTGCGCTTTCGCATCTACGGCCCGCGCCGCAACCTGATTGGCCGTTTTGGTCTTAGCTTTGCGGCCAATTCCCTTGCCGCCCTTGAGGAACGTGCGGAATACGCGCGGTTTGGTCTTTGAATGGTCATCAAGGTCGTCGTTCTGTTCCTTGTGGGCATGGGTGTCTTGGCAATGTTTGGCAAGTTGCGCTATCCCGGTCAGCAACGTATCGAGGCGTTGAAGTGTAAGCGTTGCGGGCGGTATCGCCTGGGGAAAGCCCCGTGTGATTGTAAAGGGAAGGGCTAAGACTTGGATCTGATCTATGCCTCGCTTGGCCTTGTGATCCTTTTGCTGGCGGGCGACAGCCTTGTGCGCGGTGCAGTCAACCTGTCGCTGCGCCTTGGGGTGCCCGCGCTGATCGTCTCGCTGACGATTGTCGCTTTCGGCACGTCTGCACCCGAGTTGTTGATCTCGGTTCAGGCAATTGCGGAAAACGTGCCCGGTTTGGCGATGGGCAACGTGGTCGGATCGAACACGGCCAACATCCTGTTGGTGCTCGGTGTGCCTGCGCTTATGGCAGGGTTGTCGACCGGCAATTGCGACACAAAGAAAAGCTATTTGCAGATGATGGGCGCGACCGTGCTGTTCATCATCCTCAGCCTTCAGGGCGTCATCACATGGGTGCAAGGTCTGGTGCTTCTGGCTGCCTTGGGGCTGATGCTAAGCTCTGCTTTTCGCGTGGCGCTGTCGCATCGCCGCGCGACAGCGAACGGGGCACTGGTCGCCCTGGACGACGAAGAAGAGGTCGAAGGCGCCGACCCCGACATGCCGTGGTGGAAGGTCATACTGTTCCTTGTGCTGGGTCTGATCGGTTTGCCGCTGGGGGCAGATCTGCTGGTTGACGCTTCGACCAATATCGCGCGTTACTATGGGGTTTCAGAAACGGTGATCGGGCTGACTTTGGTCGCGCTTGGAACGTCACTGCCGGAACTTGCCACGACCGTGATGGCCGCCTTGCGCAACCAAGCCGAGGTTGCACTGGGAAATGTCATCGGGTCGAACATGTTCAACCTGCTTGCCATCATCGGGATTGCCTCGTTGGTTGGCCCGATCCCGGTCGAGCCGGGCATCCTTAAGTTTGATCTGTGGGTGATGCTGGGGGCGTCGGCGCTTTTGGCGCCGTTCGTGTTCCTGAAATGGCATATGGGCCGCGTCTGGGGCATCATTCTTTCTGTGCTGTATGTCGCCTATATTCTGGCCGTTCTGGGAGGTGCATAAGTGGTGCAGAAACGCGCATTGGTGACAGGCGCCGGCGCGCGGTTGGGGCGTGCCATGGCCTTGGAGCTTGCGCGCGCCGGATATGATGTTGCGGTGCATTTTGGCACCTCCGAAGATGGCGCGCGTGAAACCGCAGACGCCATTCAAGCGTTGGGGTGCAGTGCTGTGACCTTGCAGGCCGACCTGCTGAACATGGCGCAGGTCGACACGCTTGTGCCGCGCGCCGCCAAAGCATTGGACGGACCGCTGAATGTGCTGATCAACAACGCTTCGATTTTCGAACATGACACTTTGGCCAGCGCGACGCAGGACAGTTGGGACCGCCACATGTCGTCGAACCTGCGCGCCCCATTCTTTTTGACGCAGGCTTTTGCGGCTCAGGCGCCCAGGGCGACGCTGGATGAGAGCGGCGAAAGCATGCCGCACGCTTTGGTGGTCAACATGCTGGATCAACGGGTTCGGAAGCCGACGCCCGAGTTTATGACCTACAGCCTTGCCAAACATGCCTTGTGGGTGTTGACCCAGACCGCCGCACAGGGTCTTGCCCCGGATATTCGTGTAAACGCCATCGCGCCCGGATCCACTTTGATTGGGGCGCGACAATCTCCGGCCCATTTCCAAGCGCAGCGGGCCGCATCAATCCTGAAGCGCGGCGCAAATAGCGATGATATCACGGCAGCGCTTGCCTATTTTCTGGCAGCACCTGCGGTCACGGGACAGATGATTGCGGTGGATGGCGGGCAACATTTGGGATGGGAAACGCCTGATATTCTGGGTGTCGAATAAGGCAGGCTGCTTGTGCGAACGGTTGCTTGCAACAAAACCGACGCGAAAGTTGTGCACCTGTGAAATTGTCAAACGTCGATGGTCATATTTTCTGCAATGATTTCATTAATTTACAGCGTGTTCATATTTCTTTCCTTTAATAACAAGGGCTTATATATGTGCCTAAAAAATAGGCAGATCAACGAAGCAGGCCGAAAACAAAGGATTTTTCTTGATGCGCAAAACATGTCCTCAGAGTTATCCACAGAAAATGTGGGCATGTTTTCTCTTGTGCAAGGCGCGGTAAGGTTGCAGACGCGCAGAGAATCGGAAATGTGCCGACATGAGCCAAGATGAACCGCAGGCGAACGCCGCAACAGCCGCCACACCAACCGGGTATGAGGTTGTCCAGACATATCTGAAAACGCTCGACAATTCGCCGGGTGTTTACCGAATGCTCGATGCAAAGGGGCGGGTCTTGTATGTCGGCAAGGCGCGAAACCTGAAGAAACGCGTTTCGAACTATGCCAAGCCCACGGGGCATTCGGCGCGGATCGCGCGGATGATCAGCCAAACGGCCTCGATGATGTTTCTGACGACGCGCACGGAAACCGAAGCCCTGTTGTTAGAGCAGAATCTGATCAAGCAATTGAAGCCTCATTTCAATGTGCTCTTGCGCGACGACAAAAGCTTTCCAAACATTCTTGTGACGGGGCACGACTATCCACAGATCAAGAAGCATCGCGGCGCGCGCAGGGAAAAAGGCGCCTATTATGGACCGTTTGCCAGTGCAGATGCGGTGAATAGGACGCTGAACCAGTTGCAGAAGGTGTTCTTGCTTCGCAATTGCTCGGACGCGATGTTCGAAACCCGCACCCGGCCTTGTCTGCAATACCAGATCAAGCGGTGTTCTGGCCCATGCGTTGGGAAAATAGATGCCGAGGGATACGCCACCCTTGTGCGCGATGCCGAGGATTTTCTGTCGGGCCGCACAACAAAAATGCAGGAAAATCTGGCCGGTGAAATGCAAGCAGCCTCCGAGGCGATGGAGTTCGAAAAGGCCGCCATCCTGCGCGACCGTATCCGCGCGTTGACCCAGGTTCAGCAAGCACAAGGCGTCAACCCGCGCGGCGTGGCCGAGGCGGATGTAATCGCGTTGCACATGGAAGGGGGGCAGGCCTGTGTGCAGGTCTTTTTCATCCGCGCGCACCAGAACTGGGGCAACCGCGATTTCTATCCGCGCACAGGGGCGGGCGCTGGGCCGGGCGAGGTGCTGCAAGCGTTCGTCGGGCAGTTCTACGACCAAAAGGAACCACCACGGTTGATCCTTCTGTCCGACCCGCTGGATGAACAGGACCTGATGTCACAGGCGCTTGGCGAAAAGCTGGGCCGCAAGGTTGAAATCTCGGTCCCGTTGCGCGGTGAGAAATCGGAACTGGTTGCCAACGCCCAACGCAATGCCCGCGAAAGCTTGGGCCGCAAGATGGCGGAAACGGCCACGCAAGCCCGTCTGCTGGAGGGGCTTGCGCAGGCCTTCGATCTGGTTGGCCCGCCACAGCGGATCGAGGTTTATGACAACTCGCACATACAGGGGGCACATGCGGTGGGCGCGATGATTGTGGCCGGGCCGGAAGGCTTCATGAAAAGCCAGTATCGCAAGTTCAACATAAAGGGCGATGACCTGACCCCCGGTGACGATTTCGGTATGATGAAAGAGGTGCTGACCCGCCGTTTCAAGCGCCTTTTGAAAGAAGATCCCGACCGCGAGGGTGAACACTGGCCCGAACTGCTGTTGATTGATGGCGGTGCGGGGCAGGTAAGCGCGGTGCATCAGATCATGGAAGAGCTGGGTGTGACCGACATTCCGATGATCGGGGTGGCGAAGGGGGTCGACCGCGATCAGGGGAAAGAAGAATTCTACCGACGGAAAAAGCGCCCCTTCGCGTTGAAACGGAATGACCCGGTTCTGTATTTCATCCAACGTCTGCGCGACGAAGCGCATCGCTTCGCGATCGGCACCCACCGCGCCAAACGCGCGAAAGCGCAGGGGGCGACACCGTTGGACGACGTGTCCGGCGTCGGGGCCGCGCGCAAACGCGCGCTTCTTGCTCATTTCGGATCGGCCAAAGCCGTCAGCCGCGCAGGGCTTGAGGACCTCAAGGCCGTGGATGGTATTTCCGAAACACTGGCGGAAACCATCTATGGCTTCTTCCATGACAAAGGCTGACGCGGTAAGGATAATCCCATGAAATGGAACCTGCCAAATATCCTGACCGTTGCCCGGCTTGTTGCCGCGCCCTTGTTGCCGGTCATGTTTCTTTACTTCGCGCGTCCTTGGGCGGATTGGTACGCGATGATCCTGTTCATCGTGGCCTCGATCACCGACTACCTTGATGGCTACTTGGCGCGTGCGTGGAAGCTTGAAAGCCTGTTTGGCGCGGCGATGGACCCGATTGCCGACAAGGCGATGGTGTTGATCGCGCTGCTTGTCATCAATGGTTATGCGGGCGTGACGCCTTGGATCTTGCTGCCCTCGGCGCTGATCATCTATCGCGAAGTCTTTGTGTCTGGCCTGCGCGAAACCCTGGGCGACAAGGCACGTGCGCTAAAGGTCACCAATCTGGCGAAATGGAAAACGACAGTGCAGATGGTGGCGATTGCCATTCTGTTCTCGACCGGGATTTTCCAGCACAGCTTCATTGATCGCATTCAAGGCATGGATCAGGCCACAATTGATGGCGTGTTTGACGGCACTGTCACTGACGAGGTCGGGCTTCTGTTTTACGAGGCTGCAGGCCGCTGGTCGGCATGGGTTGGGATCGCACTGCTGTGGATTGCAGGCGCCCTGACCGTCGTAACCGGATGGGATTATTTCCGAAAGGCGATGCCTTTTCTGAAAGAGGAGCAAGACCATGGTTGAGGTCATGTATTTCGCGTGGGTGCGTGAACGCATCGGTGAACCGCGTGAAAAGATCGAGACAAAGGCCGAAACAGTTGCCGAATTGGTGAGCGAATTGCGCGCGCGCGAACCGCGCTATGCTGCGGCGTTCGAGGATTTGTCAGCCCTGCGGGTGGCGTTGGATCAAGAGCTTGCAGATTTCGATGCGCCCTTGAAAGGGGTCAGAGAAGTCGCGTTCTTCCCACCGATGACCGGGGGATAAGATGACCGTTCGGGTGCAGGCCGAAACTTTCGACCCCGGTGCTGAACTGTCCGCTTTCGGGCAAGGTCGCGCAGATCTGGGTGCGATCGTCAGCTTCACGGGTATCGTTCGGGACGATGCGGGCTCGCTTGACCGGATGGTAATCGAACACTATCCGGGCATGACGGAAAAGGCGATTTCGCAGATCGTTGCGCGGGCGGTTGACCGTTGGGCGCTGGCAGATTGCCTGGTGATTCATCGCCACGGCTCCTTGCAACCCGGCGAGCAGATTATGATGGTTGCCACGGCCTCCAAACACCGCGTCGCCGCGTTTGAGGCGGCAGAATATCTGATGGATTACCTGAAATCCCGCGCGCCGTTCTGGAAGAAAGAATTCACACGCGACGGCGCCACCGATTGGGTGGCGGCGAAGGTCGATGACGAAGACGCGCTGAAACGATGGTCTGACTAAGCGCTAAGTGCGTCGCGGCTCAGCTGGGTTGCGTGGTTTGTCGTTCAGGCAGGATCTGCTGCGCGATACCAGCCCCCAAAAGATAAACCGACGTCACGACCAACCCCCAATGCGCCCAGCTTTCCGGGTGGAAATCGACCCAAGCGGCCCACCCGGCAAAGAACGTCCAGGCCAGGGCACAGGGCAAGCTGACCAGCCGCCACCGCTCGGTCCGCACAGGGTGGATGAACTTCAGTGGCAAGAACATCGCCACGGCCAGTGCTGACACCAACAACAGCAAGACCCAGAAATTTGGTTCGGTTGCGAACAAGACGATGACCAGCATATTCCAACAGCCCGGAAAGCCCGAGAAACTGTTGTCTTTGGTCTTCATCCGAGTGTCCGAGAAATAGATCGCGCTGGCGAAGGTGATCACGATGATCGCGAACCAGCCCGTCCAGCCCGGCATCAGCCCGGATTTGAACAGCGCGTAGGCCGGTATGAAAACATAAGTCAGATAGTCGATGATCAGGTCCATCAATACGCCATCGTATTGTGGTGCGTTGACCTTGACGTGATAGCGTCGCGCCAATGGTCCGTCGATCCCATCCACCCCGAAGGCCACGACCAGCCAAAGAAACATCAGGCTCCACTTTTCATCTACTGCGGCCAGCATTGCCAACATGGCAAACACGGCACCTGTCGCGGTCAGCAGGTGAACAAGAAGGGCTTTGGTCGAGATTTTCATGCGCGCTTTGTGCCGGAAATTCACTTTGGGGGAAAGAAGAAACCTTGAACCTACATCATCGCGTGTCAGGCGCGCGGATGGGCGGACTGATAAACCTCCAGCAGGCGCGAAGTATCGACCGAGGTGTAGGCCTGTGTGGTCGACAGGCTGGCATGACCCAGAAGCTCTTGAATGGCGCGCAGATCACCGCCAGCAGCCAGAAGGTGCGTCGCAAAGCTGTGGCGCATGGCGTGCGGTGTCGCAGTGGCGGGCAGGCCAAGTTGCAGGCGCACCTGCTCCATCACCTTTTGCACGATGCGCGGGCCAAGTGCGCCACCACGCACGCCCCTGAACAGTGGCGCGTCAGGTGTGGCAGGGTGGGGGCAGAGGCGACGGTAGGCTTCGACTGCGTCGTGCGCTGCGGGCAAAACGGGAACCAGCCGCTCTTTCCCGCCTTTGCCCTTGATCCGCAACGTGTCGGGCAATGGGGCGTCCTTGCAGCAAAGGCTCAACGCTTCGGAAATGCGCAATCCACAACCGTAAAGCAGGGTCACAACGGCGATGTCGCGCGCGCCAACCCAGTCCTGCCGTGCTTGCACACCAGCCGTTTTAATAACCGCTTTCGCAGCATCTGGCGCAAGCGGACGCGGTAGCTTTCGTGTGAATTTCGGGCTGCGTGTCGACAAAACGGCCGTCGCATCAAACCCATCGCGTTCGCTGAGCCAGCGGTAAAAGCTTTTCACGGCAGACAGGGAACGGGCCAAAGACCGAGCGCCAACGCCTCGATTACGCTCGTTCGCCATCCATGCGCGCATGTCAGACAAGGTAACAGCGGCCAACGCGCCCCGCCCGGTCGCGCCACCGAGGTGACCAGACATGAAAGCCAGAAACCCGGCAAGGTCGGTTTGATAGGCGGAAATCGTGTTGACCGACGCGCCATCCAGCGCCCGGATGTGATCAAGCCACGTGCAAAGCGCGTCGCGCGCGCCTTCGGAAATCATCAATGTGTTTGTGGCGGTCACGACAACCAGCGGCGCATGGCCCGTTCGAAGACGCCACCAAAGAAAGACAAAAGATCGGTGCCCTGTCCCGGCTTGAACTGGTCGGGGTCCTCTACGCCGAGAACCAGCATGCCCGGCAGGCGTCCCTCTCCCAAATCAAGGCGGATACAGGCTTCGGACCGCATCCAGCATCCGGTATCGCCATAGATGGTTTGATCTTGTTCCAGCACCTGACGCAGGAAAACCTGCCGCGACGATTGATCGGTTCCGACCCCCAGATAGTCAGCGATAAAGCCGGGTTCTGCGATCGAAAGCACCTTGCCCAACCGTTCGACAGCGCTGTTCTTTTCGTCCTGCAGGGTTTCAAGCACCAGACGCACGCAATCAACGCGCAAGATCTCGGCAACTTCGCCGCCGAGATCGTTCATGAACAGCTCGAAATCCGCGGGGTCCAGCATTCTAAGCACAGCGCGGTGGATCAGATTCATCCCCGAGATGTTGTCATATGCAGCGGCAATCACTGATCGGTGGGTGTCTTCCAGCCGGTCAAGCCGGGCCTCAAGCCGCTCCATCGCGATGCCGCGCATATCGACGATATTCGCACCCATTGCGCGTTCATTCGCCGCGATCAGGGCGTGCATGATGTCGTGATCGTCCAGGATGGCTTCGGGTTGCGCGATTAACTGCTCGCGCAAATCTTCATTGATCGTAACCGGTACGCTCATGTTCTGCCTCGGGTTCGTTTTGTTATTTTTCCTGAATATACACCAAGCATTGGCCGATTGTTGTATATTTTTGGTTAACCAAAACAGAAAAAGGGGGCCGTGGCCCCCTCGTAACAGTTCTGTCTGGATCGCGTTGCGTTACAGGATCTTGATGCCCGCTGCTTTGATGTCGGCCAAAAAGGCGTCCAGGCCTTTGTCGGTCAACACGTGTTTGGCCATCGCTTCGATCACTGACGGAGGTGCGGTTGCAACATCCGCTCCTACCAGCGCGCAGTCTTTCATATGGTTGACCGACCGGATTGAGGCCGCCAAAATCTGCGTCTCATATCCATAGTTGTCATAGATGGTGCGAATGTCCTCGATCAACTCTATGCCATCCAGATTGATGTCGTCCAAACGGCCGATGAAGGGCGAGATGAAGGTCGCACCAGCTTTGGCGGCCAGCAGGGCTTGGTTGGCGGAAAAGCAAAGCGTCACGTTGACCATGCTGCCTTCGTCGGTCAGCACCTTACAGGCTTTCAAACCATCCCAAGTCAGCGGCACCTTCACCGCGATGTTGTCGGCGATCTTGGCCAGTTTGCGGCCCTCGGCGATCATGGTGTCCGCGTCGATGGCGGTGACTTCGGCGGACACGGGACCATCCACGATGTCGCAGATCTCTTTGGTCACTTCCAGAATGTCCCGGCCCGATTTCTTGATGATCGAGGGGTTGGTGGTCACCCCGTCGATCATGCCAAGGTCGTTCAGTTCCTTGATGGCGGGAATGTCGGCGGTATCAGCGAAAAATTTCATAAGCGCGGCTCCTGCAGCTATTGAGCGTTTGCGCTCTCATACCCCATGGGCGCGCGGGCAGAAAGCCCTTATGGTGCGCTTGATGACAGGGAATCTGGCTATATGAGCGACGTTGAGCAGTTTCCGGAAGGCGCAAGGGTCGGCGTGCTGACCACCCAGCCACTGGACCGAATCCTGACCTACCGCGCGCCCGAAGGCGGTTGCGTGCAAGGCGCGTATGTTGAGGTGCCGCTTGGCCCGCGCAAAGTGCTGGGCGTGGTGTGGGGGCCGGGCGAGGGTGGCTTTGACGCCTCCAAACTTCGCGCGGTGATCCGGGTGTTGGACGTGGCGCCAATGCGCACCGAGATGGCAGAGTTTCTGACCCGCGTGGGCGACTACACCCTGACCCCGATGAGCCAGATGCTGCGCCTTGCCACGCGTGCACCAGGGCTGTCCGACCCGCCGTCGATGCGCAAGGTTCTGAAGGCGTCAGGCCACCGCCCCAATCGCCTGACAGATGCGCGTGCCAAGGTGATGGACGCGTTGATGGACCAGCCCGGCGTCGGGTTTACCCAAAAAGAGCTGGCGGATCTGGCGGGGGTCACCGGTTCGGTCGTCAAGGGGCTGGTGAAACTGGGTGCCATTCGCGAAGAAGACACCCCGCGCGACATGCCCTATCCGCGCCTTGATCCCGACTTGCCCAGCAAAGACCTGACCGAGGAACAGGCGGTTGCCGCCAAACAATTGACCGATGGCGTGCGCGGGGGGCGTTACGGCACGACACTTCTGCGTGGGGTCACCGGCGCGGGCAAGACTGAGGTCTACCTTGAAGCCGTCGCTGCCTGCCTGCGCAAAGGGCGACAGGCGCTGGTGTTGCTGCCCGAAATCGCCCTGACCGCCGAGTTTCTGAAGCGGGTCGAGGAACGGTTCGGCGCGCGTCCCGCCGAATGGCACTCCGGTGTCACCATGACCGAACGCCGCCGTTGCTGGCGAATGGTGGGGCAAGGGGATGCCTCGCTGGTTGTCGGCGCGCGGTCCGCCCTTTTTTTGCCCTTCCGTGACCTTGGATTGGTGATCGTGGATGAGGAACACGACAGTTCCTACAAGCAAGAAGACGGTGTGCTCTATTCCGCCCGCGACATGGCGGTCCTGCGCGCGTCCATCTGTGACGCGCAAGTGGTGCTGGCCTCTGCCACGCCCTCGCTGGAAACTTGGGCCAATTGCGAAGCGGGCAAATACAACCGGATCGAGCTGACCAGCCGCTACGGCCCCGCTGTCATGCCCGACATGCGCGCGATTGATATGCGGCAGGAGGACCTGCCGTCACAAAGCTGGATTTCGCCCACGCTGAAAGCGGCCGTGACCCTGCGCATTGCGAAGGGCGAGCAATCGCTGCTTTTCATCAATCGCCGTGGCTATGCGCCTGTCACGATCTGCCGGGCCTGTGGGCACCAGATTGGCTGTGACCATTGTGACGCACGCATGGTCGAACACCGCTTTCAGAAACGCTTGGTCTGCCACCAATGCGGCGAGACGAAACCGATGCCAGACGCCTGCCCGGAATGTGAGGTCGAAGGGAAACTCGCCCCTGTCGGGCCGGGTGTGGAGAGGTTGGCGGAAGAGGTCCGTGCCAGCTTTCCTGAAGCGCGCGTGGCGGTGTTGTCGTCCGACCTGTTTGGGTCGGCCCGCGCGTTGAAAGAGCAGATCGAACTGATTGCCGACGGTGGCGCGGACATCATCATCGGCACGCAGCTGGTCGCCAAGGGGCACAATTTCCCCAAGCTCACCCTTGTCGGGGTGATCGATTCAGACCTTGGCCTGCAAGGCTCCGACCTGCGCGCTGCTGAACGCACGTTTCAACTGATCCGGCAGGTCGCGGGTCGGGCAGGGCGCGCAGAGACTCCGGGCGTCGCGCTGCTGCAAACTTTCCAGCCCGAGCACCCAGTAATCCGCGCGATTTTGGCGGGCGAGGAAGAGAAATTCTGGCGCGCTGAGGCGAGCGAGCGCCAAGCCGCAGGTGTGCCGCCATATGGCCGTCTGGCTGGCATTGTCCTGTCCTCGCCCGACATCCAAGCGGTCTTTGATCTGGGCGCCGAGATGGCGCGGCGATCAGAACCATTGATCCAGATCGGCGCACAACTTTATGGCCCCGCTCCAGCACCCATCGCGCGTGTTCGAGGACGACATCGGGTGCGATTGCTGGTGAAGGCCGACAAGGGTGCGCCCATTCAAGCGGCGCTGAAACGCTGGCTTGCACAGTTCCAGATCAAAGGGGATATGCGCGTGTCCGTAGATATTGATCCGCAGAGTTTTTATTGAAGCACCAGTCGACTAAATCCACATTCTACATGTTTCCGATGTCGCCGATCTAATCCGACTTTGGAGCGTATGCAGCAAAGAGCTCTGCTCCAGTCATCGTTTCTGTCTTGTCTGCCAAGGTATAGAAAGGTGGCTTTTCATCGATGAAAACCTGCAATGTCAATTGAAGCTCCGATTGATCGTCAAGAAGCCCGGCGGCTATTTGGAACTCGTTGCTATCGAGAATGTGATAGAACAGATTTGAACCACATTTGTTGCAAAAACCACGTTCGGCCCAATCAGATGATCGTATCTTGCTGATATTGTTTTCGCCCTGAAACGATACGTTTTCGCAGGAAATCTCAAAAAACGGCCCAGAGGACCATCGGCGACACATGTCGCAATGGCACGCTGCCACTGTTGGTTTGTTCGCAGTGCCGGTGAACTTGACTGCACCGCACATGCATTTGCCGGTTAGCTCAAACTTGGACTCCATAGCTTAACCTCCCTACGTTCATTTCTACCAACGCCTCAGGCAATGTTATCACAGTTGGCCGTAGCCTACTTTAATGGCGAACGCCTAGTCCGCGAAAAGACGGAAAGCGCCAGGATTGGGTTCAAAGCCCGGATGAGCGAATGTAGTCGAGTTTTGGACAGACCTTACTCTGCCGCCACGCCAACAGCTCCGCGCTGATCCACCAGCGCATCTGTCACTATCGCACCGATCCACATGCACAAAAGCGCAAGCCATGCGGTGCCGACGAAGATGGAGCCACCCGTGACGCCCGCGCCAATCGCGCAGCCACCCGCCAGCATCGCGCCGAAGCCCATCAGGACGGCACCGAACATTGAGCGACGCATGATGGCCTCATTATCGAACCCCTGGAACTTGAAATCACCCGCGAACCAACTGGCGGCGAAAGCGCCGATCACGACGCCCGGCACTAGGCCCACGTCGAACTCAAGCACGGGGTCGGGGATCAAAAAGAACATCAGCGTGTTGGCCGAGGGGCCAGAGAAGGTGGCCGAGGTGACAGACACCGGTTCGAACGCAGCCAGCGACAGTTGATAGGTCAACACCCAGCCAAGCGCGACGGCGAAGCCTACTCCAGACCCGAAAACCAGTCGTTTATAACCCATACCCGACCGCCGCGCGATGTAGATCGCAAGGATTGCCGTGATCAGGCCAAGGGCCAGACCTGACCATTCTGGAACACCGATTGCGGTCAAAAGGTTCACGTTTACGCCCCCTTCGGTCATCCAAAGACGGGCAAGATAGTCGCGGGTCGGCGATAGCCAGCCATGCAAGCTCATCTGGGCGACAACGGCGAAGATCAGGCCGGATACGACCGAGCGCAGGTTTCCCGTGGCCGCCAGCACCAGAAGGCGGCCCGAGCAGCCGCGCGCCAGCACCATACCAACCCCGAACATCAAACCACCGATGACAGCGCCCGACCAACTGCCGGTCACGGCCATCATGCGTGCATCTTCGGGTCGCAACAGGCCCAGAAGCGATGCACTCTGAACCCAGACCAGTGCGGTCGAGAAGGTCAAAAGCCAGATCGCAACGGAACTGTCCATCATCCTTCGCGCGAACTCGACCGTTGCGGCACGCAGGCAAAAGCGTGAGCGCTGGGCAGACACGCCAAACACGATGCCGGTGATCAGGCCGAAAACGGCGGCTGTCGGTTGCTCTCCGATGCGGTCGATCAGGGGGACGATATCCATTGGACCTCCTTTAATTGCAGGGGATTTTGCCAATTCTGATGCGCGCCTGCCTTGACATATATCATAATCGCATCTTGTTGTGTGAATGCGTTTTGGCCTCGCCACCGGGTGAATTCAGGCTTATTGCGGGGGCATGAGACACCAAATTCTGACCCTGGAGGAGGCCCGCGCCCAACCTTTTTGGCGCCGCCCCATCTTCCTGTTGATGCTGATGGCAGCGGCCATGCCGATTGCGTTTTTCACATGGTCGGCGCTGTTGAACAACTTCGTGATCGAAGCCGCAGGGTTCACCGGCGTCGAGATTGGCTGGCTGCACACCGTGCGCGAGATACCGGGCTTTCTGGCGATCGGGGTCATCGCCCTGTTGATGCTGTTTCGCGAGCAGGTTCTGGGGGTTGTAGCACTTGGGATGCTGGGGGCCGCCACTGCGATTACTGCGTGGTTTCCAAGCTTTGGCGGGATTTTGACCATCACAATGTTGTCGTCGATCGGGTTTCACTATTTCGAGACGGTGAACCAGTCGCTTCAGCTGCAATGGATCGACAAGAAACGCGCCCCGCAGATGCTGGGCTGGATCATGTCGGTCGGTTCGGCGGCGGCTTTGGTCAGCTACGGGCTGCTGGTGCTGACCTGGAAGGCCTTCGACCTAAGCTATAACCTTGTCTACATGATCGCCGGAGGCACCACGCTCGCCATCGCGATCTTCTGTTTCTTCGCCTACCCGCAGTTTGAAAGCCCTGAACCGCAGCTCAAGCAGTTTGTCTTGCGACGCCGCTATTGGCTCTATTATGCGCTGCAATTCATGGCAGGTGCGCGGCGCCAGATATTCACGGTCTTTGCGGCCTTCATGATGGTCGAACGATTCGGCTTTGAGGTGCACGAGGTCACCGCGCTGTTCCTGATCAACTATGTCGCCAACATCTTCTTTGCGCCCTTGATGGGCAAGGCGGTGGCCATTTGGGGCGAACGGCGCGCTTTGGCGTTTGAATATGTCGGGTTGATCTGTGTGTTTCTGGCCTATGGCGGCATCTATTTCTTCGGCTGGGGGGTCGTGCTGGCGGCAACGCTCTATGTGGTTGATCACCTGTTTTTTGCGCTGGCCTTTGCCCTGAAAACCTATTTCCAAAAGATTGCGGACCCGCAAGACATTGCGCCCACAGCGGCGGTCGCGTTCACCATCAATCATATTGCGGCCGTGTTCTTGCCGGCGCTTTTGGGGTATCTTTGGGTGGTGTCGCCGGGCGCGGTCTTTGGATTGGCGGCCGCCATGGCAAGCGTTTCGCTGATGCTGGCCTTGTTGATCCCGCGTCACCCGGAAAAGGGTAACGAGACTGTGCTTTCGCGCGTGGTTGCACACGCGGCCCAGTGACGCCACCTTTAAAGGTGCGCAAACAGGAGGACGCAGGATGTTTGGACGGAAAAAACTGACGATGGTTGATCACAATGCGGCCCTGCCGGGGCGTGCAGACCCGATCCTGACAGCCTCGACCCATCATGTTTTTGGGCGCCCCCTGACGATGGATGTGCCAGACGGGTTCGACGTCGCCATATTCGGCATGGGTTGCTATTGGGGGGTCGAGCGGATTTTCTGGCAGCTTCCCGGCGTTTGGCTGACCATGGTCGGAAACGCGGGGGGTGTGACCCCCAATCCGACATACGAAGAGGTCTGCACCGGACAGACCGGCCACACCGAAGCGGTGCGGGTCGTGTATGATCCCGCGGTGACCAGTTATGACGCATTGCTGAAAGTGTTTTGGGAAAACCACGACCCCACGCAAGGGATGCGGCAAGGCAACGATATGGGCACGCAATACCGCTCAGCGATTTATGCGACGGATGCACAGCAACTGGATCTTGCGAAGGCGTCAGCCGCGCGCTACGCGCCGCAGCTTGCCGCAAAGGGCTTTGGCCCGATCACAACGGAAATCGCCCCTGCCGGACCGTTTTATCTGGCCGAGGCCTACCACCAGCAATACTTGTCGAAGAACCCGGCAGGGTATTGCGGCATCGGTGGCACAGGCGTCAGTTGTCCGATCGGAACAGGCGCTTAGCGACCGGTTTGAATGGGATCAGCGGTGGTTGACCCTTCACACGCATGCGGCTAGGCCCCCTTCTAGCATAGAAAGGATCCAGCCATGCCCACATGGACCGCATTGACCACCATAGAAGGTCAGGACGCCGCCGACGCGCTGGGCGCGGCAATGGAAAACCTGACGCCCGAGCCGACCGGCATCGGCGTGTTCGAAGTCGAAGATGGCAGCGGACTTTGGGAAGTCGGCGGCTATTTCGTGGAAGAGCCGGATGCGGCGGGCTTGGCCCTTCTGACCAAGATGTGCAGCGCCAAGGATTTCGCCGTGTCTGAACTGCCCGAAATCGACTGGGTCGCCCATGTCAAACGAGAGCTCACCCCGGTCGAAGCCGGGCGTTTCTTTGTGCATGGCAGTCATGATGCCGACAAAATCCCGGAAGGCAGGATCGCCTTGCTGATTGACGCGGCAATGGCGTTTGGGACAGGCCACCATGGAACGACACTCGGTTGCCTCAGAGCGTTGGACCAGTTGATCGACGACGGGTTTGTTGGGCGACGTGTTGTCGATATTGGCTGCGGCACGGCGGTGCTGGCCATGGCAGCGGCGCAGGTTTGGCCTGATCCGGTACTGGCCAGCGACATCGACGAAGTGGCGGTTGATGTGGCCCGTGCCAATGTCGACGCCAACGCTCTGTCCGATCGCGTCACCTGTGTCGAGGCCGCAGGCTTTGCATCACCAGCCCTTAAACAGGCCGCACCCTTCGATCTGGTGTTCGCGAATATCCTTAAGGGGCCGTTGATTGGACTGGCTCCGGACATGGCGCGGCATGTTTCAACCGGAGGTTATGCGATTCTTTCCGGCATCCTAAACCCGCAGGCCGACGAGGTGATTTCGGTTTATGCACAAAACGGGTTCAATCTGGTTAACAGAGATGAAATTGTTGACTGGACGACGTTAATTCTTGTGAAAAACTAGATAATTATTGCAATAAACAGTCGGTTTGCTGGAGTTTGTCACGTTTTTGCCTTATTCTGACGTGGGAAGGGTGTTTAAATAATTAGGGGGAAAGGGTCTATTATGACTGATGCACAAGTTCAGGACTTTCAGAAGCGCGTCCGTAGTATTAGCAAGCAGCACCGCAAGCTGTCGCAGGGATATGTGCAACTGGTCGAACGTGACGGATTGTTGGTTCCGAAAACCTCGCGCCGTGCGCGTCGGGGCTTTCCGATCAAAGGCCTGATCATCACGGTTGTTGGCTTCATCGCTTTCAAGGCATTTCTGTTCGATCAGGTCGGGGCGATCAATTACAATGATCGGGTTCAGGCTTTGTCGAAAGGCACCGCGCTGGAACAGGCCGGGGGCTGGGTGATGCAAGCCGATCCCCTGACACAACGACTTGCAGAGCTTCTTGCAGGGTACCTATAAGCGCAACTCAGCAGAAAGTTTACCATTTGGACCCGCGCTTTTTGCGCGGGTTTTCTTATTGCGCCTTTGCATCTGCCAGCCGTTCAGGCATCGACCGATGCCGGGCCAATCTGGCGCGCATCTTTCGGCCCGTCACCTGGTGCCACCAGCGTCGGGCCCTTCGAAAGCTCGTTTTGTAAAAGACCGTTTCGGCGCAACGCTTGCGGTTCTGAAGGGCGCCTCCTTGCCTTGCACCGGATTGTCTCGGCACGAGCCTGGCTGTATCGCTTGGCCAAGCCGATGAGCTTTGCGTCCCGGCGGCGCTTCAAGTTTCGTGTTTTAGTCTGGCAAAACTGCTTTGCCTTGCCTATCTGCCTTGTCTAGAAAGGCCCGAGCAAAAGATTGGAGACGCCAGATGGCAAAGATTACCTATGTCGAGCACAATGGAACGAAACACGTCGTGAACGTTGCAAACGGCCTGACTGTGATGGAAGGCGCGCGCGACAACAACATTCCGGGGATCGAGGCGGATTGCGGTGGCGCTTGTGCCTGTTCGACCTGCCATGTCTATGTGGACGCGGCGTGGGTCGACAAGGTGCCTGCCAAGGATGCGATGGAAGAAGACATGCTCGACTTTGCGTTTGAGCCGGACGCAGAACGGTCGCGTTTGACCTGCCAGATCAAGATTACCGACGATCTGGATGGCCTTGTCGTGCATATGCCCGAAAAACAAATTTGATGGCCTTGGTGCACCGCGTCGACCCTCGCCCTTTTGGCGGTCGGTCGTGCGCGGTGCGTTACATCTGTTGCGCATGATGGCCCGCGCTTGGCGTCTTGCGCCTTTCAGAGCGCCCGCCACCCAATATCTGACCGATTAAACCCGCCCGGCCAATCAATCTTGTCGATCATCGCATAAGCACGGTCGCGGGCCTCTTGCAGGCTGTCGCCGCGTGCGGTGATATTCAGGACACGCCCGCCGGTGGCTGTGATCTTACCGCCCACCTCGGTGGTGCCAGCGTGAAACACCATATTCTTCGAGTCTTCCGGCAGATCGTCCAACCCGTTGATGATTGACCCTTTCTGGTAAGCGCCGGGATAGCCATTGGCTGCCATCACCACGGTGATCGCATGATCATCCGCCCAGTTCACTTGGGCCTCATCCAGCCGCCCCTCGGCACAGGCCAGCATCAGGTCCAACGCCTGCGCGCCCAGCCGCATCATCAGGACCTGACATTCCGGGTCACCAAAGCGCGCGTTGTATTCGACCAGCCGTGCCTGCCTGTCCTTGATCATGAACCCCGCATAAAGCACCCCTTGATAGGGTGTGCCACGCTTGGCCATTTCGGCCACGGTGGGTTCAATGATCTCGCGCATGGCGCGGGCGGCAATGTCGTCTGTCAGAACGGGGGCAGGGGAATAGGCACCCATGCCGCCGGTGTTCAGCCCTGTGTCGCCATCGCCCACACGTTTGTGGTCTTGCGCGGTGCCGATGGGCAGGGCGGTCTTGCCGTCGCAGAGGATGAAGTAAGATGCCTCTTCGCCCTCCATGAATTCTTCGATCACGACTTCCGCGCCAGCCCCGCCAAATGCACCGCCGAACATGTCGTCGATGGCGTCCAGCGCCGTCTGCTCGTCCATCGCGACGATCACGCCTTTGCCGGCTGCCAGACCGTCGGCCTTGACGACAATCGGTGCGCCCTGTTCGCGAATATAGGCCTTGGCGGCATCTGCGTCGGTGAAATGACCATAGGCAGCGGTTGGCGCGCCCGCGGCATCGCAGACCTCTTTCGTGAAGGACTTGGATGCCTCAAGCTTCGCGGCCTCGGCTGAGGGGCCGAAGACACTGACGCCCGCCTCGCGCAGACGGTCGGCCACGCCTTTGGCCAAGGGCGCTTCCGGCCCGATGATCACGAAATCAATGGTGTTTTGCTGCGCAAAGGTCACCACCGCGTCACCGTCTTCGATGTCCAGCGATGCACACTCCGCGATCTGCGCCATGCCTGCATTTCCGGGGGCCACGATCAGCCGGTCGCATTTCGGGTTTTGCATCACAGCCCACGCCAGCGCATGTTCACGCCCGCCGCTGCCCAGAATAAGGATGTTCATGGCTCTTCCCCCGCTTGGCCTTCTGTCATCGGCGTTCTAAGGTCGGGGCGCTGAAATCACAAGGAAAGAGACACCGGCCCATGTCCGACCTGATCGACGATCCACAGCCCGGCGAAAACGCACCGGAGTTCACCGTCTCGGAAATCTCCGGCGCGCTGAAGAAAACAATCGAGGGGGCATTTGGGCGTGTCCGCGTGCGGGGCGAAGTTGGGCGGGTCATGCTGGCGCGGTCCGGTCATCTGTATTTCGACGTGAAGGACGACCGATCTGTTCTGGCCGCGGTCAGTTGGAAAGGGCAGGTCAGCCGCCTTTCGATCAAGCCTGAAGAAGGGATGGAGGTCATCGTCACCGGCAAGCTGACCACTTTTGGCAGCCAGTCGAAATACCAATTGAACGTCGATGATGTCGTCGTCGCGGGCGAAGGCGCGTTGATGGCAATGTTGGAAAAGCGCAAGAAAACGCTGGCGGCAGAGGGACTTTTCGCGCCCGAACGCAAGAAAAAGCTGCCTTTCCTGCCCGAAGTGATTGGCGTTGTCACATCACCGTCCGGTGCGGTGATCCGCGATATCTTGCACCGCCTGCGGGACCGTTTCCCGCGCAAAGTGCTGATCTGGCCCGTCGCCGTGCAGGGCGAGGCGTGTGCGCCTCAGGTCGCCGCCGCAATCGAAGGTTTCAACCGTATGCAACCGGGCGGCGCGCTGCCGCGTCCTGACTTGCTGATCGTTGCGCGCGGTGGTGGTTCAATCGAGGATCTGTGGGGGTTCAACGAGGAAATCGTCGCCCGCGCCGCCGCCGCGTCGGATATTCCCCTGATCTCGGCGGTGGGGCACGAGACGGACACGACCCTGATTGATTACGTGTCTGACTTGCGCGCGCCGACGCCGACCGCGGCTGCCGAACATGCCGTGCCAGTGCGTCTGGAATTGCTAGCGTGGACCGAGGAACAAGGCACCCGCTTGACCCGTTCGTTGGAACAGGCGTTGACGCAACGCGGCCAGCGCCTGCGCGACCTGTCGCGTGCCTTGCCGCGCCCCGAGGCGCTGTTGGACAACCCGCGCCAGCGGCTCGACACGGCCAGCCACAAACTGCCCTCAGCCCTGCGTCATGTTGCACAATCCGGTCGCGTGAAGCTGACAGAGGCGTCCGCAGGTCTGCGCCCGCGCGTTCTGACCGCTCGACTGGCCCCGATGCGGGACCGGCTAAACATGGCGGGCGCACGCTTGGACCCCGACCGCATCACAGACGCCAACAAACGCCGAACGGTTGAGATCACCGGACTGTCTGCGCGATTGGATCGGGCCTTCTTGGCAAATACAAAGCGGCACGAGGATCGGCTGACCAGCCTTGAACGAATGCGCCAAACGCTGGGCTATACCGAGACGTTGAAGCGTGGGTATGCGGTTGTGCGGGGCGACGGAGATGTGGTGACCAACCAAGCCGCTGCCGCAAAAGCCAAAGCGCTTGAGATCGAGTTCGCGGATGGTCGATTGGCGCTGGATGGGTCAGGGACATCGGCGGTGAAGCCGATCAAACCCGCAACAAAGCCCAAGCCCAAAAAGGACGCCCCCGATCAAGGATCGCTGTTCTAGCCGGTAACCATGCTACTTGTTGCGCGAACCGGGGCGGCCTTGGGGCTTGCCGCCCGGACCTTTGCCGCCGGGGCCTTTTCCCGCCGGACGTTGACCTGGTTTCCCTCCGGGCCGCCCACCTTTGAATGCAGGCTTGGCCCCCGGTTTGCTTCCATGCTTGCCACGCGGGATCTCTTTGCGCGTCCGCACTGGCGCCGGCTTTGCGTCTTCCATCCCAAGCTGGTCGCGCACAACGCGTTGGCGGATTTCCTCCACCTCGCCGGGTTTCAATTCACCCAGTTGGAAGGGGCCGTAGCTGACGCGCAGCAGGCGGTTGACGGTCAGGCCGACCGCTTCCATCGCGCGGCGCACCTCGCGGTTCTTCCCTTCGCGGAGGGTCACGGTCAGCCACGCGTTCGCGCCTTGTTGCCGGTCCAGCGACACGGCCATCGACTGGAACCGCTCGCCATCAATCGTCAAACCCTTGCGCACCGGCGCCAGTGTGTCCTCGGTGGGTCGCCCGTTCACCCGCACGCGGTATTTGCGTGACCACCCGGTCGACGGCAGTTCCAGCTTGCGCTTCACCTCGCCATCGTTGGTCAGAAGCAGCAGGCCTTCGGAATTGATGTCGAGCCGCCCGACGCTGACCACGCGGGGCAGGTCGTCGGGCAGGTTTTTGAATACCGTGTCGCGCCCCTTCTCATCCCGCTCGGTCGTCACAAGGCCGATGGGCTTGTAATACAACCACATGCGGGGCGGTTCCGGTTCGGCCAAAGGGGCTTCGTCAAACAGGATCGTGTCCTTGGCGGTGACGTTCAGCGCGGGGCTGTCGATCACTTTTCCGTTCACGGTTACGCGGCCCGCTTCGATCATCCGTTCAGCCTCGCGACGGCTGGCGACACCGGCGCGGGCCAGCACCTTGGCGATGCGGTCGCCTTTGGACGGATCAGCCGTCGCGGCATCCGGCTTTTTCGGGGCGGGCTTGCGGGCCGATTTGGGAACGGGGGGGCGTTTTTTGTCTGTCATGCCTTCGCATAGCGCGGGGCGGGGCAAAGGGGAAGCCTTGGCAAGCGGTCGGCGCCAAGGCAAAAGGGGGCATGAGCCGTTTTAAAAGCCATATGGATGCCGCAATGGCAGAAGCCCGTGCTGCCGCCGCGCGCGGTGAGGTGCCCGTGGGAGCGGTGCTGGTGTCGCCGGACGGCAAGGTGATCGCTGCGGCAGGCAACCGGACGCGCGAGTTGAACGACCCTACGGCCCACGCCGAAGTGTTGGTGATCCGCGAAGGCTGCGCGCAGGCCGGGTCGGAACGCCTGCCCGACCATGACCTTTACGTGACGCTGGAGCCGTGCGCGATGTGCGCAACCGCCATGTCGGCGGCGCGTATTCGCCGGGTCTATTACGGCGCTGCGGACCCGAAATCAGGCGGCGTGGCACATGGCGCGCGCATCTTCACGCACCCGCAATGCCACCACGTCCCCGAGGTCTATGACGGCATCGGCGCGGACGAGGCCGAACAGATCTTGAAGGACTTCTTCGCGTCCCGGCGCTGATCCTCAGATCGTGATCGGCTTCAGAACCTCTGGTTCGATCACATTCACGTCCGGCAGGGCGGCGATCAGCTCCTCGGCTGACTGCGCTAGCACCGGGAAGGTTTTGTAGTGGCAAGGGATCACCGTCTTGAAATCAAAATACCGTTTTGCCGCATAGGCCACCCGCGCCATATCCATCGTGTAATGCCCACCCGCGCACAGGATACCGATATCGGGTTTGTGCAGATCGCCCATCCACTCCATATCCGCCATGATGTCCGTGTCGCCAGAGACATAGATCACGTGGCCTTCGCCTGCGATCATGAACCCGACCTCGGCGCCTGCGCAGAGTGGCCGATCGCCGCCCAGATAATCGAAACTGGCGGAATGCGAGGCGTTCACCATCGTCACCTTCGCCCCGTTCAGGTCGATGGTGCCGCCTTTGCCAAAGCCCAGCGTCTCGATCCCATCTTCATTGCCCCAGAAAGTGGCAAGTTCATGGATGGCCGCAATCGGAATGCCCTTCTCGCGCGCGATGGCCAGCGTCGAAGAGGCATGATCTCCATGCCCGTGGGTGATCAGGATGTGAGTCGCGCCAGCGGTGGCCTCGTCCCGGCGACCCTCTGGAAACATCGGGTTACCATCCAGCCATGGATCGACCAGCAAGACCGCGCCTTCAATCTCGATCCGAAAACCGGAATGTCCAAGGAATGTGATTTTCATGGAAAGCCTCCCTTTTGATCGTTCATGGTCAGACTAGCAGCAAATCCGCCCCTGTCACCTGCGGGCCAGCGTCACATCCCGCGCACATGGCTTGCGGGCGGGCCATGCGCGCGCTAAACGATCTGGCGAAACATACACGGGAGCCACCCATGTCGATCGACATCGAAACCGCGCGCAAGGTTGCGCATCTGGCCCGCATCAAGGTCGAAGACGACCGCCTGCCGGAGCTGGCCGAAAACTTCAACGCGATCCTCGGCTTTATCGAGCAGTTGAACGAGGTGGACGTCGACGGCGTCGAGCCGATGACCTCGGTCACGCCTATGCGCCTGAAGCGTCGCGAAGACGTGGTGACGGATGGCGACATGCAGGACAAGATCCTGTCCAACGCGCCCGATGCGCGCGAAGGCTTCTTTGCCGTGCCGAAGGTGGTGGAATAATGGCTGACCTGAACAAACTGACGATTGCGGATGCGCGCGATGCGATGCGCAAGGGGGACCTGACCTCGGCAGAGCTGACCGAGGCTTGTCTGACCGAGATCGAAGGCGCAGGCGCGCTGGGCGCATTCGTGCATAACACGCCTGAATTGGCACGCGAACAGGCCACGGCGGCGGACGCACGGATCAAAGCAGGTGACGCGCCTGATATGTGCGGCATTCCGTTGGGCATTAAAGATCTGTTCTGCACCAAGGGCGTGGCGTCGCAGGCGGGCAGCCGCATCCTTGAGGGCTTCATTCCGGAATACGAATCGACCGTCAGCCAGAACCTTCTGGACAATGGCACCGTTATGTTGGGCAAGCTCAACATGGACGAATTTGCGATGGGGTCGTCGAATGAAACGAGCGTCTACGGCAACGCGGTGAACCCGTGGAAGGTGGACGACCGCAAACTGACACCGGGCGGAAGCTCGGGCGGGTCGGCGTCCGCTGTAGCCGCTGACCTTTGTCTCGCTGCCACCGGCACAGACACCGGCGGCTCGATCCGTCAGCCCGCGGCTTTCACCGGCATCACCGGCATCAAGCCCACATATGGCCGCTGCTCGCGCTGGGGTGTTGTGGCGTTTGCATCCTCGCTGGACCAAGCCGGTCCAATGACCAAATCGGTGCGCGACGCGGCGATCATGCTGGAGGCTATGTGCGGCCATGACCCCAAGGATTCGACCAGCGCAGACCTTCCAGTGCCGAATTTCGAGGCGATGCTGACAGGCGACATCAAGGGCAAGAAAATCGGTATCCCCAAGGAATACCGCATGGACGGCATGCCGGACGAGATCGAGGCGCTGTGGACCAAAGGGGCTGACATGCTGCGCGATGCAGGGGCCGAGATCGTCGATATCTCGCTGCCGCACACGAAATACGCTTTGCCTGCTTATTACGTGATTGCACCTGCCGAGGCGTCATCGAACCTCGCCCGTTATGACGGGGTGCGTTATGGCCACCGCGCCAAGCTCGCGGCGGGTGATGGCATTACGGAGATGTACGAGAAAACCCGCGCTGAAGGGTTCGGCGACGAGGTGCAGCGCCGCGTGATGGTCGGAACCTACGTGCTGTCGGCGGGCTTTTATGACGCCTATTACAACCGTGCCCGCAAGGTCCGGGCGTTGATCAAGAAGGACTTCGACGATGTGTTCGCGCAGGGCGTCGATGCAATTCTGACACCCGCCACACCGTCAGCCGCGTTTGGGTTGGGCGAGATGGAGAATGCCGATCCGGTGAAGATGTATCTGAACGATGTGTTCACCGTGACGGTAAACCTTGCCGGCCTGCCGGGGATTTCGGTTCCCGCCGGGCTGGACGCGCAAGGTCTTCCGTTGGGTCTGCAACTGATCGGACGTCCATGGGAAGAAGGCGATCTGCTGAATATCGCTCACGAGGTCGAAGCACGCGCCGGATTTGTAGCAAAGCCCCAGAAATGGTGGTAATCCGAGCGGATTAACCAATCAGCCTGCGAGGAAGAAGGTTCTATGCGGTATCTAATGGGCTTTGTCGCCGTCGCGTCGGTTTCGGCTTGCGTCAGCAATGTTCCCGACAGCCGGGCGCCTTCCAATGTGGCACCCGCGACGGATCCAGTTTCCGGTGCGCCCCTGTCTGCCATGATTGAAGGCGGCTCTGTCACAAGCCAGTCGCTGGACGACGCGGGCGGCGCAACTGCCGCGCCCGGCATCTCGGACGAACAGGATTTCAGCGCCGTGGCCGCCCGTGAGAGCATTGAAAGCGATGCGCAGCGTATCGAAAACTACCAGGCGGCTTACACACAAGTCGAGCCAGAGGCTGTGCCAGAGCGGCCCGCTGACAGTTCGGTGTCAATCGTGCAATACGCCCTGTCCACCACCAACAGTGTTGGGCAGCCAATCCATACCCGGTCAGCTTTGTCCGGAACGGCAAGGGCTGAACGCAACTGCGCGCGCTACACATCCGCAGATTTCGCCCAGATCGCGTTTCTTGAAGCTGGCGGCCCCAAGCGCGACAAGAACGGGCTGGACCCAGATGGCGACGGCTTTGCCTGTGGGTGGGATCCCGCGCCTTTCCGCACAGCGCGCGGCGAGACCGCGCCCACCATTGTGACCGAGGAAACAGCCGTCAGCAAGGCTGAGCTTGAAGCGCTTGGCATCGAGACGGACACTCAGGTGCCTGTGGTCGATCCCGCGCTTGCGCCCGCTCCTGCGCCCACCCCCACCCCTCTTCCCGATCCGGACCCTGTGCCGCTGCCGGGTGCGACGCTGAACATCTCGAGCGAATAATGCGGATCACACCTTACCCGTCGCCCAATTGTGGACCGCGCCGGGACGGTTTGCGCCCTTCCTTTGTGGTGCTTCACTATACAGCGATGGCCGACCCCGACGAGGCGCTGGATCGCTTGTGCGCACCCGAACATGAGGTGTCGGCGCATTACCTGATCCACCGCGCTGGCGGTCTTTTCCAAATGGTCGACGAAGACAAGCGTGCATGGCATGCGGGCGCTGGATCCTGGCGTGGACTGAGCGATATCAACTCGCGATCCATTGGTATCGAGCTGGACAATGACGGGATGTCACCCTTTTCGCAGCCTCAGATGGCCTCGCTGGAGGCGCTGCTGCCAGAGATCATGACCCGTTGGGGCATTCCGCCCGAAGCCGTAATCGGGCATAGCGACTTGGCCCCCGATCGCAAGCGCGATCCAGGACGCCGGTTTGACTGGGCGCGTTTGGCGCAGCAAGGTTTGGCGGTTTGGCCGGATCGCGCGGATCATCGCGCGCCCGATGAACAGGCCTTTCTGGCTGACGCTGCGCGGTTCGGCTATGCGTGCTCGGCCGGGTTGGATGCGGTTCTGGATGCGATGCGCCAGCGCTTTCGCCCTTGGGCGACCGGGCCATTGGCGCCGCGTGACATGGGGATCATTGCAGACCTTGCCGCGCGCTTCCCCGTTGACCCGCCCTCATCCATCGCCTAAGCCGATCCTCGCGCGGATGGCTGGATGGCCGCGGGTGACTGGCAGGGCTTGCCCTGTCGTGACGCGAGGAAAGTCCGGACTCCACAAGGCAACGGTGCCGGGTAACGCCCGGCCGGGGAAACCCGAGGGAAAGCGCCACAGAGAAGAGACGGCCCGCGCATGTCGCAGGCCACGGTGAAACGGTGGGGTAAGAGCCCACCGCGCGCTTGGTAACAAGGGCGGCACGGCAAGCCCCACCGGGAGCAATGCCTAATAGGGACCTTGCGGGGGCAACCCCAGGGCGGTCTTGGCCCAAAGGTCCGGGTTGGCAGCTTGAGGTGTCTGGTAACAGGCATCCTAGAGGAATGGTCATCCATGGTGGCAACACCTGGACAGAATCCGGCTTACAGGCCATCCGCGCATAAATTCATGCCGCTTGGGCGCCGTTGCGCGCGTAGTTTCGGAACCCGCGCGAAAATCCCATTTGCCTGTTGACTCGGGGGCCAATGGCGGTAAAAGGCGGGTTCCAGAGATTTACCCGGGCGGGGTGCGCCCACCCGATGAGGAGCTGACGACATGGCGAAGCCGACCACTATCAAAATCCGCCTGAACTCGACCGCGGATACCGGCCACTTCTATGTGACCAAGAAAAACGCTCGCACCATGACCGAAAAAATGGTTGTGAAGAAATACGACCCGGTTGTGCGCAAGCACGTCGAGTATAAGGAAGGCAAGATCAAGTAAGATCTTGTGACCCTGAACGAAAAAGAGCCGCGCTGAGATGCGCGGCTTTTTTTGTTGTGCGATTGTAGAGCGAAATTGCCCGCCTCAGCGGTGCAGGATCTGCGTCGCCACTTTTTGCCCAATGAGGTAATAGGCATTCGGACCCGGGTGGAAGCCATCTTCGGCCATCATTTCGGGTGTAAGCGGAACATCGAATGGCATGTATTCCACGCCCATTGCTTTGGCTTGTTCGGCAAGCGCCTTGTCGAAGCGGCGGGCTTGCAGGCCCAGAACCCAGCGCAGCGGGTTGGGCAAAAGCGGAAAGCGATCAATTGGGGGGACCCCGGTTGCGATGATACGTTTCGCCTGCCAGCTTTCAAACAGCAATGTGTAAAGCTCAGCCCGACAGGCCAGGATGCGGTGTAGTGGCATTTGACTCGTCACGTCGTTGACCCCAAGAACAACCAGCACCACATCCGCCCTTTGCGGATCTTGTGACCGCAGTATCGGCCGGACGGTGCACGAGGTGGCACCAGAGCGGGCCATCACGCGCCACTTCACACGGTATGAGGCACCCAAAAAATTCACCATCTGACCGGACAGTGCCATGGTCTGGTGAGGTGCGCCGACACCCGACGCCGAGCTGTCGCCAACAATCATCAACGACAAGTCAGGCCCGGTGCCGGTCACACCGCTGCGATGCCCCGGAGGCTCCGGTAGGACTTTCGCCAGTTTGCGGACTTTCAGTGCTTGTGTGGCCAGATATGGGCTGAGTATCAGCTTAACGATGGTCTCAAAGAAGCGGTTCATGGGACGAGTCTTGGTAAACAAAAAGGGCCGGTCACGCTGACCGGCCCCTTGGGTTTCAGTTGGATCGCATCACTCACGATTGCCAAGGAACTGAAGCAGGAACATGAACAGGTTGATGAAGTCCAGATACAGGCTCAGCGCACCCATGATCGCGGATTTCGCCAACCATTCGCTGTCCATCGCGTGCGCGTGAGCGAGATAGTCCGTTTTGATCTTTTGGGTATCCCAAGCGGTCAGGCCTGCGAAGATCAAAACACCGATCACTGAGATCGCGAAATGCACCATCGAGCTACCGATGAAGATGTTGACGATCGACGCCACGATCAGGCCAATCAGGCCCATGATCAAAAACGCGCCCATCGGCGACAGATCACGTTTGGTCGTGTAGCCGTAAAGGCTGAGACCGGCAAAGGCGATTGCCGTGATAAAGAACGTCTGCGCGATCGAGATGCCGGTGAAGGCTGCGAAGATCCAGCTGATGGACAAGCCCATGACGGCTGCGAAGACATAGAAGAAAAGCTGCGCACCTGCGGCTGACAAGCGGTTGATGGCCGCACCGAATGCAAACACCATGATCAACGGCAGGAACATTACGATCCAGCCCAGAATGTTGGGCGACAGCGTTGCAGGATCACGCAGAATCGACAGCAAAGCGTCGTTCGAACCAAACGCCCACGATACCGCACCCGTCAGCAAAACGCCGATGGACATGGTTCCGTAGACCTTGTTCATGTGGGCGCGAAGCCCTTCATCGATCGCAGCGCGCGTGCCGGCACCTGAGCGAATCGTGTCAAATTCAGCCATCTAGACCTCCAGAAAAAGCAATATTCGGCGGCTCCGAACAGAAACCGCCCTTGGCTGTAATATCGGCAAGGGCGGCGCGCTTTTCAAGGGGTATTGGTTTTATCGTTCGAACGGCTGATTAGTGTGTCCAATGGGCCGGAACATCCCAGATCGGGCGGTTTGCTTCGCGATGCGCTTCGCGATAATTCAAACCGATATCTTCAAGACGCGAAGCATCCAACCGCGCCAGGGCGCGACGTTCGCGCTGCGTTTCCCATGCGTGGACGAACCAGGCCAATGGCGAGAAAACGCTTTTGGCGGCGGGGGTGTTGGTGCAGGTTACGGCAGTCATCTCGGCTCTCCTTCGTCAAAACGGATAGGTTATCCGCATTGCATCAATTTTCTTGATGTTTATGCTCGTTGGCGAAAGATAAGTAAAATGAATGTTTTTGCGTCAACCCATCAATAGGTGTGATATGCCACGAAACCTCGATCTGACAGCAATGCGCAGCTTCGCCACTGTGGCGGATGCAGGCGGCGTGACGCGTGCCGCTGGTCTTTTGCACCTGACGCAGTCTGCCGTCTCGATGCAGATCAAACGGCTTGAGGACAGCTTGGGACGCACCTTGTTGGATCGCTCCGGGCGTGGCGTGTCGCTGACTGCAGATGGCGAGCAACTGTTGGGCTATGCGCGACGGATGTTGCGGCTGAATGACGAGGTTTACGCCCGCCTGACCGACCAAGCCTATGAAGGAGAGGTCGTCATGGGGGTGCCCGCAGATGTCGTCTATCCCGCAATTCCAGAAGTGCTGAAACAGTTCCACGCTGAATATCCGCGCATGCGCGTTCAGTTGATTTCGTCCTATACGAGCCGCTTGAAAGCAATGTTTGGGCGTGGTGAATGCGATATCGTGCTTACCACCGAAGACACAATGGACGCTGGTGGCGAAACCCTGACCACATTGCCCTTGGTGTGGGTGGGCGCCCCCGGTGGGCAGGCGTGGCGCAACCGCCCTTTGCGGCTTGCCTTCGAATACAATTGCATCTTTCGAAAGGGTGTTCAGCAGGCGCTGGACGAGGCGCGTATACCGTGGGAAATGGGGGTCGAGAGCGACACAACGCGCGCAATCGAAGCCTCACTTTCGGCCGATCTGGCGGTCTATGCGATTATCGAAGGCACGGTGCAGCCCTATCTTGAGGTGATCGACCATGGCGGCGCCCTGCCGGATCTGGCGGTCACGCAAGTGAATATGTATGCGGCGCAAAGCAATGGCGGTCAGGCCGTTGACGATCTGTTGACGATGATCCGAAAGGCCTTTGCGGCGCTCTAACGGGTGGGGTCCATCGTGACAACAACCTTGCCGGTCGATTTTCGGTCGCGTAACAGGCTCAGGGCTTCGGGCGCTTGCTCAAGCGGCAGGCTGTGGCTGACATGGGGCCTGATCTTGCCGCTCTCATACCACGCCAGCAATTGGCGCAGACTGTCGGTCAAAACCTCGGGGCGAAACGTCAGGTATCCCCCCCAATAGAACCCGATCAGGGTGATGTTCTTGACCAACATATGGTTTGGGCGAACCTCGGGCAGGTCGCCGCTGGCGAACCCGATCAAAAGAATGCGGGCGTCGGGGTTGCAGGCACGAAACGCATCTGTGAATTGGGCGCCTCCGATGGCGTCATAGACCACATCGGCACCGCCAAGCGCTTTGACCGTGGTGCGAATGTCGTCGGTCTGGCTGTCGATCACGTGATCCGCGCCAGCACGGCGGCAGATGTCCAACTTGTCGGCCCCGCGTGCGCAGGCGATGACACGCGCGCCCATGACTTTGCCAATCTCGACCGCAGTCAGGCCAACCCCGCCCGCAGCCCCAAGGACCAGAAGTGTTTCGCCGGGCTGAAGCCGCGCCTTATAGTCCAGCGCAACATGGCTGGTGCCATAGGCGACCTGAAACGCGGCGGCATGTTCATAGCTCATGTTTTCAGGCAGCGGCAGACAGCGATCAGCATCGAAGACGCCTTGGTCAGCCAAGCCATTGCTGCCAGAAAACACAACCACGCGGGTTCCGGGCTTTGGACCGGTCGTTTCGGGCCCCAGCGCCAGCACAGTCCCTGCAGGCTCCATGCCCAACGAGAACGGAACTGTGGGGGTGTCCTGATATTTGCCCTTTGCCATCAAAAGGTCTGCGAAGTTCAGGCCACATGCGCGGATATCCACAAGCGCCTGACCCTTTGCCGGCACGGGTGGGTCGACCTCGGTCAGGGTGGCGGGATGGTCAAAATCGGTGATGCGATAGGTCTTCATGGGGCCTCCTGTTCGGTGTCTTAGGCGGTTCGATCCCGAAAATCGAGAGGCAGCCAGAAGAATCGCTCAGCGGACTCTCGCTCAGAATCGTTGCAAAATGCAAAGCAATTTGCTAAACAGCTTTTGCGTGTAAAGACTGGGGACACACTTTCGCTGTGGTGGTGAGGCCGTTTTCACAGGCTTGCCGCCTTAGGGCATTGAATTCAAACCTTTTCCTGCCGACTTCTCCGGATGTCCAAAAAGACAGGTTGAGGTGTCCCCCGATCACGTTATCTCTGGTTGCGTGATACAATCTTTTAACGAGGAGCTGTTCTATGAAACATCCTGTAGATGTCCATGTTGGAAAGCGCGTCCGCCATCGTCGTTGGATGGTCGGAATGACGCAACAGCAACTGGCTGAAAAAGTCGGGATCAAGTTTCAACAGATCCAGAAATACGAAACTGGCATGAATCGCGTTTCCGCGTCTCGTCTTTGGGATATCGCGGCTGCACTGTCGGTGCCGGTCAGCTTCTTCTTCGAAGGCCTTGAAAGTTCCGCGGCGATTGAAGCAGACAGCACGGTGCCCGGTGATATTCTGGCCGACAAAGAAGCTTTGGAACTTGTTCGCAGCTATTATGCTATTCCCGACAACCAACGCCGCCGTCTGTTTGAACTTGCGCGCGTCCTGTCAGACGTCGCCTGAGCTTGACGCTGCCTGCGTCCCCCTGATACCGCGCTGATACAAAGCGTGCGGAGGGGCGATGCTGACCGATCTGGATCAAGACACCAAAAACGAATTGTGCCACGTGGCAGAGGCTTTGGCCGATGCCGCGCGCGATGCGGTGATGCCCTTCTTCCGCGCCGAGGGATTGACGGCAGACAACAAGCTGTCCGAGGGGTTTGACCCGGTCACAGAAGGCGACCGCGCGGCCGAGAAAGCCATGCGAGACGTGCTTGCCAAGTTGCGTCCGCAAGATGGGTTCTTGGGTGAAGAATTCGGCGCGCAAGCGGGCGATAGCGGGTTAACCTGGGTTCTGGATCCGATCGACGGTACCCGCGCCTTTTTGTCAGGCACACCGACATGGGGTGTGCTGATTGCGGTCGGTGACGCCAACGGCCCGCAGTTGGGCATCATTGACCAACCCTATATTGGCGAACGCTTTCTTGGTGGGTTCGGTTTGGCGCAGGTTGTCGGGCCGCATGGGAAAAGGGTTTTGAAGACCCGCGGCCCCCGCGATCTGTCCGAGGCCATCCTGTTCACCACATTCCCGGAAGTTGGCACCAAGGCGGAAGGGCGCGCCTTTCAGGCCCTGTCCAGGCAGGTCAAGCTGACTCGCTACGGTCTGGACTGCTATGCCTACGGGCTGGTGGCGTCTGGCCATATCGACCTTGTGGTCGAGGCCGGTCTGCAAGCTTACGACATCCAGGGACCAATGGCGGTGATTGAAGCGGCGGGTGGGATCGTCACGGATTGGCAGGGTGGTCCTGCTCACCTTGGTGGCCGCATTGTCGCTGCGGCCAATGCGCAAGTGCACGCCGCCGCGCTGGCTGTGCTGTCGGACGCCTGAGCCGCGCAGCAAAGACTTGAGCGACCGGCCCGGTTCATGGCAAGCTGGAGTTGCGCGCGAGTCCTTTGCCCTTTCTGTCGCCGCCGGGTGTGTGTCTCCGAAATGGGTCGTAGGAGACAGCATGGAATACCTCATTCGCAACGCTAAGACGATTTTGACAATGGACGACGACGGGCGAGAGCTGTCGGCGGCTGACATTCGCATCACGGGCGGCCAGATATCGGAAATTGGTGAAGGTCTGCAAACCACAGGCGAGGTTGTCAACGCAGCCAGCGCCGTGGTCACGCCGGGCTTGGTCAACACGCACCACCATCTTTATCAAACCCTTACGCGCGCTGTGCCGGGTGGGCAGGATGCGCTGCTGTTTGGCTGGCTGCAAACGCTTTACCCGATCTGGTCACGCTTTGGACCGGATGAAATGCGGGTGTCCACCCTTGCCGGCTTGGCAGAGCTTGCCTTGTCAGGCTGCACCATGAGCTCCGACCACCTATACCTTTATCCCAACGGCGCACGGCTTGATGATACGATCGATGGTGCGCGCGAGATCGGACTTCGGTTTCATCCGACGCGGGGCGCCATGTCCATCGGCGAAAGCAAAGGCGGCCTTCCGCCTGACAGTCTGGTGGAGGCGGAGGCCGCCATCCTCAAGGATTGCATCCGCGTGATTGATGCCTTTCACGACCCTGCCGATGGGGCGATGGTGCGGGTTGGTGTCGCCCCATGTTCGCCCTTCTCGGTCAGTCGCGATCTGATGCGGGACGCCGCCATTTTGGCGCGCGACAAGGGGGTCATGCTGCACACTCACCTCGCGGAGAACGACGAAGACATAGCTTACAGCAAGGCGCAGTTCGGGTGCCGCCCCGGACAATATGCAGAAGAATTGGGGTGGGTCGGTGATGATGTGTGGCATGCCCATTGCGTGAAGCTGGACAGCACCGAGATTGACCTGTTCGCCCACACGCGCACTGGTGTGGCGCACTGTCCTTGTTCAAATTGCCGACTTGGGTCAGGCATCGCCCCGGTGCGCCAGATGCGGGATGCGGGTGTGAAAGTGGGGCTGGGGGTTGATGGCTCGGCCTCGAACGACCTTGGCAATCTGATGGACGAGGCCCGCCAGATGATGCTGTTACAGCGCGTTGCGCAAGGGGCCGACAAGATGAGCGCCCGCGAAGCGTTGCGTATTGCCACCCGTGGCGGGGCCGACGTGTTGGGGCGTGCCGATTGTGGGCAAATCGCGGTGGGCAAACGGGCTGACATAGCGATTTGGGATGTCTCGAAACTGGAAAGTGCTGGCAGTTGGGATCCGGCGGCTTTGGTTTTGGCCGGGCCTCGGCGCGTGCGCGACCTGTTTGTCGAGGGGCGGCAGGTGGTGCGTGACGGGCAGATCACAACGATCGATTTGCCGCGCGTCATTGAGGTTCAGAACCGGCTGGCGGCGGGTCTGCAGGGGTGATCCACATAGCCTGACGGCACTTCCTTTTTGGAGACCGGCGCAAACCATGCTATAATGCGCGCTTATTTTAATCACGATATAAGCGGGATTATCCGCGGAAAGGATGGGATTCCATGCTTTCGGTAATGAGTGACAAAACATTTTTAGCTTTGGCAGCGGCACTTGGTTACAGCATTTCGACCGTTTTGATTAAACAGTATTCGCTAAACTTTGCGTATCTACCGGCAGTTCTTTTGGTCGCGGTCCTTGTTGGCACAATCGCGGCAGAAGTATTCCTGTTACGACAGGTCAATCTGGCTTTGGCCTATGTTGCCATCATCGCAACCGAGACCGTATTGGTGTTGTGCTATTCCTTCGCCATTGGCGAAGGATTGACACGGCAGGAAATGGCGGGCGCGGTGTTCGTATTGGTCGGGATCGCCCTGGTCAGCTTCTAAGGCATGCGCCATTTGCCCAGACCGCCTTCACGGCGCGGTCGTCGCCCATCATGATGGTCGGGAAAACCTCCTGCCATATGTCTTCGGCGTGCGCGGCGCGCTGGGCGATGGCGGGTGTCGAGGCAAGGTCGATTACGGCAAAATCTGCCTCGGATCCAGGGGCAAGCGTGCCTATTCGGTCTTCCAGCCGCAGGGCGCGTGCCGACCCTTCGGTCGCCAGCCACCATAACTGTGCCGGGTGGATGGGATGGCCGTTCAGTTGCCCAACCTCATAGGCCGCAGCCATCGTGCGCAGCATTGAAAAGGATGACCCGCCTCCGGTGTCTGTCGCCAATCCAATCCGGTGGCCCTGTTCCATCAAACCGTGCATGTCAAACACGCCGGACCCGATGAACATGTTCGAGGTGGGGCAGTGGATCAGGCTCGCGTCCACCTCGCGAATTCGGTCTCGTTCGCGGTCGGTCAGGTGGATGGCATGGCCCAGAAGTGCACCGGGACCAACCAATCCGAAGCGTTCGTATACATCAAGGTAATCGGTGGCATCGGGAAACAGGTCTGCGACCCACGCAATTTCCTCATGTTGTTCGCTGATATGGGTCTGCATCAGAAGGTCTGGTTGTTCGGCCCACAATGCCCCGAGCGCTTCAAGCTGCTCTGGGGTCGAGGTGGGAGCAAAGCGCGGCGTGATCACATACGACAGCCGGTCCTGCCCATGCCAACGCGCCGACAGAGCCTTGCTGTCGTCATAGGCGCTTTGGGCCGTGTCGCGCAGGTCGTCAGGGGCGTTGCGGTCCATGCAGGTCTTGCCACCAAGCACTCTTAGTCCGCGCTTTCGTGCGGCCGTGAAATAGGCGTCAACGCTTTCGGGGTGAATGGTGCAATAGCTGACCGTGGTCGTGGTGCCCGTGGCGGTCACAAGGTCGAAATAGGTTTCAGCCACCTGAGTCGCATATGTGCCATCACTGAACCGGCATTCTTCGGGAAAGGTATATGTATTCAGCCAATCGATCAGTCGCTTGCCCCACGACGCGATGATAGCGGTTTGTGGATAGTGCACATGCGTGTCGACAAATCCGGGCGAAATCAGCGCAGCGCCATAGTCGGTCACGGTCGCCTGTGGGTATTCCGCACGCAGCCGCTCGGCTGTCCCGACATCCGTGATTTTACCGCCCTCAATCGCAACGGCGCCATGGCGTTCATGTGATACACAATCGGCCAGATCTTCCTTGAACGGGTCCGCCGTATAGATAATCGTCTGTCCCAGAAGCAGGTCCATGTCTAACCTCGCTGATACGCCACCGATCAGCCTATGAGGGTGGTTTTGGTGACGCAACGCCTTTCTTGCGGTTCCATTGGCGCACCGCTTGTCATATGTTCACGCTACAGATCAGGGAGGGCGCCGCGATGCTGGACGATCACTATAGCGATGATGCGCCCGAAGACGGGGACTATGAACTTAACGTAAAGACCGTCCGCCCCATTCTGGCGGCTCTAGAAGCAGGTGACGCAGCGGCCTTGATTGCCGCACTTGAGCCGATGCACGCGGCTGACATCGCCGACCTTCTTGAACAGCTCGGGCAAGAGGACCGGGTCGCGTTGGTGCGCCTTTATGGTCGCGAACTCGACGGCGAGATTCTATCGGAACTGGACGAAAGCCTGCGCGAAGATGTCGTCGGCGCAATGTCCCCGGAGGTGCTGGCCGAAGCGGTCCGTGAACTGGAAACCGATGATGTCGTCGACCTGATCGAAGATTTGGACGAGCCACAGGCCGAAGCGGTGCTTGGGGCACTGGACCAAGATGACCGGGTCGTCGTCGAGCAGTCGCTGTCGTACCCCGAGGAAAGTGCCGGACGCTTGATGCAGCGCGAGCTGGTCGTCGCCCCGGAGCATTGGAATGTCGGGCAAACCATTGATTTTCTGCGCAATCAGGATGACCTGCCAGAGCAATTCTATCACGTCATTCTTGTCGATCCGCGTATGCGCCCAACCGGCTATGTGACTTTGGGTCGCTTGATGGGCAGCGCACGGGGTGTGAAGCTGACCGAGATTGCAGAGGATAGCTTCCGCGTGATCCCTGTGTTGCAGGACGAAGGCGAGGTTGCCTATGCCTTCAACCAGTACCACCTGATTTCGGCACCCGTCGTGGACGAAGATGATCGGCTTGTCGGTGTCATCACGATCGACGACGCCATGGTCATTTTGGACGAGGAGCATGAAGAAGACATCATGCGTCTGGCGGGTGTTGGTGAAAGCCGCTTGTCTGACCGGGTGGTCGATACGACCAAACGCCGGTTTCCATGGCTGGCTGTGAACCTGATGACCGCGATCCTTGCGTCGCTGGTCATCGCCCAGTTTGAAGACGTGATTGCCCAGTTTGTGGCGCTGGCGGTCCTGATGCCGATCGTTGCCTCGATGGGGGGCAATGCTGGCACGCAGTCACTGACCGTGGCGGTGCGATCTCTTGCCACGAAAGACCTGACCTCGGCCAACGTTTGGCGGGTGATCCGGCGCGAAGCCATTGTTGGGCTGATCAATGGGATCGTCTTTGCTGTGGTGATGGGCATCGTCGGTATTGTCTGGTTCTCGACGCCCTTGCTGGGTGTCGTGATCGCGATTGCGATGGTCGTGACCATGGTCGTGGCCGGGCTTGCAGGCGTTATGATCCCGGTTGTGTTGGACCGCTTGAATATCGACCCCGCGCTGGCCTCGGGGGCGTTTGTGACCACCGTCACGGATGTTGTGGGGTTCTTCGCGTTTTTGGGGTTGGCAGCAATGATGCTTTTGTAATGACCGAAAAAGATGATCTGACCGCGATCAAGGTGGAAGCGCGCAAAGCAGCGTTCGCCCGCCGGAAAGAGGCGCAGAGCGAAGCACGCTCGACCCGCGGCGTATCGCACCTTCTGTCGGTGGTCGCAGATCACAAGGGCAAGGTCCTATCCGGCTATATGCCGATACGCACGGAAATTACCCCGGTTCCGGTGATGGCCGCGATGGCCGCCCATGGTCCTGTCTGTGTTCCTGTGATCGGCAAGGTGGGATTGCCGTTGCGCTTTGCCCGCTGGACACCGGATTGTGAGATGACCAAGGGCAGTTTTGGCGCTGATATTCCCGCAAAGCTCACGTTCATTGAACCCGAAGTGCTGATCGTGCCATTGCTGGCGTTTGACCGCAAAGGGGGGCGTCTGGGGTATGGTGGCGGATTTTACGATCGCACGTTAGAGCGGTTGCGCGCCAAACGCCCGACGCTGGCCATCGGATATGCCTACAGTGCGCAAGAGGTCGCGGCGGTTCCGCTTGAGCCAACGGATCAATTGCTGGATGCGATTGTCACCGACGATGGTGTGCATTGGGTTTGAACCAAACGCTTTGGCTTGCCCTTTTCGCCTTTCCGTCCTAGGGCTTGAGCCATGAGGATACTTTTTCTAGGCGACATCATGGGGCGCGCGGGCCGACGCGCGGTGACCGAGCAACTCAAGACGTTGCGCGCGGAATGGAAGCTCGATTTCGTTGTGGTGAACGGCGAAAACGCGACTGGCGGTGCGGGGCTGACCGCTGCGCACGCGCGCACATTTCTGGAGGCGGGTGCAGACGTTATCACGCTTGGCGACCATGCTTTTGATCAGCGAGAGATGCTGACCTTCAGCGAACAGGAACCGCGCATCATCCGACCGCTCAACTTTGCCAAGGAAAGCCCCGGCACAGGGGCGCGGGTGTTCAGCGATGCGCGCGGGCGCAAAATTCTGGTAACGCAGGTGCTGGGGCAAGTGTTCATGAAGCGCCCCTTCGATGACCCATTCTCGGCGGTGGATGCGGTTTTGAAACGCCACCCGCTTGGGGGCGCTGTGCAAGCCACGCTGGTAGATGTCCACTGCGAAGCCACGTCCGAAAAAATGGCGATGGGCCATTGGTGTGATGGGCGCGCCAGCGTCGTGGTCGGCACGCACACCCATGTGCCGACAAGTGACGCGCAGATCCTGCCGAAAGGCACAGCGTTTCTGACCGATGCCGGCATGTGCGGTGATTATGACAGCGTGATTGGTATGCAAAAAGAAGAACCGATGCGCCGTTTCATCACCGGCATGTCGAAGGGACGCTTCACGCCTGCCACGGGCGAAGCCACATTGTCGGGTCTGTTCGTTGAAACCGACGACCGTTCAGGCAAAGCCACACACATCCAGATGGTCCGCGTTGGCGGCCGGCTGGCGCAATCGACGCCGCTGGACGGCGCATGACAACCCACGCCGGGTTGATCGGGTTTCTGGCACTTCTCGGGGCTGGGTGGGGGCTGACCGGCGTTTTGGCCAAGCCGATCATCGAAGCGGGTCATCATCCATTTGGTGTAATCTTTTGGCAGATGGCCATTTGCGTGGTTGTGCTGGGCGTTCTGACCCGTGTTCGCGGCAAGGGGTTGCCGATCGGGTGGACGCATTTGCCGCTGTATCTGTTCATCGCGCTGGGCGGCACGCTGCTGCCCAATACGGCAAGTTATTTTGCCATCGCCCATTTGCCAGCGGGCATCATGGCGATCATCATAGCGGCGGTTCCAATGTTCGCTTTCCCCATTGCGTTGGCGCTAGGGTCGGAGAGGTTTGAGCTTTCGCGCTTTCTGGGTCTGCTGGCCGGCATGTCAGGTGTCGCGCTTCTTGCCGGGCCGCAAGCGGCCTTGCCAGTGGGGTCCGCGGTCTGGGTGCTGATCGCCTTGATCGCCCCCCTGCTTTATGCGCTTGAAGGAAATGTGGTCGCGCGGTTTGGGACCGCAGGGCTTGATCCAATCCAGACATTGCTGGGGGCCTCTGCGATTGGTGTGGTTCTGTCTGCCGGGCTGGCACAGGCAGCGGGCGGGTGGGTCAGCCCGTTCGGGGACTGGTCGCCTGCCAAGAGCTTGATTGTGCTAAGCTCGGTCATTCATGCATTTGTTTATTCGGGATATGTGTGGCTCGTTGGTCGCGCCGGCGCCAGCTTTGCAGCGCAAGTCAGCTATCTTGTCACCGGATCAGGGGTGGTCTGGGCGATGGTCTTGCTGGGTGAAAGCTATACAGGTTGGGTCTGGGGCGCGCTGGGCGCGATGTTCCTGGGGCTCTTCTTGGTGCAGCCTCGTGCCTTTCTGGACTAAAACCACGCTTGCCCCGCGTGCCGACTGCAGGCAAAACTGATCCATAGAACAAAACAGGGGCCATAGATGGGGCTTTTCGAGTTTGGCGACACGACACAGGCGGTTCTTTCACTGCTGATTGTTGTCGGAATGTTCATCATGTTCGTGCGTGAAACCTATCCAACCGAGGTCGTGGCCATCGGTGGGGTAGCTTTCATGTTGCTCACCGGCGTTCTGGATTATCAGCAAGGCCTTGCGGTGTTGTCGAACCCTGCGCCCTGGACCATTGCGGCAATGTTCATCGTGATGGGGGGGTTGGTGCGCACAGGTGCGCTGCAATGGTTCACCCAGATTGCCGAAAGGAAAGCCGAGAAAAGTCCGCTCGTCGCCCTGTCGGCCCTGATGGGGTTTGTCGTGATCTCGTCTGCGGTGGTGTCCAACACACCGGTCGTCGTCGTGATGATCCCGGTCTTCGTGCAACTGGCCAAGAAGATCGGCACATCGCCGTCAAAGCTTTTGATCCCACTCAGTTATGGCGCCATCCTTGGTGGCACACTGACCTTGATCGGCACATCAACCAATTTGCTGGTCGATGGTGTGGCGCGTGCCAATGGGCTTGAGGCGTTTACGATTTTCGAGGTGACGCCTTTGGGCATCGCACTTGTGGCATGGGGGATGTTCTACCTCTATTTCATCGCCCCGAAGATCCTGCCTGACCGCGACAGCATGGCGTCGCTGCTGTCGGACCGGTCGCGGAAAAAATTCTTCACCGAAGCCGTCGTTCCGCCTGAAAGCAACTTGATCGGGCGCGAGGTCAATGGCGTGCAATTGTTCAAGCGCGAAGGTGTGCGGCTGGTCGATGTGGTCCGCGGCGATGCCTCGCTTCGGCGCGATCTGGGCGGTGTCACCTTGCAGGTCGGCGACCGCGTGGTTCTGCGCACGGCCGTGACCGAGCTTTTGAGCCTGCAGCGCGACAAAAGCCTGAAACGCGTGGATCAGGTGTCAGCGGTCGAAACCACCACGGTCGAGGTGCTGATCACGCCCGATTGCGGCATGGTGGGCAAGCAACTGGGCCGGATGCGTCTGCGCCGCCGGTATGGTGTTTATCCCTTGGCGGTTCACCGCAAGAACCAGAATATCGGGCGTCAGTTGGATGACCTTGTGGTTCGGGTTGGCGACACCTTGCTTCTGGAAGGCGCGCCCGAGGATATTCACCGACTTGCACAGGACATGAACCTGTTGGATGTCTCCAAACCCTCGGGGCGGGAATACCGCCGGGGCCACGCGCCGATTGCCATCGCGGCCCTGTTCGGGTTGGTGGCATTGGCGGGGTTTGGCGTCGCACCGATCTTTCTGTTGGCAATTCTTGCCGTGGCGGTGGTCCTGCTGACCCGATGCATTGACGCCGACGAGGCTTTTGGGTCGGTTGATGGCCGGCTGCTGGTCCTGATCTTTTCGATGTTGGCCATTGGCGCAGGGCTAGAGAACTCGGGCGCTGTGCGGCTGATTGCCGAAGGTGCAGCGCCCGTGTTGGGCAAGCTGCCGCCGTTCCTGATCGTCTGGGCGATCTATTTGCTGACCTCGATCCTGACCGAGCTTGTGTCAAACAACGCGGTTGCCGTGGTGGTGACGCCAATAGCCATCGGCCTTGCCAACGCTTTGGGGTTGGACCCGCGTCCCTTGGTGGTGGCTGTGATGGTGGCAGCGTCGGCCAGTTTCGCCACGCCCATCGGGTATCAGACCAACACGCTGGTCTATGGTCCGGGGGGCTACAAGTTTTCGGATTTCCTGAAGGTGGGTATTCCGCTGAACCTGTCGGTTGGGCTTCTTGCCTCGGCGCTGATCCCATTCATCTGGCCGCTCTAGGTCAATCGGTGCGGATCACAGCGGCCAGAACACCAGAATGGCTGGGATCGAAACGGCGACCACCAGAACCTCAAGCGGCAGGCCCATGCGCCAGTAATCCCCGAACCGGTATCCTCCCGGGCCAAGGATCAGCGTGTTGTTCTTATGCCCAATGGGGGTCAGGAACGCACAGCTTGCCGCGACAGCGACAGCCATCAGGAAAGGATCGGGGTTCTTCCCAAGAGTCTGCGCCATCTGGATGCCGACGGGGGCTGCGACGATGGTGGTGGCGGTGTTGTTCAGAACGTCCGACAAGGTCATGGTCACGATCATCAGAACGGTCAGAACCGCCCATGCTGGCAGACCTTGGGTCAGGCCGACCAACGCGCCTGCAATCAACTCGGTCCCGCCCGAAGTCTGAAGGGCTGCGCCCAGTGGGATCATCGACCCCAGAAGCACAACGACCGGCCATTCAATGTGGGTATACAGCTCGGACAGGGGCACGACCTTGGTCAGAACATAACCAACGACGACAAGGCCCAATGCGACAGGCAGGTAAACAAGGCCGAAACTTGCCGCGGCAACTGCACCGCCAAACAAGCCGATGGCGAGCCAGACTTTTTCGTCTCGCGTTACCTTCAACCCGCGTTCGGCCAAGGGCAGGCCGCCCAGCCATTCGGTAACATCGGCCTCGGACCCCTGAGGCACAAGCACAAGCAGGATGTCGCCGGGGCGCACTTCGGTTTTACGAACTTGCTTGGTGATCCGTTTACCCGCGCGCGAGATGCCAAGCAGGACGGACCGTTGCCGCCAGTTCAGGCCGACGGATTGCGCCGTTTTGCCGACGATCCGCGCGTTTTCCGGCACCACGATTTCGATCTTTGCCAGCCCGTCGCCTTCTGCGCGCAGCTTTTCTTCGTTGCCTGCTTCGGCGAATGTCAGGCTTAGGGCTGCGCGAAATTCATCCAGCGCCTCGGGCCGGGCTTCCAGCACCAACGCATCCCCCGCTTGCAGCTTGGTCGCGTGCTGGGTGCCATAACGGCGTTTCCCGCCCCGCACGAGGCCAAGAATGGCGACGTCATTCTTCTCGGCCGTTTCAAGCAGGTCTTTCAGTCGCTTGCCGATATGCTTCGAGTCCTCGGGCAGGGTCAATTCGGCGACATAGAGGCCGAATTCCTCCATCGGGTCCGAGCCGTTTTCGGTGCTTTCGGGCTGCGGGATCAGGCGCCAGCCGATCAGGGCGACGAAAATCAGCCCGGCAATCGCGGTCACACCGCCGACCGGCGCAAAGTCGAACATATGAAAGGGTTCGCCCAACACCTCGCCACGAATGGACGCGATGATGATGTTGGGCGGTGTTCCGATCAGCGTCACCATACCCCCAAGGATCGTCGCAAAGGATAGGGGCATCAGGCTTAATCCAGGCTCTCGACCAGCCTTGCGGGCGGTTTGGACGTCCACCGGCATCAACAAGGCCAAGGCCGCCACGTTGTTCATGAAAGCCGACAGAACGCCGCCTATGGCCCCCATAAGGGCGATATGCGCCCCAAGTGACCGTGAGGCATCAACCATCGTGCGGGTGATCAGGAACACAGCGCCAGATCGCACCAGCCCCGCCGACACCACCAGCACAAGCGCCACGATCAGTGTCGCAGGGTGCCCAAAGCCGGAAAACGCGTCCTTGGTCGGGACGACGCCTAATACGACCCCCAACATAAGGGCGGTGAACGCCACAAGGTCATAGCGATACCGGCCCCACAGCAGCATGCCGAACACCGCACCGAAAAGCGAAAAGAGGATGATTTGATCTGTTGTCATGGCTCAAGACTTACCGCCTGTGGGCCGGAACGTCACCCGTAGATTACGGGGAAAAGTGTCGCCACCAACAACAGCGCCATCGTCACGTTGAACGTTCGAAGGCGCACCGGATTGGTCAGGATGACGCGAATTTTCTGACCCAGCATGGTCCAGACCGAAACCGAAGGCAGGTTCACGATGCCGAAAATCAAGGCGACCAAGATGACGGCCGATATGCCGCGAGTAGGGGCATAGACGCTGATCGCGGTCAGGGCCATCGCCCACGCCTTGGGGTTGACCCATTGGAACGCCGCCGCTTGCAGAAAGGTCATCGGCGTGCCGCCCGCCTTGCCGGTGCCGGGTTGTGCCGCATTTGCGATCTTCCATGCCAACCACAGCAGATAGACCACGCTGCCGGTTTTCAGGATCGTGTAGCTGACCGGGTAAAGATCAAACAGCGTCATCAGACCGACGCCCACCAGCACGATCATGAAGGTAAAGCCGATCCCGATCCCCAACATGTGCGGGATCGAACGGCGAAACCCGAAATTCGCGCCCGATGCCATCAGCATCAGGTTGTTCGGCCCCGGTGTGATCGAGGATACGAAGGCGAAGGCCACGAAAGCCGAGAGAAGTTCGATTGACATGAAAGCAATAATTACCGCATTTTGACGCCGCAAGATTGCATTATTGCAGCTATGAAAGGTTCATTTGCAATAAATGTTGAAGATAGATCGAATAAATCGCCAGATATTGCGGGAATTGCTGCGTGACGGACGTCTGCCGAACACTGAACTTGCGGATAAGGTCGGCCTGTCGCCCTCGGCCTGCCTGCGACGCGTGCAAGAACTTGAGCGGCACGGCGTGATCAAAGGCTACCGCGCTGTGCTTGATCCGGTCGCGATGGGAATTGGTTTTGTCGCCTATGTCACCGTCGGCCTGTCCGATCACACCAAGGCCGCGCAAGAAGGGTTCGAACGGTCGGTCGCGCTGTATGACGAGGTGCGCGAGTGTCACAACATCACCGGCACGGTCGAGTATCTGCTGAGGGTCGAGGCCGAAGACTTGATCGCCTATAAACGGTTTCACACCGACAAGCTGGGGACGCTGCCGCAGGTGCACCAGATCGTCACCCATGTGGTGATGGGATCGCCTAAGGATGAGCGCGCCTGAACATCGTGTCAGCAACGCCCTTGCGGCCCCCCCAACCCCTGCTGTATTGAACCGCGCAACATACCAATATTTGAAATAAATCGGAGGGCGCCATGGCTGGCCACTCAAAATGGGCAAACATTCAGCACCGCAAGGGGCGTCAGGACAAACTACGCTCGAAGTTGTTTTCAAAGCTCGCCAAAGAAATTACCGTGGCCGCCAAGATGGGCGACCCCGATCCCGATAAAAACCCCCGTCTGCGCATGGCCGTGAAAGAAGGCAAAAGCCAGTCTTTGCCAAAGGACGTGATTGATCGCGCGATCAAGAAAGCCATCGGTGGGGATGCTGAGAATTACGACGAAATCCGCTATGAAGGTTATGGTCCGAATGGCGTGGCCGTGATCGTCGAGACGATGACCGACAACAAGAACCGGACCGCATCCACCGTGCGCTCGACCTTCTCAAAGAACGGCGGGAATCTTGGTGAAACCGGGTCCGTGGGGTTCATGTTCGACCGAAAAGGCGAAGTGACCTACCCGGTTGAGGTTGGCGACGCCGACACCGTTATGGAAGCCGCGATCGAGGCCGGTGCTGAAGATTGCGAAAGCTCGGAAGATGGCCACCGGATCGTCTGCGCTGACACCGACCTGAACGACGTGTCGAATGCATTGGAAGCCGCGTTGGGCGAGTCGGAATCGACCAAGCTGATCTGGCAGCCCAACATGACCACCGAGCTTGACCTTGACGGCATGCAAAAGCTGATGAAGCTGGTGGATGCCTTGGAGGATGATGACGATGTGCAGCGCGTCACCACTAATTTCGAGGCTACGGACGAGGTTCTGGCCCAGCTATAATCCGACCCAACGGATGAAATATAAAGACCCCGGCCTGGAAACCCGCGCCGGGGTCTCTTGTCTTTAGCGGCAATCTCGGGTCAGGTCGCCGGATGAGCATCGCGACCCCAGCCGTTCAACGCCCCCTCTACGGTATCCTGTGGATGCTGGCGGCCGGGCTGTTCTTTGTTCTGATGAATGCGCTGGTGAAGCATGTGGGGCAGGGGCTGCCATCTGCACAAGCGGCGTTTCTGCGCTTTGCGTTTGGGCTGGTTTTTGTGCTGCCAGCACTGGGGCAGGTGCGACGTGTCCAGTTTTCACGCAAGATCTGGCGGCTGTTTGCCCTGCGCGGGCTGGTCCATTGCGGCGCGGTGCTGTGCTGGTTTTACGCCATGACGCAGATCACCGTGGCCGAAGTCGTGGCAATGAACTACCTGAACCCGATCTATGTGATGTTGGGGGCCGCACTGTTTCTGGGTGAGACATTCTCGACCCGTCGCATGATCGCGGTCGCCTTCGCATTTCTGGGTGTGTTGATCATCTTGCGACCGGGTCTGCGCGAGCTTGGGCCGGGCCATCTTTCGATGGTGTTCACCGCCATATTCCTTGGCGCGTCGTATCTGATCGCCAAGCGGTTGTCGCAGGAAACCACTGCCGCCGTGGTCGTGGCGATGATGTCAATCACTGTGACCATTGGCTTGGCACCTGTGGCATGGGTGGTTTGGGTCGCGCCGACGATAACCCAGTTGGGATGGCTCGTTTTGGTCGCCTTTTTCGCGACCGCCGGACACTATGCCATGACCCGCGCCTTTGCCGAAGCTCCGGTGTCGGTGACGCAACCTGTCACATTCGTGCAGATCATCTGGGCCGCTGCGATGGGAGCGTGGCTGTTTGCCGAACCGGTGGACATATGGGTGGTTGCAGGCGCGGGCGTGATCATCGCGGCGGTCAGCTATATCACGTGGCGTGAGGCGATGTTGAACCGACGCATCACGCCCAACCCCAACGCCGCAAAGTCGTGAAAAAGGGCGCCGCTGCGGACGCCCTTCTCTTGCGAGTTTGTTGCGGGATTAGTCCGCCCAGCTAACCCCGGTCAGGTCATTGGCCTGTGTGGGCGCGTTTTCCCACAGGCCCTGAATTTTCGCGTTGGCGACGCCGGTCTTCGCCAGTTGGAACAGATACCCGTTCACATAATCATCGGCGATCATCTGCTGTGCGTCTTTGTTCAACTCTGAGCGCATGGCCGGATCAGATGTGACCGACAGCTTGTCGATCAACGCCTGAAAATCGGCGTTGTCATACTGGAAGTAATAATCAGGCCGCGCATAGATGTTGATGTCGGCGGGCTCGGTATGGCTGACGATGGTCAGGTCGAAATCCTTGCCCTTGAACACCTGTTCGATCCACTGCGCCCATTCAAGGTTCGAAATCTCTGTGTTGATCCCGACATCGCGAAGCTGAGCCGCGATGATCTCGCCCCCGCGACGCGCATAGGCGGGGGGCGGCAGCATCAGACGCAGCGTGAGACCCTCGGCCCCAGCGTCTGCCAAAAGGGATTTCGCCATGTCCGGGTCGAAGGCAGAGTTGCCGGTCAAATCCACATAGTCCGGGTTGTGCGGGGCAAAGTGGCTGCCGATGGGCGTTCCATAGCCATGCATGGCCCCATCGATGATGTCTTGCCGGTTGATTGCGTGGGCAATGGCCTTGCGCACGCGGACATCTGCCAACGGGCCGGATTTGTTGTTCATCGACAGGATCGTCTCGCCCTCGGTCGAGCCGACGATCACGTTGAACCGCGGGTCCGCTTCGAACTGCGACAGGGTTTCGGGTGCGGGAAAGTTGGGGAAGGCGTCCACGTCCTCGGCCATCATCGCAGCAAAGGCGGCGTTGGGGTCCGAGATGAATTTGAACGTGGCCGTGGTCAGCGCGGGCGCGTTGCCCCAATAGGCATCGTTGCGCGCGACGGTCACATGATCGCCCTTGGCCCATTCAACGAAGGTGAAAGGGCCGGTGCCTACGGGCGCAGTGGCGGCGCTGTCGATGCTTTCCGGCGCGACGATTACTGCGTCACCCCACGCCATGTTGAACGGGAAGTTGCCGTTGGGGGCGGACAGTTTGACCTCGACCGTCAGGGGGTCGGGGGCAGTGACAGCCTCGATATCCTTGAACAATGCTTTCTGGGCGTTGGTCGAATCCTCAGCGCGGGCGCGATCAAGCGAGAAGATGACGTCCTCCGCGTCCATTGCGCTGCCGTCATGGAAGGTCACGCCGTCGCGCAGTTTGAACGTATAGGTCAGGCCGTCGTCGCTGACCGACCATTCGCTGGCAAGGCCGGGTTGGACCGATCCATCCGGGCCAAATCGGGTCAGACCTTCAAAAATGTTGGCATAGACCACTTCGTCAATCGCGGCAGCCGCGCCGCCGGTCGGGTCAAGGTTTGGCGGCTCAAGCACCATGCCAAGCGTGATTGCGTCGCTTCCGGCAAGCGCGGTTGACGCCATAAGCGCCCAAGCGGCGGCGGTGAGTTTCAGATTGGTCATGGTCGGTCCTCCTTTCCCGAAAAGCGGGACAAGCCCCATGAAACGCGGGATTCTTTTTCAACGCAAGGGGGAGCCGTCGCGGCAACTCCCCTTTGATTTTCTGCGATGCAGCATTATAGTGCTCGAAAGAAGAGGATCAGGGGAGGAGAAACCATGAGCGCTTCTGCAAAGATTACGGTGCCGACACCGTCGGACATTCGGGCGCGAAAAGGCGGCACGCCCTTGGTCTGTTTGACGGCTTATGCGACGCCGACCGCGCAGATGATGGACGCGCATTGCGACATCGTTCTGGTGGGCGACAGCGTCGGCATGGTCGTGCATGGCCTGCCCGATACGCTTGGTGTCACGATGGAGATGATGGAGTTGCATGGTGCCGCCGTCAAACGCGGGCTGACGCAGGCCATGATGGTCGTCGACATGCCGTTTGGATCGTATGAAGAAAGCCCCGAACAAGCCTTTCGCAACGCTGCCCGCCTGATGCGCGTGACCGGTGCGGCGGCTGTGAAGCTGGAAGGCGGCGTGGCGATGGCGGACACGATCCGCTTTCTGACCAGCCGGTCGATCCCGGTGATGGCGCATGTGGGCCTGACCCCGCAGGCGATCAACACGCTGGGTGGCTACAAAGTGCAGGGTCGCGGCGAAGATCGCGCGCGGGTGTTGGCGGACGCCAAAGCCGTTGAGGACGCCGGCGCATTCTCGGTCGTGCTTGAAAAAGTGCCAGAAAGCCTGTCGGATGAAATCACCCATGCGCTGTCGATCCCAACCATTGGAATCGGTGCCTCGGTCGGGTGTGACGGGCAAATCCTTGTCGTCGATGACATGTTGGGCCTGTTCACCGCGTTCAAGCCCAAATTCGCCAAGCGTTATGGCACTTTGGCGGCTGATGGCGAAAAAGCGATTGAAGCCTATGCAAAAGAGGTGCGCGCGCGGACGTTCCCCGGCCCGGAGCATGTGTTTGCCGATGAGGTTCCCAAGACATGAAGCTGGTTCGCACGAAAGATGACCTGCGCACGCTGCGCCGTTCTTGGATCTTCAAAGGCGAGCGTGTGGCCGTCGTGCCCACGATGGGCGCGCTGCATGCGGGCCATCTGTCACTGGTCGAGGTTGCAAAACAGCACGCGGACCGGGTGATCGTCACCATCTTTGTGAACCCCAAACAGTTCAACAATCCCGGCGATCTGGATAACTATCCGCGCACTGAAGAAGAGGACGCCGCGAAGCTTGCCCCTTACGGCATCGACGCGCTGTATGTCCCCACGCCGGACCAGATTTACCCCGACGGGTTTGCCACCAATGTGCGCGTGAAAGGTTTGACTGAAGACCTGGAAGGCGCACACCGCCCGGGTCACTTTGATGGTGTTGCGACGGTCGTGTCCAAGCTGTTCCTCCAATCGCGCGCGGACGTCGCTTGTTTCGGGGAAAAGGATTACCAACAGATGTTGCTGGTGCGCCGCTTGTCCGAAGATCTGGACATCGAGACAGAGGTGCTGGGCTGTCCGACGATCCGCGAAGAGGACGGCTTGGCGATGTCGTCGCGCAATGTCCGGTTGTCACCGAAGCAACGTGCGATTGCACCCGTTTTGAAGACCGAAATGGACCGGGCGGCGCGCGCGATCCGTCGCGGTGCGGACATTCGCGTGGTGCTGGACAGTGCCAAGGCGCAGATAAAAAACGCTGGATTTGACGCGGTTGAATATCTGGAGCTGCGCGATGCGCGCGACCTGACCCCCCTCAAGACGCTGGGCAAACCTGCCCGGTTGCTGGTCGCGGCAATGCTGGGCGATGTGCGCTTGATCGACAATATCGAGGTCTAGGCCAAGGGGCTTTGTCACCAGCGGCTGCGCCTGCGGTTTAGAGCAGTTCCTTCAGCACCAACGCCATGACACCCGCGCTGTCGACCATGTCCTCGACACCAACCCATTCGTCGGGCTGGTGGGCAAGGTCAAGGATCCCGGGGCCGTAGGCGATGCAATTCTTGAGCCGCCCAATTCGGTCGATATGTTTCTGGTCATAGGTGCCGGGTGAGACGACATAGGACGGCTGCTGGCCCAGCACTTTCTCGATGGCGGCAGCGGTGGACGTGACCACGGGGGCATCCTTGTCGGTCATCGTCGGAATGACCTCGTGCATGTCACGGATCTCGTACTCGAAATTGGGCCGCTCGGCGCGGATGGTTTCGAGCATCCGGTGGACCTCGGTCTTCACCTCGTTCAAATCCTCTTCGATCAGAAAGCGACGGTCGATGATGATGCGGCAGCGGTCAGCGACACAGGGGGCGGGAAATCCGGTGAAGTCCATGTCTTGTTCAGCCTCGCCGCCATGGATCGAATTGATGTTCAGCGTAGACTGTTTCGCACCTTCGGGGACGACCGGCATATCGGTGCGTTTGGTGGCGAGAAGCGGGTAAAGATACGTCTCGATCTCTTCCAGCACGGCGCCCATATGGCGGATCGCGCTGTCGCCAAGAAACGGCATGGACCCATGCGCGATGCGCCCTTTGGTCTCGATCTCGGCCCACCAGACACCACGATGACCAAGGCAGATGCGGTCTTTATTGAGCGGTTCGGGGATGATGACGTGTTGCACGCGGTTCGGGTCGAAATAACCTTTTTCGGCCAGATAGGCGACGCCGCCATATCCGCCGGACTCCTCGTCTGCCGTTGCGCTGATTTCAACCGCGCCCTTGTGGTTGGGGTAAAGTGCGACGAAGGCTTCCGCCGCAATGATTGAGGCCGCCAGACCGCCCTTCATATCGCACGCCCCGCGCCCGTAGATGCGGCCGTCTTCCAGCTCACCCCCAAACGGGTCTTTCGTCCAGCCATGGCCGACTTCGACCACGTCGTGGTGGCTGTTGAAATGCACACACTCGCCGGGTGTACCGCCTTCATGGCGGGCCACGAGGTTCCAACGTGGGTATGTCACGCTGTCGCCAATCGCTCCTTCTGCGCGGACCATTTCCACGGCAAAGCCTGATTTCGCCAACCGTTCTGCCAGATAGGAGCAGATCGCGCGGTAATTTCGCCCCGGTGGGTTCAGCGTCGGGATGCGGATCAGGTCTTGGGTCAACGCGATCAAGTCGTCGCGACGGTTGGTAATCTCAACGAGAAGAGGGTCGTTTTCTTGAGGCATAAGTGAAATCTAGGCAGCTTGCGCCGCGTAGGCAATGGGAGGTCGCAAGGCGTGCCGATTTCACCGTTAGTGAGAGGGAAAACGCTGTTGTGGGTCTTTAAATCGCGCTATCCTCAACTTAAATGCAATGTAACAGTGATTAACTTTACCCAGCTACAGCGAAAAATTATTAGTGTGTTGGTGGAGCCAAGGAGAACAGATGTCCAGTTTTGATAAGCAGATTCGTGAAAGCCAAACACAGGTTCAGGAAGCGCAGTCCAAGATTGCTGAACTGACCACGCGGATCGAAACCGCGCGTGCAAAGGCGGAGGCTGGCGAAGATATCTCGATCGATATCGAGAACGCGACGCTGGAAGATGTGCACGCCCATACCGAAGCGATGAACGCCAATATCGCCGAGTTGATCATGGGGCTGGACGATGTGACCTCGGGCTTTTCGCAGGATTTCGACCAGATGCGGTCGAAAACCGGGTGGGAGAGTTTTGTCGGGATCTTCTCGAAGGGGAAGTCGGAAAGCCTGCGGCAGGAACGGATGCGCACGGCGTCGATTGACGACAAGCTGCAAGAGTTGATCGCGCAGTCGGACAGCATCGTGAACCTGCTGGAAGGTCAGTTGGCGATGCTCAATGAGCAGAAGGAAAAGGTGGGCGCCAACCTGACCACCACGCTGGACGAGCGTGAAATGACGGTGGGCGAACTGGAAGCCCTACGCGCCGAGATCCTTGGTTTGGACCCCAAGATCATCGAGCTTGAGGGCAAGATTGCCAACGAACAGGACGCCGCCAAGCGCACGCAGCTGGAAACCCAGCTGGCCGACCTGAACTCACAATACAACGAGATGGTGCAGGAAGAGCAAGTGAAGCTTGCCAAGTCGCAGACGTTGGAGCGCTATATCGAGAAGGGCAAGACCTGGGTTGATTCACTGCAAAACCAAGCGGCAACGCAGATGGTGCTGATCAACAAGTTGCAGACAGACACCAAGCAACGCGTGGTGCTGTATGATGCGCTGACCAAGTCGCTGAAGACCGCGCAGCAGCAGGACGTGGCGCACCGGATCAACGAGATCGGCGTCGAGACAGACAAGGAAGCCCAAGCCGCGATGGCCGCGATTGGCACGGCAACGAACCAGCGGATGGCCGACATGATGGAAGCCCACGAAGACCAGATGGTCTTTGCCCGCGACGTGCTGGAGGCGAAGGCCAAGGCAGACGAGCGCTTTGCCCGCCGCTTTGCCGAGATTGTTGAGAAGCATGACAAGAACTTGTATGGGCAGTGAGTATAAGTTGCCTTTGCCCGCCAATTTTCACTGTTTTATTTTCTGCAACTGAAGGTCGGTGGATATGAAGAAGAATGTCGTATTCTTCGCCTCAATGGCGCTATTGCTGATAGTCCTCTTGAGTCTGCTACCTGCAGAAAGGCGAGCAGGATCGATCACTGCAATCCTATTCTTGGTGTCATTGACCGTTACAGTTTTTGGCTTCTCGGCAGGTAAAGGAAAAAGCGACGAAGACAGTGACCAATGACTAACGACATCAAAACCTCAGAACGCACCTCGGCTGGCTTCGCCCCCCGCGACCATGCCGAGCTGACGGACACGCAGATCACGCGGCGGTATTTCTCGAAGTTCGAGAAGATCACGGCGCATCTGGCCCGTGTCGCCGGGCAGATGGAGGTTGAAGGCAAGCTCACCCGTGATGAGGTTGACGTGCTGGCGCGCTACCTCATCAAACTAGGCCTTAGCTTCAAGGCGCTGGCCAACAAGTATCATATGTCCGGCAAGGCCTATGGGCTTGGCGCTGCGACGCTGACTTTTGATCGGCGCGACAGCGGGTTTCCTGTCCATGCAGAGCTTTTGCAGATGGCCTCGGACGCCGCGCAGGCGGGGACGCATCTAAAGGGCATGGCCTCGGTCGAGGAACTGAAAAGCCAGATGGTTAGCCAGATTGTCGGGGACCTGACAGTGCCGAAGGACTTGCAGTATTCGCTGTCCCAGCGGCTCTATTACGAAGAGCTTGCGAAGGGCGATTTGTTCTGGCCGCAGATGCACCCGGACGTGATCTGGCAGATGAACAAAGGCGAAGGGCGTGATGCGCGTCGCGTCTATCTGGCTCACTGGGCGGTCTATGACAGCGAAGTCAACCTGCCCACCATCTATCTGATGGAGTTGGAGGATACGGGCCGCACTGCCCTTCCCAAAGATGAACGCCGCTGGCCGCAGGTGCAGTCGCATCTGATGGCGCAAAGCATGGCGGGGCTGAAGCTCGTGACCATCGCGACCGGGTTCGACAAGGATTTCGACGACCTGCACCCCAAGCGCCTGCGCCGGTTCCACGTGGGGCCGATGTATAGCCATACGTTCACCCAACAGACCGGCCCGCTGCGCGAGGTGCTGGCCGAGGCGAAAAGCCCGCCCGGTGAAGATTGGGCGTTGGCCTGGACAGTTGAAGAACTGAAAAGCCAAAGCGTCAAGGAAGAGAAATCTGGCTGGTTCGGCAAGGTGGAACGCGAGATTTTCGCGCTGGACCCGTTTGCAGGTTCCGGCTCGAACATCGGGGCCACCCGAATGGAACGCGCAATCATCATGCCCCAACGTCCGTTTCAGGTGCTTGCTGAAAAGAACCCCGCTGGGTTCCACGACGTGCGTAAATTTGTTGTCAGCCCCGGTGGCCGGGTGCTGAGTTACCGTTGATTTAGGAGTGAGATCCACATGAGCCTGCCTGCTGACCTGATGGAGCTTCGAGAGGAAGAAATTCGCGCGCATTACGGCGCGGCTGCGGGGCATCTGGATGGGTTTGACCACACCCCGCGCATTGCCAAGCCCAAGGAAGCCGCGTCCGCGCCCGAACGCAGCCCCGGCATCGGACGCGCACGTCGGTTTCGGTCCACCACGCCGGGTCTGGTGACGCGATCAACTGCGCGCCCTGAAGGGGTGCATTTGGCTGAACGGATCGAAGGGTCGGACGGAGATGACCCGCTGATCTCTCCGCTTCAGGCAACCGTTCTGCATGGGCTGCGCCGCGCGATTGCCGTCGCATTGGCGGTGGGCGAGGGGTTCGCCGAGCAAACCGAACTGGCCGCCCTGCGTCGCGCCAATCTGGAAGGGCGTCTGGGGGCGGACAAGAAAACAGCCTTCTCGGAACTTCTGACCGCCGAGGCGCTGATCGTCTTGCATGTGTTCGCCAACGCGACCTCGTTCCTGCTGGCCGATCACGCCAGCGAGGCGTCGATCGAGGTCGGCGCGGTCGAAGAAATCCTGACCGACAATGCGCCACTCGCGCTGAAAGGCGCTTTGTGGGAGTTGGATCAGGAAATCGCCACCTTCGTCACGTCCGAGGATAAGCTGGTCGCGACCGTCTTGGCCTTTGTCGAACAACTGATGGAGAAGGTCGCCCTGCGCGCCCAGACCGCGTCGCATCTTGGCCCCTTCACGTCCGCCAATTACCGGGTCGAGGCGGATAACCTGACGATTTCCGGCTTCACCCCCGCCCGCGCCCATCGCGGGTCCAAGATCACGATGACGTTCAAGAAGCCGAACGAGGTCGTCGGCAACCACATCGCGAAATATCAGGCGATGAAGCTGGCCAAGATGCTGATGGCTTATGATTTCGAGCGGAAACTGAACCCGTTTGCGGAACTGGGTGGCTTCATCTTCACCTTCATGGGCGACGGCAAGCCGGGCACCGGGAAAACCACGCTGATCCAGATGATGGCCGGTTTGATTAACGATTATTGCACCGTTGCGGGCTATCCGTTCCGCTATCAGAACTTCGGCATCGACAATATCGACAGCTATCAGGGCAAATCGGGCCAGAACGCGAAGGCGTTCATCAACAACGTGCTCGACCCGAATGTGATCGGCTTTGGCACGGTGGATGACATCGACCAGATCGCGGGCAAGCGGGGGGATCGTCAGTCCAGCGCGGGCCAGCAAGAGGTCACGGCGGTTCTGATGGAAAGCTTTTCGGGTGCCAATACGGTGGTGCGCGGGAATTGCACCTTCGGCATGTTCTCGAACTATCCCGAGAATGTGGACGACGCCTTGCGCCAACGCGCCGGTGCGCGGTTCCTGGTGGACGGGCCACGGACGCGCGAGGACTATATCGACATCCTGCACCTGCTCATGGGCAAGAACCACGCGATCCCGCTGGGCGACCACGACCTTTACGCCGCGCAGGAGATTAAATCTGCGGTGGCGCGCAGTTTTGCGGCGCATGCCCGCCCACAGGAAGACGGGCTGCTGGAGGTCTTTGACAAGGTTAACGACAAGATCGGCGAGTTGGACAACATCGCGAAAATGGGCACCTATCTGAAAGCCATTCAGGAAGCCGACGAGCGCTTCACAGGCCGGTCGATCAAGAACATCACCGACGCGGTCAAAGTCCGCGCGATGGACTTTGAACTGCCCGACGAATGGATGGAGAACCCCGAGTTGTTCTTGGTGAAAGACTACGACACCAAAAAAGCGATGATCGAGGAACTGCGCGTCCCAATCACCACCGAAATGGTGATCCAGGAAGTGAACCGCTACGCCGATTCAGAGTTCCGCTATGCCGACAAATCCGACGAGGTCGCCATCGAGACGATGGTCCGCGACTTCGGTCGTCAGGAAGAGGCGAAGAAGCGGTATTTGGAGGGGAAGTGAATGTGGACGCTTCCTGAAGCCCCTGAAATTGTCGTGTCATTTGGCACACTCTTGGCCGGGTGCGCGGCGATATGGGGTGCGTATTCAGCGCATCGCGGGATTGACACTTGGAAAACACAACGCGTTTGGGACACAAACAGGGACCTGTCTCAGCGCGCACTTCTGTGCCTAACAAAACGAAGAAAGGCCTTCCGTGGAGTGAGACATCCATTCATGTCAGTTGGGGAAATGGTCGCTGCCTATGGAGATTACAACTCACTAAATGAACAGAAATCGTATGACGCTCTAACAGCGGCGTATGGAATTCGGTGGGAAGCACTTCAAAATGCGCGATCAGAGTTTGATGCAATCCTGATGGAAGCAGAAGTGCTTTGGGATGAAGACCTAGCTGCCTTAGAAAAAGGTGTTGCATCAATTGAAGCCAAGTTGAAGATCAATCTCGAGCGAAAGCTGGAAGAAAAAGACCCCCAAAAACGTTACCAGAAGAGTTCAAGCATTGATCCTGATAGACGTATGAAAGTGTACGGATTGCCGGATGATGAAGCAGATAACGAATACACTGCTGAGTTCAATGCACTTGCGGAACCTTTCAAACGAAGACTTGAAAAGCATGTTTGAGACAATTGATATCGCGGCAACGCCGCGACGCGCCCGACCCACCCCGTCGTGCGAGAAGCACGCCTTTGGCGTGAGCGGGCGCGTTCCGCACCCACCCTCGGGCCGAGCGCATCGCTTTGTAGGCATTGAGCGCTATGCCAAGGGGATCACGTAATGGAAGGCTCATACGGTTCAGACCCAGTCTCGTTTGTTGCGAACGCAATTGCTCTGTTGATCTTTGCGACCCTGCCATGGTTCACGGCGCGGTGGACAACGCATCGCGGCGCACGGTTTTTCTCGGCCCTACCGGGCGTTTTCGCGTTCACAGCCGCCACGACCGTTTGGGCGATTGACGCTGGTCTCAGCATCATTCCACGAGCGCCCGATATGACCCACAATTTCGAATTGGCAATCGGCATGTTGATTGGCAACGGAATGCTTTACTTGCTGGTCTGGTCGGTGGTCTTCACCTTCATCCTGCGCCATGGGGCATCAAAGCGGAGTGCCAACATATGAAACGCCTCATTAACCGCGGCCTTATGTTTGGCAATCTGATCCGGGTCGATAGTCCGGCGCTGATCGAGCGGTATAACCGTGCGCTCAAGGGGCTTTCGGGCAAGCAGACGAAGCTGAAAGAATTTCACATCGACGTCTCTGGTTTTTCGCCTGAGATCGGCGAGGAATTCAAAGACCCGCTCTACCTCAACCCTAATGGCTGCAACCGGCAGTTCATCATTCTGACGGTGGACCAGAAGACCGCGCCGCTGCTGAACGCCATGTTCTCGACCTCGCGCGCGATTTTGCGGCAGTTCATTGCGGACAACGAGGCGAAGCTTTTCGCGCTGACCGCCCATGATGCGGTGGCGGGTGAACTGATGGACTCGGTCTATGACATCTCGGACCCGTCGCGCCTGTTCGACATCCGCAAGATCGTGATCGAAGCCGACACGACCCAAAGCCACGTCAAGAACGCCCGCCTGCTGGCCGACAAGATCGACCATTTTCAGACCGCGCCAAACGCTTGGTATGACGACGATCTGATTGGCGAGATGATCGAGTTGGCGCGCGAAACGGGCGACGTCACCCGCGTGCCGGTGGACCTTGGCGTGCAGGAATACGAGCAGGGCAATTTCTGGACCGCGCATTTTGGCGGGCTGTATGTCTTTCGTGATGTGGAAAGTCCGGCGGTGATCGTGTCGGGTGAAAAAGATCGGCTGCCCACGCCGCCTCCGGGCAAGGTTTTGGACACGTCCGAGGCCAACAGGCTGGCCAGTTTCCTGAGCAAGAACGATCTGGTCGAACCGGTCGTTCGTGAACGCGGTGACGCGGGGGCCACGATCCTGCGCCAGAAGATGGAGTTCATTCTGGTGGACGCCGCAACGTCTGCCGGGCTGGATCTGGGTGACATGTCATCGCGCACCCTGCGCCACGTGGCGCAGCGGTTGGGGTCGCATCTGCCCGCAGCCTTCCACGGCTTGGCGGCGATGGTGCGCTGGGCGGAAGCGGGCGGGCAGTGGCCGCGGATCGACAGCCGTCATCCGGCCTATTTCTATACCCTGCGCGCGCGGCCAGACCACCCGGATCGCGACCTGATCAACCGCTTGTTGTCCGAGCTTGCGCCGATGGACTTCCGCCAGCTGTTCATCTGCCACAAGGAGCTTTTCTATGCCGCATATGCCACATGGCCGGACGAAAAGCGTGAATTTGTGGCAGAATTCCTGCATCGTGACTATATGGCGAACAAGGCCGGTGCGCGCGAAGCGTTGTTCGGCGGGCGCAAAGACCCGATGAAAGTGCCGCGGACGGCGCGCAAACGGGCGCGTGAGGATATGATCGAGATTGTCGGCCCGTGGGGCGCAGTGAACAGGAGGTAACGATGGGATTGGTGCGACTTGTCATTTTCGGGTTCATAGGGCTTAGCATCGTTTACGTGCTGGTCAGCTTGTATTCCCGCTCGATCCGGTTGGAAAAGCTGGAGGATCAATGGGCCGAGGAACACCCCGATGGCGATGTGACCGATCGTGACGCGTGGCTGCGCGAAGGGATGGAAGACTATAAGAAAAGCTTCCGGCCCAAGCTGATCCTGCTGGTGTATGTGGTGCCAACACTCTTTGTTATCCTTTCGCTTGTCCTAATCAACTGAGGTTCACTATGCGCCGTATTCGTATCACCATCCGTATCCTGCTCGCGCTGATCCTGTTTGGCGTGTTTCACTATGTCTTGCCGCAACATGACGTCGTGCGGGTCGTGAACACCTATCAGGAACGGCAGGATTTGGGGGACTGGACGCGTATCTTCTGGTCGAAGCCGGATGATCAATCGGCCAACCTGATCAACCGTGACGTTCAGTTTGTTCAGACCGTGAAGAAGAAGACCTATCTTCTGGGCTTCATCCGCAGCGATGCGGAAAAGGTGATGGTTTACCGCAACGAGGATACGGGGTGGGGATGGCCGTTCTATTTCAAGTTCGACACCGCGAGCTTGCAGACCGAAGTGGACGATCTGCGGTCCACGCCTGAGAACCCGAAATGGGCTGTGATCACCCACTACGGCTGGCGAAACGAGCTAATTTCGGCGTTCCCGAACGCGGTGGCCATTCGTCCAGTGACAGGCCCGGATGTGACCATCATCCCGTGGTTCAACATCATGTTTTTCATCGTGCTGGCTGTCATCATCGGCTTTGTGCGCGCGTTGTGGCGACAGTTCCGCGAACGCTCGATAGATCCGGCGCTGGAAGATGCGGGCGAGGCATGGGATGCGGTTGATGCCCGTGCAGACAAAGCGCGGGGCCGGTTCTCGCGCTGGTTGGGGTCTTGGCGCAAGAAGTAAGATCGACATAAAAAACGCCGCGCAGGATATTCTGCGCGGCGTTTTGTCGTTCAATGGTGTTGGCTTATTCGCCGTAGGGCACCCAGATGGTTTTGACTTCGGTGGCGTGGACCAAGAATTCGCGACCTTCGCCTGCTGCCCCGAACCAGTCCCGCGCTGTCGCGTTGTTGACCCAACTGCGTTTCAGGTTCCCTGCACTTTCTGTTTCCACGATGGCTGAAATGTCCGCCCCAGACAGCGTCCAAACCGCATCTACACCAAGGTGGCCCGCCAAGGGCGACGCCAGTTCTGCGTGGCTTCCGGTAACGATGTTCACGACGCCCGCCGGCACGTCCGACGTGTCGAGCACCTGATAGAAATCGGTCGCGGCCAGCGGGAACGGCTCGCTTGCGGCCAGCACCACGCGGTTGCCCATGGCGATGGCCGGGGCCATCAGGGACACCAGTCCCAGAAGGGGGGCGTCGTCCGGGCAGAAGCCGCCGATAACGCCGACCGGCTCGTTCATCGCCAGCGCGACCCCGCGCATCGGAACCGGCTTCGCGGCGCCGTCGTATTTGTCCGCCCACGCGGCATAGGTGAACAGGCGGCTGACGGCTGCCTCAACTTCCTTCCTGCCATTGCGCCCGCCCATCATGGCGTCGATCCGGGCGGCGAATTCCTCCGCACGGGCCGAGAGGTTCTCGCCGACATAATAAAGGATCTGCGCGCGCAGGTGTCCGGTGGTCTTGGACCAGCCGGCGGCCGCGTGCGCAGCCTCAACCGCGTTGCGGATGTCCTTGCGGTTGGCGATGCCGACATGGCCCAGTAGGTCGCCCTGTTTTGACCAAACCGCTTGGCTGTAACCACCATCGGGCCGCGCCTGTTTGCCGCCGATGTAGAATTTCGCGGTGCGGTCGAGCGCATCAACTTTCGCCTCTTTCGGGGCGGCAAAGGCGGCGATGGGTTTCAACGACTGCGCCTTGGCGCGCGGCTTGGTGTAGGCTTGCAAGCCTTCCCAACCGCCTTCGCGACCAAACCCGCTTTCGCGCACGCCACCAAACCCGGCGGCCGCATCAAACATGTTGGTGCCGTTCACCCAGACCACGCCAGCCGCCAGCTTGGGTGCGATGTCGAGGGTCAGGTTGACGTTTTCGCTCCACACCGTGGCGGCCAGACCGTAACGGGTGTTGTTGGCAATCTCGACCGCCTCGGATGGGGTGCGGAAGGTTGTGGCGACCAGAACCGGGCCGAAGATTTCTTCCTGCATCAGCATGGACGCCGACGACAGGCCGGTGATCAGGGTGGGCGGGTAAAAGCAGCCTGTGTCCGGGATCGGGCAGGGGGCTTGGTAAAGTTCGCCGTCACTTGCGCCCGCCTCGACCAGCTTCGTGATTTGCGCGTGCTGAACAGGGTCCACCACGGCGCCCACGTCAATGGATTTGTCCAGCGGATCGCCCATGCGCAGCTTGTCCATCCGGGCTTTCAGCTTGGTATAGAAACGGTCGGCGATGCCTTCCTGCACGATCAGGCGCGAGCCTGCACAGCAGACCTGACCCTGATTGAACCAGATTGCGTCGACCAGACCTTCGACCGCTGAATCCAGATCGGCGTCGTCAAACACGATGTAGGGCGACTTGCCCCCCAGTTCCAATGTCAGGGACTTGCCCGACCCTGCCGTTTCGCGGCGGATCATCCGGCCAACTTCGGTTGAGCCGGTGAAGGCGATCTTGTCGATATCCTCATGCGTCACGATGGCTTCACCCACGCGCCCGTCGCCGGTAACGATGTTGACCACGCCCTTGGGCAGTCCGGCCTCGTCGCAGATTTGCGCAAACAGAAGGGCGGTCAGCGACGTGTATTCGGCGGGCTTCAGAACCACGGTGTTGCCCATCGCAATCGCAGGCGCGATTTTCCATGACAGCATGAGCAGCGGGAAATTCCACGGGATGATCTGGCCGCAAACGCCCAGCGCCTCACGGTCGGGAAGCTCGGCGTCTTGCAACTGCGCCATGCCCGCGTGGTAATAGAAATGGCGCGCGACCAGCGGAATGTCGATGTCGCGGCTTTCGCGGATGGGTTTACCATTATCCAGCGTTTCCAGCACCGCGAACAGCCGCGAATGCTTTTGGACCAAACGCGCCAGAGCATAAAGGTATTTCGCCCGTTCGTGGCCCGAAAGTGCCGCCCATTTGCGCTGCGCCTTGCGGGCGGCGGTGACGGCAGCGTCCACATCGTCAGGTGTGGCCTGCGTGACCTGCGCCAGCACTTCGCCATTGGCGGGGTTGCGGGTGGCAAACGTGTCACCGACGGCACTCATACGCCCGCCGATATACAGACCAAACTGGCCGTTGCGTTCGGCAATCCAGCCCAACGCTTCCTTCGCGCTTTCCGGGGCGAGGCCATAATCCATCGTGTCAAAGATTTCTTTCACGGTCATAACAATGTCCTCAGCCCATCGGGTGGCGGTAGGTGGCCGAATAATGGCCGGTCACGTGGTGTTCCAACTGGCGTTCGATATCGCCCAGAAGCGAGCTGGCGCCAAAGCGGAACAGGTCGGGCGTCAGCCAGTCGTCGCCCAGTTCTTCCTTGATCAGGGCCAGATAGGTGATCGCGTCCTTGGCCTTCGAGATGCCGCCCGCGGGTTTGTAGCCGACGCGGTATCCTGTCGCCTCGTAGTAGTCGCGGATCGCCCGGATCATGACCAGGCTGACGGGAAGAGTTGCGTTCACGCTTTCCTTGCCGGTGGAAGTTTTGATGAAGTCGGCCCCCGCCATCATGCAGACCAGCGAGGCGCGCGCGACGTTGCGCAAGCTGCCAAGTTCGCCCGTGGCAAGAATGGCTTTCACATGCGCGTCGCCGCAGGCCTCTCGGAAGTCACGCATCTCGTCGTAAAGCGCCTGCCAGTTGCCGGTCAGCACATGGCGGCGCGAGATCACGATGTCGATTTCCGAGGCCCCGGCGCGAACGCTTTCGCGTATTTCCTCGATTCGCAGGTGATACGGGCTGAGCCCTGCAGGAAAGCCGGTTGAGACCGCTGCGACAGGCAACGCCACCCCCATATGGCGCAAGGTCTCGACCGCAGGCGCGATCATGTCGTGGTAAACACAGACCGCCCCGGTTGTTATGTTGCCCACACCCAATGCCGACAGGATTTCCGGGCGCACCGGGTGGGCGGCCTTGGCGCACAGGCGACGCACCCGTCCGGGCGTGTCGTCGCCTGCAAGCGTGGTCAGGTCGATCATGGTGATGGCTTTTAAAAGCCATGCCGCCTGATGATCCTTTTTTACACTACGCCGACCGGGCAGCGCGGAGCACCGGCGTTCGATGGCAGATGTATTGGCTTGGGTGGCGCGCACCCAGTCCATATTGAGTTCCATGCCTGGGTTGCGCGGGTGAGTCACTTGCGGCAACTGCGCCGCCGCCCGATCCCCCCCTTTGGCGCGGGTAGATGTCGCTTCGCTTTTCACGGATTTCCCTCGGATGCGTCCATTGGGTTCATGTTGTCACAAGGTTCGCACGGGTGTCCCGAATTGGCAATATTGCAGCCAAAGAACCTTGTTTTCGCCGGCTCTTCCGGCGATTTGACGAAAAGCGCCGGCATATCTACGATAATCGACCCGTTCGGGCAACTTTTTGCGTGTGTTGGTGGTTGGAAAAACTGTCTCACCGTAATGAGTTGTTTCGACCGTCACGATGCGCATAGGATGCTGCATCGGTGAGCGCTGGGGGCTGAGTCTCTCTCGGAACGGTTGAGTTCTGTAATAACGCGTCATCCATAGCAATAGACAAGGGAGTACCTTCATGAACGTATCCATCAAAGCTGCCCTGCTGAGCTCGGCCTTCGCGCTCGCCAGCCCTGCGCTGGCAGCCGGGACACACCCCGTGACCGGCGAGACGCTCGCAGACGACCAGACATTCACCTATCGCGTGTTGGACGAACACACGTCGGTTGACCCGCAAATCGTCGAAGACGTTTCCGGCTCTGAAATCGTGCGCGATCTGTTCGAGGGCCTTTATAATCAGGACGAAAAGGGTAACCTCGTGCCCGGTGTCGCGCTGAGCTATGAGACCAACGACGACAAGACCGTATACACATTTGCCCTGCGCCCCGAAGCCAAGTGGTCGGATGGCACCCCTGTCACCGCAGGCGATTTCGTCTTTGCATGGCAGCGTTTGGCTGATCCCGCAACGGCTTCGGAATACCAGTGGTATGTCGAAATCATGGGGCTGAAGAACGGCGCGGCCGTAAGCGCTGGCGACATGCCGGTCGAAGAGCTTGGCGTGAAGGCGATTGACGACCACACGCTGGAGGTGACGCTTGAGCAATCGCTGCCTTACTTCGCGAAGACGACCACGCACACCTCGACCTTCCCGGCCCCGAAGTGGGCGATCGAGAAGCACGGGTCTGACTGGATCAAGCCCGAGAACATCGTGGTTAACGGCGCCTACAAGCTGACCGAGCACGTCGCCAACGAACGTCTGGTCCGCGAACGCAACGAGATGTATTGGGACAACGACAACACCATCATCGACAAGGTTGTGTCGCTGGTGATCAACGATGAAAACGTCGCCCTGACCCGTTACAAAGCCGGCGAACTGGACCGCACCGAAATTCCGGCAGGTCAGTATCCGTCGCTGAAGGAAACCAACCCAGACGAAGTTACGGTCTTCCCGCGCTTGTGTTCCTATTATTACACAATCAACGTGTCGGACAATGCGCCCGAGTTCCTGAAGGATGTGCGCGTTCGTCAGGCACTGTCCTATGCCATCAACCGTGACATCATCACCGAGAAGGTGCTGCAAGGCGGACAAACGGCGGCTTATACGTTCACTCCGGCAGCGACTGCAGGGTTTGAAGTGCCTGCCGTTGACTATTCGACCTGGAGCCAGGACGAACGCAACGCGAAAGCCACAGAGCTGATGTCGGCTGCTGGCTATGACAAGTCAAATCCGCTGGATATTACGCTGATCTACAACACCTCCGAGGCGCACAAGAAGGTGGCTTTGGCGGTCAGTCAGATGTGGAAGCAGAACCTTGGTGTGAATGTCACCTTGGAAAACCAGGAATGGAAAACTTTCCTGAACACCCGCGGCGAGCAAAACTACGAAGTTGCGCGCGCTGGTTGGTGTGGTGACTACAACGAGGCGTCGACCTTCCTTGATCTGGTTCAGTCTGGCTCGGGCTACAACGATGCCAAATATGCCAACGAAGAAGTGGACAAGCTTCTGGCCGATGCCAAGACCATGGACGATCCTCAGCCGAACTATACCAAGGTCGAGGAAATGATCGCCGCCGACATGCCGATCATTCCGATCTATCACTATGCCGGTAACTACATGATCCAAACCGATCTGAAGAACTGGCCGGTCGAGAACGTAGAGCAGAACTGGTATTCGAAAAACCTCTACAAGGTTGCCGAATAACACCTCGCACTTAATGGGGCACCGCGATCATGCGGTGCCCCAACCGTTTACGCGGTTCTGATCCAGATCAACGATTACTCGCCCAACTCTTGCGATAGACGCCCGATCTGGCACGTGGCCGGGTCCTGTCAGGGGGGAGAACCAGTCAGGATCACTCAGCGCCGCATCTCACGGGGAAAAGATGCTAAATTTCATCATACGCAGGGTTGCCGTCGCGATCCCGACACTCATCATTCTTTTGATTGCCTCGTTCTGGTTGATGCAGACCGCGCCAGGCGGGCCGTTCACATCTGAACGCCCACTGCCGCCGCAGGTCCTTGCCAATATCGAAGCAAAATACGGGTTGGATCAGCCGATCCTCAAGCAACTGTGGGATTATGTCATTGGCATCATCACACAGTTCGATTTTGGCCCGAGCTACAAATACAAAGACCGGTCGGTGAATGACATTATCGCGCAGGGTTTCCCGGTCACGCTGACCTACGGCATCATCTCGTTTGTGATTGCGATTGTGGTCGGCGGCATCCTTGGAATGTCCGCTGCGATCCGCCAGAACAGCATGCTGGATTACTTCGCCGTTGGCGTCACGATCGGTGCACAGGTCTTGCCGAACTTCGTCATGGCGCCGATCCTGATCTTGATCTTCACGCTCTGGCTTGGCTGGCTGCCGGGTGGCGGTTGGAATGGCGGTCAATGGCAATATCTGGTGATGCCGGTGATCGCCCTGTCCACGTCCTATATGGCGTCGATCGCTCGTCTTACGCGGTCTTCGATGCTAGAGGTGCTGCGATCGAACTTCATCCGAACCGCACGTGCCAAGGGGCTGCCTGATCGCACGATCATCTGGCGCCACGCACTTAAGCCCTCACTGTTGCCAGTGATATCGTATCTTGGACCAGCCTTTGTCGGCATGGTCACAGGCTCGTTCATCATTGACTCGATCTTTGGCACGGGTGGCATTGGCTATTTCTACGTAAACTCGGCCTTCAACCGCGACTATGCGGTGATGATGGGCCTGACGATCTTGCTGGGATCCATGACGATCATGTTTAACATGGTGGTTGATATCCTATACGCGTGGATCGATCCGAAAATCCGGTTGTGAGGAGCGCGACATGACAGACAAACTCGCACAACCATTCCAGCAGGCGAAAACCGCCGAAATGGCGCAAGGCATGCTGGAACAAGAGGTTCAGGGCCGGTCACTTTGGGCAGATGCGCGCGCGCGTTTCCTGTCCAACAAAGCGGCCATGGTGTCAGTGGTCGCATTGGCGCTGATTGTGCTCTTTTCCCTGTTTGGCCAGAGCCTCAGCCAATTTGACAATGAAACCATCGACTGGGACATCCTTGGCAACGTGAAAGAGGCGGGACGCCCCTCGATCGAGAACGGCCATTTCTTCGGATTCGATGAGAACGGTCGTGATCTTTACAACCGGGTCGTTCAGGGCAGCCGCATTTCGCTGGCGGTGGGGATTGTCGGCGCCGTGATCGCGGTTTTGGTCGGCACGCTTTACGGGGCGACGGCGGGCTTCATCGGGGGACGTGTCGATTCGATCATGATGCGTCTGGTCGATATCTTCATGTCGATCCCCTATATGTTCGTGCTGATCCTGCTGCTGGTCGTCGCGGGTCGGTCAATCACGATGATCTTCGTCGGCATCGGGCTGACGGCCTGGCTTGATATGAGCCGCATCGTGCGCGGCCAGACCCTGTCGATCAAGAACCGCGAATTCGTGGAAGCCGCCATAGCCATTGGTGTGCCGACATGGCGGATCATCCTGCGCCACATCGTGCCCAACCTTTTGGGTGTGGTCGTGGTCTATGCGACGCTTCTGGTGCCGACCATGATCCTGACCGAAAGCTTCATTTCGTTCCTCGGCCTTGGCGTGCAAGAGCCGCTGACCAGCTGGGGCGCGCTGATTTCGGAAGGCGTGAAAAGCATGAACTATGGGACGTTGTGGCATCTGGGTTTCCCACTCTTCTTCTTTGTGGTCACAATCTTCTGTTTCTTCTTCATCGGTGACGGTCTGCGCGATGCGTTGGACCCGAAAGACCGCTAGGGGTTTTGCGATATGGCACTTCTTGAAGTACGCGACCTGAGCGTGCATTTCGACACGACCGACGGGACTGTGACCGCGGTGGACAAGATCAGCTTTGATCTTGAGGCCGGTGAAACGCTTGGCGTCGTTGGCGAAAGCGGATCAGGCAAAAGCCAGACGGTGTTTGCGATCATGGGTCTGCTGGCCCAGAACGGCAACGCGACGGGGTCCGTAAAGTTGGCAGGTGACGAGATTCTGAACATCCCGACCAGCAAACTGAACAAAATCCGGGCCGAAAAGATCGCGATGATCTTTCAAGATCCGATGACCTGTCTGAACCCGTTCCTGCGCGTCTCGGACCAGATGGCCGAGGTGCTGACCCATCACAAGGGAATTTCGAAATCTGAGGCCGTGCGACAATCGGTCGATCTGCTGGACGCGGTGCGTATCCCCGAAGCGAAGAAACGTATCACCATGTATCCGCACGAGTTTTCGGGCGGGATGCGCCAGCGGGTCATGATTGCCATGTCCCTGCTGTGCAAGCCGGATATTCTGATCGCGGACGAACCGACAACGGCACTGGACGTGACTGTTCAGGCGCAGATCATGCAATTGCTTGATGATCTGAAAAAAGATTTCGGGATGTCGATCATCCTGATCACCCATGACCTTGGCGTCATTGCGGGATCGTGCAGGGAAACCCTGGTCATGTATGGCGGTCAGCAGATGGAATACGGCACCACACGGGGGCTGTTCGAGATGCCGACCCATCCCTATACGATGGGCTTGCTGAAGGCCGTGCCGCGGCTTGATATCGAAACAGAGCGTCTGGCGACCATCCCCGGCAGCCCGCCCAATATGATGAACATGCCCAAAGGGTGCCCGTTTTCGCCGCGGTGTGAGTTTGCTGACGACCGCTGTTCCACCACGCGCCCGACACTGGATGGTGTCGTGGGGCGCAAAGTGCGCCGCCGGGCGTGCCTCAAATCCTTGGAGGAGCTGGTATGAACGACCAATCCCCCCTGCTGTCGGTTCGTGATCTGAAGGTCTGGTTTGACGTTAAACCCCAAGGCGCGATGCCTTGGACGGCGGCCGATAAGCTGAAAGCTGTTGATGGTGTCGATTTCGATCTGATGCCGGGTGAAACTTTGGGGATCGTGGGGGAAAGCGGCTGCGGCAAATCCACGCTTGCCCGCGCCATCATGCGCATGGTCCCGTCCGAGGCTGGCACGGTTTTGTGGTTGGGAAATGACCTTCTGACCCTGAGCAAACGTGACATGCGGGTGCACCGCAAGGAAATGCAGATGATCTTTCAGGATCCTCTGGCGTCTTTGAACCCGCGCATGACAATTGGGCAGATCGTGTCCGAACCTCTGAAAACCCACCACCCCAACCTGTCGCCCTCTGAGGTCAAAGAGCGGGTGCGAGAGGTGCTGGACCGTGTGGGCATCCTGCCCAACATGATCAACCGTTACCCACATGAGTTTTCCGGCGGCCAATGCCAACGGATCGGGATCGCGCGGGCGCTGATTGTGAAGCCGCAACTTATCATCTGTGACGAACCGGTGTCAGCGCTGGATGTGTCCATTCAGGCGCAGGTGATCAACCTGTTGATGGAAATTCAGGAAGAAATGGGGCTTAGCCTTATTTTCATTGCGCATGACCTGTCGGTCGTGAAGCACATCTCGACCCGCGTGATGGTGCTTTATCTTGGAAATGTGGTCGAAATCAGCGAGGCCGCGCAGCTCTATCGCGCGCCGGGTCACCCTTATACGCAGGCGTTGATCTCGGCGGTTCCGATCCCCGACCCCAAGGCGCATGAAAACAAGGAAGTTCTGATCCTTGATGCCGATCTACCCTCACCGCTTGACCCACCTTCAGGATGTGTGTTCCGCACGCGCTGCCCGCATGCCATCGCGGAATGCGCGCAATCAAAGCCGCCATTGACGGAACGCGGCAACGGACAACAAGTGGCGTGTTTCGTGCTCTAGGCCTTCACGCGCCGGTGCAGCTTCATGCCACCGTCGCAGGAAACCCGATCTGGTCCAGCAGGGGGATGACGGTTTTCGTGTCGATACCCGTTACGGAAACGGTGCGCGCCTCCATGTCGAAGCTTAAAGCGTCAGCGCCATTGGTGTTCAGCGTTGCGGTAATCGACGCTTTGCAGTGGCCGCAGCTCATATCGGGAACATGGAAAATAGCCATCAAGCTGTCCTTTCGGTGGGCGCGCATTCCAGCTTTCTGAATACGCTTCGCCCCGCTCAGGTCAAGCGGGATGTGCTTTTCATTGTGCCACCCCCTTGACCTTCCAGTAACTGGAAGCCCTATCTACAAGAGGAACGATCGGAGTCTCCTCTATGACCGCTGCACAAACATTGACTTTGGAGCTTGAAAACCTGTCCTGCGCGTCCTGCGTCGGTCGAGCTGAACGCGCATTGGAGGGGGTTGAAGGCGTCTCGGATGCCCCTGTCAATCTTGCGACCGAAACGGTGCGCGTGTCATTTGAGGCACCCGCGACGCCAAGTGGCATGGCTCAGGCGTTGGATCGGGCAGGCTATCCAGCGCGGCGCGACACTGTGGTGCTGGATGTCAGTGCAATGTCTTGTGCGTCTTGCGTTGGCCGGGTCGAGCGGATGCTTGCGTCGATCCCCGGCGTGCTTGAGGCACGGGTGAACCTTGCCTCGGAACGGGCGTTTGTCACCTATCTGGCCGGGGCGACAACGCCTCAAGCCCTGTCCGAGAAAGTGACGAAAGCAGGATTTCCCACGCGACCGCGCGACGACGGCCCATCAACTGGTCCACGAGACAAGGCGCAGGAAGCGGCAACGCTCAAGCGCAAGGCATTGCTGGCGGCCGCTTTGACCGCTCCAGTGTTCATTCTTGAGATGGGCGGGCACCTGTTTCCGGCCTTTCACCACTGGATAGCCCGAACCATTGGACTTGGCACCTCGCACTGGATCCAGCTTGTCTTGACCAGCATGGTTCTGGCAGGCCCGGGACGGCTGTTTTATGCGAAGGGCATTCCTGCCCTGTTACGCGGCGCCCCTGAAATGAATGCGTTGGTCGCGTTGGGCACTTCGGCAGCATATCTTTATTCTTTGGTGTCAGTTCTGGCGCCCGGTGTGCTGCCCGCCGGCACCGCGAATGTCTATTTCGAGGCAGCTGCGGTGATCATCGTGTTGATCTTAGTTGGTCGCTGGATGGAAGCCCGTGCAAAAGGCCAAGCGGGTGAAGCGATCCGCGCGCTGGTCGCCCTGACCCCAAGCGAGGCCGTGGTCGAAGCCGACGGCCGCGCGATTACACGCCCGGTTGCACAGATCGTGACCGGTGAAGTCATCCTGATCCGCCCCGGCGCCCGCGTTCCGTTGGACGGCGAAGTTATCCAAGGTGAAAGTTTCATTGATGAAAGCATGATAACGGGCGAACCTGATCCGGTGGCAAAGGCGCCCGGCGACGCGGTCACTGGTGGGACGGTGAACGGGACCGGGGTGCTTAAAGCGCGGGTCACCGCCGTGGGGCCGGACACGATGCTTGCTCAAATTGTGCGCATGGTTGAAGACGCGCAAGGCGCACGGCTGCCCATTCAGGCGCTGGTGGATCGTATCACACGGGTGTTCGTGCCCATTGTGCTGGCAATCGCGGCGATCACTATTTTGATCTGGCTGGCATTCGGACCTGACCCTGCTTTGGGTCTGGCGTTGGTGGCGGGGGTGTCTGTGCTGATCATTGCCTGCCCTTGTGCGATGGGCTTGGCCACGCCGACATCGATCATGGTTGGCACCGGACGGGCGGCACAGCTTGGCGCGCTGTTTCGCAGCGGAGATGCGCTTCAATCGCTGCAAGCCGCCCGCGTCATCGCTTTCGACAAAACCGGCACGCTGACGCAAGGCCGCCCTGAATTGACGGCTTTTGATGTGGTCGATGACTGGGACCCTGACGCGGCTTTGTCATTGGTCGCCGGGGCCGAAGCGCAAAGCGAACACCCGCTGGCGCAGGCGATATTACGCGGCGCCGAAGCGCGCGGCGTCGACCCTGCCTCGGTAAGCGATGTCCAGTCGGTCACGGGGTTTGGGTTGCGGGCCAGGAATGGGGACCGCGATATCCTGATCGGGTCACAAAGCTTCATGGCCCGCGAAGGTATCGCGCTTAGCGATCTGGTTGATCAGGCCAAAGCGATGCGCAGCTGGGGGCACACCGTGTTCTTTGCCGCAATTGATGGGCGGTTGATCGCCCTGATCGGCGTCTCTGACCCCATCAAGCCAGAAGCCGCCGCAGCACTTGCCGCACTTCGAGACATGGGAAAAGAGCTTGCAATGATCACCGGTGATGATCCGGCCACAGCCGCCGCGATTGCCGATCAGCTTGGCATTGCGAGCGTCGACGCCGGGGTGTTGCCCGATGGCAAAGTCGCTGTGATCGAGGCGTTGCAGGCGAAATACGGGTCGGTCGCCTTTGTCGGTGACGGGATCAATGATGCGCCGGCCCTTGCGCATGCCGATGTGGGTCTGGCCATTGGCACCGGCACGGATGTCGCGATCGAAGCCGCCGATGTTGTGCTGTCTTCGGGCGCCCTGTCGGGGGTTGCCAACGCGGTCCAGATCAGCCGCCGCACGATGACCAATATCCGGCAGAACTTGTTTTGGGCGTTCGGCTATAACGTGATCCTAATTCCAGCGGCGGCTGGGGCTTTGTATCCCGCATGGGGAATATTGTTGTCGCCCATGCTTGCGGCGGCGGCGATGGCGGCGTCGTCGGTGCTTGTCGTGACCAACGCCCTACGGCTGAGCTATGTGCGACCTGTCCTGAGTGAGCAGTCGTCATGAATATCTCGCAAGCCGCAAAACGGGTGAACCTGCCGTCCAAGACCATCCGCTATTACGAAGAAATCGGCCTGGTCAAACCCCTGCGCGACAGCAATGGGTATCGCGTCTTTTCAGACAAGGATCTGCACAAACTGACCTTTTTGGCTCGATCCCGCGCGCTTGGCTTTTCGATCGAGGATTGCCGCGCGCTGCTGGCATTATACGAGGATCAATCGCGCGCAAGCGCCGATGTAAAGCGCATTGCGCGTGGTCACTTGGGCAAGATCGAGACCAAGATAGAGGACTTGATTGCCATGCGCGATACGCTGTCGGATCTGGTGCGCGCCTGTGCGGGTGATCAGCGACCGGATTGTCCGATCCTAAAAGGTATCGAAAACGCCACAGACCCAGTGTCAGAAGATTGAGTTACATCAAAGACGACCGCCCCAAAGACGTTATGAACATCCCCAAGGAGGAGAGTTTCCGGGTCAGCCGTCAGGTGATCCATGCGCGAAGGACCGTTTCCGATGGACAAAAGTCCCCTTAGCCCTCTGTTTGATCCGACCTCGATCGCTGTTTTCGGCGCGAGTCCGACAGGCGATTCCGTAGGCGCGATGGCCTATGCCAACCTTGTTGCAGGCGGGTTCAAAGGGCCGATCTATCCGATCAACCCGAAATACCAGAAAATTGGGTCGACCGACTGCCACGCGCGCATCACCGACCTTTCCGAGGAAGTCGATCTGGCCGTGATCGCCACACCAGCGCGCACTGTGCCTGGCATCATGCGCGATTGCGTCGAGGCGGGTGTGAAAAGTGCTATCATCCTGTCTGCAGGTTTCAGCGAAGGCGATGGGCGTGGCAAGGATTACGAAGCGCAGGTCATACATGCCGCCCGCAAAGGCAACATTCGCTTCATGGGGCCGAACTGCGTTGGCTTGGTGCGTCCGTGGATCGGGTTGGATGCCACTTTCTTGCGGTCTACGACACCTAAGGGCCGTCTGGCGTTGGTTTCGCAGTCCGGCGCGCTCGTCTCGGCGATTTCCGATTGGGCCGGGCCGCATCATTCCGGGTTTTCGGCCATGGTGTCGCTGGGAAACTCGACCGATGTCGATTTTGGCGACACGCTGGACTATCTGGCCAATGACCCGAAAACGGACGCCGTTCTGCTATATATCGAAGGAATCAAGGACGCGCCGAATTTCATGTCGGCCTTGCGCCGCGCCGCGCGTCTGAAGCCGGTCGTGGTGCTGAAATCTGGCCGCCACGCCGCAGGCTCCGAGGCCGCCCACACCCATACCGGCGCCTTGATCGGGTCTGATGAGGTGTTTGACGCGGCGTTAGAGCGGGCGGGTGCTGTGCGCGTCAGCACGCTTGGGCAACTGTTCGCTGCCGCCGAGCTTTTGGCCAACACCAAGAAAACGACCGGCGATAGGCTATGCATCATCACCAATGGTGGTGGTGCGGGCGTTCTTGCCGCAGATCGCGCGGGCGATTTGGGCCTGTCATTGCCACCGCTCTCTGCGGAAACAAGCAAGGCGTTGGACAAGCTGTTGCCACCCTATTGGAGCCACGCCAACCCCGTCGATATCCTGGGTGATGCGTCGGCTGACGCTTATGCGCTGGCGGTTAAGGCCGCTGTTGCTGACCCTGAAAACGATGGCGTTCTGGTGATGCTGACACCGCAGGCCATGACCGATGCGACAGCCGCCGCTCAGGCCGTCATTGATGCCTTGCCAGTGCGTCGCAAGAAGCCCGTCTTGGCGTGCTGGATGGGTGAAAGCGCGGTGGCCGAAGGCCGTGCGCTGCTGTCCAAAGCTGGCGTGCCGGAATTCGATACGCCCGAACGGGCGGTTGAGGGCTTTTCCTATCTGGCTCAACACCATCGCAACCGCCGACTGTCACTTGAAGTGCCGCGCGCGCGCGCCTTTGAAAAGGGGCTTGATCTGGACGGTGCGCGCATGATCATTTCCAGCGCGTTGTCGGAAGGGCGCAAAATGCTGTCGGATGTCGAAAGCAAGGCGCTTTTGCGCGCTTTCAACATCCCCGTGAATATGACGATCGAAGCGCGCACAGCACAAGATGCGTTGGTCGCGGCTGAAACACTGGGCTTTCCGGTCGCCATGAAGATCTCGTCGCCTGACGTATCGCACAAGACCGATGTCGGGGGGGTGAAGATCAACGTGGCGCATGCCGCTTCAGTCTCGCGCGCCTTTCACGAGATTACCAACAGCGTCAAAGCGGCGCTTCCCGAGGCTCAGATCTCGGGTGTGACGGTAGAACCAATGGCCCAGTTGCGTCAGGCCCGTGAGCTGGTGATCGGGTCCAGCCGCGACAAAGTGTTTGGACCGACGATCCTGTTTGGGGCAGGCGGCACCATGGTCGAAATTATGAAAGACAGCGCGGTTGCGCTGCCGCCATTGAACGCCGTGCTGTCAGAACGGCTGATCAACCGGACCCGTGTGTCCAAGGCGTTGGACAGCTTTCGCGACTATGACCCGGTAGACAAGGCGGCGCTGATCGACGTGCTCAAACGGGTGTCGATCATCGTCAGTGAACTGCCTGAGATCGTCGAATTGGACATCAACCCGCTGTTCGCCGGTCCAGACGGCGTCTTGGTGGTTGATGCGCGCATTTCGATCACGCGTCCCCCGGCTTGTGATGGGCATTATGACCACATGGCGATCCACCCCTATCCGCGCCACCTTGCGCGTGAGACCTATCTGTCCGATGGCACGCCCTTGTTGATCCGCCCGATCCGCCCGGAAGATGCAGAGAACGAAAAGGAATTCATGCGCGACCTGTCGGACGAGGCGAAGATGATGCGCTTCATGGGGTCGGTCAATGAACTCAGCCCCGAAATGCTGGCCCAGTTTACGCAAATTGACTATCGCCGTGAGATGGCGCTGGTCGCTATGGCTGAAATCGACGGGCGTTCAGTGCAGGTTGGCGTTGCGCGCTATGTGATCAACCCCGATTGGAAAAGCTGTGAATTTGCCGTGGTCGTGTCTGACCGCATCCAGCATCAGGGAATTGGAACGAAGCTGATGAAGGGGCTGTTTGGCGCCGCGCAGGACCATGGGCTTGAGGTGATCGAAGGCACGGTGCTGAAGAAGAACGCGCCCATGTTGCGCTTGATGAAAGAGCTGGGCTTTACCCAGCGCCCTGATCCTGACGACCGTGACGTGGTCATCGTGGAACGGTGGTTGTGATCCAGACGCTCAGGAGGAAACCAGATGCTGTCCATCATTTCGCACGCGGAGTGTAGAAACCACGATGCAGGCCCTCTGCATCCCGAAAGCAAAGCGCGGCTGGACGCGATCAATAACCAGTTGATCATGTCTGGCATGGACTATGTGGTGCAGCATCGCGACGCGCCCCTTGTCGAACGCACGCAGCTGCAACGGGTGCATGACAGCGATTATCTGGATCGCGTCTATGCCCTGGCACCGGGGCAGGGGATGGACAGCGTCGAGGTGGACGGCGACACAGTCATGAGCCCCGGCACGTTGCGCGCGGCCGAACGCGCCGCCGGTGCAGGCGTTCTGGGCGTCGATCTGGTGATGTCGAAAGAGGCGAACCCGGTTTTCTGCATGGTGCGCCCGCCGGGCCATCACGCCGAACGCGACAAGGCCATGGGGTTTTGCCTGTTCAACAACATTGCCGTGGCCGCTGCTCATGCGCTGGATGGTCACGGATTGTCTCGCGTGGCGATCATCGACTTTGATGTGCACCACGGCAATGGCACCGAAGAAATCTTCAAGTCCGACAATCGCGTGCTGTTCTGTTCCAGCTTCCAACACCCGTTCTACCCCTTCACCGGGCACGAGAAGGAAAACGACAACCTTGTCGACATTCCCCTGTCAGCCGGGGCGGGCAGCGCCGAATTTCGCGACGCCGTCAGCGCTCATTGGGTGCCACATCTAAAGGCGTTCAAGCCGGAGTTTATCTTCATCTCTGCCGGGTTCGACGCCCATGTGGCAGATGATATGTCCAGTGTTCAGTTGACCGATGCAGACTATGAGTGGGTCACGCGTGAGCTAAAAGCGGTGGCCGATGAGTTTGCGGATGGACGCATCGTGTCGATGCTGGAAGGTGGCTATGAACCAGATGTGCTGGCACGCTCGGTCGTGAAACATCTGGACGTATTGCTTGGCTGATCAGGCGAAACGCGTGGGGCTAAGCGTTGCCACGATTGCTTGATCCAGAGCGGGCGTCGTGCCTGTGACCAAGTCGGCCAACAACTGCGACGCAGCAGGGCTGGTTTGAAAGCCATACCCGCCTTGGCCTGCGCACCAAAGGAAATCCGCGTCCTCAGGCGCAGGTCCGATCACAAGATTGCGGTCGGGGGCAAAGCTGCGAAGCCCTGCCCAGTTTGTAATCATCCGATTGACAGGCTCCGTCACCATCTCTTCGTATCGCGCAAGGCCTTCCGCCAGAACCATGTCATCTGCCCAAGCGTCGTGAGCGTCCATCGGGTCAGCTTCGGCAGGCGACACGATTAACGCGCCCGCATCGGGCTTTGCATACCAGCTTTCGCCAGCCCCCATGAACAGAGGCCATGTTGTGACGTCTCGTCCACCCGGTGCCGGGATGCGCGCCATTGAGCGGCGATAGGGCTGAATGCCGATCGGTGGTATACCCGCCAGTGCTGCGATCTGGTCCGCCCAAGCGCCGGCTGCATTGACCAGCGACCTTGCCGCGAAGACGCCTTTGGGCGTCGTGACCTCCCACCGGTCAGGCAGACGCGTGATCTTGGTGACTTTCGCGCCACTGACCACTTTGCCGTTGGTGCGGATATCCCGTGCGAAGTTCTGGATCAACAGGTCTGTGTCGATATCCCAAGCATCCGCGTGATAGCCCGCACCAGAAAAGTTTTCCAAATTCAGGATCGGCACCAAGGCCAAGGCTTCGTCCGCTGCGACCCGATCCAGCCGCATGTCGACAAGGTCCTGCGCCAGCGTGTCTTCCTCCCCCTTACCTGCGACGATCAACAGTCCACGCGGGCTGAGCACGCCGCCATTTGCGGTTTCATGAAAGTGGCGTGACGCCCGGTTGAGTTCAACCACGCTGGGCGCGCCATAGCTTTGTTCAAAGACCGCCGCGGACCGGCCAGAGGCATGATAGGCCAGCGCGTCTTCCGCCTCCAGAAGCGTGACAGTGCCAAGTTGCGACAGGCGGGCGCCAGCAGACACCCCCGCGATGCCGCCGCCAATAATGATAAAATCGTTCATGCCAGTGCCTCGTCGATCTAAGTAATCAGATCGGGGGAATACCCCGTGCGCAGACCCTGACATGCGGCTTAAAAAAGGAAAAGGCCCTGATCCGATCAGAGCCTTCCTTACTTTGTGCACCTAATGCCGGGTCACGCTACATCCGACCAAAGTCTTCTGCCGTCAGAACGCCATCGCCGTTTCGGTCCTGTTGTGGGAACCACAGATCGACGCCTTCAAGAAACTCGGCGCGCGTGACCTCTCCGTCGCCGTTCAGGTCAGCGTTTTCAAGGGCCATGGACATCGCGGCGTTTTGCTGGCCCATACCTTGGCCACCGCCTTTACCTTGGCCTTTGCCTTGGCCCATGCCTTTGCCGCCACCTTGCCCCATACCCTTGCCTTGCGCGATGCCGTGTTCCTGCATGTCCGCCTCGCGGGCCTCATCAAACTGGACGTATTCATCGGCGGTCAGGATGTCGTCTTCGCTGGTGTCAAACGTGGTGAAGATGTCGCCGCGCCGTTCGCGCACCTCTTCGATCGACACGGACCCGTTTTCATCCAGATCCCAGTTTTCAATGAAGTGGGCGCCGGGTTGGTTCTGGGCGATGGCTGGTAAGGCCAAGGCAATGGCGATACTGGCGACGAGAAAGGAAGTTTTGCGCATGATATGCTCCGTTCATGTATATATGCGTTAAACGGAATGCCTTCGAAGTTCCGTCGCTAAAAGTTTCACTTTCACGAAAAAAGACCCCGCCCGAAGGCGAGGTCCCGTCAGATCTTACGATCTGGAGATCAGTTCGAGGGGATTTCGCCTTCGATGCCTTCGACATAGAAGTTCATGCCAGCCAGCGTTCCGTCATCTGCGGTCTCACCTTCGGCAAGCCAGGCTGATCCGTCTTGCTTGTTCAGCGGGCCGGTGAAGGCGTGGTATTCGCCCGAACCCAGCGCGTCACGCAGCGCTTCGGCTTCGGCCTTCACGTCGGCAGGCACGGCGTCCGTGATCTCGCCGATGCCAACCATGCCAGAACCGATGCCGTCCCATGTCGATACGCTTTCCCATGTGCCGTCCATAACGGCCTTGGTGCGGGCGATGTAATAGGGTGCCCAGTTGTCGATGATCGACGACACACGCGGCATCGGCGCATAATCTGACATGTCGGATGCCTGCCCGAAGGTGATGATGTTTCCGGCTTCTTGCGCGGCGGCTTGCGGCGCGGTCGAATCCGTGTGTTGCAGGATCACGTCGGCTCCCTGTTCGATCAGTGCTTTGGCGGCGTCTGCTTCTTTGGCCGGATCAAACCAAGTGTAGGCCCAGATGATCTTGAACTGAACGTCCGGGTTCACCTTCTTGGCGTGGATATAGGCCGAGTTGATGCCACGGATAACTTCCGGGATCGGGAATGACGCGATGTAGCCGATGACGTTCGACTTGGTCATCTTGCCAGCGATATGGCCCTGAACGGCGCGACCTTCATAGAAACGTGCGGAATAGACCGACACGTTCGGCGCTGTCTTATAGCCGGTGGCGTGTTCAAACTTGATGTCCGGGAACTTCTCGGCCACGGCCACGGTCGCGTCCATATAACCAAACGACGTGGTGAAGATCAGGTCTGCACCCGCCAGCGCCATTTGCGTGATCGCACGCTCGGCGTCTGCACCTTCCGGCACGCTTTCTTGATAGATCGTTTCGACGCTATCGCCGAACTCTTCTTCTACGGCCAGACGGCCTTGGTTGTGTTCGTAGGTCCAACCACCGTCGCCGACGGGGCCGACGAAGATAAAGCCGACCTTTGTCTTGTCTTGGGCCTGGGCCGCACCGGCCAGGCCAGCCGCCAAGGCCACACCGGCCAATAGTGTTTTTACTGCACGCATATCATTCTCCCTTGATGGATTGAGCAGATTTCGGGTTTTCAGTTTCGGGTTCGCCCTCGTCTCCGTTTTCGGCGTTCTCACGGATACGACGTTGAATATTTGTTTCGCTTTCAAGCAGCGCGGCGGTCACGATGGCCGACGGCACGGCGATCACGCCAAGCCCGATGAACAGCACGAAGGTGGTGAAAATCCGGCCACCCGGCGTGATCGGGAACATGTCGCCATAGCCCACCGTCGTGAAGCTTGCGACGGCCCACCACAGGCTGTTTGGGATCGACGAGAATACCTCGGGTTGGGCGTCATGTTCGAACACATAGATGCCCACGGCAGATACATAGAGCATCAGGCCAGCAATCACGCCGAACACCGCCAGCTCTCCTCGGACTTGCCCAAAAGCGACCACGAGGCGCTCCATCGCGTGAGAGCCGCGAAAGAGCTTCAACAAGCGCACAAGACGCAAAAGCCGGAAGGTCCGAACGACCTGCCACTGCGGGGTCAGAAACGCGATGGCCGGTGCGATGCTCAGCAGATCTATGATGCCCCAGAAGCTGAATGCATAGCGCAACGGGCGCGGGGCAGACACAAGACGCACAATGTATTCGACTGAAAAGACGGCCAACAAGCCGATCTCGAACGTGAACAGCAACCGGCGCAAGTTGGCTGGCAATTCCGGCATGGTTTCAAGCGCGATCGCGACGGCAGATAAAACGATCAACCCGTCCATGATGCGGCCAACATTCACGCGGCCCAAGGGCTTGTGTCCGTCAAGGATCTCGTGAATGTCGGGTTTGATCATAAGGGAAACCTAGTGCGTCGCGTGGAAGATGCGCCCAAGTGATCCGGGCGCGCCGTGTTGGCCACGCAAAGAGATAACCACAAGCACAAGAATTGTCACGACATAGGGGCTCATCGCCAATATCTCGACGGGGATGGCGGCGCCTGCGGCCTGCAGGTTCAGTTGAAGCACGGTGATCCCGCCAAACAGATAGGCCCCCAGTAGCACGCGCCATGGCCGCCAACTGGCGAACACGACGATGGCAAGGGCGATCCAGCCGGCCCCGGCGGTCATACCTTCGACCCATTGTGGCACCCGGACAAGGCTGACATACGCCCCGCCCAACCCTGCACACGCGCCGCCAAAGGCAATGGCCATCAGACGCACACGCACCACTTTGTAACCCAGCGCGTGGGCTGCATCGTGGTTTTCGCCAACCCCCCGCAGGATCAGACCCGCGCGGGTGCGCGTCAGCACATACCACGTGGCCGTCACGATGATCAGGCTGACATAGACCATGGGATCATGACGAAACAGGATGGGCCCAAGCACCGGGATGTCGCTGAGCAGCGGGATGTCCCATTTGGCCATACTGGGCGCTTTCATCCCCTCATAGGGTTTGCCGATCAGCGATGACAGGCCCAGTCCGAACAGGGTCAGCCCCAGCCCAGTGGCGACCTGATTGGACATAAGATACAGCACCAGAACGCCAAACAGCATCGACAGTGCGGCCCCGGCAACGGCGGCAGCGACAAAACCCACAGCGGGGCTGCCGGTATTCACGCCGATGGCGAAGCCCACCACAGCCCCGGTGATCATCATGCCTTCGACCCCAAGGTTCAGAACGCCTGCCTTTTCGACCACCGCTTCGCCAATGGCGGCCAGCAGGATTGGCGTAGCTGCAACCATCAGTGAGGCCAGAAGAAGAAGCGGGTTGATTTGACTAAGATCCATCGTCGTTCTCCTTACGCCGTCGCGGTTTTGTTGAAGCGGATGCGGTAATGCGACAGCACGTCCATCGCCAGAAGGAAGAACATCAGCATGCCTTGGAACATCTGTATGGCCGCGCCGGGCAGGCCCAGCATCAGTTGTGCCAGTTCTCCGCCAATGTAAGTCAACGCCATCAGAAGCCCGGCCAGCAGGATGCCGATGGGATGCAAGCGTCCAAGGAAGGCCACGATGATCGCGGTGAACCCGTAACCGGAATTGAAGTCGATGGTGACTTGCCCTGAGGGGCCAGAGACCTCGAACAGCCCCGCAAGCCCAGCCAACGCCCCCGATGTGCCAAGGCAGAACAGGATCAAACGGGTCGGATTGACCCCGGCAAAACGTGCGGCACGGGGGGCTTCACCCGTCAGGCGCACCTGAAAGCCCAACATGTGCCGGGTCAGCAGCACATAGGCGAAAATGACGGCCACGAAAGCTGCCGCCACACCCCAGTGCATCCCTGTGCCGCTGATCAGCTCGGTGTTATAGGCAGCGGGGAAATCGCGAAAGTTGCGTGAGCCGGGAAAACCCATGCCTTCGGGGTTCTTCAACAGGCCTTGGCTTACGGATGCCAAGAGGTTTTCGGCCACATAGACCAGCATCAGACTGACGAGGATTTCGTTCGTGCCAAAGCGAACTTTCAAAAGCCCCGGGATCATCGCCCAGGCCCAGCCGCCAAGCGCGCCCGCCAAAACCATGGCGGGAAAGATCAGAATGCTTTCGGACGGATAAAAAGCCAGCCCAACCCCAGCCCCGCAAATGGCCCCCATGATGTATTGGCCTTCAGCGCCAATGTTCCAGATGCCCGCGCGAAACCCAAGGCTGAGCCCGACGGCAATCAGGATCAGAGGGGCAGCTTTCACCAGAAGCTGCGGGCGCGAATATGGGCCAAAGGTTTCGTGAAACAGGGGATCCCAGAAAATCGTGCGGATCGCCTCAAGGGGTGCCTTGCCCAGCATCCAGAACATGAACCCGCCCGCGATCATCGTTGCGATGACCGCCAGAACAGGGGTTAAGCCCGCCCAGAATTTCGATGGCTGTGGGCGCTTTTCCAAATGGATCATGCTGCCGTCTCCTGTTCGCCGCCGCCCATCATCAGACCGATCGTTTCGACATCCAACCCCTGGGTGGAGACAGGTTCGGCAAGCCGGCCTTCGTTTAGGGCAGTAAAGCGGTCGGCGATTTCCATGAGCTCATCCAGATCCTGACTGATGACAATGACTGCAGCCCCATGATGAGCCAAATCCAGCAAAGACTGGCGGATCGCCGCGGCGGCGGAAGCGTCGACGCCCCATGTCGGTTGATTGACCACCAGCACTTCGGGGTCTTGCAGCACCTCGCGGCCGATGACAAATTTCTGCAAGTTGCCACCCGACAGCGACCCGGCTGCGTTGTCTGGCCCGGGTGTGCGCACATCAAACTCGGCAATGATCGTTCTCGCGAATGCTTCTGTCTTGCCCCAGCGCAGAAAGCCCCGGTCAACCAACTGTTTGCGCACAGCGCCGGTCAAAAGCGCGTTTTCGGTCAGGCTCATGTCGGGCGCGGCAGAGTGGCCAAGCCGTTCTTCGGGCGCCGTCAGAAGGCCACGGGCGCGGCGCGCGTTTGGATAGAGCGCTCCGATATCGTCGCCCGCCAGCGTGATTGTGCCGCTTTGCGCGCGTCCTTCGCCCGACAAAACCGCAAGAAGTTCGTCTTGCCCGTTGCCTGCGACGCCGCCGATGCCCAACACCTCGCCCGCGCGCACCTCGACCGAGATGTTGTGTAGGTTGGTTCCGAAGGCGCTGGGTGATTTCATCGATACGTCATTCATCGCAAGCACGACCGGACCCGGGGTGGCCGCTTCGCGCGACGGCACATGCAACGTGTCACCAACCATCATTTCGGCAAGTTCGCGCGCGGATTTCTCGCGCGGGTCGCAGGTGTCGACAACATGACCCAGACGCAGCACTGTCGCGTGTTCGCACAGGCTTCGTATCTCCTCAAGCTTATGAGAAATGTAAAGAATTGCGGTTCCTTCGGCGGTTAGCTTGCGAAGAGTTTCAAACAGGATGTCGACCTCTTGAGGGGTCAGAACCGAGGTCGGTTCGTCCATGATCAGAAGCTTGGGGTCTTGCAAAAGACAGCGAATGATCTCGACCCGCTGGCGTTCGCCGGCGGACAGGTCGCCCACCACGCGCTCAGGATCAAGCGGCAGGCCGTAGGCGTTGCTTACCTCGCGGATGCGGGCGGACAGCGCGCGCGCATGCGGCGGGTTGTCCATTCCAAGGGCGATATTTTCCGCAACACTCAGCGCGTCGAACAAGCTGAAATGCTGAAACACCATCGCCACGCCTGAACTGCGCGCAGCTGCGGGATTTGTTGGTGAAAAGGGCGCGTTGTTCAGGATCATACGTCCTTCGTCTGGTTTGACGAGGCCATAGATCATCTTTACCAACGTGGATTTTCCGGCCCCGTTTTCGCCCAGCAAAGCATGCACTTCACCCGGAAGAATCGAGAATGAAACCTTATTGTTTGCGATGACTCCCGGATAGGCTTTGGTCAGCCCGTCAAGTGTCAGTAGCGCTTCGTTTTCGCGCGTATCCCCTGTCACGTGCAGCACCCCTGTTGGATTTATTGTTTATTGATACACCTTTAAGCAAGGCGCAAGCTACCCCTAGCGCGATGGCTTGGGGCGTCTTTCCCAGACCCGGATCACCGATCGGGCACTGAATTTTCTGGATGTCCGCGGTGCCATGGCCCAGCGCGGTCAATCGTTTCTGAAACCGTGCCCACTTGGTGGCCGAGCCGATAAGGCCAGCACCGACAAAGGGTCTGGACAGAATGGTGTGACACAAGTCCAGGTCCATGCTGTGACTATAGGTCAGCACAAGATGATGGGCGTCGTCCGGCGCAAACCGAACAGCGTTAGCTGGATTTGCCGCGGGAAGGCAAGTGACAGAGGCGGGCACCTCCGCCGGAAATCGGTCCGGACCGGTGTCGACCCAAGTGATCGCAAGGTCACCGATCGGGGACAGGACGTTGATCAGCGCCCGACCGACATGACCAGCCCCATAGATCCAAAGCGGCACAGATGGGTGGGATATCGGTTCAATCATCCATCCCTGCAGCAGTTTCGGAGATGGCCGCTGCCCTTGAGCGCGCGCGCGATCCAAGATGCGCTTGACGGATAGCGGCATGGAGGGCAGGGGCGTCGCGGAGTGTGACACGGATCGCCCATTGGCGGGGCGGGCGAAGACCTGTGCTTGTTCAAGCTTTGGCTGGTCACGGTCGGTGAAGATTTCAGTAAGAAGGGTCACCGCCCCGCCGCAGCACTGACCAAGCTCTGGCCCCAGCGGCAGGCGTGCAAGGGTTGATCCAGCGTCCGCTACCAACTGGATGCGCGCGGCCTTCGTGGCGCGCAGTTCCAGCTCGCCGCCTCCGATCGTGCCAATTTGGCCTGTGTCCCAGACCAACATCGCAGCGCCGACCTCGCGTGGTGTTGACCCAGCGGTCTCTGCGACGACGACGCGGGCAACCCTGCGGTGCTGTTTGATCGCGTGAACAAGCTGGGCGAGGTCAAAGCTCATGCGGTGCGGACCCTGCCGACGGCCTTCAGTATTTCTTCGGGCGTCGCCGGAGCGTTCATGTCGTGATACCCCTCGCCGCATGCGGCGACCGCATCGGCCAACGCCAGCCAGACTGATATTCCCAGCATCAAGGGCGGCTCGCCCACCGCTTTTGATCTGAACACGGTGTCTTCGTGGTTTGGCTGATCCCAAAGGGAGACATTGAAGACGCGCGGGCGATCCGAACAGGCCGGGATCTTGTAGGTCGACGGCGCATGCGTTCTAAGCACGCCCTTGGTATCCCAGATCAACTCCTCGGTGGTCAGCCAGCCCGCGCCTTGCACATAGCCGCCTTCGACCTGCCCGATATCCAGTGCGGGGTTCAGGCTTGAACCGGCGTCATGCACGATGTCCGTGCGCAGGATGCGATTTTCTCCGGTCAGCGTATCGATCACCACTTCGCTCAGCGCGACGCCATGGGCAAAGTAAAGAAACGGTCGCCCTTGCCCCTTCACCCGGTCCCAAGTGATGCGCGGTGTTTTGTAGAACCCGGTGGCTGACAAGCTGATGCGCGCTTCATAGGCGGCCTTGGCTGCGGCGGCAAACGACATGTTCTGACCGTTCGGGGCCGACACCGTGTCGTCGGTGAATGTTATTTCGGACGCGTGCGCCTGCCAGATTTCTGCGAGGTAATCGGCAATACGCTCGCGTATGGTTATGCAGGCTGCCTGAACCGCCATTCCATTCAAATCCGACCCCGAAGATGCGGCTGTCGCCGATGTGTTCGGCACTTTCGCGGTATCGGTCGCAGTGATCTTCACGACGTTCAGCGACACTCCAAAACAGCTTGCCGCAACCTGGGCTACCTTCTGGAACAGGCCTTGACCCATTTCGGTCCCGCCATGGTTCATATGGATCGAGCCATCCTGATAGACATGCACCAGAGCCCCGGCCTGATTGAGGTGGGTCAGCGTGAAGCTGATCCCAAACTTCACCGGTGAATAGGCCAGCCCTTTCTTGAGGATAGGGTTTTCGGCGTTGAACCGATCAACCTCGGCACGACGCGCGGCGAAGTCGGCGCGATCAAGCAAGGCCATCGTCATCGCGGGAATATGGAAGCCTTCAATCGTTTGCCCGTAATGCGTTGTCTGCCCGTTGTCGTAAAAATTTACCGTCCGAACGGCGACCGGGTCCAAATCAAGTTTGGCGGCAACGTGGTCCAAAATACGTTCAATCCCGAACACGCCTTGCGGTCCGCCAAAGCCACGGAAAGCAGTGGCAGAGGCGGTGTTGGTCTTCAGTCGATGGCTTTCGATCCTGACGGCCGGCAGATGATAGGCGTTGTCTGCGTGCAGCATGGCACGGTCCGCGACGGGCAAAGACAGATCTTGCGACCAGCCACAGCGTGCAAGCTGTGTGACCTCAAGCCCAAGCAGGCGCCCGGCGTCGTCAACGCCCACGCGATAGGTGATGCGGAAGTCATGGCGCTTGCCGGTGATGACCATATCATCGTCGCGGTCATACCGCATCTTGCAGGGCCGACCCGATTTCTGCGCCACGACGGCGCAAGCAACCGCCAAGGCGTTGCCTTGGCTTTCCTTGCCGCCAAAACCGCCCCCCATGCGGCGCGTCTCCACGCGAATGCCGTGCATCGGCACGCCCAAGGCGTCCGCAACTTTGTGCTGAATTTCGGTCGGGTGCTGGGTCGAGCTGTGGATCAGCATGTCGCCAGCTTCCTGCGGCACGGCCAAAGCGGTCTGACCTTCAAGATAGAAATGCTCTTGTCCGCCCAGTTCAACCGATCCGTCGAAAACATGCGGCGCCGTATGGATAGCTTCGGCAGCCTTGCCGCGTGCCCAGACCACTGGTCCGCCCTCAAACCGGCTGTCGGCGGCTATGGCATCGTCGATGGACAGGATGGCGGGGCGTGGATCGATGGTGATCTTGGCCCGCCGTGCCGCCTTGCGCGCCGCCAGATGCGAGGTTGCGGCGACCAGAAAAATCGGTTGGCCGTGGTAAAAAACCTCGCCTTTGGCAAGCAAAGGTTCGTCGTGGACCGAAGGCGATACGTCATTCGCATGCGGCAGATCAATCGCCGTCAATACAGCCACCACGCCCGGTGCCTGACGCACGCCGGACAGGTCTGCATGGGTGATGACACCGCGCGCAATGTCGCTGAGGCCAAAGGCAAGGTGCAGGCAATTTGCTGGTGTTGGAATGTCATCGACGTACCGCGCCGCGCCGGTCACATGCAGGCGGGCGGCATCGTGTGGAAGGGGCTTCCCGACGCTCATGGCTGAACCTCCAACACCGATGTCGCGGTGCCTTGGTCGTCATGCCACGCCCGCACAAGAAGATTCTGCGCCACTTGCAACCGGTAGCTGGCCGAGGCGCGCATATCCGACATTGGATCGAAATCCTGTGCAAAGGCGGGCAAAGCGGCCTTCACGCTGTCAAGGGTCCAGGGTCGGCCAATCAAGGCGTTTTCGACATGTGTTGCGCGTTTCGGGGTGCCGGCCATGCCGCCAAAAGCGATGCGGGCGTTGGCGACTTCACCATTCGACACCGAGATGTTGAAAGCGCCCAGCACCGCCGAGATGTCCTGATCAAACCGCTTAGACAGTTTGTAGACACGCAGACGATCGGGCTGGCGTTTGAAGGATACCGCTTCGACGAATTCGCCAGGGCGTCTGTCCTGCTTGCCGTAGTCAATGAAGAAGCTCTCAAGATCAATCGCGCGGGTTTCAGTGCCGCGCCGCAAGTGCAGAGTGGCATCAAGCGCGATCAGGGCCGGAGGGGTGTCGCCGATGGGCGACCCGTTGGCGATGTTTCCGCCAATCGTCGCAACGTTACGCACCTGCAGCGAGGCGAAGCGGCGCAACATTTCCGAAAAATTCGGATGATACGGCGCCAACGCAAGTCGAAGTGCTTCGATGGTGACGCCCGCGCCCACGCGGATTTTTTCATCGGTTATGTGGATGTCGTGCAAGGCTTTGACGCCATTGATAAAAACGACTGGCCCCAAATCTTTCAGCGACTTGGTTGCCCACAGCCCGACATCGGTTGCGCCTGCGATCAGAGTTGCGTGTGGCGTGGTCATCAAAGCCTGCGCAAGCGCGTCTATTGTCGCGGGGCGGGCAGGGTCAGGATCCTGAGCACTGCCGGGCAAGTTGCCGGCCAATGGGGCGAAGCCTTCTGGGACCAGAGCTTTGGCAGCCCGTTCGGCAGAGCGTATGATTGGCGCATATCCGGTGCAGCGGCAAAGATTGCCTGCCAGCACGTCGTCATGGTTTTTGTTGCCATTCAACTGCGCGGTTGCCAGCGACACAGCAATGCCCGGTGTGCAAAAACCACATTGCGAGGCGTGTTCTTCGACCATCATTTGCTGAACCGGATGAAGGTCGTCTTGCGTGGCCAGACCTTCGACAGTTGTTAAAGCGCGCCCATTAATCTGCCCAAGAAACAAGATGCAGGCATTGACTGCTTTGGCGCCGGTTTCGTCTGTCACCATGACGGTGCAAGCGCCGCAATCACCTTCGTTGCAGCCTTCTTTGGTGCCAGTCAGTCCCTGTGTTTCGCGCAGCCAGTCCAGCGTGGTTCGTTTCGGATCCACGTCGTGCAGAGTCACACTCTCTCCGTTCAGAAGAAAGGCGATATCCATGTAATCGTCCCGCCGCGTTACCCTGTCATGCCCCGGTTTTGCGCGTCCTCGATGCGGCGTAGAAAACGCGCGGGGTTTATTATTCTATCGACCGAGCAAACCCGAGAATCACGTTTGACGCAAGAAAATCTTCGCCTATTTCCCGTGTGCAATGGTATACTGGTCGAGCCTTCACGATCTCAGGGACCAACCCATGCTTAAAAAAATCCATCACGTGCAACTGGCTATGCCAATCGGGCAAGAGCAACTTGCGGCGACTTTCTATCGTGACGCGCTGGGGTTTGTGGTGGAACCGAAGCCACCCAAGCTCGCGGCGCGGGGTGGAATTTGGTTTTGCTGTGACGGAATTCATTTGCATCTTGGGGTCGAAACACCATTTCGCCCCGCAAAGAAAGCGCATCCTGCCTTTGAATGTGCGGAGATCGCTGCGCTTGCGGAGCGTCTTGAGCGCGCTGCGTTCAAGGTTCAATGGGATGACGCCTTGCCGGGATACCGTCGCTTTTTCACCCATGACCCGTTTGGCAACCGGATCGAGATACTGGAGCCAACCGCATAGCGCGTCGTCTCTTCCCCCCGGCGGGGGGCTCGTCTAGGTTACCCCCATGACGAACCAACCACGATTCATTCACCTTCGCGTTCACTCTGAATATTCGCTGCTGGAAGGCGCGGTGCCGGTGAAGAAATTACCGGGGCTCTGTGCCGCTCATGGGATGCCGGCAGTCGCCTTGACCGACACGAACAACATGTTCGCCGCACTTGAGTTTTCGGTCACAGCTGCCGGGGAAGGCATCCAGCCGATCATGGGGTGTCAGGTCGATCTGGCCTTCGAAATCCCTGCGCCGGGCGAAAAACAACGCGCGCCTGCCGCCCTTGTTCTGTTGGCTCAGAACGAGCAGGGCTATGAACACCTGATGAAGCTCAATTCCTGTCTATATATCGACAAGAAAGGAGAGCTGCCGCAGGTTCAACTGGACGAGCTTGAAAGCAATTCGGAGGGGCTGATCTGTCTGACCGGGGGCGCCGAGGGGCCAGTGGGTCAGCTGCTTCAGGCGCGTCAGCGACCGAAAGCCGAAGCATTGATGAAGCGGCTTCACCAATGCTTTGGTGACCGGCTGTATGTGGAGCTGCAACGCCACCCCGGTGAAGGTGGCCAGCCGACGAATGGTGAACGCGCGACGGAGCGTGGATTTGTTGAAATGGCCTATGAGATGGGCCTCCCATTGGTCGCCACCAACGATGTCTATTTCCCGAAACAAAAGCTTTACGAGGCACATGATGCGCTGATCTGCATTCGGGACGGCGCTTATGTCGATCAACAAGAAGGCCGTCGCCGCCTGACGCCTCAGCATTATTTCAAAAGCCCCGAAGAAATGATCACGCTGTTTGCGGATTTGCCGGAAGCTATTGATAATACTGTTGAAATTGCGCAACGCTGCGCCTTCATGGCCTATCGGCGCGATCCGATCTTGCCGAAATTTGCAGATGATGAGGTTCAGGAACTGCGCCGGCAGGCCAATGCAGGATTGCAGGCGCGTCTGGCGGTGATCCCGCACGCGGTGTCCGTGGAAGAATACCAGAAACGGTTGGAATTCGAGCTGAATATCATCGAGGGCATGGGGTTTCCGGGTTATTTCCTGATCGTGGCCGACTTCATCAAATGGTCCAAGGACAACCACATTCCGGTGGGACCGGGGCGGGGCTCCGGCGCGGGGTCGCTGGTGGCGTATGCGCTGACGATCACCGACCTTGATCCGTTGCGCTATTCACTGCTGTTCGAACGCTTTCTGAACCCGGAACGTGTGTCGATGCCGGATTTCGACATCGACTTTTGCATGGACCGGCGCGAAGAGGTGATCCGCTATGTCCAAGAGAAATACGGACGCGACAAAGTTGGGCAGATCATCACCTTTGGTGCGCTCTTGTCGAAGGCCGCCGTGCGCGATGTGGGGCGCGTGTTGCAGATGCCCTATGGACAGGTTGACCGGCTGTCGAAACTGATCCCGGTCGAAGGGGTGAAACCCGTCTCGATCGAAAAGGCTCTGGCTGACGAACCCCGCCTTCGCGAAGAGGCGCGCGCAGAAGAGGTCGTCGACCGGCTGTTGACCTATTGCCAACAGATCGAAGGGTTGTTGCGCAATGCGTCGACCCACGCGGCGGGGGTGGTGATCGGGGATCGACCGCTTGATGCGCTGGTGCCGCTCTATCAAGACCCAAAATCCGACATGCCCGCTACCCAATTCAATATGAAGTGGGTGGAGCAAGCGGGTCTGGTGAAGTTCGACTTTCTTGGCTTGAAAACCCTGACGGTAATTCAGAATGCCGTCGATTTGATTCAAGGGCAGGGGCGCGATATCCATACGGGTCCGAATGGAGAGGTTCTTTATGACCCGCCTGAAGGCGCGGTGAATGAAATCAACGCGATTCCGCTGGAGGATGAAAAGACCTACAAGCTCTACGCTGCGGCCAAAACCGTGGCGGTGTTTCAGGTGGAATCAAGCGGTATGATGGATGCGCTTCGGCGCATGAAACCGACCTGCATCGAAGATATCGTGGCGCTGGTCGCCCTGTATCGTCCCGGCCCGATGGAGAACATCCCCACCTATTGCGAGGTGAAGAACGGGCTGAGGGAGATCGAAAGCGTCCACCCTTTGATCGACCACATTCTGGCCGAAACGCAGGGCATTATCGTCTATCAGGAACAGGTGATGCAGATCGCTCAGGTCATGGCGGGCTATTCGCTTGGAGGCGCCGACCTTCTGCGCCGGGCGATGGGTAAGAAGATCAAAGAAGCGATGGACGCCGAACGTCCGAAATTTGAAAAAGGGGCCGCAGAAAACGGGGTGCCTGCGAAGAAAGCGTCGGAAGTCTTCGACCTGCTTGAGAAATTCGCCAATTACGGTTTCAACAAATCACACGCTGCCGCCTATGCCGTCGTCAGCTATCAGACCGCTTGGTTGAAGGCGAACCACCCGGTTGAATTCATGGCTGGTGTGATGAACTGCGACCTTCATCTGACGGACAAGCTGTCCATCTACGCCAACGAAATCAGGCGGGGGCTGGATATCGAGATCGTGCCACCCTGTGTGAACCGTTCGTCTGCCATGTTCAGTGTGGACAAGGGCCGCGTCGTCTATGGGCTTGGGGCGCTAAAAAATGTTGGCGTCGAGGCGATGGGCCTTGTCGTCGAAGGTCGCAAAGTCGACGGTGCTGACAAGCCTTTTGCAACGCTTTACGACTTTGCGCGTCGCGTTGATCTGAAGCGTGTCGGTAAGCGTCCGATGGAGATGCTGGCGCGCGCAGGCGCCTTTGATCAACTTGACCCAAACCGCCGCCGCGTCTTCGACAGCCTTGATGCGCTGGTCAACTATTCGGCCGCAATCCACGAACAGCGCGCCTCGAACCAGGTGTCCCTGTTCGGCGAGGCTGGCGACGACCTGCCGGAACCACGCCTGTCCCCGGTCGGGGATTGGCTGCCCAACGAACGGCTGACCGAGGAACACAAGGCGATTGGCTTCTATCTGTCCGGCCATCCTCTTGACGACTACTTGCCGGCGCTCAAACGCAAGGGCGTGATGACCATTCAGGAACTGCGCGACAAGGCAGAACGCACCGGTGCGGCCGTTGGAAAGGTCGCCGTCAATGTCAGTGGCTTGCAGGCGCGTAAATCCGCGCGGGGCAACCAATTTTTCCGTCTCAACATTGATGACCCGACGGGACAGGTGCCGGGTATCTTGCTGTTTGCAGATGATTTTGAGGCCTGCCGAAGGGTTTTCGACGAAACGCTGCAGGTCGTTATGCAGCTTGAGGGCCGTTTTGAAGAAGGGCAGTTTGACCCGCGCGGCAGGTCGGTCGCACCCTTGGATGCGGTGATCGCAGATGCGGGCGGGATGGCTCTGAAGCTATATCTGACGGAACCCGAGGCGCTTGTGCAGGTTTCCAACCTGTTGAAAGACGCTGCTGAGAAAGCGCGCAACATCCGACCGGGTGAAGTGTCGGTTTGCCTGATAGATCCGACCTTGCCGGGCGAGGTCGAGATGACCTTGGGACGCCCCTTCCCACTGAACCCTCAGATCAAGGGCGCGCTCAAGTCACTGGACGGCGTGATTGATGTGGAAGAAGTCTGACGCGCCCTAGTAATGCGGTGGCCGTTCGTCACCAAGGACCACGCCGCCGGAATTCGCCATCTCTCGCTCGGCCTCCCGCTCTACCAGCATCCGCACGCGATGAGACATCTTGGACAGTTCCGTGTCTTGGCGGGCAATTACGTCTGACAGTTCATCGACCACACGGGTCAGGTGGGCGACGGTTTCTTCCAATTGGGTCATGCGGTCTTGCGTCATTTGGCTCTGATAGCGCGAAGTTGATCCAAGTCATAGCCCCGAAAGGCGATCAGCCAACAGATAACGCCAATGAGGAAGCGAAACCCGATCCGGCCATTTGGCTTGGTGTGGGGCCAGGCGTCGGGCCCTTTCTGGGCAGGCTTTCCTTGCCCCTTGCGCCCCCATCCGCTAGACCGCCCGCGACACCTATCTGAACGGGACCGACAATGGCCAAGCAGAAGAAACAGCCCCGCCCCAAGGCGATCACGCCCAAGGGCTTTCGCGACTATTTTGGCGCCGAGCTGGATGAGCGCAAACAGATGCTCGATCAGATTGCGGCGGTGTATCATCGCTATGGCTTCGATGCTTTGGAAAGCTCAGCGATCGAAACGGTTGAGGCGCTGGGTAAATTCCTGCCCGACGTGGATCGTCCGAACGAAGGCGTCTTCGCGTGGCAAGAATATGATGAGAAGGGTGAAGGCGACTGGATGGCGTTGCGCTATGACCTGACCGCGCCGCTGGCCCGCGTTTACGCGCAGCACCGCAACGATCTGCCCACGCCTTACCGCCGCTATGCGATGGGGCCGGTTTGGCGCAATGAAAAGCCGGGACCGGGTCGTTTTCGCCAGTTCTATCAATGTGATGCGGATACCGTCGGCACGGCCAGCATGGCCGCGGACGCCGAGATTTGTGCGCTGTTGGCGGATACGCTGGAAACTGTGGGCATTCCACGTGGCGACTATGTCGTGCGTGTGAACAACCGCAAGGTTCTGAACGGCGTGCTGGAGGTGATGGGCGTCGACGAAGGCCCCACCCGCGACGCTGTTCTGCGCACCATCGACAAGTTCGACAAGGTGGGCGAAGCAGGGGTGCGCGAGCTGTTGGGCAAGGGGCGGCTGGATGCGTCGGGCGCGTATATCGATGGGGTTGGGCTGACGGATGCACAGGCGGAACCTGTGCTGGCCTTCCTGACATCGAAAGCGAAAACCGCTCAGCAGACGCTGGCCAACTTGCGAGCTGCCGTCGGTGAAAGTGCCATCGGTGCGGAAGGCGTGTCCGAGTTGGAAGAAATCGCGGACCTACTGGCCGCGCAGGGATACGGCCCCGATCGCATCGTCATCGACCCTTCGGTCGTGCGTGGTCTTGGCTACTATACCGGCCCCGTCTACGAGGCCGAGCTGACGTTCGAAATTCTCGACGAAAAAGGTCGCCCGCGGCAGTTTGGCTCTGTTGCGGGGGGGGGTCGCTATGACGATCTGGTCAAGCGCTTCACCGGGCAAGCGGTCCCGGCGACGGGCGTCTCGATCGGGGTAGACCGGTTGTTGGCCGCCCTGCGCGCCAAGGGGCGGATCGGTGGCAAGGCTGTTGGCCCTGTCGTTGTGACCGTCATGGATAAGGCGCGGCTTGCGGATTATCAGGCGATGGTGGGCGAGTTGCGGCAGGCCGGTATCCGGGCCGAGGTCTATCTGGGCAATCCGAAGAATTTCGGCAATCAGTTGAAATATGCTGACAAGCGGAACTCTCCCGTTGCTGTAATTGCGGGGTCTGACGAATTCGACGCCGGAAAAGTGCAAATCAAGGATTTGGTGCTGGGGGCAAAAATCGCCGAAAGTGCCACACTTGAAGAATGGAAGGAACGCCCCAGCCAGTTTGAATCCGACCGCGCCGATATGGTCGCCAAAGTGCGAGAGATCATCGAGGCATCCGATGACTGACAAAGCACGGGTTCGCACCGAAGCTGCGCGGTTGTTGGGGTTCTTCGAAGCACACGGCGCAAGTGTTGTCGAAGCAGATATCCTGCAACCTGCGGAAACACTTCTGGACCTTTACGGCGAAGATATCCGCGCGCGCGCTTTCGTAACCCAGGACCCGGTTCATGGCGAGGCCATGCTTCGCCCGGACTTCACCGTGCCCGTGGTGCAGATGCACATGGTCGACGGGGCCGAGCCTGCGCGCTATGCCTATATGGGCGAGGTGTTCCGCAAGCAGGAAGAAGCCACGCACCGGGCGTCCGAGCATTTTCAGGTCGGCTATGAGGTCTTTGACCGCACCGCACCCCTTGAGGCCGATGCCGAAGTCTTCGCACTGATAAAAGAGGTTCTGGAGCCGCTGAACCTGCGGGCAGCCACGGGCGATATGGGTTTGCTTCTGGCGGCTGTGCGGGGCCTCAAGACGACCGAGCGCCGTAAGGCTGCGTTGTTGCGACACATCTGGCGTCCACGCAGGTTTCGCGCGTTGCTTGACCGGTTTGCCGGGCGTGCTGCATTGCCAAAGGGGCGCGACGCGCTGTTGGCGCAGGACGATCCGCTGGACACCAGCGCGCCTCATATCGGGCTTAGATCTACGTCAGAAATTGCTGATCGCGTTGAGGCGCTGCGTGAGGATGCGGCCGCCGCCCCGATCTCTGCGCAAGAGGTCGAGTTGCTGGACGACCTTCTGGCCCTGCGCGAAACGACCGGACACGTGCTGGAGCATCTGCGCGATATCGCCGTTGATATGCCCGCAATTGCGTCGGCTGTGGACAGGCTGGAAACCCGCGCCGAAGCCTTGGCGAAACGTGGGGTCGATATTGCGACACTGGATTTCGAAGGCAGTTACGGCCGCACCTCGATGGAGTATTACGACGGTTTCGTATTTGGCTTTTATGCCGAGAGCCGGCCAGACTTGCCGCCGGTCGCCACCGGCGGGCGCTATGATGCGCTGACACGCGTGCTTGGCAACAAAAACGGTGAACGGCGCGATATTCCTGCTGTGGGTGGGGTGATCCGACCCGAACTGATCCTGACCCTCACCGAAGAGGTGACGCCATGACCTTGAAACTGGGTGTGCCCTCGAAGGGGCGCTTGATGGAAAAGACGTTCGACTGGTTTGGCGCTGCAGGGATCGAGCTTGCGCGCACCGGATCGGATCGCGAATACGCCGCCGCGGTGAACGGTCTGGACGGGATCGAGTTGGTGCTTTTGTCTGCGGGAGAGATCCCGCGCGAACTGGCGGCTGGGCGCATCCACCTGGGGGTGACGGGGTCCGATCTGGTGCGCGAAAAATTGGGCGCTTGGCAGGAAAAAGTGACCGAGCTGGCGCCAATGGGCTTTGGACATGCCGATCTGGTGATCGCCGTGCCAAGGTGCTGGGTTGATGTGAACACCTTGGACGATCTCGATGCCGTGGCCGCAGCGTTTCGCGCAAATCACGGATATCGCTTGCGGATTGCAACAAAGTATCACCGTTTGATCCGCGACCACCTGCGCATCCACGGGGTCGCCGATTATCAGCTTGTGGACAGCCAAGGTGCAACAGAAGGCACCGTAAAGAATGAAACCGCCGAGGCGATAGCGGATATCACCTCGACCGGGGAAACGCTGCGCGCCAACCACCTGAAAATCCTGTCAGGCAACCCGGTTCACAAAAGCCAGGCAACCCTGTTCAAGTCGCGCAAGGCTGACTGGACCGGTGGCGACCGTGCGACGCTGAAGAAGCTGTGCACCAAGCTGGGCATTGACGGCTGACTGGCAGCGCAGTCCCGATCCTATCAGAATTGGCACGCCCGTCCGCCTGTGGGCATGACGGCCCGGCACCTTCTTTCGGAGGGAAAAGCGGCCTAGTTGGGTTTGACGCTATCCTGAAACCCGATTTCCTTGTGGCTCCCGTCACAAAACGGCTTGTTTTTCGAGGCGCCGCAGCGGCACAAAAATGCCTTCGAGGTCTTGGCGATCTGTTTTCCCGTGCCAGTGCAGATCTCCAGATTGCCTTCCACTTTCAAGGGGCCATCCGGCACACGAGACACCAGCGCGCCGCCACCCTGATCGTCGTTGGTCGGTGGCGATTTTGGCGTGGGCTCGCCGGTGGTTTTGAAGCCGGCCTCGACGTGGCTGCCATCGCAGTAAGGTTTGTTCTTCGACGCCCCACAGCGGCACATCGCGACACGTGTTTCAGGGTCGGCCCCTTCGACTGAAATCTCGCCCGCCACAATAAGCGGCCCGTTTTCCCAGATCGCCAAGCGATTGATTTTCGGCGGTTTCTCGGCGCTTCCGTCCGCCCGTTTGAAAGCCAATGCCCCCGAGGGGCAGGCGCGGATAGTGGCTGCGATGTCATCGGCGGCCGCATTGTCAGCTTGGACCCAAGGCCGCTTGGATGGATCGAAAACCTCTGGCAATTGTAAGAAGCAATTGCGGGAATGGATGCACCGCCCCAGATCAAAGGTGACGGTGATATCCTTGCTGAAATAGTCCTTGCGCTTCATTTTGGCCTCCCTGATCTGGCAAGCATAGTCCAGCTTCGGTCAGGCACAAAATCACGAAATGGGCAGGCGCCAGCGATGGTGCGCCGGTCGCTTGTCACGATGACCCTATGTCGCCCCGTTTTGCCCCTAGCGTTTGCGGGATCGCAAGAACCCCGTGATGTCATAGGCTTGGTCAAGGATCGGTTGCGCAATGGCTTCCGCCTTTTCGGCCCCTTCCGCCAGCACACGGTCGATTTCCACCTTGTCGCCCATCAGGCGCGCCATTTCCTGCGAAATGGGTCCAAGCTTTTCGACAGCCAGATCCGCCAAAGCGGGTTTGAATTTGCCCCATCCAGCCCCGGCAAACTCCGCAATTACGGCCTCGGGTGACGTCTCGGACAGGCCCGCGTAGATATCCACTAGGTTGCGCGCTTCTGGCCGCCCCTTCAGGCCCTCAAGCGTGTCGGGCAAGGGTTCCGGGTCGGTGCGCGCCTTCTTGAATTTTTTGGAGATCGTGTCGGCGTCATCGGTCATGTTGATGCGCTCCATGTCGCTGTCGCCCGACTTGGACATCTTCTTCGACCCGTCGCGCAGGTTCATCACACGGGTGGCCGGACCTTCGATGATGGGGTCTGGCAGGGGGAAGAACCCTTCGGCACCGAAGTCGTGGTTGAACTTGGCGGCGATGTCGCGCGTCAGCTCGACATGCTGCTTCTGGTCCTCGCCCACAGGAACGTGGGTCGCGTGATAGAGCAGAATGTCGGCGGCCATCAGAGCAGGATAGGCATAAAGGCCCAGCGACACCTTTTCGGCGTTCTTGCCCGCTTTGTCCTTGAACTGCGTCATGCGGTTCATCCAGCCAACACGCGCTACGCAGTTGAACAGCCATGCCAGCTCTGCATGGGCGGGCACCTGACTTTGATTGAACAGCACCGACTGGGCTGGATCAATCCCGGCCGCCAGATAGCCAGCCGTCACTTCGCGAGTTGCGTCCTTCAGCTCTTTCGGGTCTTGCCAGACGGTGATGGCGTGAAGGTCTACAACGCAATAGATCGCCTCGTAATCCTGTCCTTGCATGTCCACAAATCGTTTGATGGCACCAAGGTAGTTGCCCAATTGCAGCCCGCCCGAAGGCTTGACGCCTGAGAAGACGCGTGGCGTGTGATTGGTCATGTTTTCACTCCGTCTGGATTTCTTACCTCACGTCGCTTACCCATGTGGACATAGCCCGTCAAGAAAGGGCCGGAAAGAAGAGGCCAAGGAGCGCCCAGAATGAGCAGTTATCGTGAAGAAAACCCCGTTAACCCCTTGCCGCCCGTGGTTGTTGCGCTTGCCGTCTTCCTGATTGGCATCGAGTTGGTGTTTGCGGCAGGCACCATGGGCCTTGCCGGTGGACCTGAAGCCGCTGGCTGGCGAATATCGGCCATTGAAAACTGGGGTTTTCGCGAGCCGCTCTTCTCGTGGATGGTTGAAAACGGCCGGTATCCCTTGTCGGATCTGGCGCGATTTGTGACCTATCCGTTCCTGCATCTGAGCTTCACGCATCTGCTGTTCGTGCTCGTTTTCCTGTTGGCGCTGGGCAAGATGGTGGGCGAGGTCTTTTCACCTTTCGCCTTTCTGGTTGTGTTCTTTGGCGCATCCATCGTCGGGGCCTTGGCCTATTGGGTCGTCTGGGACACGCCAGTGGTGTTGTTCGGGGGGTATCCAGCCGTCTACGGCCTGATTGGCGCCTACACATTTCTTTTGTGGGCCGAACTGGCGATGACGGGGGGCAACCAGCTGTCTGCCTTCCGGATCATCGCCTTCTTGATGGCATTGCAGTTGATCTTTGGCCTGTTGTTCGGTGCGGGGCTGACATGGGTGTCTGAATTGGCGGGCTTTGTGTCTGGCTTCGGGCTGTCCTTTGTGGTCAGCCCGGGCGGGTGGTCAAGGGTTCTGGTGCGTTTGCGCAGGCGCTAAGGCTATTGGCCACGGCGCAGGGATGCTTTGATCTCAGACAGGCGAAAGGCCCCGAGAAGCTGGCCAAGAAGGCCGTATGCCGCAATCCCACCACCGACGAGTATGGTCAAGGCGATGATCTTCAGGCCGGGCATGCCGAACATGGGGCCCATGGCGATGACCATAAGGATCAACAGAGCGCCCATTGCCCAGCTGGCCGCCGCGATGCGCCAAAAGCGTTTCCAGAACCGGGCGTCAAAGCGGGTGTCTTCGCCCATCCGGGCCGCTCCGATCCAGATCAGGCCGGTGATCGTCCAGCCGGCCACCGTTGTCCCGATGGCAGCGGCAATGAAGCCCATCCAATAGCTAAGCCCAATGGCCAACACCGCGTTCACGACCATTCCGATCAGCGCAAAGTGGAAAGGGGTTTTGGTGTTTTCGCGCGCGAAATAGACTGACGCCAACACCTTTTGCAGGACAAAGGCAGGCAGGCCTGCGCCATAGACTGCCGTGGCCAGCGCGGTGCGCGCAGTGTCATCGGCGGTGAAGGCCCCACGGTGAAACAGAACCTCGATCAGTTGCGTTGGAACGACAATCAGGGCCACCGCAGCCGGCACCGTCAGCGCCAGCGAAAGCTCCCCCGCGCGGCTTAAGGCGTCTCTTCCGGCCTTATGGTCGCCTGACCGCAGGTTTCGGGAAAGCTCGGGCAGAAGCACGACCCCAATGGCAATGCCCACAACGCCCAAAGGCAGTTGATAAAGCCGGTCGGCATAGTAAAGCCAAGCAACGGCGCCGTCGAAGAAGCTGGCGACTTGCCGCCCGACCAACAGGTTCACCTGTGTGACGCCTCCGGCCAGAGCGGCGGGCGCAGCAATGATGGCCAATCGCTTCAGCTCTGGCGTCATGTGCGGCATCCGTGGGATGAGGCGAAAGCCCGCGCGGGCTGCGGCAAACCAGACCAGCGCGACCTGTGCGATCCCGGCAATCGGCACAGTCCACGCCAAGGCGTTGCCGATGTCGTGGCCAGAAAAGTCCGCGACAAACATTGCGGTGATGAAAATCACGTTCAACAAAACAGGGGCGGCGGCGGCGGCCATGAACCTGCTCGTGGCGTTCAATACGCCCGATAAGAGGGCGGCCAGCGAAATGAACAGGATATAGGGAAACGCAATACGCCCATAGGTGACTGCCAGATCGAACCGGCTGTCATCAGTGAAGCCCGATGCCATGGCATAGACCAGTGCGGGCATGAAGATCTGCGCCACGACCGAAAAGATGACCAACACAAAGGCCAGCCCGGAAAAGGCGTCTCGGGCAAATTCCAATGCGCCGTCGCCGGCTTCGTGCTTCTTGGCGAACATCGGCACGAAGGCGACGTTCAAGGTGCCTTCGGCAAAGAATCGACGAAACATATTGGGCAGGGAAAAGGCAATCAGGAAGGCTTCGGCCACGGCAGACGAACCGAGAAATGCACCGATCATGATGTCGCGCACAAAGCCCAGAATGCGGCTGGCCATTGTCCAGCCGCCGACGGTCATGAAACCCCGTGCCAATCCCGATGCCATTATGCCGTCGCCCTTATGACGCCTTTTTCAATGGCCGTTCGCAACTTGCCTTCCAGTTGCTGCTGTTTGTGTTCCGAATGGAATTTCAAACCGAACATATCCTTGACATAGAAGGCATCGACCACCTGTTCGCCATAAGTCGCAATCACCGCCGAGGCAATATAAACATTGGCATCTGCCAGCGTCCGCGTCAGGTCGAACAAAAGCCCGGGCCGGTCACGGGTATCGACTTCGATGATCGTGTAAATCTCGGACCCGTCATTGTCGAAGGTGATGGTTGTGGGCACTCTAAAGGCGCGTTCGCGTTTCTTCAGCTTGTCGCGGTTGGCCATGGCGTCTTGGGTGATGATCTCGCCTTTCAGGGACTTGTGGATCATCTGGGTCAAGCGCGGCAGTTTGTTTGCGTCAAACGGCTTGCCTTCGGCATCCTGCATCCAGAAACAGGCGGTGGCATAACCATCTTTCGAGGTATAGGTGCGCGCATCGACGATATTTGCCCCGACCAATGACAGAGCGCCTGCCAGTCGCGAAAAGATGCCCGGATGGTCGGCCAGCACGATATAGGCGCGGGTCACGTCGCGTTCTTCGTCGGGCTCAAGCTCGATACGAACCTCGTCTTCCCCGATGTTATAAAGCAGTTCGGCAAAGGCGAGATGCGCGGTGATATGCAGCCCCTGCCAGTAGCTGTCATAGTGGCGTGAGGTCTCTTTCTTGAGCTCTTTTGGCGACCAATGCGCCAGTGCGTCACGCAAGGTGCGCTTGGCCTCGGCGCCGCGGTTTTCACGGTTCAGGGCCTCCATGCCGTCTTCCAGCGCGCGCCGCGTCTGGCGATAAAGAGTGCGGATCAACGTGGCCTTCCAGTTGTTCCACGTGTTTGGGCCGACACCGCGTATGTCGCACACGGTCAGAACGGTCAGCAGGTCCAGCCGCTGCACGGTTTTCACCGCCTTCGCAAAATCGCGCACGGTTCGGGGGTCGGCGATATCGCGTTTCTGGGCCATGTCCGACATCAGAAGATGATAGCGCACCAGCCATTCGACCGTTTCGCATTCGCGCAGGTTCAGGCCCAGACGGGGCGCCACTTTGCGCGCGATCTGAGCGCCCAGAACCGAATGGTCCTGTGGCCGCCCCTTGCCGATGTCATGCAACAGCATTGCCACCATCAAGGTCTTTCTATTAACGCCGCGTCCAAGGATTTCCGCACTGATCGGCAGTTCGTCGTCAAGTTCGCCGCGTTCGAGCTGTGCAAAGTTCGAAATCACCTGAATGGTGTGTTCGTCCACCGTATACGAGTGATACATGTTGAACTGCATCATCGCCACGATGGGTTCAAACTCAGGAATGAACGCGGCCAGAACGCCCAGTTCGTTCATCCGGCGAAGTGCGCGTTCGGGGTTGCCGTGCTTGAGCAGCAAATCAAGAAAGATCCGCGTGGCTTCCTTGTCGTTGCGCATTTGCTCGTCGATCAGGCCAAGGTTGCGCGACACCAGCCGCATGGCGTCGGGGTGGATCAACAATCCGGTGCGCAAGCCCTCTTCAAACAGTCGAAGAATGTTCAGTTTATCTTCCAGAAAGCCCGGCTCGTCCGTGACGGCAAGACGCCCGTGCCTTTCGATGAACCCATGGCGCAGCTTCTTGCGACGCTTCAATAGGCGCATCAGGCGCGGCAATTGCTTGAGGTGTGCCGCTTCAAGTTCGGTCAGCACGATCCGGGTCAAGTCGCCCACCTGCGTGGCGTGGCGGAAATAGGCCTGCATGAAATGTTCGACCCCACGCCGCCCCTCGGTGTCCTTGAACCCCAACCGTTCGCCAACTTCGACTTGCAAGTCGAAGGTCAGCTGGTCTGACGGGCGATTGGTTGCCAGATGCATTTGGCATCGCACCGCCCACAGGAATTCCTCGGCAGCGCGGAAGCTGGCAAATTCGTCTTCTGAAAAGACACCCTTGGACACAAGGTCTGCTGGTTCTGTGACGTGGTGTTGATACTTTGCAACCCAGAACAGAGTTTGCAGATCGCGCAGCCCGCCTTTGCCTTCTTTCACGTTCGGCTCGACGATATAGCGCTGACCGCCTTGCTTCTCGTGACGGGCATCGCGCTCGGCCAGCTTGGCTTCGATGAATTCGGCCAGAGTGCCCTCGAACAAGTCCGACCAAAGCCGGTTTTCCAGCTCTGCGGCAAGCGGGGCGTCGCCGCAGACAAAGCGTTGTTCCAGCAAGGCGGTGCGGATGGTGAAATCCTCGCGCCCAAGGCGCAGACAGTCTTCGATTGTGCGCGAGGCATGACCGACCTTCAGGCGCAAATCCCACAGCATGTAGAGCATGCTTTCGATGACGCTTTCCGCCCAGGCCGTGATTTTGTAGGGCGTCAGGATCAGAAGGTCGACGTCAGATTGCGGCGCCATTTCGCCCCGCCCATAGCCGCCGACAGCCAACACGGCGATCCGTTCAGCGGTGGTTGGGTTCGCGAGCGGATGCAGGCGCTGGGTCGCAACCCGGTGGACGAGCGTGACAAGCACATCCGTCAAATAGGCATAGGCCGCCGTGGCTGGATACGCATTAAGGGGGCGTTCGCACAGCGCGTCGGCAATAGCCTCGCGGCCCGCTGCCATGGCAGTTCGCAGGCTGCTGACGGTCAGGTTGCGGATCTCGGCCGCGTCCTTTGTGTCTTCGAATTCAAGGCAAAGTGAAGCCCAGAGCGCGTCACCATCAATGATGTCGCGCGCTGGGCAGATCAGGTCGGAGTCCGGGGGCGTCGTCCCCCGGCGGAGTTCAGAACCCGGCACCGCCGAAGCTTCTGGGTGCAGGGTCGATAATGATGACCTGGTTGTTCTGGATCTGAGCGACGGCCAAGCCGCGCTCGTTGGTGCCATTGCCGCGCAAGCGGAAGATGCCATTCACGCCGACAAAGCCTTGCCCTTGTGTCAGGGCGGTCGAGGTCAGCGCGTCCGCCTTGCCGGATTTGACCAAGGCGCCGATGGCAGCAATGCCGTCATAGGCAAGTCCAGCGATCGGATGGGGCGCTGCGCCATAACGCGCTTGGTAGCGGCTGTTAAAGCGGTTGGCCAAGGCGGGATCAGGCAAAGCGAACCAACCACCTTGCAGGCCCGGCAGGGCCAATGCGTTCGATGGAATGTCCCAGCGTTGCAGGCCGATGAATTGCTTGGTTGCCGGACTTACGCCGTTTTCCGGCAGCAGCCCCGCCAGAAACGGAAGTGCGCCCGAGGTGCCCGAGGTGAGGAACACCGATTGCGCGCCCGAGTTTTTGATTTGTGCGCTTATGCCCGGCATCGCGTTCACGATCCCGCTTTGCGACAGCTCGAAAGAGGCCGTCCCCGCCAGCGTCGCGCTGGAATTGGCGATGGCGCTTTGAATGGCGCTGCGCCCGGTGATCTCGGCTTGATCATTTCCATGCAGGATCATGATACGACCCTTGCCTTGACGGGCGGCGTAACGGACCAACCGATCAGCGACGTTCCCAAAGGTGTTGCCCAGGATGAAGACGTTGCCACCAGCGATATCGGGGTTGTTCGAAAAGCTCAGCACATTCACATTGCGTCGCGCGACCGCCAGTCCGGCTGCGTTGGCGCTCTGCGCGAAAACCGGCCCAAGAATGATCTTGGCCCCGTCGTTCACCGCTTTCGTCGCCATCGCGGCGGCCTGATTCGGGTTGCCACCAGTGTTGTAGACGCGCAGGTCTACCTTGACCCCGGACAGCTCTGCCATGGCCATGCGCGCCGCGTTTTCAAGCGAGGTTGCAAGGCTCGCATCGTTGGCGGATGTCGACCCGCCAGGAACCAGCAGGGCCACCGGAACAGGCTTGTTGGTATTGATACTTGGGCCAGTTTGCGGTCCTGCGACCGTACAGGCGACCAGCCCTGAAAGTGATACAAAGGCAAGCAGGGCACCCAGCGCCTTGCGAGTGCGAGCGAAAACAGCGAACATAAACAAATCCTTTCCCGGGCGAGGCGTCAAAATACCCCGGCAGACGAGCTTATAATAGACTCCCCAACTGACAGGTCCAGTGTGAAACCCCAGAACATCCAGCTTGATCCGGGCCTCTATCTTGTGGCGACGCCCATCGGAAATTCGCGTGATATCACCCTTCGAGCGCTGGATATTCTGGCGTCGGCGGATGTGATCGCTGCGGAAGACACTCGAACAACCCGGCGGCTGATGGAAATCCACGGGATCTCGCTTGGGGGCCGTCGCATTTTGCCCTACCACGACCATTCCGGCGGGGCTGGACGTGCCGGGATCGAAAAACTGATCGCGGAGGGCAAATCCGTGGCCTATGCCAGCGAGGCGGGAAGCCCCCTGATCGCTGATCCGGGCTTTGCCCTGGCGCGAGAGGTGGCACGCGACGGCCATCTTGTGACTGCGGTGCCGGGTGCTTCGGCGACCTTGGCGGCGCTAAGTTTGTCGGGTCTGCCAACCGACAGATTTCTTTTCGCAGGCTTTCCGCCAGCCGCAAAAGGCCCCCGCGCGAGCTGGCTGGCAGAGCTGCTGCCGATCCCCGCAACGCTTGTTTTCTTTGAAAGCCCTAAGCGCGTTCAGAAATTGTTAGCTGAATTGTGTTCCTGTGATGCCGGTCAAAGGCAGGCCGCAATCTGTCGAGAGTTGACCAAGAAGTTTGAAGAAATCAAGCGCGGAACCGTTGCTGAGTTGGCGCAGGACCTGGCTGAAAACCCGATCAGGGGAGAGGTTGTTTTCGTTCTAGACCGTGGCAGCGACGTGCAGGATGAAGGCGCAATGGAAGAGATGTTGACCAAAGCGATGTCGGACATGTCGATGAAAGACGCGGTGAATGCTGTTTCACAGGCGCTGGGTTTGCCAAGGCGCAAGGTCTATCAGTCGGCGCTTGAATTGGGAAAAAAGAAATGAGCGGGCTCGTTTCTTATCTGTCGGGTCTGTCGGCCGAACAATCCGTCACGATGCACTATGAAGCGCGCGGCTGTCGCACAGAATGCCAGAGATGGCGCGGGCGGCATGGCGAAATCGACCTGATCACACGCGATGGCGCTGATCTGGTCTTTGTCGAAGTGAAGAAGTCGAAGGACTTCCTGCGCGCGGCTGAACGCGTCACGCGGGCACAAGTCCAACGCATTCAGGCGACGATCTTCGAGTTTCTCGAAGCCCAACCAAACGGCCAGCTGACGCCTTTCCGCTTTGACGTCGCTCTGGTCAACGCCAAAGGCGAAATGCAGATTATCGAAAACGCATTGGCGTATTGAAGCCCATTGCACCGCAGCGCGCTCTGTCCCATGTAGGGAGAAACCAGAAGGAGTGCGCCATGTCGCTGAAAATAGCAATTCAGATGGACCCGATCGACCGCATCAATATTGAAGCGGACAGCAGTTTTCGGATTGCCGAAGAAGCACAGGCGCGCGGTCACGAGCTGTTCTACTACACGCCGGACCATCTTAGCTTTCGTGAGGGTCACGTCTTTGCGCGCGGGTGGCCGTTGACAGTGCGTCGGGTTCAGGGCGACCATTTTTCGTTGGGTGACCGGGCTGATGTTGACTTGGGAGAGTTTGACGTGGTCTGGCTGCGTCAGGATCCTCCTTTTGATATGAGCTATATCACGACCACGCATCTTCTGGATATGATCCACCCGGGTACACTTGTCGTAAACGATCCTTTCTGGGTGCGAAACTATCCCGAAAAGCTACTTGTCTTGCAGTTTCCCGATCTAACCCCACCCACCATGATCGCCCGAGATTTCGACACGCTGAAGTCGTTCAAGGACGCGCATGGCGATATCATTCTGAAGCCGCTTTACGGCAATGGCGGGGCTGGAGTCTTTCGGCTTGATCAGAATGACCGCAACCTTGCCTCGCTGCACGAGCTTTTTGTGGGGATCAATCGTGAACCGCTGATTGCACAGAAATTCCTTCCTGATGTCTCGAACGGGGACAAGCGGATCATCTTGGTGGATGGCGAACCTGTGGGCGCGATCAATCGTGTCCCTGCGGCGGGGGAAACCCGGTCTAACATGCATGTGGGCGGGCGCCCCGAGAAGGTCGGACTAACTGATCGGGACCGCGAGATATGCGCGGCCATCGGGCCGCTTTTGCGCGAAAAGGGGCAAGTTTTTGTTGGTATTGACGTGATCGGCGACTATCTGACCGAAATCAACGTGACATCACCGACCGGCATTCAAGAGCTGGAACGCTTTGACGGCGTCAATATTGCCGAAAAAATCTGGCAGGCCATCGAGGCACGGCTTTCATGAGCTTGCGGCTGACGCTGACCAAGCTGTTCATGCGGCTGTTCGTGAAGACGCGGCTCAGACGCTTAACAGACCCAGCGCCAGCGAGACATGAGTTGGAGCGCGCCGCGAACCGGCTGTTTTGCGCGCCACCCTTCGCGTGGTATCGCGAAGCGACACTTGCCGGCGGGCACGGTGCACAAAGGGCGTTGTGGATAGAAACCCGACCCGCAACGCGGCCAGCCCTTGCAAACAAGATCATCTTGTATTTTCACGGCGGCGGGTTCATCGCAGGCTCACCAGACACTCACCGCAAGTTGCTGGCACGCCTGGCTTGGATGACCGGGCTCAGAATTTGTGCGCCTGATTACCGCAAAGCGCCTGAGGATCCTTTTCCAGCGGCTGTCGAGGATTGCGTTGCGGCTTACAAGCACTTGATCCAGAAGGGATATCGTCCTGAAAACATTATACTGGGTGGCGATAGCGCGGGTGGTGGTCTGGTCTTCTCACTGCTTGCTGAAATTGATGGTGTTTTGCCCTTTCCGCGCGCGGTATTTGCCTTTTCACCGATTGTCGATCTTCGGTTCACGTCGCCGTCGTTCGATGAGAATGCGAAGAATGACCCGCTGCTGCCTTCGGACCGACGCGATCTGGTGACAGATCACTACTTGGCGGGTGCGTCTGCGCAGAATGTGCGGGCCTCGCCCGTGTTGCACCGATATAAATCGACCCCGCCACCAGCCTTTTTCCAGTTCTCAACAACCGAGATCTTGCGCGATGAAAGCCTGCGCATGGCTGAGGTGCTTCGTGCCGTAGGCGGACAGGTCACGCTGGACGAATGGCCCGATGCGCCGCATGTGTGGGTCATTCTCGATGGGCTGTTGCCGGAAGCCCGTCAGGCTTTGCGGCAGGCAGCAGATTTCATTACACGACAGTTTCACGATGAGACACGAGCCGAAAGCTAAGCGCTTCGGCGATGTGTTTGCGGGACACATGCGGTTCTTCGGCCAGGTCGGCAATTGTGCGCGCCACCCGCAGCACGCGATGATATCCGCGTGCAGACAAGCCAAACCGTTCTGAAGCCTTCACCAGCATCTCGCGCCCGTCGGCATCGGGACTTGCGTGCTGCTCTAATATGGCGCCCTCGATATCCGCATTGGTGGTGACATCGTCCAGGTCGGCATAGCGATCCGCTTGCACCGCACGCGCCGTGGTGACACGGCGCATGACAGCTTCAGAGGGTTCTCCGTTTGCGGGAAGGTCAAGATCTTGAAATGTGACCGGAGGCACCTCGATCCGCAGGTCAAACCGATCAAGCAAGGGACCTGAAATGCGGCCCATATAATCCTCGGCGCACAAAGGAGCGCGGTTGCAGGCGCGGTTCGCGTCCGTCAGATAGCCGCATTTGCAGGGGTTGGCTGCCGCGATCAGCAGAAAGCGGCTGGGGTATCTTATATGGGCGTTGACGCGCGCGACGGTGACATCGCCGGTTTCCAAAGGTTGGCGAAGGGTTTCAAGAACCTGACGGCTGAATTCCGGGAACTCGTCCATGAACAGAACACCATTATGCGCCAAACTAATTTCGCCGGGCTTTGCACCGCGACCGCCCCCGACCATCGCGGCCATGGAGGCCGTGTGGTGAGGCGCGCGATAGGGTCGGGTCTGAGAAATACCACCACCTTCGAGCAGCCCAGAGACCGACTGGATCATCGAGGTTTCAAGCGCCTCGGCTGGCGTCATGGGAGGCAAGATGCCCGGAAGGCGGGCGGCCAGCATGGATTTCCCCGATCCTGGCGGGCCCACCATCAACAGGTGATGGCGCCCTGCCGCCGCGATCTCCAGCGCGCGTTTGGCGCGTTCCTGCCCTTTCACATCCCGCAAATCCTTGCAGGCTGCCGTCTGTGTGACATTGCCGGATTCAGCGACTGGCAAAGGGGCTTGGCCTGAGAAATGTTGAAGCACCGCCGCCAGCGATGACGCGCCGTGGACCTTGGTGGCACCGATCCAAGCCGCTTCGGCCCCGCATTCCTTTGGGCAGAAAAGGGACATCTCGTGTTCGGCCGCGGCAAGTGCGGCAGGCAGGGCGCCTGCGACTGGCAAAAGCGAGCCGTCGAGCGCAAGTTCACCCAAGGCCACGACATCTGCGATGTCTTCTTTGTTCAAAAGGTCCGCAGCCGCCAAAAGCGCCATTGCGATCGGCAAGTCAAAATGGGATCCGACCTTTGGCAGGTCTGCGGGCGACAGGTTGATGACAATCTTGCGCGCGGGCAGGGCGACGGACATCGCTGACAGCGCAGCGCGGACTCGTTCGCGGGCCTCTGATACCGCTTTGTCAGGCAACCCGACGATCGAGAAACCGGGCAATCCGGGCGACAGCGCGCATTGCACTTCGACAAGGCGGGCGCGAATACCTTCAAACGCGACGGTGTTGATGCGCGCGATCATTGCGCCCCCTGCTGATGACCCCGAAAAGACATCGCTGAGACTAGTTGGGTGTGGTTACTGAATGGTTAACAGCCTTGTGCGGAAGCTGCGCGGCCACTTCCGGGTTTGCGGCGGACGGTGCTGGTCAGGGAAGGTGGTTGATTGATCCGACGCTCCAGCCCGCGCCGTCCCAGTCAAGGCGTGTTACCGAAAGGTTGTCAATCTTGTGTCCCAGCGCTTCATAGGCAGACATGCGGCCAGCGCGCGCAATTTGGGTCAGGATGACGCCATAATGGGCGACGGCGATGACATGGGAATGACCCGAAGCGTTGATCTGGTCCACCGCATTGCTGACCCTGTCGGACAGCTGGTTCCAACTTTCACCACTGGGCGCCGCGTGGTCGCCTGGTGTTTCCCAAAAGGCGCGGGACAGGTCCGGGTCGCGCTGTGCGACGTCATCCCAATGCAGACCGTCCCAATCGCCAAAGTCGAATTCGCGCAAGTCCGCGCGATCGGAAAGGCGCCTGCGCGTCTGCGTGATAGCATCTGCGGTTGCCGTGGCGCGTATCAGGTCCGAGGATACAAGCGCCGCATTGTCTGGCAAATGTCCAGACAGGCGCGCAAGTGTTGCCTTGTCAGACAGATCCGCGGGCAAGTCCCGCCAGCCAACCATTGACTTGGCATGCGTTGGCCCGTGGCGCACCCACCACCAACTGATTGCACCCGTCATGGCGCGTTGTCCGGCAATGCACCCTTCAGCACCAAGGGCAATCCCGCCATCACGGTCAGCACCAGATCGGCGCGCGCTGCGATACGCTGGTTCAGTTCGCCCTGTGCTTGTCGAAACTGACGCGCCAGTGAGTTTTCGGGCACGATCCCAGCGCCGACCTCGTTTGATACGACCACGACCGGTGCTGGACATGCGGACAGCGCTGCAAGTAAGTCACTTTCCTCCAGCGCGATGTCGGCTTGCGCAAGCAACTGGTTGGACAACCACATGGTGGCGCAGTCGAACAACACGACCCCGCTCGGCTGCACATCGGCAAGTGCGGCGGTTACATTGCGTGGGGCTTCGATTGTGCGCCAGATCTTGCCGCGCCGCGCTTTGTGACGGGCGATTTTCGCCGTCATTTCGTCGTCATGGGCTTGTGCGGTGGCGACGTAGACCAACGGGCGTTGCGTGGCTGCGACCAGCCGTTCGGCATAGTCCGATTTGCCCGAGGCCGCGCCGCCCAGGACGAGTGTAAGAGGTGGAAGCGAAAGCATCATGGCGTGTGCCTAGCACTGCGACACAGGGTCCGCCAAGACGAAAGCGCTTGTCGAAGGGGATGGTCATCCCTAACTTTTGCTCATGAAATCCCTTTTGCTGGTCGCCTTATTTCTTATCCCGGTTCCGTTGGCGGCAATGGACACCGTGCCCGGTGCACAGGATATGGCGCTGATCTCGGACGCGGATGTGGTCATTGTGGGGGAAACACATGACAATCCCGCCCACCATGTCGTTCAGGCACGGATTGTTGCGGCCCTTGCCCCGCCCGCGCTGGTGGTCGAGATGCTGACACAGGACGAAGCCACAGACCTAGCGGCCGACCCGCAAAGCTATGCGGCGGCGTGGGAAGATGCCGGGTGGCCGGATTATGAGATGTATCGCCCGATTTTCACAGCCAGTGATGCGCGCATATTTGGTGCAGCCGTGCCGCGCGAAGTGGCGCGCGCGACTTATACCGACGGGGTTGCCGCGCATTTTGATGGTGACTTGGCCGCGTTTGGGTTGGATCACCCGCTGCCAGATGATGAACAGGCCCTGCGGCTGGATCTTCAATTTGCCGCCCATTGCGAAGCGATGCCGCGCGATATGATGGGCGGCATGATCGAAGTGCAGCGGCTGCGGGACGCAACCCTGGCCAAGGTGACGCTGGGTGCGATCGACGCGACGGGCGGACCCGTCGTGATCATCACCGGCAATGGTCATGCGCGGTCAGATTGGGGGGTCCCCGCCTATCTGCGTCGCCTGCGGCCGGACCTGAAAGTGGTGACCATCGGGCAAGCTGAAGACGGGCAGGCGCCCGAAGGTGGATTTGACCTGCTTTATGACGCGCCCTCGGTGGAGCGGCCTGATCCGTGCGCGTCGTTAAAATAGGGCCGGGCTCAACTGCCCATTGAACCCGCTGCCACGGTCCCGTAACTGTTTGAAGAACCTTAGATGGGGGCGCTTATGCTGGCTGGCAAACATATTCTTCTGATCATCGGTGGCGGCATTGCCGCGTTCAAATCGCTTGATCTGATCCGAAAGTTGCGCGAACGCGGGGCCGAGGTGACGCCGGTCATCACACGTGCCGGGCAGGAATTCGTAACACCGTTGTCCGCGTCGGGACTGGCGGCACGCAAGGTCTATACAGAGCTGTTCGACCTGACGGACGAGGCCGAGATGGGACATATCGAGCTGTCGCGTGCTGCTGATCTGGTTGTTGTGGCGCCTGCTACGGCTGATCTGCTGGGCAAGATGGCGGCGGGGCTGGCCAATGATCTTGCCTCGACCCTTTTGATGGCCACAGACAAGCATGTTTTGGTCGCGCCCGCCATGAACGTTCGGATGTGGGCGCACCCGGCCTGTCAGCGAAATGTGGCGACACTGAAGGATGACGGTGTGTTGTTCGTTGGCCCAACCGAAGGCGCGATGGCCTGTGGAGAATTCGGGCCGGGTCGCATGTCAGAGCCGCTGGAGATCGTCGCGGCGGTCGAGGCAGCACTTATGGATGGGCCGCTGAAGGGCAAACATGTGCTTGTGACCTCGGGGCCGACACATGAACCAATTGACCCGGTGCGCTATATCGCGAACCGGTCATCGGGCGCACAGGGCACGGCGCTGGCGCGTGCGGTCTCCGCGTTGGGCGCCAAGGTGACATTTGTCACTGGCCCCGCCGACGTGCCGCCGCCAGAAGGCGTGCATGTCGTGAAGGTTCAAAGCGCGCAGGAAATGCTAGAGGCCGTCCAATCGGCCCTTCCCGCCGATGCGGCCATCTTTGCCGCAGCCGTGGCAGATTGGCGTGTGGTCTCCGCCTCTGACAGCAAGATCAAGAAGGACCAGACAGGCAGTCTGCCGGTTCTGGAATTTGCAGAAAACCCCGACATACTCGCGACCGTGAGCCAGATGAAGACTGGTCGCCCCGGCCTTGTCGTGGGCTTTGCCGCCGAAACGGATGACGTGATCGCACACGCAACCGCCAAGCGCAGCCGAAAATGCTGCGACTGGATCGTGGCCAATGATGTCAGCCCTGAAACCGGGATCATGGGCGGGGCTGAAAACGCCGTGACGCTGATTTCGGATGACGGCGCAGAGGCGTGGCCGCGTATGAGCAAGGACGATGTGGCCCGACAGCTGGCCGCAAGAATTGCAGATGTGATCGAAAGGCGTAGCTGATGCCAGTGATCAAGGTCACCCGTGAGAAAGGCGCCGATGTTGCGCTGCCACTGCCCGACTATGAAACGCAGGGGTCGGCAGGCGCTGATCTGCGCGCCAACTTGCCGGCTGCAGATCGCGATACGGGCTGGACGCTTGCGCCAATGGGGCGTGTCGTGGTGCCGACCGGTTTGCGTGTCGAAATTCCGCAAGGGGTCGAAATGCAGATCCGTCCCCGTTCGGGTCTTGCTGCGAAACACGGTGTGACACTGGCCAATGCGCCCGGCACGATCGACAGCGATTATCGCGGGCCGCTTGGCGTGATCTTGATCAATCTGGGGGCAGAGCCGTTCGTGATCGGACACGGCGACCGCATCGCGCAAGCTGTGATCGCGCCCGTGTTGCAAGCGGAATATCAGCTGGTCGACGCCTTGTCGGACACCCTGCGCGGGGCGGGCGGGTTCGGGTCGACTGGGCGCGGCTGATCGGAGACAGCGATGATTTGGGTCCTCATTTGGGCAAGCGTAATTTGGGTGGGCGGCAGTTTCGCCGGGCTGAGCGTTGGACGCCGCTGGCAACTGACGGCGCTGTTGGGCGCGGTTGTGGTGCTGAGCCATCTGGTGTTGCCCGAGGGATCCGGGATTCGTCAGGCCTTGGGGGGAAACGCCACCTCTTGGGCGGTGGCATTTGGAGTTCTGGGTTTGGCCGCGCTTTACGGACGCGGGGTGGCGTGGCTGAAAGCCCGTGCGCCCAAACGGGCGACTCCTGATATGGATAGCGGCCCCTTTACCGACACTGAACTGAACCGTTATGCCCGCCATATCGTGCTGCGTGAAATCGGCGGGCCGGGGCAGGTGGCACTGAAAAATGCCCGTGTCTTGGTTGTCGGCGCGGGTGGGCTCGGATCGCCGGTGCTTCTGTATCTGGCGGCTGCAGGTGTCGGGACGATTGGCGTGATCGACGATGATGTGGTCGACAACTCGAACCTGCAACGTCAGGTTATTCACCGCGACGCAGACATTGGCACACCCAAGGTGTTCTCTGCCGAAAGGGCGATGCGCGCCCAAAACCCTGCCATCGCCGTGCGCCCATATAATCGTCGCCTGACCGACGACATCGCCGAAGACTTGATGGCGGACTATGATCTGGTTCTGGAAGGCACGGACAATTTCGAAACGCGCTATCTGGTCAACCGGGTTGCCACGAAACTGGGGATCCCGATGATCGGCGGCGCGCTCAGCCAATGGGAGGGGCAGATTGCCACCTTCGACCCCGCCAGTGGCGCGCCCTGCTATCAGTGTATCTTTCCCAAAGCACCTGCGCCGGGATTGGCGCCGTCCTGCTCTGAGGCCGGTGTGGTTGGTCCTTTGCCGGGGATCATCGGTGCGATGATGGCAACCGAGGCGATCAAGGAAATCACCGGCGCGGGCGAAGGGTTGCGGGGGCGGATGTTGATCTATGACGCAATGTATGCGGAAACCCGCGTGATCCGCACCACAAAACGACAAGGTTGCGACTGCTGTGACTGACCTGGAGCTTTGCCCGCTAAGCCCCGCTGATGCGCCAGCACTTTTTGCGTTCGAGGTGCAGAACCGCGACTGGTTCGAAGCCCATGTCGGGCCGCGCCCCGAAACCTATTGGGATCTGACCAGCCTGACCGCGATCGTGAGCGATCAGGTTGCGGCGGGCGAATTGATGTTCCTGCTCAAGCGTGGCGGCAAGATCTTGGGACGGGTCAATCTGACGGCTGTGCAGGGCAGTGTGGCGCAACTGGGCTACCGCATTGGACAGACGCATGGTGGACAGGGTTTTGCAACGCAAGCGGTCGGTTTGGCGATCAAAGCAGCGCGGGATCGCGGCTTGTGGGCGCTTGAAGCGCGTGTTGCGCTGAATAACCCGGCCTCAAGGCGAGTGCTTGAAAAGTCGGGCTTCAAGCTGACCGGTGACACAATGATCGGCGACCTTGAATGCCAGACATTTCGACGTGACCTTGATCTGGACTGAACCGAGCATGGTGGGAAACTGTCTCTGGTAATCCTTGCGGTCCGTCCCTAGCTTCCACCCAAAGGAGATACACCGATGACCAATCCGCTGCTGGCCCAATGGGACACACCGTTTGAACTGCCGCCTTTCGGGGCAATTGACGACAGCCATTTTGAACCGGCCTTTGAAAGCGCATTGTCTGAAACGAAAGCAGCCATTGCTGCAATTGCGGGGTCGCCGACCACGCCCACTTTCGCAAACACGATCGAGGCGTTGGAGCGCGCGGACGCGCCGCTGGATCGTGTTCTTGGGGTCTTTTACAATGTGGCCGGTGCCGACAGCACGCCGGCGCGTGAAGACCTGCAACGCAAACTGTCGCCGCGTCTGGCCGCGTTTTCGGCAGAGGTGTCGATGAATGCAGAGCTGTTTGACCGGATCGACACACTTTGGCAGTCGCGCGACGCTCTGGACCTGACGGACGAACAGAAGCGTGTGCTGAAACTGACCCGCCGCCGGTTTGTGAGATCCGGCGCGCAGTTGCAAGGTGGCGACCGGGATCGTCTGAAGGACGTCCAGCAGCGGCTGGCCACGCTCGGCACCCAGTTCACTCAAAACCTGTTGGCAGATGAACGCAGTTGGTTCATGGCACTGAAAGACGCTGATTTGAAAGGCCTCCCTGATTTCGTCGCCAACGCGGTGCGCGCCGCGGGTGCAGAGAAAGGGGCTGACGGGCCAGCCGTCACTTTGGCACGGTCGGTCATAACACCCTTTTTGCAGCATTCCCCGCGCCGCGATCTTCGGCAAAAAGCGCATCAGGCCTACACCGCGCGTGGGGCAAATGGCGGCGACACGGACAACCGCGGCATCGCCAAGGAAACACTTGCCCTGCGCGAGGAACGCGCGCGTCTTCTGGGGTATGACAGCTTTGCCGAGTTCAAACTTGAAACCGAGATGGCAGGCCATCCCGACCGGGTGCGCGACCTGCTGATGAGGGTTTGGGAACCTGCCCGCGCGGCCGCTGAAAAAGATGCCGAGACCATGACCCAAATGCTGCACGCCGACGGGCATAATGGTGATCTGGAGCCGTGGGATTGGCACTACTACGCCGAACGGCGGCGTGAAGCCGAACACGATCTGGACGAGGCAGAGATCAAGCCCTACCTGCAGCTTGATCGCATGATCGATGCGGCATTCGACACGGCGAACCGGCTGTTTGGCCTGAGTTTCGCGCCGTTGGATGTTTCCCTTTATCACCCCGACGCGCGGGCGTGGGAGGTGACACGAAACGGCGACCATGTTGCGGTCTTCATCGGTGACTATTTCGCCCGCGGATCGAAACGGTCCGGGGCGTGGTGTTCCGCGATGCGCAGCCAGCAGAAGCTGGAAGGCGACATTCGCCCGATTGTCGTGAATGTCTGCAACTTCGCCAAGCCCGAACAGGGCCGTCCCGCGCTTTTGTCCTGGGACGATGCCCGCACGTTGTTCCACGAATTTGGTCACGCCCTGCACCAAATGTTGTCTGATGTGACCTATTCGTCCATCTCGGGCACCTCGGTCGCACGCGACTTCGTCGAGCTGCCCAGCCAGCTTTTCGAGCACTGGTTGGAGGTGCCAGAAGTGCTGGGCAAGTTTGCAACCCACGCCAAGACGGGCGACCCGATGCCCCAAGCGCTGTTGCAGCGGCTATTGGCAGCGTCCACCCACGACATTGGCTTTCAGACCGTCGAATTCATTTCGTCTGCGCTGGTGGATCTGGATTTCCACGACGGCGCGGCACCGGCAGATCCGATGGCGGCCCAAGCGGCAACCCTGAACCGTATCGGCATGCCTGCGGCCATTCGCATGCGCCATGCCACACCGCATTTCGCGCATGTCTTTGCTGGCGACGGATATTCCTCGGGTTACTACAGCTATATGTGGTCCGAAGTCATGGATGCCGACGCGTTCGAAGCCTTCAAAGAGGTGGGCGATGCCTTTGACCCCGCCCTTGCGCGTAAGCTTGAAGAGCACATCCTGTCCAAAGGCGGATCGGTCGAGGCGGAAGATCTTTATACCGCGTTTCGCGGGCGCCTTCCGGGGGTCGAGGCGCTGTTGAAAGGGCGTGGGCTGGCCCCCGCCTAAATTGCGTCAGCGCGCGATGGATCATCGGGGTGCGGGGTGACGCCGACGGGATCTTTGTGGATCATCACATCGGTGTCCGGATAGGTGTGCAGGATCGCGCGGCGCAGGCTTGCCCCTATGGCATGGGCGTTGTCCAGCGACTGGCTGCCGTCCAGTTCGATATGCATGTTCACAAAGGTGATCGACCCGGACCGGCGGGTTTTAAGATCATGAAAGCCGTGCACGCCGGGATGGCTGCGCGCGATCGCCTCGATGCCGGCGACCAGATCAGGGTCGGCGGCGTGATCCATCAGCCCGTCCCATGCGGTCTTGAAAATCCGAGCGGCCCCCACAACAAGCAGCAAAGCGGCGCCAATTGCGACCACGCTGTCGATCTGCTCCATTCCAAACAGGTTTGCCGCCCACAGCGACAAGATCGCGCCGATATTTGGGACCAGATCACCCAGATAGTGCAAGCTATCTGCTTTAACCACCGCAGACCCGGTGCGCCCTGCGACACGGCGTTGCCACATCACCAAGGCCAGCGTCAGCACGATCGAAACGACCATGACGGCGATCCCCTGCGTGTGATGCTGAATGGGGGCAGGTTCGCCCGACCAGAGCCGCGCCAGCGCCGCCCATGTAATGATACCCGCTGACATCATGATGAACAGGCTTTGACCCAGTGCGGCAAGGTCCTCGGCCGCAGAATGTCCGAAAGCATGGTCGTCATCAGCGGGCCGGGCCGCATACCAAATGGCCGCAAGCGCCCCCAAGGACACCATGAGGTCCATCGCACTGTCAGCAAGGGACGCTGCGACCGACAAAGCCTGGGTCTCGCCCAAGGCCCACAGCTTCAGGGCAACGAGGGTCACTGCGACCAGCGCGGAGGCGACGCCTGCGGAAAGGTTTAGTCTTGTTCGGTCTTGTGTCATGGCGTTCGGCTATCCCATTGGGCGGGTCGGGATCAAGTGCATGGCCACATGGCCTTGTCACAGATCCGCGCCCAAACCCGTTTGGCGAACGCCTCTTTTGCAGGTTCGAACCCGTGCCGCGCAAGGGTCCAGAAGAAATACCGCTCGTACGGAAAGCCGCGCATTGCATCTGCACCAAGGGTCAGAGCCTCGCGAAGATCATCGCAGTCATGGGCGGTCATGGCCGCGTGCCAATAGCTTGCCTTGGCGCAGGTCACGACCGGGCGTTTTTGCATCAGCGCCTCGAACCCAACGGTCGAGTTCTGCGTGACGACCATGGCAGAAGCCGCGATCAGATCATGCACGCTTGCCTCGGACACCCGCACATTCGCGATATCGCAACACAGATCGATGACCCGTTGACGGCTGACCCGGGTCTGGCGCGGGTGAAGTTTGACATACACCAAGCCATCGCGCCGGTGATTGGCCGTGGAGGTAATCATCTCTTGCGTGGTCAGATAGGCTGGCGAAGACTGAGCTAACGGTTCGGGTTGGCAAAACACAGTGGCCGCAGCCCCCAGCAATCCGGTGGAAATCCGGGCGGTTTGCCCCGCTTGGGATATGTTTTCGCGTAGAACACGGCTGGAGACGTCATTGAAGAAGCGAACGGCGTTTTCGTGATCGACAGTTTCGGGGTCGAATTCAGACAGGCGCAGGCTGCTGTTCCACCCTTGCCCCAGCTCATCCAGATGCCAGAACCCGCTGATCGGGGCGGGGTTGGCGTGCAACAGGCGCGGGCCATAGACCGGAGCTTGATCGACAAGCAGGTGGACTGCCTGCGGGTCGCGCAAAAGCTTCTGAGCCAGCCGTCCACCAGCCTGAACGGCAGAGATCGCGACATCGCGTTTCGCAAGATAAGGGGCGAGGTTGGTGAAGAAGTCTTGTTTATCTTCGGTGATCGAACGCAGCCATTTCCCGGTTGCATGAACCACCACCCGCCGTTGATCGCGACCCCGTGCAGGGTGCCGGGATCGAAGGCGCGGTGTCACTCGATCACCTCGTTTGCGCGCACACCCCAAAGGTTTTCTTTGGTGGTCCAGCCTCGGATGCCATCGGTTTTCACGCGGCACCAAGCCAGCCCACAGGTTTCGATGCGTGCAATGACGCCGGCCTCAAGATAGGCGTTGATTTGGCTTTGTGTGTCGGCGCTGCTGTATAGCGGGCTCAGGTCGCGGTCGATAATCGCTGTTCGCGCGCCAGACAGAAGCGAATAATGCACCCAACCGCCAACGCCGTCGCGATCACGCACCTGTCGCCAATGACCGAATTCGCCAGTGATTTCCAAAGGCATACCGGGGTGCTTGAAGACCCAATCAATGCGGTGGCGCAAGGATGGACCGCGCCGCACGTTGCCTTCGGATGTCTTCAGCGACACAAAGCGAGGAATCGGCAGATGGGTAACCGGGCCGCGCTCTGGCGACGTTGTGCCTTCGGCGGTTGCCATCGGCGCAAGGCAAAATGCTGAGATAATGGCCATTGCCACCACAGCCAACCTGCTGGAAAACCGCATTTCCGCCCTCATTTCCTGTGTCACACCATCGCGCGCGCAATTTTCTTTCGTTTGCGTCCCTGCGGTGCTTGTGCCTTGCCTCGTTCCTTGTCACTTTGTCAGGGAGACGCGCAAAAGAAAAGCCAAAGGGAGGGCGGGCATGGCCGCTGAACATCTGAGTGTTGTTGTCACGCGACGGTTGCCCGAGGTCGTAGAGACCCGGATGAAGGAACTATTCGATGTCGAGCTTCGGGATGATGACACACCGATGACCCGATCCGAGCTGGCTGACGCCATGGCGCGCTGCGATGTGCTGGTGCCAACGATCAACGATCAGATCGACGCCAACATGCTGGCGCGGGCCGGTGATCGGCTTCGGCTGATTGCCAACTACGGTGCCGGGGTCGACCATATCGACGTGGGAACCGCGCGCGAGCGTGGAATACTTGTGTCGAACACGCCGGGCGTGACCGCCGATGACACTGCGGACATGGCCATTGCGCTGATCCTTGCCGTAACGCGCCGCTTTCCAGAAGGTATTCGCCTGATGGCCACGGGTGAGTGGCAAGGCTGGTCACCGACGGCCATGTTGGGCCGCCGCATTCAAGGACGGCGCGTCGGCATTCTGGGCATGGGCCGCATCGGGCAGGCGGTCGCGATGCGCGCGCGCGCCTTCGGTATGCAGGTGCATTACCACAACCGCAAGCGCGTTCATCCCAAGATCGAAGAGCAGCTAGAGGCCACCTATTGGGAAAGCCTTGACCAGATGGTGGCGCGTATGGACGTTTTGTCGATCAACTGCCCGCACACGCCGTCAACCTTCCATCTAATGAATGCGCGTCGTCTGAAGCTGATGAAGTCCGAGGCGGTGATCGTGAACACATCACGCGGCGAAGTCATCGACGAAAACGCCCTGACCCGTATGCTGCGCGCGGGCGAGATCGCGGGCGCGGGGCTGGATGTCTACGAGCACGGGAACGAGATCAACCCACGTCTGCGCGACCTGCCCAACGTGGTGGCGCTGCCGCATATGGGGTCGGCCACGGTTGAAGGGCGGATCGAGATGGGCGAGAAGGTGCTGATCAACGTCAAGACCTTCGCCGATGGCCACCGTCCGCCCGACCAGGTCGTGCCGGGAATGCTGTAAGGTCGCATGTTACGGTTGGGTTGCCCCTTCAAACTGATGGCGGCCCTGCTTGTTGCGCTGGGCCTTCTGGGCTGCGCGCGCCCCTTGTCGACCACCGAAGTCGAGTTGTCGCGCATTGTCTTTGGCGACAGCCTCGACACCGACAAGGTGCGCGTTCGCGCCGGGATTGGTGTGCTGCCATTGCCGAAGCCCGACCCGATCCCTACGGACGCGCCGAAGCGCGATGCGCGCAAGCTGCCAAAAGGTGTGTGCGACCGGGTGCCTCAACCCGACCGCAAGCTTGAGTTTCCGGCGGGCTTCGTTCTGTGGAACCAAGTGTTTCTGAAGCGCAATCTGTATCGTGACGATATGTTCGAAGGCTGGCCCGAAAGCCTGCCCATGCCGCATGCCCTTCTGATGATGCACGAGCTGGTGCATGTCTGGCAGTGGCAGAACCGTAGCCGCACCGGATACACGCCGGGGCGGTCTGGGGCGGAAAGCCTGCGCAAGGGCGATCCCTATTACTGGCCGGGGCGCGAGGCAGGGGCTTACCTGTCTTATGGGTTCGAGGCGCAAGCCGCGATGGTCGAGGATTACATGTGCATGACCCTGTTTGAACCAACGAACCCGCGCCGCGCCGATCTTGCCGAATTGATCGGTCCCGTGCTGCCTGTCACCCGACTGGACGAGGCGCTGGGGCGTTGAAACCCGCGCCGATGTCGTTTTCACGCAGGTAAAGGTCGGGCAGGCTTAGCGCGATCCGCGACCTTGCGGCATGTATGTTGCAACGCATTCTGCCCAAGGGAGTCGCCCCATGAAAACCCAAGTCAAAGCTCTTGTCGTCGGTGGGGGTGCGGTCGGCACCTCGATTGCCTATCACCTTGCGAAGGCGGGTTGGGACGATGTGATGTTGCTGGAACGTGACGAGTTGACGTCTGGGTCCACATGGCACGCGGCAGGCCTTCTGCCCCTGTTCAACATGTCCTTCGCGACGACCCATATTCACGACTACTCGGTCAAATTCTACAAGACGCTCGAGGAAGAAACCGGCCTGAACGCTGGTTTCGCCGTGGTGGGCAACCTGCGCATGGCGCAGACGGACGAGCGCATGGACGAATACATGCTTTATGCCACCACCGCCGAGACGGTGGGCGTGCCCTATGAATGGCTGACCCCGGATGAGATCAAGGCCCGCTGGCCTCTGATCCGCACGGATGATTTGAAAGGCGCGCTCTATCACAATACCGACGGCTATATTAACCCCGCCGACGTGACGCAGGCGATGGCCAAGGGTGCCCGCCAGCGCGGCGTTGAGATTGTGCGAAAGTGGCAGGCCGATGCCTACCATTGGAACGGTGAAGCGTGGGACGTCACCTGCACCAAGATGGTTGAAAAGGGCGGTAACCTCGTGGCGTCGGACGAGCAGATCGTCATCACCGCCGAACATGTCGTGACGGCCTCGGGCAACCACGCCCAGACGACCGCCAAGAAACTGGGCATCAAGATCCCGGCGATCCCGGTTGAACACCAGTTTATCGTGATGGACCAAGACCCCGCGCTGGTGAAATACCGCGCTGAAGGCGGGGCAGAGCACCCGGTTATTCGCGACGCCGACGCGCAATCCTACGTCCGCGAAGAGCGTGGCGGCTGGATTCTGGGTGTCTATGAAAAGAACGCGCCCGCTTGCTTTGAATTTGGCGTGCCGGACAGCTTCCGTGCCGACCTGTTCCCGCTCGATCTGGAACGGATCGAGGATCAATACATGGCGATGATCCACCGCATCCCGTCTTGCGAGGAAAGCGGGTTGAAGGACGATTTCAACGGTCCGATTTGTTACACGCCCGACGGCAACCCGCTGGTCGGCCCCGCCCCTGGTCTGCGCAATATGTGGCTGGCGGAAGGGTTCAGCTTTGGCATCACCGCGGCAGGCGGCACAGGCTATTACCTCGCTCAGATGATGGTCGATGGCGAGGCCGAGATCGACATGGCCGCGCTGGACCCCAAACGCTATTCGTCGCACTGGATGACGACCGAATTTGCGGCGCGCAAGAACGAAGAATGCTACGATCACGTCTATATCCTGCACCACCCGGATGAAGAGCGCCCGGCCTGTCGGCCTCTGCGCACCTCGCCCGCCTATGACCGGCAAAAGGAAAAGGGCGCACAATTTGGTTGGGTGAACGGATGGGAGCGCCCGAATTACTACGGCCCACTGGACGCGCCGGAAAACTTCGACCACGACGCGCGCAGCTTCCGCCGTGGTGGCTGGTGGCAATATGCGGTCGAAGAAGCCAAGGCGATCCGCGAAGGTGTCGGCCTGATCGACGCCACGGCCTTCACCAAGCATGTGGTCAAAGGCCCCGGCGCGACGCAGTTCCTTGACTGGTTCACCTGCAACAAACTGCCCAAGGTTGGCCGCATCAATCTGACCTATGCCTTGACCGCCGCTGGCACCACGCGCACCGAATACACCATCGTGCGCAATGGCGAGGATAGCTATTACCTCGTCTCAGCCGGTGCCTGGACGGAATATGACGCCGATTTCATGCGCAAAGCCGCCGAAGATAAGATGAAAGAGTTCGGCTATATTGAGATTCAGGACGTCACCACCCAGTGGGGCGTGTTCGCCATCGCCGGGCCAAAATCGCGCGACGTGCTGAACGAGGTGATCAAGGACGCCGATCCGAAAACCGCCCTGTCCAACAAGCGGTTCCCATGGCTTACCGCCCGGAAGATTGAGCTGGGCATGTGCCCCGTGAATGCGATCCGTGTCGCCTATACCGGCGAGCTTGGGTGGGAGTTGCACCACCCGATCGAGATGCAGAACTATCTGTGGGATCTGTTGATGTCGGCGGGTGAAAAGCACGGCATGAAGCTGGTCGGCGCGCGCGCGCAAAACTGGCTGCGGCAGGAAAAATCCTATCGCGCGTTTGGCACCGAACTTGGCCGCGACGCGACCCCGCAAGAGGCTGACCTGCCGCGCTTCATCGACCTTGAGAAAGACTTCCACGGCAAGGATGAGATGGTTGCCAAGGGCATCCGCTCGAAATGCGTCACGCTCTTGATCGACGGGCCGGACGATGCCGACCCGTGGGGCCGCGAGGCGCTGTATGATGGCGACACCAAGGTGGGTCGCCTGACTTCGGGCGGATATTCGGTGGCGTTCGGGAAGTCGATTGGCATGGGCTATGTGACGCCGGAACTGGCCAAGCCCGGGACCAAGCTGAAGGTCAAGATGCAGAACAAACTTTGGGACGCCGAAATCACCGTCGACAGCCCCTATGACCCCAAGAACGAGACGATCCGCAAAGACGGGTAAGCACCTTGTTGAAGACAGCAAACTGGCTCCTACAGAGGACCGGTTTGCTGTTTTTGGGGCTTCAGCCTCGCTTTTTGGGCTTGTTTCTGCAACTTTGACATGAACGCAAGTCAGAGGGCGAGATGTCCGAGATACATAAAGGCGCATGTCACTGCGGTGCCGTCACATTCGAAATCAGTGCGCCACAATTCGTGGTGTCGTGCAATTGTTCGATCTGTCGGCGTTACGGTGCGCTTTGGGCGCATTGCCCGCCGAATGAAGGCGCGATCCTATCCGGGTTGGACAACCTGACAACCTATAGCTGGGGGGATCATATGATTGACTTCCACGGCTGCAAGACCTGTGGGTGCGTTACCCATTGGGCGCCCGGCAAAGCAGCGGATCAGGACCGGTTTGCTTTGAATATGCGCATGACCTCGCCGGCGGTGGTCGATGCGTTGCCTGTTCGCCATTTCGACGGCGCGGACAGCTGGGCGTTTCTGGACGAGCCTGACAGGCCCCGGTGATCGCTGATCAACCCGGGCGCGCTGATGTGACTGGTGGAGCCTAGGGGAGTCGAACCCCTGACCTCGTCGTTGCGAACGACGCGCTCTACCGACTGAGCTAAGGCCCCTTTAACGATCTATCTGGCCCGGTGCTTGTTCGGTTCGCCTTATCAAATCAAAGCTTTGCGTTCTTGCGCACGAAGGCTTCGATTGCATTTGCAGGGATTGCACCTGCATGGCGCGCGATCTCTTTCCCGTTTTGATACAGGATCAACGCAGGAATGCCGCGAATGTTGTTTTTGGTCGAGACTTTGGGGTGATCTTCGGTGTTGATCTTGGCAAACCGGGCTTTGCCAGCCATCGCTTGCGCGGCTTGCGCGAAGGCTGGCGCCATCATGCGGCACGGCCCACACCACGGGGCCCAGAAATCGACCAGCAAGGGGGTGTTGTCGTTTTTTGCCGCCTTATCAAGCGTCAACGGGTCAAGTTCGCGCACTTTCCCATCACTCAGCTTCGCGCCACAGGTTCCGCATTTTGGGCCTGCAGTCAGCTTGTCCACGGGCACACGGTTTACCGTGCTGCAATCCAGACAGGTCATTTTTGCACTCGTGGCCATGATGAGTTCTCCGATAAATATTCACTTCACCGCATATGATGTCGGGTGCACGTTCCGTCAAGGGACTAGATGGTGCTGAGCAAAATGCTCGTCTCGCTGTTGGTGATCCCGTCGACAATGCGCACTTCGCGCAATACACGGTCGAAATCGGACAGGTTGGCTGCGGAAAGCTGCGCGATAAGATCCCATTTACCGTTGGTCGAATGCAAACTGCGCAACTCTGGCAGACCACGCAGGCGCTTGATCACGGCAGTCGTCGAGCGGCCTGAAACCTCGATCATCATGATCGCTTGAACCCCGTCGGGTCCGTGGTCTTCACGGGCGCGAATGGTGAATCCCAGAACGGCGCCACTGTCCAGCAACCGATCAAGCCGAGCCTGGACCGTCGCGCGCGAGACATCCAGTATGGTGGCCAGCTTCGAGATCGGCGCACGCCCGTCTTCGCGCAGAAGCGCGATGAGCTTGTGGTCAAGGGTGTCGAATATATGCATGTCGAAAAGATAAATGATACTTAGCAGAAATGCAAAAAAATGATCACCTATAGCGCAAAAATAGTATTCTAATATGAAATTCTACTTCGCTATTTTGTATGTCAGCCTTATTGAATCAGAGTTGAGCCATGCAAAAACCCTCGCTTCAGGCGCCTGGCGCCGTGATCATGATCCGTCCGCACAACTTTCAACCCAACGCGGAAACGGCACGTGATAACGGGTTTCAAACGCAAGCTTCGTATGCTGATCTGTCAACGCTGGCGCAGCGCGCACATGATGAGGCCTCGACCGCGGTTGAGGTTCTGCGTGCGGCCGGTGTCGAGGTTCATCTGTTTGAAGACACGCAAGCCGACCGGCCGGACAGTGTCTTTCCGAACAACTGGTTTTCGACGCATCCCGGTGGTCATGTTGCCGTCTACCCGATGTATTCAAAGAACCGCCGGACAGAACGCCGCCAAGATGTTCTTGAACTGCTGAAACAACGCTATCGCGTGCAGGATGTCATCGATTACTCGGGGCTTGAGCAGGATAACCTGTTTTTGGAAGGCACGGGCGCGATGGTGCTGGATCACGTTGAAAGGGTGGCCTATGCCGCGCGTTCAAAGCGCACCAGCGAGGTCATGCTGGAACGGTTTTGCACGCATTTCAACTATGAACCGGTTGTGTTTGATGCACATGACGCCAAGGGGACACCGATTTATCACACCAATGTCCTGATGTGCATCGGGACCGATATTGCATTGATCGGATTGGACACCATTGCCGGGGCTGGACGGCGCGCGGAAGTGTGTGATCGTCTGGCCAGCGGTGGGCGGGATGTCATCACGCTGACGCAGGCCCAGATCGCTGAATTCGCAGGCAATGCCATCGAGTTGCAGGGCAAAAACGGGCGGTTGCTGGCCATGTCGTCACGGGCGCTATCCGCCTTGGACGCCGGGCAACGCGCCCGCATCGAAGCGCATGTGCCGCTTCTTGCGCTCAACATCCCGACGATCGAGATGGCAGGCGGCTCGGTTCGGTGTACGCTGGCGGGTATTCACCTAAGCCCGCGCCCCGTTGTGCAAATTCAAGGAGAAGCCGCATGAAGAATATCCACCTACTTGGCGCACCAATGGAAGAAGGCGCAGGCCGTCGTGGCTGCATCATGGGGCCAGCTGCTTACCGCACCGCGGGTTTGGCCGAGGAATTGTCATCGCTTGGGCACGAGGTCGTTGATCTTGGCGACGCACAGCGCGATCCGGTCGAGGCGATCGAAACCGAACACGACCACCTGAAATTCCTGCCCGAGGTCGCAGGCTGGGCGCGCAGCTTGCACCGCCACGCCTATGATCTGGCGAGACAGGATGTGCTGCCGATCTATCTTGGCGGCGACCACGCTTTGTCGCTGGGCACCGTAACCGGGCATGTGGCAGCAGCTGCTGAAATGGGGCGTCCGCAATTTGTGCTGTGGTTGGATGCGCATTCCGATTTCAATATCCCCGCATCCTCGCCCAGTGGCAACATCCACGGGATGCCGGTCGCTTTTGCCTGTGGTCTGGACGGGTTTCCCGACATGCTGGGCAAACCACTGCCCGCGCGCCTTGATCCGGATAACCTTTGCCTGATCGGGTTGCGGTCCGTTGACGGGATGGAGCGGGACTTGCTGCAAGCCTCGGGCGCACATGCCTATGACATGCGCACGATTGATGAACAAGGATTGGCGAAGCTGCTGCTGCCGTTTCTGGATCAGGTGGCGCAATCCAACGGGCTATTGCATGTCAGCCTGGACGTGGACTTCATCGAGCCCGCCATCGCCCCTGCCGTCGGCACCACGGTTCCCGGTGGTGCGACCTTCCGCGAGGCCCATCACATCATGGAGATGTTGTATGACAGCGGCCTTGTCTCATCGCTCGATCTGGTCGAGCTGAACCCGTTTCTTGATGACCGCGGCCGCACCGCCCGGTTGATGGTGGACCTGACCGCAAGCCTGTTTGGCCGTCGCGTTCTGGACCGCCGCACGCAAAGTTACTGATCGTCGAAAGGACGCCCCATGCCGCCTCTGCCCTCTGAACTTGCTTATGTGCCCTTTGTGTCGGTCGAACACATGATGGGACTTGTCCATCATATCGGGATCGAAAAGGTTCTGATCGAACTTGCAGCCGAGATCGAAGCTGATTTCAAACGCTGGGAGTTGTTTGACAAAACCCCGCGCGTGGCCAGCCATTCGGAGGTGGGTGTGATCGAGCTTATGCCGACCTCGGACGGTGAAATGTATGGGTTCAAATACGTCAACGGCCACCCGAAGAACACCAAGGAAGGGCTGCAAACCGTCACTGCCTTTGGTCTTCTGGCCGATGTGAACAGCGGCTATCCCAAGCTGCTGAGCGAAATGACGGTGCTGACGGCGCTGCGCACAGCGGCGACGTCGGCGATGGCTGCGAAACATCTGGCGCCGAAGGGCGCGACCACGATGGCTATGATTGGAAACGGCGCGCAATCCGAGTTTCAGTGTCTGGCGTTCAAGGCGATCTGTGGCATCGACACCGTGCGGCTGTATGACATCGACCCCGCCGCCACCGCGAAATGCGCGCGTAATTTGCAGGGGCAGGGGCTGACCGTCGTGCCGTGCAAGACGGGCGAGGAAAGCATGGAAGGCGCGCAGATCATCACCACCTGCACCGCCGATAAGCAATGTGCGACGATCCTGACCGACAACATGATCGGCGAAGGGGTGCACATCAATGCGATTGGCGGGGACTGCCCCGGCAAGACCGAACTGCACCGCGATATCCTTCTGCGGTCAAGCATCTTCGTGGAATACCCGGAACAGACCTGGGTTGAAGGTGAGATTCAGCAGTTGGACAAAGACCACGAGATCACCGAGCTTTGGCAGGTGATCACCGGGCAGACCGCAGGGCGGCGAAGCGACAAAGAGATTACGCTGTTTGACAGTGTGGGGTTCGCGATCGAGGATTTCTCGGCCTTGCGTTATATCTCGAAAGCGATTGTCGGCACCACGTTCTTCACCCAGCTTGATATGCTGGCCGACCCGGATGATCCGCGTGACTTGTTTGGGATGTTGGAACGCTCGAAGGGGTAAGCTGCATCACACCACATCAGGGCAGCGCCTGACCCCGGGTGGGCGCTGCCCGGGCCGGTGGCCCGTGCGGGAAAGACAAAAAGGGCGATGGATTACTCCACCGCCCGTTCTTTTGGCTGTCTGACTGACTGCTCAGCTTTCGTCTGCATAATCCGTCAGTGGTGGGCAGGTGCAGATCAGGTGCCTGTCACCATAGGCATTGTCCACGCGGTTGACGGGCGACCAGTATTTGTCCACCCGGAAACTGCCCGGCGGAAAGCACCCTTGTTCGCGTGAATAAGGCCGGTCCCAGTCGCCCACGAGGTCCACATATGTATGTGGTGCGTGTTTCAGCGGGTTGTTTTCCGGGTCGATCTTGCCCTCTTCAATTTCGCGAATTTCTTCGCGGATGGCGAGCATGGCATCGCAGAAACGGTCAAGCTCGGCCTTGGTTTCCGACTCGGTCGGTTCGATCATCAACGTGCCAGCCACGGGCCAGCTCATCGTGGGTGCGTGGAAGCCGTTGTCGATCAAACGTTTTGCGATGTCATCAACAGTCACTCCGGCACTGTCGGCAAAGGGACGTGTGTCGATGATGCACTCGTGCGCCACGCGGCCATTGTGACCGGTGAACAGCACGTCGAACGCGCCTTTCAGGCGGGTGGCGATGTAGTTGCCGTTCAGGATCGCGACCTTGGTCGCCTGTGTTAGCCCGTCACCCCCCATCATCAGCACGTAAGCCCAGCTGATCGGCAGGATCGAGCCCGATCCGAAGGGCGCTGCGGACACCGCGCCCTCTTCCCCGATCAGCCCGTTGCCGGGCAGGTGCGGGGCAAGGTGGGCTTTGACGCCAATCGGCCCCATGCCGGGGCCACCGCCGCCATGTGGGATGGCAAAGGTCTTGTGCAGGTTCAGGTGGCTGACATCCCCCCCAATCTCGCCCAGTTTCGACAGACCGACCATCGCGTTCAGGTTCGCGCCGTCGATATAAACCTGTCCGCCGTGATCATGGGTGATCTGGCAAACCTCGCGCACGGTTTCTTCGAACACGCCGTGGGTCGATGGGTAGGTGATCATGCATGCCGCCAGCTTGTCGCCCGCGGCTTCGGCCTTGGCGCGGAAATCGTCCAGATCAATGTCGCCATTCTCCGCTGATTTCACCACAACCACATCCAGCCCCACCATATGAGCGGATGCCGGGTTGGTGCCGTGCGCAGAAATCGGGATCAGGCAGACGTTTCGCTCGCCCTGACCTTGCGCGCGGTGATAGGCTTGGATGGTCAAGAGCCCCGCATATTCGCCCTGCGCGCCCGAGTTGGGCTGCATCGACATGTCGTCATAACCTGTGATCAGGCAGAGCTTTTGCTTCAGATCGTCGATCAGTTCGATATAGCCGCCGACCTGTTCTTGCGGGGCCATTGGGTGGATGTAGGCAAACTCGCGCCAACTGACCGGCATCATCTCGGCGGCAGCGTTCAGCTTCATCGTGCACGACCCCAACGGGATCATGGCGCGGTCCAGCGCAAGGTCGCGGTCCGCCAGACGACGCATATAGCGCATCATCTCGGTTTCGGCGCGGTTCATGTGAAACACGGGATGGGTCAGGTAATCCGAGGTTCGCAGGCTGGCATCGGGCAGGCGATATTCGTTGTCGCTGTCATCATAGCTGCGGGTGATGCCGAAGGCACGCCAGACGCCTTCGATCACCGCCGGGCGGGTGGCTTCGTCCAGCGTGATGCCGACATATTCGGTTTCAACCGGGCGCAGGTTGATGCCTTCTTCGCGGGCCGATTTCAGAACGGTGTTCTGCAACGCGCCAACATGCACGGTGATCGTGTCAAAGAAGTGCTTCGATGTGATGGTAAAGCCAGCCTGCTCTAACCCCTTGGCCAGCCGAACGGTCTTGAGGTGCACGTCCTGCGCAATCGCTTTCAAACCCTCGGGGCCGTGGAACACGGCATAAAAGCTGGCCATAACAGCCAAAAGCGCCTGTGCCGTGCAGACGTTCGAGGTCGCCTTTTCGCGCCGGATATGCTGTTCACGCGTTTGCAGCGACAGACGGTAAGCCTGGTTGCCACGCGCATCGACAGACACGCCGACAAGCCGGCCCGGCATCGCGCGCTTGTGCTTTTCCGCCGTCGCCATATAGGCAGCGTGAGGGCCGCCAAAGCCCAAAGGCACGCCGAAACGCTGTGACGAGCCGACGGCGATGTCCGCGCCCATTGCGCCTGGCTCTTTCAGCACGGTCAGCGCCAGCGGGTCCGCCGAAACGACGCCGATGGCCTTGGCGGCATGCAGTGCGGCGATCTGGTCGGTGAAGTCACTGACGCGGCCAAAGGTTCCGGGGTATTGGAAGATCGCGCCAAAGACATCGTCGGCGACCAGATCGGTTTCCGGGTCACCGATGACAATCTCGATATCCAACGGCGCTGCGCGTGTTTTCATCACCGCGATGTTTTGCGGGTGACAGTTGAGATCGACAAAGAACTTGTTCGATTTCGACTTGGCAATGCGCTGGCCCATGGTCATTGCTTCGGCGCAGGCGGTGGCTTCATCCAACAGCGAGGCGTTGGCAATCTCGAGCCCGGTCAAGTCCGAGATCATTGTCTGATAGTTCAAAAGCGCTTCAAGCCGGCCTTGCGAAATCTCGGGCTGATAAGGCGTGTAGGCCGTATACCACGCCGGGTTTTCCAAAATGTTGCGCTGGATTGCAGGGGGGGTGACCGTGCCATGATACCCTTGCCCCAGAAGCGACCGCATCACGACGTTCTTGTCGGCGGTGTAACGCATCTTGTGCAGCGCTTCACGTTCGGACAGGGCAGGGCCCCAATCCAGCGCGTCTGCCTGGCGGATGCTTTTGGGCACTGTCTGGTCGATCAACTCGTCCAGCGAGCTGACACCGACAGTCTTGAACATTTCATCCATTTCCACGGGCGAAGGGCCGATATGACGGCGGTTGGCGAAGTCATAGGGTTTGTAACCCGTTGGCGTGAAAGGCATGACGTATCTCCGAGCGATTGTGGCGCGTAGGGACCCAAAGGCCCCCCATTGCAATGGTCAGCGCAGGCTTGCGGTGGTGACGAGGGCTTAGCCGATGAATGTCTTGTAAGCTGCTTCGTCCATATAGTCGTCCAGCGGGCTGGTGTCCGAAGGCTTGATTTTGAAGAACCAGGCGTCGCCCTCGGGGTCATCATTTACTTTACCGGGTTCGTCTTCGATGGCGCTATTTACTTCCACGATTTCGCCGTCCAGCGGGCTCAGGATGTCGGATGCGGCCTTGACGCTTTCGATCACGACGATCTCGTCATCCTTCGACACGGTGTCACCCACTTCGGGAAGCTCGACGAACACCACATCCCCAAGCTGTTCTGCTGCGTGTGCGGTAATGCCGACCAGATAGGTGCCATCTTCTTCGCGAAGCCATTCGTGTTCTTCAGTGTATTTCATTGGGTGTCTCCTGCTGGAAAGTAAGGGTCATCGTTTATAGGTGGCGGGGCGGAACGGCATGTCCGCGACCGTGACGGGTTGGCGTTTTCCGCGCACGTCACCAAAGATTTTCGTGCCCGTGGCGGCGTGGTCTATGGCGACATAGCCCATGGACATCGGGCGTTCGATAGACGGCCCGAATGCGCCGGACGTGACTTGCCCGATCGGGCTCTCTGCTTCTTCCGAGGCATAGAGTTCAGTTCCGGCGCGCATCGGTGCGCGACCTTCTGGCAGCAAGCCAACGCGCCGGCGGGACGCACCATTTTCAAATTCTGCCAGAATGCGCTCTGCACCGGGAAAGCCGCCTTCGCGATCACCACCTGACTTGCGGGGCTGTTGCAGCGCCCATTCAAGTGCGGCTTCGACCGGCGTGGTTGTGGTGTCGATATCGTTGCCATACAGGCAAAGCCCGGCCTCAAGGCGCAGGCTGTCGCGTGCGCCAAGACCGATGGGTTCGACTGTATCTATTGCCAGCAGGGCGCGGGCAAACGCCTGGGCGTGGGCATTTGGCACTGAAATTTCATATCCGTCCTCGCCCGTATAGCCCGATCGAGAGATCCAAAGCTCTCCAAAGTCACTGTCAGTAACGGCGATGTCCATGAATTTCATCGCGCCCGCAGATGGCACAAGCGAGGACAAAGCGGCTTCGGCAGCAGGGCCTTGAAGGGCCAGAAGTGCCCGATCCTCAATCACCTCTATTTCGCAATCTGTTAGATGGGCGCGCATGTGGGCGATATCGGCGTCCTTGCAGGCGGCGTTTACGACCAAGAAGAGGTGGTCGCCGCGGTTGGCAACCATCAGGTCATCCAAAATGCCGCCCGCGTCATTTGTGAAGAACGCATAGCGCTGGCGCCCTTCGGCAAGACCTGCGATCGATTGGGGCACAATCCGTTCCAGTGACAGGGCTGGCGTCGCGCCGCGCAAGATCACCTGACCCATATGGCTGACATCGAACAGACCGGCGGCATTGCGTGTGTGCAGGTGTTCCTTCAGCACGCCCAGCGGGTATTGCACGGGCATTTCATAGCCGGCAAACGGCACCATCTTGGCGCCAAGGTCCACGTGCAGGTCATATAGTCCGGTCCGTTTCAAGTCTTGCAGGGGCGCACCCATGGTCGTCTCTCCCATCTGTCGCCGGAAAGCCATGGAAGCCATGCGCCCGGCATCGTTCGAGCGCTATCGCGCTCATCGATGCCCCCTCTGTCCTCGTCGCCTGAGATCGTTATCCCTTCGGCGGGCACGTAAGTGCCTCTCTCCAGAGTTCTCGCATTGCATCGGTCCATGAGCCTGAGAGTTTACCGGGGCGGTTGCTCCTTCGGCACTGGCCTCCGCCAGATTCTCCCGATGCGATGGCGCGAAAATAGCCGCCTTGATGGCGTTCGACAAGTCTTGTCTACAAATGCATGCACATGCAATCTGTCCGGATGAAGGATCGCTGCTTTTTCGGCTACGGATCGTTGGTCAACCGACGCACACATGACTACGATGGGCGCCAGCCGGCGCGTGTGACGGGATGGCGGCGGGCGTGGCGTCGTTCGCCCTTGCGCGATGTGTGCTATTTGACGGCGGTCCCGGCGCGTGACGATTACATAGAAGGCCTGATCGCAGCTGTGCCTGATGGCAATTGGTCCGCACTGGACGCGCGCGAACGGGCTTATGCGCGTGTGCCGTTGGGGCCGGAAATCAGCTATGCGGCCGGAGATCTGGAGGTCGTCCTTTATGCGATTGCCGACGGGGACCACCACGCGCCCACCGATCGCAACCCGGTGCTGCTCAGCTACATTGATGTCGTGGTTCAGGGTTATCTGGCCGAGTTCGGCACAGATGGCGTGACCCACTTCTTCGAGACGACAGAAGGTTGGCACGCTCCCATTTTGGACGACCGGGCTGCGCCGATCTATCCGCGCGCACAAACGCTGAGCACTGAGGAGCGCGCGATTGTAGACGAAGGCCTGTCGCGGCTATCGGTGCGGGTAAGACGGTAAGTCCGTAACCGGTATTGACACTGCGGCTGCGGTGTCAGCCCTTCGCGCGGATCACTTGCAAAAGCGGCAGAAGGGCCGACATGTCCGGCCCGTGGCTCATCCCGGTGACGGCCTTACGCAGCGGCATGAACAACCCGCGCCCTTTGCGGCCCGTGGCTTCTTTCACGGCGGCGGTCCATTTTGACCAGCTGTCGGCGTCGTACGGTCCATCGGGCAGAAGCCCCATCGCGGTTGCGACGAACTCGCGGTCTTCTTCTTCGATCACCGGGTCAGCGCCGTCGCGACACAGGGTCCACCATGCTTCAAGATCGCTCAGCGTCGTGATGTTTTCACGCGCGACGGTCCAGAAGGCGTTGGCCTTGTCGGCGGGGACGCCAAGGTCGTCCAACGTATCTGCGACCGCCTCGACCGGCAGATGCGACAGGTAACGAGCGGTCAGCGGAAACAGGTCTTCGACGTCGAATTTGGTGGGGGCAGAGCCAAAGGTCTCCAGATCGAAACCGTCAACGATTTCTTCCAACGAGCTGCGAAGCTCGACCGGTTGCGAAGATCCCAGCCGTGCCAGCAGGCTGAGCAGCGCCATCGGCTGCACACCGCGTTCGCGCAAGTCGCGGATCGCCAGCGTGCCTAGACGCTTGGACAGCGCCTCGCCTTGCGGGCCGGTCAGAAGCGAGTGGTGGGTGAAGGTCGGGACCTTGCCGCCCAACGCCTCAATTATTTGGATTTGCGTCGCGGTGTTGGTCACGTGGTCCGACCCGCGCACAACGTCCGTAATCCCGAAGTCGATGTCGTCACAGACCGAAGCCAGCGTGTAAAGGAACTGCCCATCGCCCCGGATCAACACCGGGTCAGACACGGACGCCGCATCAATCGAGATGTCGCCCAGAATGCCATCGGTCCAGTTGATCCGCTCGTGATCCAGCTTGAACCGCCAGTGGCCTTGCCCGCGTTCTTCGCGCAGCTTGGACTTCTCGTCGTCTGACAGCGCCAGCGCTGAGCGGTCATAGACCGGCGGTTTGCCCATGTTCAGCTGCTTCTTGCGCTTCAGGTCCAGCTCGGTAGGTGTCTCGAAACACTCGTAAAACCGGCCCATATCTCGCAACTTCTGGGCGGCTTCCTCATAGCGGTCCAGCCGGTCGGACTGCTTTTCAACCCGGTCCCATGTCAGGCCCAACCATTCCAGATCTTCCTTGATGGCATCCGCGTATTCCTGCTTGGACCGTTCAGGATCGGTATCATCAAGGCGCAGGATGAACTGCCCGCCCGATTTGGCAGCGATCAGATAGTTGAACAGCGCGGTGCGCAGGTTGCCAACATGGATGTAGCCGGTGGGCGAGGGGGCAAAACGGGTGGTGGTCATGGTGTGTCTCCTTGGCTCGTCCCTCTTTCATACTGGCCCGCTTTTGTCCATATAATCCGGTATGACCCGTAAATACGCCCCCTCCATCGCTGATATCGAAGCGCTCGCTTATGACGCCCGAATGCGCTTGCCGCCTGCGTTCGTTGAAAAGGCGCTGGAAGTCGGGATACGTGTCGAGAATATGCCGAGCGCCGGGCTGCTGGCGGAGATGGAGATTGTCGACCCATTCGAGCTGACCGCGGTTTACGAAGGCATTCCGCTGACGCAAAAATCGGTGACCGATCAGCCAACCGCGCCAGATACGGTCTTTCTGTTCCGCAGGCCAATCCTCGATGAATGGGCGTCGCGGGGTGATGTTTCGCTGGCTGAATTGGTGGCGCATATCATCGTGCACGAATTCGCCCATCATTTCGGGTGGTCGGATGATGATATCGCTGCGATTGATCGCTGGTGGGAATGATCAGGTCGCCTCGACCGGCCATTTCTGTTCCAGATCGCGCAGTCCCGCGCGGATAAGCTCGGCCAGCACGTCCAGGTCGATATCGGCCAGCTTGTTCACGTAAAGGCAGGATTTGCCCATCTTGTGCTTGCCAAGTCGGGCCAGAATATCCCCGAAATCCGCATATCCCGGCATGATATAGATCGAATGGCGGGCCTTGCGTGGGGAAAATCCGGTGGCCAGAAAGTCGCCCTCGCGCCCGCTGTCATAGCGGTAGTGATAGCGGCCATAACCGATGATCGTTGGCCCCCACATGGCAGGGTGAAAGCCGGTCACGTCGCGAAAAATCTGGTCCAGCACGCGGGCGTCTTCGCGTTTTGACAAGGGGTCGACCGTTTCGATGAAGCGGGCGACGTCTTGCGTCGTCGCTTGGGTTTTGTTTGCCTTGTTGCCCGTCGCCATCGGCGTGCCCCTCTTGCGCTGGACCCGTCACAATTGTGTGAATCCCTCAATGATAGAATCCGAGTATACTGCACGCTGTTGTTTCAACGAAATTGATCGTTTTGGGAGGTCTCACATGAAACGTTTTGCCACGCCTACTCTGTCGCGTCGTCACCTGTTGGTGGCGGGTGCCGCGACACCCTTCGCCGGATTGGTGGCCGGTTCTGCAAATGCCATGGCACCGCAAATGGGCCTTGCCAAAACGGCCGCACAGACCGTGAAACTGGGCGGGTTCGAGGTGACAACCCTGCTGGCTGGCAACCGCACGGTGGAAGAGCCGCAGAGCATTTTCGGCATGAATGTCAGCGCAGATGAATTTGCGGCAGTCTCCGACGCCGCACACATCCCCACAACCGCTGCGCAGTTCTTTTTCACACCGACGCTGGTCAACACGGGGTCAGAGCTTGTGCTGTTTGACACCGGCCTGAGTGCGGCGGGTATCACTGGGGCTATGGCGGCTGCGGGCTATACCCCCGATCAGGTGGATATCGTCGTGCTGACCCACATGCACGGGGACCACATCGGCGGATTGGCGGGTGATGCGGGCGTCACCTTCCCCAACGCACGCTATGTCACCGGCGCTGTCGAGTTTGATCACTGGGCTGCCGCGGGCAATGACGGGTTCGACGCCAAGGTCGCGCCACTGGCCGAACAGACCACGATGATCAACGGTGGTGACAGCGTGGTGTCGGGGATTGAAGCGGTCGAGGCATTCGGCCACACGCCCGGCCACATGGCGTTCCGGTTAGACAGCGACGGGCAATCCCTGTTGATCGCCGCTGATTTCGCCAACCATTATGTCTGGTCGCTGGCCTACCCGGATTGGGAGGTGAAATTCGACCGTGACAAGGCAGCGGCGGCTGCAACCCGCAAAACGCTGTTGGGAATGCTGGCAGCCGAAAAGATGCCCTTCATCGGCTATCACATGCCTTTCCCTGCGCTGGGCTATGTCGAGGAACGTGACGGCGGGTTCCACTATGTCCCGCACAGCTATCAGCTTTTGATGGGCTGAGGCGCTCGCGGCAGGGCGATCAGCTTTCGTCCCGCCAGCGATTCACGATCGGATAGCGGCGGTCCAACCAGAAACTGCGCATGGTCAGGCGGGTGCCCGGCGCGGATTGGAAGCGTTTGTATTCCGAGATGAAGATCAGGTGCTCGACCTTCTTGACGGTCGCGCGGTCAAACCCTTCGGCCACCAGTTCGGCCACGGATTTTTCGTCATCGATCAACCCCTCGAGGATCGCATCCAGCACCTCATAGGGTGGCAGGCTGTCTTCGTCTTTCTGATCGGGGCGCAGTTCAGCCGAGGGGGGTTTGTCGATAATCGATACCGGGATCACCTCGCCCTCGGGGCCTTCCATCCAGTCGCGGTGGTTGGCGTTGCGCCAGCGGCATTGTTCAAACACGCGGGTTTTATATAGGTCTTTGATCGGGTTATAGCCCCCCGACATATCACCATAGATCGTGGCATAGCCCACCGCGACCTCGGATTTGTTTCCTGTGGTCAGCAGCATCGCGCCGGTCTTGTTGGACAGCGCCATCAGCAGCAGGCCGCGCAGGCGGGACTGGATGTTTTCCTCGGTCACGTCCGGTTCGGTGCCTTCAAATAGTGGCGCCAGCGTGTTGGTGATTGCGTCGCGCCCTTCCTTGATCGGCACGAAATCATAGGTGCAGCCAAGGCGCTGGGCGATGTCCTTGGCGTCATCCAGCGAGCTTTGCGAAGTGTATTCCGATGGCAGCATCACGCAGCGCACATTCTCCGGCCCAAGCGCGTCTGCGGCGATGGTGGCCACAATCGCGCTGTCGATCCCGCCGGACAGACCCAGAAGCACCTGTTTGAACCCGGTCTTGCCCATATAATCACGCAGGCTTTCGACCATCGCGCGATAGTCCTGTTCCCACTCATCCCCATGCACAGCAATGGGGCCGGGGGTGATGCGCCATCCGTCATCTGTCCGGTTCAGGTCGACGTGCCGGATTTCTTCGTCGAAGGTCGACATGCGGAAGGCAAGCTCTCCGCCGGGGTTCAGGGCAAAGGTGCCGCCGTCAAAGACCTGATCATCCTGCCCGCCCACCATGTTCAGATAGACCAGCGGCAAGCCGGTTTCGACCACGCGCGCCACCATGTGGTTTACGCGCACATCGAACTTGCGCCGGTAGTAGGGCGAGCCGTTGGGGATCAACAGAAACTCCGCCCCGCTTTCGGCCAGCGTTTCGCACACGTCCTCGCTATGCCACGCGTCTTCGCAAATCGGGATACCGATACGAATCGGGCCCAGCGCAACCGGACCTTGCGGGTCGGCCGAGGTGAACTGGCGCTCCTCATCAAAGACGGTGAAGTTGGGCAGGCGTTGCTTCAGAACACGCGCCGCGACCTTGCCGCCTTTCAAGATGAAATAGGCGTTGAACAAATCCTTGCCGTCGTGAAATGGCCCGCCGATTCCAATGGCGGGACCATCAGCGCAGTCGGCGGCGAGTTGTTCCACCACCGCCATCGCGTCGCGGAAAAATTGCGGACGCATCACAAGGTCTTGGGTCTGATAGCCGGTGATAAACGCCTCGGGCAGGGCCAGCATGTCGCTGCCGGCTGCCTTGGCCTGCGCCCAAACGTCCCGCGCCTTGTCGGCATTGGCGGAAATCGCGCCCACAGTCGGGTTAAGCTGCGCCAGCGTCAGGCGGAAATTGTTACTCATCGCGCGTATCCTTTGCGCCCGGCCACCAGCGCCGGGGTCATCCTTGGCCCAGATGTAGCAGGTTTGCGTGCGGGATAAAGAGCCCCTTCGTGAAAACCGTTGTTTCGGGACGGGGGCTCGCATAGGCTTGGACCGGGTTGGTGCGGTGTTGTCGCGCACAGTAGGTTTTTTTGGGAAAGAGGTTGGATATGCATCCCCTTCGCGCAAGTTTTTTTGGTGTCACAACAGTTTTGTTTGCCGGCGCGGGTCCAGCCTTGGCGCAGGTCGAAACCAAGCAATACGAGGATGGCGCGGTCTACGAAGGCACGTTCAAAGGTGGTGTGCAGCACGGCATGGGAACATTGCGGCTGCCAACCGGGTATGAATACACGGGCGAATTCTTTGAAGGTCAGATCCTGGGGCAGGGCGTGGCGCGTTTCCCCAATGGGTCAGTCTATGAAGGCAGTTTTGCCAAGGGCAAACCCGAGGGGTTTGGCAAGATCACCTTTGCGGACGGATCGACCTTTGAAGGCGATTGGGTGGATGGCAAGATCAACGGCTCGGGGCTTGCGATCTACGCCAACGGCATCAAATACGAAGGCGGATTTCGTAACGCGCTGCATCACGGCCAAGGACGGCTTCAGAGCCCCTCTGGCTATATCTATGAGGGTGACTGGGTCGCTGGCGTCAAAGAGGGGCGCGGCACATCCACCTATGCCGATGGGTCTGTCTATGACGGTGAAATGCGTGGCGGCGAACGTGACGGGCAGGGCATCCTGACCCAACCTGATGGCATGGTGTTCGATGGCACATGGGCCAAGGGGCAAATGCAGGGCGAAGGCGTTCTGAAACAGGCCAATGGCGATGTCTATACCGGCAATTTCGAAGCCGGCACACGGCAGGGCAAAGGGGTCGTGACCTATGCCAACGGTGACCGCTATGAAGGCGCGTTCGAAGACGACAAACGCCATGGTGCCGGTGTATTCGAAGGCGCGGATGGCTATCGGTATGAAGGCAACTGGGTCGCAGGTGTCATTCAGGGACAAGGCGCCGTGACCTATCCCGATGGCTCGACCTACCAAGGACAATTTCGCAACGGTCTGTCTGATGGCACCGGCACAATCCAATACCCTGACGGCAACAGCTACGAAGGTGAATGGAAGGCCGGGGTCATCGACGGCAATGGTGTTGCGCGGTTTGCAAACGGCACCGTTTACGAAGGCAGTTTCAAGGACGCGCTGTATGACGGGCAAGGCAGCCTGATCACGCGCGACGGGTCAACTTATGTGGGCGCGTGGCAGGCGGGCAAACCGCATGGTCAGGGTATGTCGAAGCTTGCAGATGGCTCGGTCTATGAGGGCCAATTTGTCGGCGGCCTGCGCGAAGGTCAGGGCAAGCTTCAGACCGCTGATGGCTTCACCTATCAGGGCGATTGGGTGTCTGGTCTGTTCCACGGGCAAGGCGTTGCCGTCTATGCTAATGGCGACCGATATGAAGGTGGCTTTGAGAAGGGCAAGCGGCACGGCAAGGGCATGGTGACACGCGCGGATGGTAGCCAGGAAGATGGCATGTGGGAGGATGGCGTGATCGAAGGTGCTGCCACCACGACGCCAGCACCGCAAGTTGGAAGCGACGCGGGCGCCGCGGCCGCTGCGGCCAGCGCCGGTGCTGCGGCGAACTAGGGGAACCGGGTCGTTCTGCCCCGTAACAAACTGATTTTCCTGTGAAGAAAAGCACGACCACCGCCCGTTTTCTGCGGTCAGGGTGGAAATAGGGGCTTTATCTCACGCCAAACCGCCCTATAGTCACGACCATGGAAACGCAGACACATATCATCGCTCGCCCCGCGCTGGGCCTGAGCCTTCTGCTTCTTCTTAGCCGCCTCTGAGCGTGCCGTTTCGGCGCGACCGCTCAGGGGATATGCAAACCGCGCCACATTCTCCGCCTCATAATTGGAACATTGCACCCGAACCGGGTCTGTCCTTTGGGGCAACTGGCTAAGACACTGATATTGAGAAGATAAAACAATGACCAAGACCTCTGACAATGTGTTGATATTCGACACCACCCTGCGTGACGGCGAACAAAGCCCCGGCGCGACTATGACCCATGACGAGAAACTGGAAATCGCCGAGATGCTGGACGACATGGGTGTCGACATCATCGAAGCAGGTTTCCCGATTGCGTCCGAGGGCGATTTCGCAGCGGTGAGCGAGATTGCGAAACGGTCGAAACGATCGGTGATTTGCGGGCTGAGCCGTGCGAATTTCAAGGATATCGACCGCTGCGCCGAAGCCGTGCGCCATGCCGCCAAGCCACGTATCCACACCTTCATCGGCACGTCGCCCCTGCACCGGGAAATCCCCAACCTGACCAAAGACGCGATGGCGGATCTGATCCATGAAACCGTCACCCATGCGCGCAATCTGACGGACGATGTGCAGTGGTCGGCGATGGACGCGACACGGACTGAACATGACTATCTGTGCCGGGTGATCGAAATTGCGATCAAAGCGGGCGCCACGACGATCAACATCCCCGATACGGTCGGCTATACTGCCCCGCGCGAAAGTGCCGATCTGATCCGCATGCTGATTGAAAAAGTGCCGGGCGCGGACGAGGTCACGTTCGCCACCCATTGCCATAACGATCTGGGCATGGCGACCGCGAACTCACTGGCGGCTGTCGAAGCCGGTGCGCGCCAGATCGAGTGCACCATCAACGGGCTGGGCGAACGTGCAGGAAACACGGCGCTTGAAGAGGTCGTGATGGCCTTGAAAGTCCGTCATGACATTATGCCGTGGGACACGGGTGTCGATACGACCAAGATCATGAACATCTCGCGTCGTGTTGCGCAGGTGTCAGGTTTTGCGGTGCAGTATAACAAGGCCATCGTTGGCAAAAACGCGTTCGCCCATGAAAGCGGCATCCACCAAGACGGCATGCTGAAAAATGCCGAGACGTTCGAGATTATGCGCCCCGAAGATGTGGGCCTGTCCGAAACCAGCCTGGTGCTGGGCAAGCACTCGGGCCGGGCGGCGTTGCGCGACCGGTTGAACCAACTGGGCTTTGATGTGGGCGACAACCAGTTGAAAGACGTGTTCGTGCGGTTCAAGGAACTGGCCGACCGCAAGAAAGAGGTGTTCGACGATGACCTGATCGCCCTGATGCGAGACGGAACGGATGCCGCCAATGACCGCATTCAGGTGAAATTCCTGCGCGTGATTTGCGGCACCGAAGCGCCTCAATCCGCGGACCTGACGTTGGAGATTGACGGTGTCGATCACCAGAAAACCGCCACCGGCGATGGCCCGGTTGATGCAACGTTCAATGCGATCCAGATGTTGTTCCCGCATGACGCGCGCCTGCAACTGTATCAGGTGCACGCTGTGACCGAAGGCACAGACGCACAGGCCACCGTGTCGGTGCGGATGGAGGAGAACGGCAAGATCGTCACGGGGCAATCGTCCGATACAGACACGGTCGTGGCCTCGGCCAAAGCCTACGTGAACGCGCTGAACAACCTGTTGGTCCGGCGCGAAAAAACCAAACCTGCCGGGGTTTGATCCACTGACGACCATGCGGGCGGGGCTTTACTTGCCCGCATGAAACGCGCCCAGTCCAACTGCACCCAAGCAACGCTTGTGCGCGGCTCAGGTGGTTGCGCTGTTCGGTTTCGGTCTGAGGATCATCGCCACAGGTGCAATTCTTGTAGATTGCGCCACCGCCATGCGCATCCATTGATCAATGATGATGAGCTTTGGGGTTGGCCGACCTATGGTTGACAGGGCACCGGACAGAATTTTCGACATGGAAACAATGCCCGCTTTTAAGCGGTATGCCGCCTGTGAATTCGGATTAGGGCTTTCACCTGCGCCCCCCGACGCTTATACATCCAGCGGTCTGCGCCCACAGGGAATCGCGGACGCGAAGGGTATCGAATCGGGGTAAGCATTCATGGTTGGGTTTTCGAGCTTGTTCTCGTCGGACATGGCAATTGACCTTGGGACAGCGAATACGCTGGTCTATGTGAAAGGCAAAGGCATCGTCCTGAACGAGCCTTCGGTGGTTGCGTATCACGTGAAGGATGGCGTCAAGAAGGTGCTGGCCGTTGGCGAAGATGCCAAACTGATGCTTGGCCGGACCCCCGGCTCGATCGAAGCGATCCGACCGATGCGCGAAGGCGTCATTGCCGATTTCGACAGCGCGGAAGAGATGATCAAGCACTTCATCCGCAAGGTTCACAAGCGCACGACATTCTCGAAGCCCAAGATCATCGTCTGTGTGCCCCACGGCGCGACCCCGGTTGAAAAACGCGCGATCCGCCAGTCGGTTTTGTCCGCTGGTGCACGCCGCGCCGGTCTGGTGGCAGAGCCGATCGCAGCAGCGATTGGTGCCGGTATGCCGATCACCGACCCCACCGGCAACATGGTTGTCGACATTGGCGGCGGCACGACCGAGGTGGCCGTGATGTCGCTGGGTGACATCGTCTATGCGCGATCTGTGCGCGTGGGCGGCGACCGGATGGATGATGCGATCATCAATTATCTGCGCCGCCAGCAAAACATTCTGGTGGGCGAAACCACTGCCGAGCGGATCAAGACCTCGATCGGCACGGCACGTATGCCCGATGACGGCCGTGGCGCGTCGCTACAGATTCGTGGGCGCGACCTTTTGAACGGTGTGCCCAAAGAAACCGAGATCAGTCAGGCACAGGTTGCCGAAGCATTGGCAGAACCCGTGCAACAGATTTGCGAAGCGGTCATGACCGCGTTGGAAGCAACTCCGCCGGATTTGGCGGCTGACATCGTGGACCGGGGCGTGATGCTGACCGGTGGCGGTGCGCTGCTTGGCGAGCTGGATCTGGCGCTGCGCGAGCAAACAGGGTTGTCGATATCGGTCGCGGATGAAAGCCTGAACTGCGTGGCATTGGGCACCGGAAAAGCGCTGGAGTTCGAAAAGCAACTGCGCCACGTCATCGATTACGACAGCTAAACAGGATCGCCCTCGTGTTGCGGGGCCGGTCTCGTCTGGGGTAACCTTCTGGGGTAACCGGAGGCCATTTTGGCAATGAAGACCAATCAGAGCGACATCTACGCCCGCCCGATGCGCAGGCTTCTTGTCGGCCTTCTGATGGCGAGTCTATTCCTGATGTTTCTGGTCTGGCGCATCGACAGTCCTCGGGTCGAACGGTTTCGCGCCAATCTGGTAGACCGCGTGGTGCCAAGTTTCGACTGGGCGCTTGTCCCGGTCACCCGATTGGTTGGAATGGTCGAAGGTTTTCAGTCCTACCAGCGGATCTATGAACAGAACCAGGAACTGCGTCGCGAATTGCAACAGATGAAAGCGTGGAAAGAAGCGGCGCTTCAGTTGGAACAGGAAAACGCGCAGCTTCTGAACCTGAACAATGTGCGACTGGATGCGCAGCTGTCTTTTGTCACTGGGGTGGTTCTGGCCGATAGCGGGTCACCCTTTCGCCAGTCGGTTCTTTTGAACATTGGCGCGCGCGACGGGATCGTTGATGGCTGGGCGACCACCGATGGTCTGGGTCTGGTCGGGCGCATTTCTGGCGTTGGCCAGCAGACCAGCCGCGTCATCTTGCTGACGGACAGCAACAGCCGCATTCCGATCATGGTGCAACCCTCGGGGCAGACCGCATTGCTGGTCGGCGATAACTCGGCCGCGCCGCCGGTCGAGTTTCTGGAGGCGCCCGAGAAGGTGCGCCCCGGTGACCGCGTGGTGTCATCGGGTGATGGGGGCGTGTTTCCGGCGGGGCTTTTGGTTGGTCATGTCGCGATGGGAACGGATCGCCGTTTGCGGGTCCGGCTGGCCGCCGACTATGAACGGCTGGAGTTCCTGCGCGTGTTGCGCAGCCATCCGGGCGAAAAGGTTGAAGATGACGGCGCTCTGATCATCTCGACACCTGCTTTGCCGCCGATGCCCCAGCAGGTGTTCGGTGTGGACAACGAAGGCGGGGACCAGCCGCTGACGGATGGGGATGATCGATGACAGATCGCCTGACATTGATCCGATGGCTCTTTTGGCTTGTGCTGGTGGGCATTGCCGCGGCGATTTTGTTTGCCCGCCTGTTGCCGATTGACCTGACGCCGGGCCGTTTGCCTGGCCCGGACCTTTTGTTGGCGATCTGCTTTGCCTGGGTGCTGCGCCGCCCGGATTACGTGCCGGTTCTGTTGGTGGCTGTGCTATTCTTTCTCATGGACATGCTTTTTCAACGGGTTCCGGGGGTTTGGTCCTTGATGGTGGTTGCAGGGGTCGAGTTTCTGCGCCGTCGTGAAACCAGCCTGCGCGAGCAGCCTTTTCTGGTGGAATGGGGTATGGTGGTGGCCGCCATGTTTGCGATGTTGGTGGCGCAACGCCTGTTGCTGGTCGTGTTCTTCGTGGATCAGGTGCCATTTGGGCGGGCGCTTATGCAGTTTTTGTCAACGGCAATGGTTTATCCGCTGATTGTATTCGTGTCGGTCTATGTCTTGGGCGTTGTCAAATTGCAGCCGGGGGATGACCCGATTGCGAGGCGGGCCGCATGAAGCGATCGCCAGCTGATACAGAGAAAAGTGCGCGCGTCATTACCCGGCGGGGCTTGGTTCTTGGGGCCTTGCAGGTGTCGTTTGCCGCCCTTTTGGTGGGGCGCATGCGGTTCATGCAGGTTGACCAAACCGAGGAATACCGAACGCTCGCCGAAGAAAACCGGATCAAGTTTCAGCTGATCCCGCCCGCGCGTGGGCTGATCCATGACCGCAATGGCAAATTGATTGCGGGCAACGAACAAAATTACCGCATTGTCATGGTGCGCGAGGACGCAGGCGACCCGAAAAAGGTGCTGAACACGCTGCGCAAGATCATTTGGATTGACGACGCCGACATTCGCCGCGCCCTTGACGAAATGAGCCGGCGCAGTTCGTTCGTTCCGGTGACCGTGGCCGATCGTGTCGATTGGGCCGATGTGGCTGAGGTCGCTGTGAATGCCCCCGTGCTGCCCGGCGTCACGCCCGAGGTCGGGCTGTCGCGCATCTATCCGCGCGCATCGGATTTTGCCCATGTGGTGGGCTATGTTGGCCCGGTATCGGACTATGACCTTGGCCGGCTGGAGGACCCAGACCCCCTGTTGCAGATCCCGCGCTTTCAAATTGGCAAAAGCGGTGTCGAAGCCAAGCTGGAGCTTGATTTGCGTGGATCAGCCGGCACCCGCGAGGTTGAGGTCAACGCCGTCGGGCGCGAAATGCGCGAACTGGGGCGCGAGGAAGGCAAGGCGGGCGACAACATCCAGTTGACGGTCGATGCTGACCTTCAGGCCTATGTTCAGGCGCGTATGGCGGGTGAAAGCTCTGCCGCAGTGGTGCTGGACACGCAGACAGGCGATATCCTAGCCATCGGCTCGGCCCCGTCTTTCGACCCGAACAAGTTTGTGCGTGGCATATCCAGCGCCGATTACAAATCGCTGTTGGAAGACCCCTATCGCCCGCTGGCGGCCAAGACAGCGCAAGGCACCTATCCCCCCGGATCGACCTTCAAGATGGTTACCGCGCTGGCTGCGCTGGAAGAAGGCGTGATCAGACCCGGTGAAATTGTCAAATGCAACGGCCATGTCGAGGTGCATTCACGCAGGTTCCACTGTTGGAAGCGGGCCGGTCACGGCAAGGTCGATCTGGTGAAAAGTCTGCGCGAAAGCTGCGATATCTATTACTACGAAATCGCCCAACGGGTCGGGATCGAAAAGATTGCCGCGATGGCCCGGCGTCTGGGGCTTGGACATCGTCATGATTTGCCCCTGTCGGCCGTCGCGCAGGGTCTGGTTCCGACGAAAGCATGGAAACTGGAAGCACGCGGGGCAGAATGGGTTATCGGCGACAGTCTGAATGCGGGAATTGGACAAGGCTTCGTTCTTGCCTCGCCACTGCAACTGGCGGTGATGACGGCGCGCATTTCGACCGGGAAAGCCATTTCGCCACGTTTGGTGCGCGCGATCAACGGTGTTGAGCAACCGGTGCTTGACGACGGTCAGATGGAGATCAACGCAGAGAATTTGGCGCTTGTGCGGCAGGGGATGTACGAGGTCGTGAACGCGCGCCGTGGCACCGGCGGCCGCTCGAAGGTCGTGGCGGACGGGTTGCGCATGGCGGGCAAAACCGGCACCAGCCAAGTGCGCAATATCACCAAGGCCGAACGGGCACGCGGCGTCTTTCGCAACGAAGACCTTCCCTGGAACCGCCGCGATCACGCGCTGTTTGTCTGCTATGCACCGACCGAAACGTCGCGCTATGCCGTGTCGGTGGTGGTGGAACATGGAGGCGGTGGCTCGACCGCAGCTGCCCCCATTGCGCGCGATATCCTTTTGCAAGCGGTCTATGGCGGACAACCACCACTAGAGGCGTATCCTTCAAGCCAACGCGGCACGATCCGGTCGCGCCAGCGCGAGATCGAGGAACTGCTGAGCCGCCCACCGGCCGAACGGTTTGTGGATGAAAGCAACCGCGCATGAGCTTTCTGGAATACAACGTAAAATACGTGCCCTCGGGTTTACGCAAAGTGCTCCATATCAACTGGTTTTTAGTGCTGCTGTTGTCGGCTGTGGCCGGGGTGGGGTTCTTGATGCTCTATTCGGTTGCTGGCGGCAGCATGGAGCCTTGGGCCGCCGCCCAGATGAAGCGATTTGCGCTGGGGATGGGGCTGATGTTCGCCATTGCGATGGTGCCGATCTGGTTTTGGCGCAATATGGCGGGTCTTGGCTATATCATCTCGATCCTGCTGCTGGTTCTGGTCGAATTCATTGGCTCGACCGGGATGGGTGCGCAGCGGTGGATCGACCTTGGATTTATTCGGCTTCAACCCTCTGAACTGACCAAGATCACCTTGGTGATGATCTTGGCGGCCTATTACGACTGGTTGGACGTGAAGAAGGTGTCGCGCCCGTTCTGGGTTCTGGTGCCGATCATCCTGATCCTTCTGCCAACTGCGCTGGTCTTGAAACAACCTGATCTTGGCACCTCGATCCTGCTGATCGCTGGCGGTGGGGCAATGATGTTCTTGGCTGGCGTCAGCCTTTGGTATTTCGGCGCGGTGGTGGCCTCGAGTGTGGGGCTTGTGACCTCGGTCTTCATGTCGCGTGGCACAGATTGGCAGTTGCTCAAGAATTACCAATACCGGCGCATTGATACGTTCCTTGATCCGGCGTCTGATCCGCTTGGCGCGGGCTATCACATCACCCAGTCCAAGATTGCGCTTGGGTCGGGCGGCTGGACGGGGCGCGGGTTCATGCAAGGCACGCAGTCGCGGCTGAACTTCCTTCCCGAGAAACACACGGACTTCATTTTCACCACCTTGGCCGAGGAATTTGGCTTTCTGGGGGGCGCGTCCCTTTTGGCGCTGTATGTGCTGATCATCGCCTTCTGTGTGGCGGCTGCGTTTCAGAACAAGGACCGCTTCAGTTCGCTTTTGATCCTTGGCGTCGCGGTCACGTTCTTTCTTTTCTTCGCTGTGAACATGTCGATGGTCATGGGGCTTGCCCCGGTGGTGGGCGTGCCGCTGCCTATGGTCAGCTATGGGGGCTCTGCGATGTTGGTTCTTTTGGTCGGCTTCGGACTGGTTCAAAGCGCCCATGTGCACAGGGCAAGGCAGAAGAGATGAGCATCAATATCCTCTACGCGGGAAACCCAAGCCGTTGGTCGATCTACCAAGCCGAACTGCGCGCTTCATTGGCCGAAGCAGGCGTCACGGCAACGCTGTCCTGCGATCTGCCTGCAGCGGAGGTGGACTATATCGTTTATGCGCCAAACGGCCCGCTTCAGGACTTTTCGCCGTTCACACGCGCAAAGGCGGTCTTGGGGCTTTGGGCGGGGGCGGAAAAGGTCATCGCCAACCAAACCCTGACCCAGCCCTATACGCGGATGGTTGATCGCGGTTTATCCGAAGGCATGACCGAATGGGTCGTGGGGCATGTTCTGCGCCATCACCTTGGTATGGATGCCGACATCACACGAACCAAGCCCAGTTGGGGCCGTGCGGCGCCACCTCTGGCGCGTGACCGCAGGGTCGGCATTCTTGGGCTGGGCGTGCTGGGAACGGCCTGCGCCCAAGCCCTGGCAGCGCTGAACTTTCAGGTCATGGGCTGGAGCCGTCGTGCGAAAGAGATCGAGGGGATTTGCTGCCATCACGCAGACGCGGGTTTGCAAGACGTTCTGGCGCAGTCAGAGATCCTTGTTCTGCTGCTGCCTGACACATCTGCGACAGAAAATCTGCTGAATGGTGAACGTCTGGCGGCGCTTCCGCGCGGGGCCGTGATCATCAATCCGGGCCGGGGGCCGCTGATTGATGATCAAGCCCTGTTGGCCGCGCTGGACGAAGGGCAGATCGCGCACGCCACGCTGGACGTGTTCCGGGTTGAACCGTTGCCTGACGACCACCCGTATTGGGCGCATCCAAGGGTGACGGTGACCCCGCATATCGCGTCAGACACGCGGCCAGTGTCGGCGGCGCGCGTCGTGGTCGAAAACATTCGCCGGAGTGAGGCGGGCGAACCGCTGTTGCATCTGGTCGATCGCAAGGCCGGATATTGACGCGGGTCTTTGGGGCTAAAGGTCCATCCAGATCGTAACGGGACCGTCATTGACCAGCGACACGTCCATATCCGCACCGAAACGCCCTTGCGCAACTGATATCCCATGTCCTCGCAACTGATCGGCGAAATGCTCATACAGCCGAGCGCCCTCGTCCGGATGGGCCGCAGTTGAAAAGCCGGGGCGGTTGCCACGCGACGTGTCGGCGGCCAAAGTGAACTGGCTGACCACAAGCGCGGCTCCGCCTGTATCGATCAGCGCGCGGTTCATTTTACCTGCCTCATCCTTGAAGATGCGCAACTTTGATATCTTGGCAGCCAGCGCGGCGGCATTCCCGTCGCTGTCTCCGTCCATGGCACAGACCAGGATCAACAAGCCGGGACCGATCTTCCCGATGGTATCTTCGTCAACGCTGACCGAGGCCTTGCTGACCCTTTGGATCACCGCCCTCATAGCGAGACCTTCAATCCGTGCCAGCGGACCCATTCGTCAAGCGGGGCGCGGTCGGTGCGAAAGGCGTTGGCGGGGTGGGTGTCATCTGCAAATCCAAACGAGATCCCGCACAGGATCACGCGGTCTGCCGGCAGCTTGAACCAGTCGCGCAGGAACGGCGCGAAAGCCGCGACCGCGGCTTGCGGAATGGACGCAACCCCCAAGGCCGTCGCGGCCAGTGTGAAGCCGGTCAAGAAGCCTCCGCAGTCAAGATAGGCATAGGCACCCAGTTCAGCCGGGGCAGTGACCAGCGCCATATGAGGCGCGCCGAAGAATTGGAAGTTTTCCAGCATTTGTCGGGCCGAGGCCCGACGGTCGCCGCGCTCTATGCCGACGCTGTCGTAAAGCTGCAACCCACAGGTCTTGCGCCGGGCTTGGTAAGGGCCGGTGTAGGCGCTGGGCCACTTAACATCCGGTGTCTGTGCGGCCCGCGTCGCGTGGTCGTGAAGCGCAAGGCGCAGGCGGTCGGTTTCGTCACCGCGGGTCACATCAACCTGCCAAGGTTGCGCGTTGCACCAGCTGGGCACCTTTTGCGCGGCCAGCAGGATTTTTTCGATCACGCCATCTGGCAGCGGATCAGGCTTGAACGCGCGACACGAATGGCGAGCGCTCAAAAGCGCGTTGAACTCATCGAACTGCATCGGATCCCCTTATTGGCTTTGCGCTGACAAATAGCCGATCACACCCGCCGCGATCAGCCCCAAAATCACGGCGAACGCGATTTTCCATGCCGAGAAGGGGCGTTCACCCTGCACGCGACCGTTCTGCCCGTTGACGACAAACCGATAGGTTTTTCCGCGGTATTTGTAGGCCGCAAGCCAAACCGGCAGCAAAATGTGCTTGAAGGTCACATCTGTCATGGTCGTGTCCATCGCGCTGACGCGCTGTCGGTCCCCGCCAATGTCGAACTTTACATCGCGCAGAATGACCCGGTTCATCAGGTCGCGCGCTTCGCTAAAGCCGTCTTCCAGATCGACCGTATAGCCTTCGGCGCGGAAACCAGCCAGATATTCGGGACGGTAGGGTTCCAGCCGGGACAAATCCCAAGGTTCAAGCGCGTCGGTATAGGATTTCGGCAAGCCCCGCGAGGCCAGCACAAGCGTGTCGTCAAAGAACCGTGCTACCTGCCCGGACACGGATTGCCAACGCACATGCTGTGTGCGACGCGTCGTTCGTTCGCCGTTGACCACGACGGTGCGTTCGCGTTCATGCACGGTGCCGCGTTGGCCGGAATACTGCGTTTTGGTGTCGGCGTCGAAGGTCCAGTAGGGCACATATATGCCGGTCATCTTGCGCCCCTTGCGGGCATAGTTGCGCAAACCGTTCGGGGCGAACCAAAGCCGCCCCAGCCAATCTGTCATGGCTTTGCGCGCATCGGTTTCCTCGATCTCGAACGGGGCAAGACCCTTGGGTTTGATCTGCCGGTGCCGCCCGGTGTCCGTGACGATGGGCGTTGCGCAAAACGGACATTCTGCAGCGTGTGTACTGTCGTCAAATTCGGTCTGCGCGGCACAGTTCGGGCAAATGACAACCCGTGTCTCTTCGATCTCGGTGTCGGGAAGTTGAGCGTTCAATGCGCGCTTGAAGTCGAGTTCCCGAATGGCAGGCGGCGCCATTGATCGGTCGTCAATAGGCTTGTGGAACCCGCAATGATCACAGGTCAGTTGGTTGTGTTCAGGATCGAAGCGCAGGTCCGCTCCGCACTGATCACAGGGAAACCGGTGCTGTTCAAGCGGCGTGGTCTGGGTGTCTTCACGCGGGAAAGCCATCAGAGAAGCCTCGTGCAGTCAGGCAGTGGCGCAGGGGCAATCAAGGCTGCCCCTGTCCAATCACTGCGGGTCAAGCGCCGGGCGGCGGCGGTGGCAGGATAGTGAACAGCTGGGCAAGTTCGGCAATGTCGCCTGCGCGTTTCCAGCCGTCCTGACCCGGGGTCCAGACATGGCTGTCGCGTGCCAGATCGCCCGAAGCAGCCATGCGCCCAAGCGTCGCTTTTGAATACGGCCCTTCGGTTTTGCCGTTCGCGGCGATGTGCCAGACATGTTCGACCGGCGGCGGCGGTGGCGTATGCGACGCACCCGCGGCTTGCGGCGCGGCACCCCATGGTCCGGCTTGAGCCATCTGGCCCGCCATCGCCATGCCCATGCCCATACCAAGGCCGGCCCCCATACCCCCCCCACCGTTGGGATTTTGTGCAGCGGCTGTCATGGCCTCGGCGGCGGAATACTGCGTGAACGCCCCCAGATCGCCTGCGATGCCCATCGACGTGCGCTTGTCCAGCGCGGCTTCGACCGCCGGCGGGAGCGAGATGTTTTCGATGTAGAATTCAGGGATTGTCAGCCCATATTCGGCGACAATGCCAGATATCTCGGTGGCAATCAGCTTGCCCAGATCGGCGGTGTTCGCGGCCATATCCAGAACCGGGATGCCAGCGCCTGCAATCACGCGACTGAAGGCCTGCACAATGATGTTGCGGATCTGATAGCTGATCTCGTCCATCGTGAACTCGCCATCTGTGCCGACGATTTCGACAAGGAACCGGGCCGGGTCCGAAATGCGCACGCTATAGGTGCCAAAGGCGCGGATGCGCGTCGGGCCAAACTCGGGATCGCGCAGCATGATCGGGTTCTTGGTGCCCCATTTCAGGTCATTGAACCGGGTGGTGTTGACGAAATAGATCTCGGATTTGAATGGCGACTTGAACCCATGATCCCAGTGGTTGATCGTGGTCAGGATCGGCATGTTGTTGGTTTCCAACATGTAAAGACCGGGTGTGAACACATCGGCCAGCTGGCCTTCGTGGACGAAAACAGCAGACTGGCCTTCGCGCACGGTCAGCTTGGCGCCGTATTTGATCTCGTGATCTTCGCGTTCGAAACGCCAGACCATGGTGTCGCGGGTGTCGTCGACCCAGTGAATCACGTCAATGAATTCACCGGTCAGAAAATCAAGAATTCCCATTTTTGCGTTCGCTCCTTGGAGTGTCTGTCATACAGGGCCGCCCGTCAGTTCGGCGGCAATTTGGGTGATCAGCGGGCGTGCTTGCTGTGCCGACATGCCGGGACGCATCCGGTCGTCATACAGCATGCGTAAAAGCATTTCGTCATGCGTTGTCAGCAGGCCGAATTCCTCGTCATCATTAAAGATCGAGGGGCGCGCCTGTGGGCTGTCATTTGACAAGCCCAGACCTTGGGCAACCTCTTCGTGGATACAGGCCGTGCGCATCAGATCGGGGTGTTCGCCGCGGATAACAGCGACGGCTTGTTCGAAGTGGCCGGAGTTGGCCGGATCGCGGGCAAAGACAAGGCAATACGTGTCGCGCGGCATGTTCAGAACGGCGCGTTGACTGGCGGCGCTGATGCCGGGCACGACGCGGCGCAGCTCTGGTCCGAACGCGCGACGTTCGTCTTCGTTCAAGACATAGACGCGGAAATTCCCGCCCTCTGCAACGGTCGAGATCGGATGCCCCGTCACCCGCGCCAGCCTGCGCGCGTATTTGGAAAGTGTTGCGCGATCCTTGGTTTGCTTTTCATCCGACACGGTCGGACCAAACTTGATCGAGATCTGCACCGGTTTTTGCCAGCGCGTCAGACGCGAGGCGTTTTCGCGTGCAACAAGCTGCCCCCCTGACGCTGCATATTCCTGAAAGAAGGCAATGCGTTCGAAATTGCGCGCCAGCATCGCGGCGCTGAACGGCACGTCCGCGCCCCCGCCATCGGTCCGCAAAAGCCCCTGCGTCAACAGGCTGCGCTGAACGCTGGCATAGTAGGCGGCCAGTGCGTCGCTGTTTGGTCCGGGCAGGGAAGGTGCGGCGACAGCACGCGGTTTAGGTGCCGGCGACGACGGCAGGCCGGTCATGCCGGGACCAGTGCTGTTGCACGCCGAAAGCGCCAGCGATACCGCCAGCGCTCCGGTTGCCATCTTGACTGCGTTTCGCCGCATCTTTTCCCCTTCGCCTGGTCAGGCCTAGGCGCCAGGAACGGCGCTGGCCATGTTATGACCGGATGCCGTACCGCGTGCCTTGGCAGACGCAAGAGTGTCCTTCAGCTCTGCCTCCATCTTGATCAACTCCTCTTCGGCGGCTGCGCGTTTCGCTTTGCCTTCGTCGGCGATCGCAAGGCTTTCTTCGATGGTTGCGATCAGGTCGGCGTTGGCTTGCTTGACGGCTTCGATATCGAAGACGCCGCGCTCCATTTCCTCGCGCACAATCTTGTTGGCGTCGCGCAGGTTCTTTGCGTTGGCCGTCAAAAGCTCGTTGGTCAGGTCGGTTGCACCCTTCACCGCGGCCGCTGCATCTGCAGACCGCTGAATGGTTACCGCCTGTGCAAGCTGTGTTTCCCACAGAGGCACGGTGTTGACGAGGGTCGAGTTGATTTTCGTCACCAGTGATTTGTCATTTTCCTGAACCAACCGGATCGAAGGCAGGGACTGCATCGTCACCTGGCGGGTCAGTTTCAGGTCATGCACGCGGCGTTCCAGATCATCACGCGCGGCACGCAGGTCACGCAGCTCTTGCGCCTTGATCACACCCTGATCTTCAGGTGCGGCGGCAACTTCGGCCTCTTTCGCAGGGATCACGGTGTCGTCCAGCTCGGCCAACTTGGCTTCACCGGCCGAGATATACAGCGCCAGCTCGTCATAGAACTCAAGCGTCTTTTCATAGAGCTTGTCGAGCGACTTGATATCCTTGAGAAGCGTGTGTTCGTGGGTCAGGAGGTTGTCCGTGACCCTGTCGATCTGGCCCTGAACATCTTCGTAGCGGGCCATGAATTTTGCGGCTGGGGCTGCGCGCCCCAGAAGTTTTTCCCACCAACTGCGTTCACGGCGCATGTCCAGTTCACTGATCGAAAAACCACGGATCGTGGTCACGATGTTGCGCAGCCCATCCCCAGCAGGACCAACATCCTTGTTGCGCACACCGGCCAGCATGTCTTGGCTGATCACTTGCAGTTCTGACTGCGCGGCTGTGCCAAACTCGATGATCGACTGGGTGTTGCTCATGTCAATTTCAGCCATGCGCTTTTCGATTTCAGCAGAGACCTTCTTGTTGGCCTTTTTCAACGGCACAAGGGCGGTGCTGGGTTCAGGCAGCACGACGGCTGTCACTTCTTCGATGTCTTTCAGGGCAGCTGCGGCCCTTTGGCGAATGGTCTCGGTCATTGGGAAATCCTCACAAGTTACTCCATACGCACGCCTTCGCGTGCCAGTCTTTCGCGCAGAACCTCGATTTCAACATCAAGGTCCGTGCGGTTATCGCTTAGAAATTGCTGGGTGCGGGCTGTGAAATTTGCTTCCAGATCGTCCAGAAGCGTTTCATAGGCAGCCCGCGCACCGCCTTTGGGTTCGCGTTGGTAGATATCGACGAACTTGGTTGTCGCGTCGCGGGCCCCCAGAAGATAGACGCCCAGATATTTGCGCGCGGCGGTCAGGTCACGCGGGTCATCTTCGACCGTGCGAAACATTTCGCGCGCAGTGGTGGAAAAGCTGTCGATCCGCGCTTGAAGGTGGCGATCACGCGTGCGCCCGATGGACTCTTTCATCGCGGACAAGTGCTTTTCTGCTTCGGTCACGGCGCGGGCAACGCGGTCGGTCTGGAATGTGTCCACGCCATCCACCCCTTTGTTGCGCAGGGGGTCCGGGCCGAAAGCGGCAAAATGCAAACCGGCACCAAGGACTGCAAAGATGATGGCGCTTGCCATGCTGCCTCCGACAAACCCCGCAAGCCCCAGCCCTGCGCCCATCAATACCGATCCGAAGATCTTGCGAGGAATGGCAGGGCGACGCGCGATTTTGCGAGCATCATAGGCTTGGTGGGCGAAAACGCCATCTCGGGTCATCCAGGCAGACAGGATCAGCAATCCGAAAGCGGCCAGCGTCATGGCAAGCCCGGCCGGGTCCTGAAAGAAGGCACGGATTGCAAGCGGCAGTGGGGCGATGAACAGAAAATTGACCCGCCCGGCGCTGCGAGCGGGTTGTTTGCCGTCAAACGGGCGGCGCACCGGCGCCTTGCCTTGTGTCTTAGGCTGGCCGTTTGGGCTGAATTCGCCTCCGAACCGCTGAGACATCATGCCCCTCCCGTGATCGAGACATAGAGGATCAGGGCGACAAGCATGAAGAATGCCGTTTTCTGTAATCCGTTCTCAGACATTTCAGGCTCCTTTCGCGGTCGCCACGTCAATAGCAATATAGGGCTGCATGGCGCGTATCGCCATGGGTTTGTTGATTATCCCCACGGTTGGCAGCCTGCCGCGTGACTTGCACAATAGGCGGTTGTGGTGCCGCGTGAAGGGGAAAGTGCCGCAAGGTTCCCCGCCGGCCATTGGAACGAGGCTCACGGTTGGACTGTCGATGCCTGCGCCTCCTGCGCCCGCCAGCGGGTCAAAGCGCGCGACATCACCTTGCGCCAAAGGCTGGGGATCAGTGCGATCGTGGCCATTGCGGGCAACGAATGAGGCAGCATTGGCGCTTCGAGTGCGGTGGGCAAGCGAAGCGCTGGGTATGGCCGCATCGGGTGGGCGTGGTGGTCGGAGTGGCGTGGGGCATTCAGCATCATGTGGCTTGTGAACCAATGGGGTGCGTTCCAACTGTGCTTCACGCCAACGGGTTCATAGTTGCCATCGTCGCGCATGGCGCGCGTCAGGCCGTAGTGTTGGACGTAATCGGACAGCAAAAGCTGCGTCTGGGCGTGTGCGCAGAGCAGGAGATAGCCGATCAAGCCGCCGAACCCACCGATAAAGATCGACAGCACCACCATTGCGATACCGCCTCCGATATAGGTGACATAGGGGTTCAGCGCTCGCCCGCTCTTGCGCTCCAGATCCTGTTTTTCCATATCATAGCCCGCTGAAAACGAGCCCTTCCAAGCGCGTGGTGCGAAGTCATAGAAGCTTTCGCCTTCCTGGGCGGTGTTGGGGTCGTCTGGCGTTGCCACCCACCTGTGGTGCACTTTGGGGTGCGCCGAGGCGTGGTGACCAAACAAAAGCGAAATATAGACCCATTTCCCCAAACCCCGCAGCACCCTGTTGCTTCGGTGGATCAACTCATGCGCGTTCGAGTTAGAGACTTGCCCAAAAAACAAGCCAGCCGCCAGGAATGTCGCGATGAGGCCACCCAAGGCCAAGCCAGTTCCGCCAGATAGGGCAAAGACAACCAGCGCCAACAGGGGGAAATGCGCGATGGCCAATGCAGCGGACAGTCGGTTTGCGTCCTTGGTGATCCCGTCTTCATCAAGCGGTTCAGCGATGCGCAAAATCAGCTCGTCGGCGCCGTAAGACAGCGCTGTCATATAGAGAAGAGCCGCCAGCGCGAAAGGGCCGCCAAAGATGGCGCCAAGCGCGATCAACAGCATCGGTGTTGCGGCACTTACCGCAAAGAACCGAAGAGGGTGAGAGATGATTTTCGCCATAGGGCCTCCGCTCGTGACGTAACCTACCCGCGTCATGCGGGAAATATCGTGCAAATGGCAAAGATACGCAATCCGCCAAGCGCATGTCGTTTTTGGATAGCGCGGTGGTAAGCGCGGGGTCTAGTGTGGGGCGGTATCACATTGAGGTTGGACATGGCGCTGGGCGACAAAAAAGGCATCTGGAAATCGGGTAAGGGCAAGGGGCGACGCAAGCCGAAAGGCCGACAGGTCGATCCCGCCGCGCTGGAAGCCGTCCAAGCCATGCTGGGTGATCGTCCGCGCCGGCGCGATCTGTTGATCGAATTTCTGCACCTGATCCAGGACGCCCACGGCCACCTGTCCGCCCCATATCTGCGGGCCTTGGCGTATGAGTTGAAGATCGGTCAGGCCGAAGCCTATGAGGTTGCCAGCTTCTATGCCCATTTCGACGTGGTGCGCGAAGATGAGACACCTCCACCCGCGTTGACCATTCGTGTCTGTGACAGCCTGTCATGCGAGTTGGCCGGGGCGGAGACGTTGCAAAAAGCCCTTGAGGATGGGCTCGATGCCGCCGAAGTGCGCGTCGTGTGCGCGCCCTGCATGGGCCGCTGCGATACAGCCCCGGTGCTGGAACTGGGGCACAATCACATCGACCACGCGACACCGGAAAAGGTGCAGGCAGCGATTGCCGCCGGGGAAACACACGCCAAACTGCCCGCCTATGAAGACCTCGCGGTTTATCGCGCCGCTGGAGGCTATGCCAAGCTTGAAGATCTGCGCGCGGGTGGCGATTGGAAGGCCGTGCAGGACGACGTGCTGGCCGCCGGTCTGCGTGGGCTTGGTGGGGCTGGGTTCCCGTCGGGGAAGAAATGGGGCTTTGTGCGCGCCAATGACGGCCCCCGTTATCTGGCCGTGAATGGCGACGAGGGCGAGCCGGGCACCTTCAAAGACCGCTACTATCTGGAGCGCACGCCGCACCTTATGCTGGAAGGCATGTTGATCGCCGCCTGGGCGGTCGAGGCCGAGACCTGTTTTATCTACATGCGCGACGAATACCCCGCTGTGTTGGAGATCCTGCGCCGCGAAATTGCAGCACTTGAGGCCGCAGGCATTGTCACGCCCGGCTATGTCGACCTGCGGCGCGGGGCAGGTGCCTATATCTGCGGCGAAGAAAGCGCGATGATCGAATCCATCGAAGGCAAGCGCGGTATGCCGCGCCACCGTCCGCCCTTCGTGGCGCAAGTGGGCATCTTCGACCGCCCAACACTGGTGCATAACGTCGAAACGCTGCACTGGGTCACCCGCATCCTGCGCGAAGGCCCAGAAATCCTGACCTCGGTCGAAAAGAACGGCCGCACGGGGCTGCGCAGCTATTCCGTGTCCGGTCGCGTGGCCAATCCGGGCGTGCACCTTCTGCCCGCTGGCTCGACGATCATCGACATCATTGAAGCGTGTGGAGGCATGGCCGACGGGCACAGCTTCAAGGCCTATCAGCCCGGCGGCCCGTCTTCGGGGCTGCTGCCCGCGTCAATGGATGACATCCCGCTGGATTTCGACACGTTGCAGCCGCATGGCACGTTTATTGGCTCGGCGGCGGTCGTCGTCCTGTCTGACAAAGACAGCGCCCGCGATGCGGCCCTGAACATGCTGCGGTTTTTTGAAGATGAAAGCTGCGGCCAATGCACCCCGTGTCGATCTGGCTGCGAGAAGGCCGTGAAACTGATGCAGGCGGACCGTTGGGATCAAGACCTGCTGGGCGAGCTGTGCGCAGTGATGCAAGATGCCTCGATCTGCGGGCTGGGGCAGGCGGCACCCAATCCCATCCTGCTCACCATGAAACATTTTCCGGACGAGGTTTAGCCCGACCGAGCGGCCCGCGTTCTTCCAACGTCACGCTTGACCCGCAGGGCCGCGCCGCGCATCGCTTGGACCGTGCCACGCGCACGAACACCTGTTGTTAAGGGCTGCAGCGTTAGGAAGATAGCATGAGCAACCTGTTGATGATCTTTGGTCTGATGTGCGCGGCCGCTTATCTGCCTTTGACCTCGGCTTCGGTGTCCTGGTCGCGCTCGATTATCAAGACGGTGCCGGTTCTGGCCTTTTCATTCGCGGCCTATGCGGGTGGGGTGGGGCCATTCCTTGTCGCCGCCTTGTTTCTTTCGGCCTTGGGCGATTTTGGGCTGTCACGGGACGGGGATGGACCCTTCCTTTATGGACTGTCGGCCTTCGCATTGGCGCACTTGGTTTACATTCTTCATTTCATGAGCGTGTCAAATGCCCCCCTGTGGGACGCGTTTTCGTCCGCCCCTGTGGCCGCGATCATTCTGGTGGCTCTGATGGTCTCGACCGAACTGTGGCTGGCCACCCATACCGGGCATCTGCAATGGCCAGTGCGTATCTATGTGGTGATCATCGGCGCGATGGGCTTGGCGGCCCTGACGCTGCCCTTCGGGTGGATGGTGATCGGCGCGGCGTTGTTCATCGTGTCTGACGTAATCTTGGCGATCAATCTGTTTCGAATGTCAGATACCCATCACCACCGCATGAAGGCCGGGTATGCGGTCTGGACGCTCTATGTTGCTGGGCAGGTTTTGATCCTGTGGGGTGGCATGCTGGGGTGAACGCCTGCGCTGCCCCCTTCCATCCGACACTTATGTGTCATAGTTGGATAGAAAGCGATCAAGAGGGCGCACATGGCTTTTTTCTCGAAACTCAAAGAACGTCTGTTCAAATCCTCATCCAAGCTTGAAGAAGGTCTTGAGGCCATCGTTGAGGATGGCGGCGAGGAAGAGCTGGTTGAGGCGACACAAGACGAGGTCGTGGCAACCGCCGCGCCGGGCGTGGTTGATACAGAGACCGCCCCAGATGACGTAATTCCTGAGCCTGAGCCTGAGCCTGAGCCTGAGCCTGAGCCTGAGCCTGAGTTTGATCAGGCGACCGCCGATGCAGAATACGAAGCGCTCTTGGCTGACATGGAAGAGGTGACGCCCGAACAGGCTGCTGCTGCGGAGGCTTTGGAGCCTTGGGTTGAACCGGAAGACGGCATTGACGCCTCGTTGGAAGAGCAGCTTGATGAGATCGAGGGCGCAATCGAAAACTTGGTAGAACCTGCCAATGATGCGACGTCCGAAAAGGCCCTTGAGGCGTCGGAAGAGGTCGCGGAGATTTCACCCGAACCCGAACCCGAACCCGAACCCGAACCCGAACCCGAACCCGAACCCGAACCCGAACCCGAACCCGAACCCGAACCCGAACCCGAACCCGAACCCGAACCCGAGCCTCAGCCAGCGAAGCTGGTCGATCCCGCGCCGCTGGATATCGCCGCTGACGTCGCACCCACCACCGCCGCCAAACCCGGCCTGCTGGGCCGTATGTTCGGGCGGCGCGAGGCCAAAACCGTCGTCCGCCGGACCGTCGATGACGACATGCTTGAAAGCCTCGAAGATCTGATGATCACGTCCGATATGGGCGTGGACACCGCAATGCGCGTAACCGCCAATATCTCGGAGCGGCATTTCGGCAAAAAACTGTCTGTGGCCGAGATCAAATCCGTGCTGGCATCTGAAGTCGCGCGGATTATGGAGCCCGTGGCTCAGCCCATGCCGATCTATCCCAAACGCCCTCAGGTGGTGTTGATCGTCGGCGTGAATGGCGCCGGCAAGACGACAACGATCGGCAAGCTGGCCAGCCAGTTCACCGCCGCTGGCAAAAAGGTCGTTATCGCCGCCGGCGACACCTTCCGTGCAGCTGCCGTCGAGCAGTTGCAAGTCTGGGGGGATCGCGCGGGCGTGCCTGTCCTGACCGCGCCCGAAGGGTCGGACCCAGCCTCGCTCGCCTTCGATGCGATGACCCAAGCCGAGGCGGACGGCGCTGATCTTTTGATGATCGACACCGCCGGGCGTTTGCAAAACCGCGCTGACTTGATGGAAGAGCTGGCCAAGATCGTGCGTGTTATCAAGAAGAAAGACGAGACGGCACCGCATAATACCTTGCTGGTGCTGGATGCGACTACGGGTCAGAATGCCCTTCGTCAGGTCGAAACCTTTCAGAAGCTGGCGGACGTCTCCGGTCTGGTGATGACCAAGCTTGATGGCACGGCAAAAGGCGGCGTTCTGGTGGCGTTGGCCGACAGGTTCGCCTTGCCGATCCACGCCATTGGCGTTGGCGAACAGATCGACGATCTTGCCCCCTTCGACCCCGAGGAATTTGCCCGCGCCCTGATCGGCATCACCGAATAAGCGTGGGGCATGAGCGACTGGCTCATATCGCTGGAAGGCACCGAGGCTGGCCATCAGGTCGCCTTGATGCTGGCCTTGTTCGCGGCGTTTCTGCACGCGTTTTTTGGCGCGCTTCAGAAGGGACGCCACGATCCGTGGTTGTCGCGCGGCGCGATTGATCTGTCCTACGGAGTGATCGCCGCGCCCTTCGCCCTGTTCGTCGTCCCATGGCCCGAGCCTCACATGTGGCCCATCTTCGCGGTCGTTTTTGTGATCCATGTTGGATACAAAATCGCGCAAAGCTACACCTATGCGCTGGGGTCCTATACGGTCGTCTACCCGGTGGTGCGTGGCACCGGGCCGCTGTTCACGGTGATCGGGGCGGGCATTCTGTTTGGCGAGACGTTCACCGCGATACAGTGGGTGGGGGTTGCGACGCTGGTGGCGGGCATTTTCGCCCTTGCCGCCTATAACCTGCGCCACTGGCAGATGGGGCGCGAGCTTCTGAAGCCCGCTTTGGCGATGGCCGTTGTGACGGGGCTTTTCGTTGCGGCGTATACCACTTACGACGCTTATGGCATCCGCGCGACCGCCGACCCCTTTACATTCCTGGCGTGGTTTTTCTTCATCGATGGGTTTTTCATGCCGATCATCGCGGGCTTGCGCTGGTGGAATATGCCAGAGCGTCCTGCACTTGCCCCGCTGTTGGGGCGTGGCGTTCTTGGTGCATTCGTCGCCTATTTCAGCTTCGGCTCGATCATGTTGGCCACACGGCTAGATAGTGTTGGCGAAGCCGCCGTTTTGCGCGAAACCTCGACCGTGTTTGCTGCCCTGATCGGCTGGCTTGTGCTGAAAGAACGCGTCGGGCCGCGTCGCCTGACGATGATGGCTTTGATCGCAGTTGGCGCCGTGATAGTCGAAATGGGCGGATAAGGAGGCACCATGACCGAAAAGCAGGACTACCCGATGCTAAGGATTGCGCTGGAATACGGACCAATCATCCTTTTTTTTGTGGCCTACACCTTATTGAAGGATCGCACCTTCACCCTCGCAGGCACCGACTATTCGGGGTTCGTGGCGGTAACGGCAATGTTCATACCGGTTCTGGTTCTGGCCACGCTCGCGCTCTGGCGGATCACCGGGCATCTGTCGAAGATGCAGATCGTGACGCTTGTGCTGGTCATCGGGTTTGGCGGGTTGTCGATCTGGTTCAACGACGAACGCTTCTTCAAGATGAAGCCGACGATGATCTACCTGCTGTTTGCCGGGCTGCTGGGGTTCGGATTGTTGCGCGGCGAAAGCTATCTTGAGGCCGTGATGGACCGCGCCCTGCCATTAGAGCGCCAAGGCTGGATGATCCTGACCAAGCGGTTGGCGCTGTTTTTTCTGGCCCTCGCCATCGCGAACGAGGCGATCTGGCGCAGTCTGTCCACCGATGCCTGGGTGAACTTCAAGACTTTCGGTCTGCCACTGGCGACCTTCGCGTTTTTCATGTCTCAGGCCGGATTGTTCAAGCGCTTCGGGATCGAAGAAGACCCCGAAAACAGCTGATCTGAGCCGCTAGATCGCCCGTTTTTCTGCGATGCGCCCCCACTCGAATGACAGAGACGACCGGCGAAGCTGGCTACCGCTTGAACAAAACGTCCTGGGCTTTCTTGTCAGACTGCAGATTGCTGCGCTGATCTGCGGCGACGGCACGTCCGCGTTGCACTGCCGGACGTGCGCCGACCTCATCCAGCCAACGGGCCAGGTTGGGTTTGTCATCCAACGTCTGCTCTTGCCCTTCCCAAAGTGAGGCCCACCCCCAAGATGCCATGTCAGCAATGGAATAGGTGTCGCCCGCCAAATAGCGGTTGTTGGCAAGCTGGCGATCAATCACGCCGTAAAGCCGAGCGGTTTCCGCGCGGTAGCGGTCCTTGGCATAGGGCAAGTCATTGGGCGGCTCCATCGCAGGTGCGTATTTCAGGAAGTGATGCGCCTGACCGGCCATCGGACCCAAGCCCCCCATCTGCCACATGAGCCATTGATCCACGGCCACACGCTCGCGTTCCGTCTTTCCGCAGAAAAGCCCCGTTTTACGCGCCAGATACTGCAAGATCGCGCCGCTTTCAAAGATCGAGATCGGCGCGCCATCCGGCCCGTCCGGGTCGATGATGGCGGGCATCCGGTTGTTTGGAGCGATCTTCAGGAAGTCGGGTTCGAACTGGTCGCCCGCGCCGATGTTCACCAGCTTGACCTCGTAAGGCAGCGCCATTTCCTCAAGCGCGATCGAGATTTTCCAACCGTTCGGTGTGGGCCAATAATAAAGCTCTATCGGGGTGGGCATGATGTCTCTCCTTCAGTGGTCTGCAGGATGACAGGCGAGTGCCAATTGGCAAGGGCATGCGCGCCGCCCGTTGTTCACGATCCGGCGAGCGTGCCGGGCGTGCACACTTGACGCAGTTTTCATCAGGCGCTAGGGCTTGCTGCGTGGCGATTTGTTTACCGGATTGCGGGCCACGTAAAATATTCTGCTAAAGAGGTCAGGGACCTTGCGGGCGACATGCCCCGCAAATTCACCCCCGGCGCTCGTAATGCGGTGGGGGTTTTTTTGTGCGAAAGGAACGCGCGATGACAGAGGCAAAATCGGGTTGGTCGAAACGGACCACTGCGGTGCATGGCGGCACGCGTCGCAGTCAGTATAACGAGGTCAGCGAAGCGATCTTCCTGACCCAGGGCTTTGTCTATGAAAGTGCCGAACAGGCCGAGGCACGCTTTATCGAAAGCAGCCGGGACGAGTTCATTTACGCCCGCTACGGCAATCCGACCGTCGCAATGTTCGAAGACCGTATGGCGGCCCTTGAAGGGGCCGAAGATGCGTTTGCGACTGCTTCGGGCATGGCGGCTGTCAACGGCGCGATGATGTCCCTTCTGAAAGCGGGTGATCACGTTGTTGCCGGGCGCGCGCTGTTCGGGTCCTGCCTCTATGTGCTCGAAGATATCCTCGCCCGGTTCGGGGTCGAGGTAACGCTGGTGGATGGCACCGACCTTGACGCTTGGCGCGCAGCCGTGCGCCCGGACACTGCTGTCTGTTTCTTTGAAAGCGTGTCCAACCCCACACTTGAGGTGATCGACATCGAAGGTGTCGCAAAGATTGCCCATGCGGTTGGGGCGTTGGTCGTTGTGGATAACGTGTTCGCCACGCCTGTGTTCAGCCGAGCCATCGAGCAAGGCGCCGATGTGGTCGTGTATTCGACCACCAAGCATGTGGACGGGCAGGGGCGGTGCCTTGGCGGCGTCGTTCTGGGCACGCAAGACTATATCCGCAAGACGCTGGAACCCTATCTGAAGCACACCGGCGGCGCGATGAGCCCGTTTAATGCGTGGGTCATGCTGAAAGGGTTGGAGACGATGGACCTGCGCGTGAAGGCGCAAGCCAATTCGGCGCTGGAAATTGCGCGCGCATTGGAAGGCCACCAGAAACTCGCCCGCGTCATACATCCGCTTTTGGACAGCCACCCGGACAAAGCGCTTGCTGAACGCCAGATGATTGGCGGGGCTGGCACGGTCCTTTCGTTGGAGCTTTCAGGCGGCAAAGAAGCCGCGTTCCGGTTCCTGAATGCGCTTGAGATTGTGCTGATTTCCAACAACCTTGGCGATGCGAAATCTATCGTGACCCATCCGGCGACGACGACGCACCAGCGTTTGCCCGATGATCAGAAGGCCCAATTGGGGATCGCGCCCGGTCTTCTGCGCCTGTCCATTGGACTTGAGGACACGCAAGATTTGATCGCAGACCTGACACGAGCCTTGAACGCTGCCTGATCTGTCGCTTCTTTCTCATCGTGTTTGGAGAATCTCTGTCACACTCCTATGTTAGTGGGGTGTGACAGGATCGGGAGGTCCGTGATGAACCAAATGAAGCGCAAGGGTGGCGCAACGCCAACTGAGGACGCCGCGCGTGATGCGCTTGATGTCTTGCGCGACTGGGCCGCAAAGGCGGACCCTGTCGAGGTGGCGAGACTTGACCCAGCCATTGCGCGGCTTTTGCCGGGTGCGGAGCTTCCGAATTACCCGGATCTGAACCGGGACTACCCGTCAGATTTTGCACCAGACGCGGCCTATAAGGCGTCGATGCCGGACCTGCAAAACGGACCGGCAAGCCTGATCCAAGGGGCCAAGCGGCATATTCAGCATGTGGGGATTTCCAACTTCCGCCTGCCGATCCGTTATCACACCCGCGACGGCGAAGACGTGACGCTGGAAACTTCGGTCACCGGGACGGTCAGTCTTGAGGCGGGCAAGAAGGGCATCAACATGTCGCGCATCATGCGCAGCTTTTATGCCCATGCCGAAAAGACCTTCAGCTTTGACGTGATCGAAGCCGCGCTGGACGACTACAAGACCGATCTTGAAAGCCTCGATGCCCGGATCGAAATGCGCTTTTCCTACCCCGCGCGGGTGCAAAGCCTGCGATCAGGCCTGTCTGGCTATCAGTTTTACGACATCGCGCTGGAACTGGTCGAACATCGCGGCAAACGGCGCAAATTCATGCATCTGGACTATGTCTACTCCTCGACCTGCCCCTGTTCGCTGGAATTGTCTGAGCACGCGCGCCAGATGCGCGGCCAGCTTGCGACGCCGCATTCGCAGCGCTCGGTCGCGCGCATCTCGGTTGAGAAGGTCAAGCAGCCGCAGACATTCTGGTTCGAAGACCTGATAGATATTTGCCGCGCGGCGGTGCCGACAGAGACTCAGGTCATGGTCAAACGCGAAGACGAACAAGCCTTTGCCGAACTAAACGCCGCCAACCCGATCTTCGTCGAGGATGCCGCGCGATTGTTCTGCGAGCATTTGCAACAAGATGACCGGATCGGAGATTTCCGCGTGGTGGCCAGCCATCAGGAAAGCCTGCACAGCCATGATGCCGTATCGATCCTGACCGAAGGCGAAACGTTTGAGGCGGAAAGCCTTGACCCCAAGCTGTTCTCGACGCTGTTTCATGTGGGCTAGGCCGCGCGGGATGTGCGCCTGTCGCGGGCGCTCTGCGAATGGGACACAGGCCCAGGGGTTGCGTGGCTTCAACGCCATCTGATCCTTGACAGTTCGTGTGCGGGCGGCCAACCCTTCGCCCATGTTCGATCTGCGACCTGTCGTTTATGTCATTGGCCTTCTGGTTGCCGCCTTAGGGGTCACGATGCTGATCCCGATGGGGATTGATCTGGCTTATGGCAGCCCTGATTGGGCCGTTTTTCTGGAAAGCGCGGTGATCACCACACTGGTCGGGGGGTCGATGGCACTGTCCACGGCCAATGGCGTGGGCAAAGGGCTGTCGATCCAGCAAACCTTTTTACTGACCACGGGTGTTTGGTTGGCTCTGCCCGTTTTCGCGGCGCTGCCTTTCCTCTTTTCAGAGATTGATGCGAGTCTGGTGGACGCCTTTTTCGAGGCAATGTCAGGCCTGACCACCACAGGGGCCACGGTTCTGTCGGGTCTGGATGACATGCCCAAGGGTCTGTTGTTCTGGCGGGCATTGTTGCAATGGTATGGCGGGATCGGGATCATTGTTGTGGCGATGGTGTTTCTGCCCGAACTGCGCGTCGGGGGTATGCAAATCTTCCGGTCAGAAGCGTTTGACACGATGGGAAAGGTGTTGCCACGTGCCGCCGAGATTGCCGGACGCATCAGCCAGATTTACCTGTTTCTGACGCTGGTCTGTGCCGCGACCTATTATGCGGTTGGACTGCCGCCGTTCGAGGCGCTGTATCACGCCATGACCACCATCGCGACGGGCGGGTTCTCATCGACGGATGCCTCTTTCGGAGCGTTCCGCGGTGCACCGGAATATGTCGCGGCCTTCTTCATGATTTTGGCAAGTCTGCCGTTCGTCAGATATATCCAACTGTTGACTGGCACAGCGCGCCCCATTCTTGTCGACCCGCAGGTGCGCGCCTACCTGCTGACCATTCTGGTGATCACATTGATGATGACCCTGTATCGGTTGCTGGCCAATGGTGACCATGTGGGGCGCGGGTTCGGCGAAGTCTTGTTCAACGTGACCTCGATTATCAGCGGCACAGGCTATGCCAGTGTGGACTATCAGCTTTGGGGCGCATTTCCCGTGGTCGTGTTCTTCTTTATCGGTCTGATCGGAGGCTGTGCTGGATCGACGGCTTGTTCGATCAAGGTGTTCCGCTATCAGTTGCTGTTTTCGTCCATCAAGGCACAAATCCGCGCCATCCATTCACCGCACGGCCTGTTCACGCCGCGCTATGCCGGTCGGCGCGTGGACGAAGATGTCCTGTCGTCGGTGATGAGCTTCTTTGTGTTTTTTATCGTCACCCTTGGCGTGGTGTCCGTCCTTTTGGGGATGACCGGGCTGGATTTTACCACCTCGGTTTCCGGGGCGGCGGCGGCCGTGGCCAATATCGGTCCCGGTTTGGGTGATATCATCGGTCCTGCGGGAAACTTCGGAAGCCTTAGCGACACCGCCAAGTGGATCTTGGCGATCACCATGCTGATCGGCCGACTGGAGCTGCTGGCCGTCTATGTTCTGTTCACCGTGAAGTTCTGGCAGGGCTGATAGAGCGGGTGCCTTTCCGTTCCAGCGCCGCGCCCATTCGTTTGCGGCCGCTTAATCCCAGCAGCTGACCAGAACGGTCATGTCTGCGGCCATGGCGCTCAGGTCAACGGGATCCATCGAGGCGATCTTGTCCGCGACCTTGGTTGAGACACCGTTGTCGGTCAGGAATTCGGTCACCGTTGCAGCGTCCAGCGCGAAGCTGACACCATCGGGCAGGGTGCGCCCTTGGGTCGACTGGGCTGGCAGAAGCATGCCCATGACTGCGCCACCGACATCCAGAACAGGGCCGCCAGCGTCGCCTGGAAGGGCAGCAAGGGTCAGCCGCGCCAGATCGGGTTCGCCATTCAGGCCTCTGAGTTCAGCCAGCGTGCCAAAGGTCAGGCTCGGCGCGGTCAGGCGCCCCTCATAGGAATAGCCAGCGACTGCCACATCGGATTTCAACCGCGGCTTGACCGATTGGAACGACGCATAGGCGATCGGGGCCAGCGCGTCCTTGGCGGTCAAAAGCGCCAAACCATGGGTCGTGTCGACAGCGGTGACTTCGGCGTCGTAGTCGTCGTTGATGGATATCCGGCCACATTGCTCAACCGCCTCAGCTGTCGTCAGGATGGTGCCATTCGCATCCACATAGAAGCCGGACCGCGACATTTTGGGGCTACGGATTTCCAAACCCGACAGCAGATCAAGGCTTTGCGTTGTGGTGTCCAGCCCGGCCGTATCCGCCAACGCTGCCGGTCCCAGCGACGCAAAGCTGGCCTTCATGTCGCGCAGGGCAAGGTCGCGACGTTTGTCGTCCCCTTTCGGCCAGATCAGGGTGAACCCTTTCACGGTGCCATCAACCAGTTCTGCCTGCGTATACGAGGTGATCTTGTCATCCGCACCTTCGATGGTGAAGGAGGATTTCTTGCGCTCGCGCGGGCCATCCAGCGGCACGATTTCGAGCGACTGAAGGATATCGTAAAGCCCGTAAAGCGTGTCTTGGTCGCCGGATTGGCTGATCAGCACCACGCCCACACCGCTGTCGTCCTTGGTGGCGAAATGCACGAAGGGCGCCTCGTAACGATCGAAGGCAACCATCGCGCCCGGAACGGCAACCGAAAGACCGGCGTCTTCGTCCAGATAGGTGGTCATGCCAAGCGACGAGATCACGGATTGGTAGCTTGCCAAAAGCTCGGCGCGTTGACGGGTCGTCAGGACACCGGTCGGATCGTAGCCGCGATCGGTTTGCCATGCCGCCATGGACCGGCGTGTGCCCGCCCCAAACGCGCCATCAATGGCCGAAGTGTAATACCCGCCCCATTGTAGCGCGACCTGCAAGCCCATCCGCGCCTCGCGATCCAGCAACCGTTCGCCCTGCAATGCCTCGCGACGCGTTTCTTCAACCGGAGCTTCGGGTTGGGCAAGAACGGCTGGGCTATCAACGGGCTGTTCCACCGATGCCACCTGATCGCCCTGTGGCGCGGTGTCTTCACTGGCCGCGGGCAACTGGACCGCTTCCGACGCAGTCAGGGGCGTCGTCGCCAAGGCGTTTGCGCCGACCGGCCAGAACTGCTGCCGCAGTTGGCGTGAATAGGTAATGAAGCTGTCGCGCGGGATCAGGCCCGCGTTCTTCAGTGATTGAAGCTGGATTGTGGCTGCGCGTTCGGTATAGGGGCCAAGCACGATGCCATACCAGTTGCCGCCAACACGAAACCCGTTCACGCCCTCAAGCCGGGTGGCGTAGTCGCGCACGCGGTCCTCTGCTTCACGCAAGGTGGGTTGGGCTTCGATCTGGATCCAGAGCAGATCTTGAGTTTGAGACGGCGACAGGCGGTCAGAGGAACCCTGCTGCGCCATTGCAGGCAGGCCTGCCAAACTGATGGAAAGTCCGGTGGCAAGGGCGGCTGCGGCGGTGGTGGCGGCTAGGCGTTTGGTCATAAATCCTCGAAGCCTCGGGTTCGTTTTTCAATTCTGGTCAGGCAAATAGCACATTCTGCCCGGATCTGGTCAATATAACGGGCGCAATATGACAGTTTCGTGCGCCGGGTCCAGCACCTTCACGTGTTTGGTATGGGAAACTTTGCGGCGTGACTTGCGCGCATGTGGCCAACGTGGGCGCTGGGCGGTGCTTGCGCCTGTTTCACGCGTTGACCCTTTGGGGGGCAGGCCGTATTGAGGGCACACATTCCGGCAATCACCAGATGGGCAACTCCATGGCCAACAGCGACACGCGACCGCAAAGTTTTCAGGACATCATCCTGCGCCTTCAAGCCTATTGGGCGGCGCAAGGCTGTGCGGTGTTGCAACCGTATGACATGGAGGTCGGCGCAGGAACCTTTCACCCGGCGACAACCCTTCGCTCCTTAGGTGCGCAACCATGGGCAGCAGCCTATGTGCAGCCGTCGCGCCGCCCTACCGATGGGCGCTATGGCGAGAACCCGAACCGGCTGCAGCATTATTACCAGTTTCAGGTGCTGATCAAACCCAGCCCACCTGACCTGCAAGCGCTTTATCTTGGGTCGCTCGAAGCCATTGGCATCGACATGGACCTGCACGACATCCGGTTCGTTGAAGATGACTGGGAAAGCCCCACGCTGGGCGCATGGGGTCTGGGATGGGAGGTCTGGTGCGATGGGATGGAAGTCAGCCAGTTCACCTATTTCCAGCAGGTTGGCGGGTATGACTGCAAGCCTGTCTCGGGCGAACTGACATATGGGTTGGAACGTCTGGCGATGTATATTCTGGGCATTGATCATGTCATGGATATGCCGTTCAACGCCCCCGACGCCCGCATACCGCTGACCTACGGTGATGTCTTCAAGCAGACCGAGGAAGAATACGCGCGCTGGAATTTCGATGTGGCGGATACCGAGGTGTTGTTGCGCCATTTCGAAGAGGCCGAGGCCGAATGCCGCGCGATCCTTGATCACGACCACCATGACCCTAAAACCGGCAAGCGTATCGTCATGGCGCACCCGGCCTATGATCAATGCATCAAGGCCAGCCACATCTTCAACCTTCTGGATGCGCGCGGCGTGATTTCGGTGACCGAGCGACAGGCCTATATCGGCCGCGTCCGTGCACTGGCCAAGCAATGCGCTGACGCCTTCGTCCAAACCCGTGCAGGTGGCTGGGCGGGGGATGCAGCGTGACCGGAAAAATACTGGCGATATTCATTGTGCTGACAGCAATCATTTCGGGCGTCGCAATCTATTGGTTGCAACTTTATGCTTTTTACGAGGACGTTTCGGCAGACGCGCAATTGCGCATGACCAACCTTGTGACCGGCGAGCCGGAATTGGTGCTTTATGACAGTTTCGACGGGATCGATGCCGACAGCTCTCCGCTTCGCTTCCGCGGGTGCTTCACCACGACGATGAGCCTTGCGATGCTGACGGAAACCTACGAAACCTATGAAGGCGCTACGCCCTTGACCGCACCGGGTTGGTTCGATTGCTTCGACGCAGATCAAATCGGCGCTGCCTTGGAAACCGGCGATGCCATTGCCTTTTTGGGTGAACGAAACATTCAGCACGGGGTTGACCGCGTGGTCGCGATCTTTCCCGATGGCCGGGGCTTTGCCTGGCATCAGCTGAACGAAAAATACAGCGAGTGAACGATATGCCCGACCTGCTTATTGAGCTCTTTTCCGAAGAAATCCCTGCACGGATGCAGCTGCGCGCGGCTGAAGACCTGAAAAAGCTTGTCACAGATGGACTGGTTGACGCCGGGCTGACCTATGCAGGGGCTGCTGCGTTTTCCACGCCGCGCCGTTTGACGCTGGCAGTTGACGGGCTATTGGCCACGTCGCCCGACACGCGCGAAGAACGCAAGGGGCCGAAAGTGGGTGCGCCCGACAAGGCCATCGAGGGCTTCCTGCGCGGCGCAGGCCTGACCCGCGATCAGCTTGAGGAGCGCGACACCCCGAAAGGACCGGTCTATTTCGCGCTGATCGAAAAGAAAGGTCGCCCCGCAGCCGAGATCGTCGCCGACGTTCTGGACGCCACGATCCGCAACTTCCCATGGCCCAAGTCGATGCGATGGGGGGCGGGCAGCCTGCGCTGGGTGCGCACGTTGCATTCGATCCTTTGCATCTTGTCCGACGAGGCTGGCGCAAACGTCGTGCCGCTTGAGATTGACGGGATCAAAGCCGGCGACAGCACGGAAGGTCACCGCTTCATGGCCCCCGGTCGTTTCTCTGTGTCCAGCTTTGCCGACTACGAAGCCAAGTTGAAAGCCGCCAAGGTTATCTTGTCACCCGCGGAACGTGCCGACCATATCTGGGCCGAAGCGCAGAACGCTGCCTTCGCCCAAGGGCTGGAGATTGTCGAGGACAAAGCGCTGCTGGCCGAAGTTGCCGGTCTGGTCGAATGGCCGGTGGTGCTGATGGGCGATATTGCCAAGGACTTCATCCCCCTGCCGCCTGAGGTGCTGCAAACCTCGATGAAAGAGCATCAGAAGTTTTTCTCGGTGAGGAACCCGAAATCCGGGTTGATCGAGAAGTTCGTCACCGTGGCCAACCGCGAGACTGCCGACCACGGGGCAACCATTCTGGCCGGAAACCAGAAGGTTTTGTATGCAAGGCTGGCGGATGCAAAGTTCTTTTGGGAAAATGACCTGCGCGTTGCCGAAGCGGGTGGTGCTGCGTGGCTGGAAAGCCTTGATAACGTGACATTCCACAACAAGCTTGGATCGCAAGGGGATCGCATTGTCCGCATCACGGCTATGGCGCGGGCCGTAGCGCCTGCGGTGGGGGCGGATGTCGATTTGGCGGTGCTTGCCGCGCGCTGGGCCAAGGCGGATCTTAGCTCGGAAATGGTGTATGAATTTCCTGAACTTCAAGGGCTTATGGGCAAATACTATGCCGGTGTCGCGGGGCATCCTGCCGAAGTTGCGGCTGCCGCGTTGGAACATTATTCACCGCTTGGACCATCCGATGACGTGCCTTCGGCGCCTGTTTCCGTGGCGGTCGCTTTGGCTGACAAGCTGGATACATTGGCCGGGTTCTGGGCCATCGACGAAAAGCCAACGGGGTCGAAAGACCCGTTTGCGCTGCGTCGTGCAGCGCTGGGCGTGATCCGCCTGATCTTGGACAACAGGTTGCGGATAAATCTGGACGCTTTGTTTGACGCCCAGCTTCTGCGACACGAGATCGAGCAGAACGAAAACGGTGAAGTGCGCGCCGCCCTTCTGCACGATTTGGACGCAGAGATTGCCGATCACGGCGTGTTCGGGGCTGCGATCCGCACCGTTCTGGACCATTTCGATGGTGATTTGTCCAAGCATCTTGAGGGTGTGAAGGAAAGCCTTCCGGACACCTCTGACGATCTGTTGGCCTTCTTCCATGATCGGCTGAAAGTTTATCTGCGCGACAAGGGCGTCCGTCACGATGTCATCGACGCGTGTTTGCATATGCCGGGCAATGACGACCTGACGCTTTTGGTGAAACGCGCCGAGGCTCTGTCGGCGTTTCTGGCCACCGAAGACGGCGAGAACCTGCTGCAAGGGGTCAAGCGGTCGACGAATATTCTGGCGCAGGCCGAAGAAAAGGATGGGGTCGAATACTCCTATGGAGCGGATGTGAAATTTGCCGAGGCGGATGAGGAAAAGGCGCTGTTTGCTGCTCTTGACGCCGCCCAAGCTGCAATCACCCCTGCCATGGAGGCCGAAGATTTCGCGGCGGCAATGGCTGCAATGGCCAGCTTGCGCGCGCCCATCGATTCGTTTTTCGAGGCCGTGCAGATCAACACCGACAATCAGGTTGTGCGGCGCAATCGCCTGAACCTTCTGGCCCGCATTCGTGCGGTGTCGGCAGGTGTCGCGGATCTTTCCCGCATCGAAGGCTGAAAACCAAGGGCGGCCGGCGCGCTTGTGTCGTGACGACTGCGCTGCCACAGACCACAGACAGAACGTGTGACCGTTTGCCATGTAAACCTTGTGCGATACGGTTTGCGCGGTATTGTGTGGGACGAAAGGCGGTGCTGCAGTGCAGAAACCAGGTGCAATGGCGTTCACGGAAATCACACCCACAGCGGTGATCGAAAACGCGCGCCACGGGGGGCGGGCGAAATGCCTGCAGCGGCTGATCCGGCTCAATATGCCCGTGCCGCGCACAGTCGCGCTTGGCTTCGATGCGGTGCACGGTGTTTCGGCCGGGGATATGCCCGACCTTGATGCCATGTTGGCGCTGTTTGGTCCTGATCCGCTGGTGTCGGTGCGCCCATCGTCGGAAGACCCGGATTGGGGCGGGCCGGGGGCCATTCTGAACATTGGCATGAATGATGCCGTGCACGCCAAGCTGGTGAAATCGCATGGCGAAGCGGCGGCCAACGCGCTGTATTTGCGGTTTATTCAATCCTACGCGGTGCATGTGGGGCGGCTGGACCCGGATGAGTTCGAGACGTTCTCGACCCCATCTGCGGATGCGTTGCGCGCTGCACTTGAGCTCTATGAAGAAGAAACCGACGACTATTTTCCGCAAGATCCCAAAGAACAACTGGCCGAGATTCTGCGCTCGATGGCGCGCGCATGGGAAGGCACAACGGCACGTCTGCTGCGTGAAGCCAAGGGAGCGCCAGCCGATGCCGGGTTGGGTCTTGTGGTGCAGAAGATGGCGCTTGGTGTGGGGCAGGGGATCTGCGGCTCTGGCGTGATCCAATTCGTCAATGGGCAAACCGGACGGCGCGAAATTCGCGGGCGATACCTGTGTAAAAGTCAGGGGCGTGACGCCATTGCAAGCGCCGAGGATCGCGATGTCATGTATCTGACGAAAGATGCACGCGGCAGGTCGATCGAAGAGGTGTTGCCGGAAAGCTTTGCGGCGCTGTTGCAATATGGCGATCTGTGCCGCGCGCGGCTCCGCGAAGAGATGGAGATCGAGTTTGCCATCGACAACGAACAGCTTTTTATCCTTGATGCTGTGCGGGTCGCGCGTAGCGAACGGGCGAATGTTCGCATTGCCGTTTCGCTGGCAGAGGATGGGTTCATTTCGCGTGCAGACGCGGTGATGCGTATCCCGCCGCGCGCCTTGACTGAACTGCTGCACAGCCAGATCAACCCCAATGGCAAACGCGATCGCTTTGCGCAGGGGATTGCAGCCAGTCCCGGCGCAGCCACCGGCAAGATTGTCTTCAACGCACGGGCGGCTCAGGCGATGGCCGCGCAGGGGGAAAACTGTATCCTCGTTCGGCGCGAAACCAGTCCCGAGGATATCCGCGGGATGCACGCCGCCAAGGGCATTCTGACCGTTCGCGGCGGGATCACCAGCCACGCCGCAGTGATCGCGCGTGGCCTTGGGTTGCCATGCGTTGTCGGCGCGCAGAATCTGACTGTGGATGAACGGAAGGGACGACTTGAAACAGCCGAAGGTCGGGTGTTCGAAGACGGCGACGTGATCAGCATCGATGGCACTTTGGGCGAAGCGCTTGTCGGCGAGGTCGAAATGCTTCCGCCTGAATTGGGCGAAGGGTTTCAAACGCTTATGGCATGGGCGGATGAGTTCCGCGACATGGGTGTGCGCGCCAATGCAGACAGCCCACCAGACGCCCGCAACGCGCGAATGTTCGCTGCCGAAGGGATCGGCCTGTGCCGGACCGAGCATATGTTCATCGACGACGACCGCCTTTTGGCGATGCGCGAAATGATCTTTGCGGACCATTCCAAAGACCGCCGCGCCGCGCTGGACCGCCTGCTGCCAATGCAGCGTGATGACTTTACCGAGCTTTTCAAGATCATGCAGGGGTTGCCGGTTTGCATTCGCTTGTTCGACCCGCCTTTGCACGAGTTTTTGCCGCATGGGCGCGAAGGATTGCGAGAGCTAGCAGAGGCCCTTGATCTGCCGCTGCGCGATGTCGAACGCCGGGTGTCGGGCCTGCGCGAGTTCAATCCGATGCTGGGTATGCGCGGGGTGCGCCTTGGCGTGACTGTGCCCGAAATCTATGACATGCAGGCCCGCGCAATCTTCGAGGCCACCATTGAAGCCTCGATATCCGGCGATCCCGTCGTGCCCGAGATCATGATCCCGCTGGTTTCCGCCAAGCGCGAGGTCGAGATCGTGAAAGCCCGGATTGACGCCGTCGCCGCCGAGGTGCGTATTGAGCATGGGTCCAATTTCACCTACCGCCTTGGGGTCATGGTGGAAACACCTCGCGCGGCGCTCAGGGCTGCCGAAATTGCGCAGCATGCCTCTTTCATGTCGTTTGGCACCAATGACCTGACCCAAATGACCTATGGCCTGTCGCGTGATGACGCGGGCCGTTTCATGGGGGAATACGTGGCGCAGGGCGTCTACAAGGAAGACCCGTTTCACATGCTGGATACCGATGGCGTGGGTGAGTTGTTAGAAATGGGCGCCACACGTGGGCGCGCCGAAAATCCGAACCTGACGCTTTCGATTTGTGGCGAACATGGCGGCAACCCGGAATCGATCCGATTCTGTCGCGATGCAGGGTATGACTATGTCTCTTGCTCGCCCTTCAGGGTGCCGATTGCGCGTCTCGCCGCCGCCCAGCTGGCGATCGAGGCGCAAGGCGCTGAAAGCCCGCAAGACGATTGATCCAAAAGGGTTTTTCAGTTTCCGCTGCGCGAAATCTGGCAAGATGCGGCGTTTTGAACCACATCGCCCAGCCCGCTGGTCTGGACGCAGAGGCAAATTTTTCGTATTCCGACGCCTTGTAAACCGATTGTTTTCGGGACTGGGGGTTGTTTTGATGAAACGAGAATTGCTGCGCCTGCTTGCGCCGGCTCTTGTCACGCTGGGCGTTGGCCTTGCAGGGCTTCCAGCTTCGGCCGAAGGGAATGCCAACCCGTTCGGAGCGCTTTTACTTCAAGACCGTGCGGGGTTTGGGGCGATGCCGGGCGCGCGTCTTGCCTCGATGGCCAAGCTTCCTACGACGTCAGACCAAGCCAATGCGATCAACTATTCTTTGGAATGGTTGGCGTCGCAACCGGCGCCTGAACGCGATCCCGAATGGAGCTGCCTTGCAGAGGCGCTGTATTTCGAAGCGCGTGGCGAAACTGTCAAAGGGCAGTTTGCTGTGGCCGAAGTCATCCTGAACCGTGTCGATCATCCTCGATTCCCGAATTCTGTCTGCGGTGTCATCAACCAGGGCACGGGGCGCAAATACGCCTGCCAGTTCACCTATACCTGTGACGGGCGCGAAGAGGCCATTCACGAACCGCGCGCTTTTGCGCGTGTCGGAAAGATCGCGCGCGCCATGATCGACGGCGCGACACGGCAGCTGACCGCCGGTGCGACCCACTATCACACGACGGCTGTTCTGCCGAATTGGGCCAATCGCCTGACTAAGACGGCCAATATCGGTGTTCACCGTTTCTATCGCTTCCCCGGCTAAACTTAGCCGCCATTGCCTCGGTGATGTCGCTTTGCGCTGGTCAAGCCTGCGTGCGGCGGGGCATTGTGCTGTCATTCTGTATGAGGGCCACCGATGAGCGACGAAACCGCCATAGCCTTCGCGCCACTGGCACAGCGCGCCGCGGCCGAGGTTGACGCGACCAATCCGCCTGACCGCATTTCGGTGCGCGATCACGTTGTCGAGGTCGAAATCGGCGCGTTTCAGTCCGAGCGGGATACAACCCAGCGGGTGCGTTTCAGCGTCGTCGTCGAGGTCGCCCCAAGTGATGGAGCCGCGACAGATGATGTCGATGATATCCTTTCCTATGATACGATCACCGATGCCATAGAAGCCGAATTGGCTGCCGAACGGTTGAACCTTCTGGAAACGCTGGCGGAACGAATTGCCGACCGCATTTTACGTGAACCTCAGCCCCTGCGGGTGTTTGTGCGGATTGAGAAGCTGGACCGGGGGTCCGGCACATTAGGGGTCGAGATCGTGCGTCACCGTGCCGTGGCAGACACTGCCACAGATCAGGCGGACGAGGTGAAGCACCCCATGGTGGTGCTTTTGGACAGGGCGGCGGTGAACAGCCCCGATTTGGGCGGGTTTTTGGACCGGCTCGAACAGGGCGCGCGCCCCGCCATATTATGCGTCGAAGGGGCTGAGCCGCCAACAGCTACCACGCCGCTTTCCGGGCCGGCAGCGCGTATAGATCTTCTGTCGACCGAACAGATGGCGTGGCGACTGGCGGCGCGCGACGCGCGATGCGTTGTCGTCGAAACCCGGACCGAACTTGACTGGGGTATGAACAACGGTCAGATCAGCGTTTGGGCGCCGTCAAAACTGGTGCTGGACGCCGTTGAAGGCCCTGCAAGCGCGGCGCCTTTGGAACTGGCGGTCTGGTTTGCAGCCCATATGCAGGCCGAGATGCTGATCGTGATTGGTCACGACGCCCCCGCCTTGTCGCCTATTCCGGTCATGTCGCGCCAGTTGGTGGATGCACCGTGACGGCGCGCACGCACCCCCTGCCGCGTCATGGCCTGCCCTATGCGGGCTGTGCGTTGGCGGGATCTGGTCAGATTTGGTTTGACGAGGTTTTGCTGCGTGAACGCTCGACTGCGCCTCGGCGGGTCGCTCTGTCCGACTGCCCGCATGCCACCATTAAACGACTGTCCGCGCCCCGTGCCGACGTGTGCGGATTGGGGCTGGACCGGCCGCGCGTGATGGGTGTGTTGAACGTCACGCCCGACAGTTTTTCAGATGGTGGGGACAATGCCACACTTGCCGCTGCGGTCGCGCGGGCCCACGAGATGGCGCAAGATGCAGATATCCTTGATATCGGCGGAGAAAGCACCCGCCCGGGCGCGCAAGAGGTGCCCATCAAAGAAGAAATCCGCCGCACAGCCCTGGTGATCGAGGCGATCCGGGCAGAGGGGATCACGACCCCAATCTCGATCGATACGCGCAAAGCTCGGGTGGCTGAAGCCGCTCTGGATGCAGGTGCGGACATGGTTAACGACGTCGCGGCCTTCACTTTTGACCCCGAACTGGCCGACCTTGTGGCCGAACGCGATGTGCCGGTGTGCCTGATGCATGCGCAGGGGCAGCCCGACACGATGCAGGACAATCCGCGCTATGCTGACGTGTTGTTTGATGTGTTGACCTTTTTGGAAGACCGCATTGCGTTTGCAACCCAGTGCGGGGTCAACCTGGAACGTATTATCTTAGACCCGGGCATTGGGTTTGGTAAGACTTTGGAACACAATGTGACTTTGCTCAGGAACCTGTCGCTGTTACACGACCTCGGTCTGCCTGTCCTGCTGGGCGTTTCGCGCAAGCGGTTCATCGGCACAATTGGGCAGGCGGAAGACGCCAAGGATCGGATGGCCGGCTCGCTGGCCGTCGCGCTTCATGGGATCGAGCAGGGCGCACACATCCTAAGGGTCCACGACACAGTCGAGACCCGGCAGGCAATTCGCTTGCAACAGGCGATTATGGAAAAAGGTGATTGAGCGGTGGTAAAGAAACTCTTCGGAACAGATGGCGTGCGCGGTTTGGCCAACAAGTGGCCGATGACAGCCGAGATGGCACTGAAACTGGGTGCGGCAGCGGGCCGACACTTTCGCCGCGATGGATCGAACGGGCACCGCGTGGTGATCGGCAAGGACACGCGCCTGTCTGGCTATATGCTGGAAAATGCCCTGACGGCGGGATTGACCTCGACAGGTATGAACGTGCTGTTGCTGGGACCGGTTCCGACCCCTGCGGTGGGGCGACTGACGCATTCGATGCGGGCGGATTTGGGGATCATGATCTCGGCCTCTCACAACCCGTTCCATGACAATGGCATCAAGTTTTTCGGCCCCGACGGGTTCAAGCTTTCAGATGAAGCCGAAGCTGAGATTGAACGCTTGGTCCATGACGGTGTGACACCCGTTCAGGCCCACAATATCGGGCGCGCGAAACGGATCGACGAAGGGCGGATGCGCTATACCGAATACCTGAAAACCACATTCCCGGAAAACCGACGGCTTACGGGCATCAAAGTGGTGATCGATTGTGCCAACGGGGCGGCCTATCGCACTGCGCCAGAAACACTGTGGGAACTGGGGGCCGATATCGTGCCGGTTGGGGTCAGCCCTGATGGCACCAATATCAACAAAGGGTGCGGGTCCACCGACACCGCCCTTGCCGCAAGAACTGTGGTTGAAACCGGGGCGGATTTGGGCATCTGCCTTGACGGTGATGCGGATCGGATCATGGTCATTGACGAAAAGGGTCAGGTGGCCGACGGGGATCAGATCATGGCGCTGTTTGCCAGCCATTGGGCGGATGAAGGTCGCCTGAAGGGTGGCGCTCTGGTTGCCACGGTGATGTCAAACCTCGGACTGGAACGACACATGGCCGCCAAGGGGTTGGACCTTGTGCGCACCAAGGTTGGCGATCGCCACGTGGTCGAGGCCATGCGAGGCGGCGGCTTCAATCTGGGAGGAGAGCAATCAGGCCATATCGTGATGACCGATTATGCCACGACCGGCGATGGGTTGTTGGCTGGCTTGCAATTTCTGGCCTGCATGGTTGAAACCGGCAAACCAGCGTCAGAGTTGTGCAAGGTGTTCGACACCGTGCCACAGCTGTTGAAGAACGTACGCTATGGCGAAGGGCAAGCTCCGTTGGAGGATGACAACGTCAAGGCCGCGATTGCCGACGCAGAACGCAAACTCGATGGGCAGGGTCGTCTGTTGATTCGAAAATCTGGCACAGAACCCCTGATCCGCGTGATGGCGGAAAGCGAAGATGATGTGCTGCTGACGCAGGTCGTCGACGGTATTGTTGCAGAGGTTGAAGCGGCCGCGCGCTAGGCGCGTGCAGATTTCCGCGGAAGCAACTTGCGCAAGCTTACCCACTGGCTGATGGCCAGCCCGGTCAGGATCAATGCGAGCGCGAAGAAGAACCGCAAAGGCAGGGCTTCGCTCAGAACCCATGCGCCGAAGACCATCGACCAGACCGGCACCTGGTAATTCACCAGCGTCAAAAAGACCGAGCCCGCCGACCGGATCGTCGCCACACGCAGCAGCGCCGCCAAGGCGGTTGGCACTAGCCCCAGCGCGATGATGGCAAAGCCGGATCGCGCGCCCTCCCAGCGGGGAATCCCTTCGACCACCAGCATGGCAGGCAACAAGATGACTGCGCCCACCGCAAGGGTCAGAGCGGCAAGGGTCAAAGGATCAATTGGCGGGCAACGGCGGGTTTGCACGGATGAGACCGCATAGCTGAACGAGGCGGCAAGGCAGGCAAGCTGCGCCAGTGGCTCTTTGCCCTGACCAAGCGCTACAAGCCCCGGCCCGATCAACACCAGCGCGCCGGTGAAGCCAATCAGAACCCCTAAGAACTTGCGCCCATTCAGCTTTTCGTCAGAGAAGAAATGCGCCAGCGGCAGCACCATCAAAGGCAACGCCGCCATCGACAGCCCAGCGAACGCGGACGGAACATATTGCTGGCCCCAACTAAGCAACGTGAAGGGCAAGGCGGTGGACAGAACGCCGATCCAAATGACCGACGACCAAAGCGCGCGGTCAAACCGCGGAATGCTGCGCCCAGTTGCCATCATTGCCACCAACAATGCCGCCGCCCCCAATGCCGTGCGAGCGGCAGCGACGGTTAGAGGGCCATAACCCTCAAGTGCGATGGACACGACCATGAAGGTCGCGCCCCAAATCAGGCCAAGAGATATCACGCCGCCCCAGTCACGGCGGGTTGGTTGGTCAGTCATGTCAACGCTCGTGCAGCGAAAAAAGAAGGGGCGCCGTAAATCGACGCCCCACCTGATCTTATGCGCAATAGGATTGCAACCCACCGCGCCTGTTGATCAAAGATCAGTTCTTTTCTTTGTCGACCATCTTGCCGGCCGAGATCCAAGGCATCATGTCGCGCAGCTTCTTGCCGACAACCTCGATCTCATGCTCGTCATTGGCACGACGCGAGGCCTTGATGGTCGGTTGACCAACAGCGTTTTCCAACATGAAGTCGCGCACAAACTTGCCGCTTTGGATGTCGGCAAGGCTTTCTTTCATGGCCTTCTTGGTGGCTTCATACGGCAGAATGCGTGGGCCGGTGACATACTGGCCGTATTCTGCGGTGTTCGAGATCGAGTAATCCATGTTCGCGATGCCGCCTTCATAGATCAGGTCCACGATCAGCTTGGTTTCGTGCAGACACTCAAAATACGCCATTTCGGGCGCGTAACCAGCTTCGACGAGAGTCTCGAAACCGCAACGGATCAGTTCAACGATACCGCCGCACAGAACGGCTTGTTCGCCAAACAGGTCAGTTTCGCATTCTTCGCGGAAGTTGGTTTCGATGATGCCCGAACGCCCGCCACCGATGGCCGAGCAATAGGACAGGCCGATTTCCAGCGCTTTGCCGGTGGCGTCCGTGTTCACAGCCACAAGGCAGGGCACGCCGCCGCCTTTTTGGTATTCGCCGCGCACGGTATGACCGGGGCCTTTGGGGGCCATCATGATGACGTCGATGCCTTCTTTCGGCTCGATCAAACCGAAATGCACGTTCAGGCCGTGGGCAAATGCAATTGCCGCACCCGGCTTGATGTTGTCGTGAACGTATTTCTTATAGGTCTCGGCCTGAAGTTCGTCGGGCATGGTGAACATGATCAGGTCGCACCAAGCGGCTGCTTCGGCGATGCCCATGACTTCAAGGCCTTCAGCGGCGGCTTTTTTGGCCGAGGCAGAGCCTTCACGCAGGGCAACCACGAGGTTCTTGGCGCCGGAGTCGCGCAGGTTGAGCGCGTGCGCGTGGCCTTGGCTGCCATAGCCCAGAATGGCTACTTTTTTGTCTTTGATCAGGTTGATGTCGCAATCGCGATCGTAATAGACGCGCATATCGGGCGCTCCTTGCATGAGTTTCGTTCTGCCGGGCATCATAGGGGAGCTGTCCATGGTGACGAGATCGGATAGCATGAATTTCACACCGATATTGATCATTTCAATTCGCGCAGATGGATGATAGTGAGAAAATCATGCTTGATGACACCGATAGACGCATTCTTAGACAGATGCAGGCCGATCCGATGATGGCCGTGCCAGACCTGGCAAGCCTTACCGGTATGTCCCCAGCGCGCCTGACGCGTCGGATTGAACGATTGCGCGACCAGAACATCCTGCGCGGCCCACGCGCCGTCATCAACTGGCGCGCCTTGGGCTACACGGTTGAGGTCAGCCTGCGCATCACGCTGGACAAAACACAGGCGCGGGCATTTGACGAGTTCATCGAGGCCGCGCGCGACATCCGCGAAGTCATCGAGATCCAGACCTTTCTGGGTCGCGTCGATGTGCGCCTGTCGGTGATCGCGCGCGACATGGCGGATTATCAGGCGATCTATCGCGACCAGTTGCTTGCCTTGCCACATATCGCCGATATCGAAGCCCTGATGCACGTGGCCCGGATCAAATCAGACGAGGCTTTGCCGCTATGATCGACCTTGATGACATCGATCGCGCCCTTTTGCGGGCTTTGTCTGAGGACGCCACGCAATCGGCAGGTGCGTTGGGGCGTGATGTTGGGCTTAGCCAACCCGCGACATGGCGCCGGATCAAGCGGTTGACCGATCACGGGGTCCTTGCCGGGCGACGGCTGGATCTGGACCGCGAGGCTTTGGGCTTTGGAGTGGCGGTTTTTCTGGGCGTGAAACTGGCCACCAAGGGCCGCGTCAGTCTTGAGGATTTCGAACGCGCGGTGTCCGCCATTCCCGAAGTGCAGACCGTCGAACATGTGCTGGGCATGTATGATTATCGCCTGCGTGTCGTGGCCCGCGACATTGCCGATTTCGAACGGGTGCTCAGACGCCGGATCATGACTCTGCCCGGTGTGGGGGATGTCGAGGCCAATGTGCTTTTGTCCGAAGAACGTCGGATGGGTCCGATTTGACACCTTCCAAACCGGACCGATTTGGGCCACGCTGCGTCCAACGTGGAACCATTGAACGGAGCCTGCCATGAAAGCCCTTTTGCCTGATATTGACCCGGATGGAATGCTGGAATTTTCGGTGGTGTTCACCGACCGGTCGCTGAATCATATGTCGGCGGCATTTCAGGGCGTGATGAACGACATCTCGTCCATCTTGAAAGAGGTATACAACGCCGATGCCGTGGCCGTCGTCCCCGGTGGCGGCACCTACGCGATGGAAGCCGTCGCGCGCCAGTTCGCCACCGGCAAGCGTGCGATGGTTATCCGCAACGGCTTCTTTTCCTTCCGATGGAGTCAGATTTTCGAGATGGGCGCGATCCCGTCCGACGAAACTGTGATGAAGGCCCGCCGCGTCGGCAATGCGCCTGATGCCCCCTTCGCCCCCGCCCCGATTGACGAGGTTGTCGCGCGTATCAAGGACGAACGCCCCGACGTGGTCTTCGCCCCGCATGTGGAAACTGCAAGCGGTATGATCCTGCCGGATGATTATCTGAAAGCCGTCGCGGACGCCGTGCATGCAGTAGGCGGTATCTTCGTGCTGGATTGCATCGCATCCGGCTGTGCGTGGGTCGATATGAAGGCGACCGGCGTCGATGTGCTGATCTCGGCCCCGCAAAAGGGGTGGTCGGCGCAGCCCTCTGCCGGGCTGGTGATGATGAACGAAACCGCCCGCGATCTGGCGAAACAGGCGACTTCGACCTCGTTCGCGGTGGACCTGGGCAAATGGCTATCCATCATGGAGGCGTATGAGGGCGGAGGCCATGCCTACCACGCGACGATGCCCACGGATGCCCTGCGCGCCTTCCGCGACACGATGCTGGAGACCCGCGAATACGGCTTCGACAAGCTTCGCGATGCGCAATGGGAACAGGGTCGCCGGGTGCGCGAATTGCTGGCGTCGAAAGGCGTGAAATCCGTCGCAGCGGATGGGTTCACGGCACCAGGGGTCGTTGTGGCCTATACGTCCGACCCGGATATCAAAGCAGGCAAACCCTTTGCCGCCGAAGGGGTTCAAATCGCCGCCGGTGTGCCGCTGATGTGCGACGAAGGGGATGATTATTCCAGCTTCCGGCTGGGGCTGTTCGGCCTCGACAAGCTGTATGACGTGGACGCTAGTGTCGCGCGTCTGGATGCCGTTCTGTCGAAAGTGCTTTGATCAGAAGGCGCGCGGGGATACCCTGCGCGCCGTCTTTGACAGGCTGGGTCAGCCTTTGCCGCCGGCCATCAGCACCAAAAGCAGATAGATCACCGGGACGGTCGCCAGCGCTACAAGCCCGACGCCCAACACGCCCAAGGTTAGAAAACCACCCAACAGGGCGGCAATGATCACGCCAAAGATGATGAAGGCGTTGCGTTCACCGCGGGCTTCCGCAGCTTTCATTTCGGGGGTCTGTTCACTTGCCATGTCGCGTTTCTCCTATTCGCAGCGTAAGGCGCTTTATCGTCAAGAGCAGGCTGGGCGGAATGCGACATCCCGGCATAGCGTCAGCATGTCGCAGGGTCGTGTCAGTTTGGACCCAACCCTGCCCGCATCACCTTGCGCCGCATCGGTGATACGTCATGCACTGTTTTCAGACCGATCAGACGCACGGCTTGCATAACGCCATCGCTGGACCGGGTGACCCGGTTGAACAGGTCAATCACGCGCGCCCTGCGTGAGATGTCGCTTGCGCGCGCCTGCTCATAGGCGCGCATCATGGCCGGGTCGCCAAGGGCTTGGCCTGAGCGTTCTGCGATTTCAAGCAGGGCGATGACGTCGTTCAGCGAGGTGTTCAGCCCCTGCGCGCCGATCGGAGGCAGCGCGTGGGCGGCCTCGGCGACAACGGCGATACGACCCGCGACTAGCGCATCCGCGGTCTGGGTGATGATCGGCCAAATCGACCGATTACCTTTCAGGTGCATGCGCCCCAACAGCCCGGTCGAGCGGGTAAACATCGCGTCCTCGAACGCTGCAATGTCCATCTGCATCAGTTCAACCGCGCGCGGCCCTTCGTTCATCCAAACAATGGCCGAAGCGTTCATGCCGTCGATATCGGGCAGGGGGACAATGGTGAATGGGCCACCAGCGTTGTAAATCTCGGTCGAGATATTGTCGTGTGGCAGGTCATGGGTCACCGTGAAGGCCAGAGACTTCTGACCATATCGGGTGGTGGAAACGGTGATCCCTGCAGCCTCGCGCAGCGGCGAGAATTTGCCATCAGCGGCGATCCCCATGCGCGCGCGAACGCGGTCACCATTGGTCAGTGTCACGAAAATTTCGCTGGTGCGCTGCACGATGCTGCGAAAGCCCGCACCGTAAAGCGCTTCGATCCGGTCTTGCTGTTGGAGGTAGCTCCAGATCTCGCGTCGGACCACCCAATTCATCAAGTTCCAGCCGAAGGGTTCGTCGCCCATGTCGTCGGACTGGAACACGCGGCGGTCGCGAATTTCGGGGGGCCAGCCGGTCGTGTCAATCACCGCAAGCTGGTCGAGCGGTTTGGCATGAGGGGCCAGAAGCGGCCACAGTCCAATCCGGTCAAAAAGCTGCCGTGCGGGCCTTAGAAAAGCAGTCGACCGCAGATCGGATGCGTCATCTGTTGCGCAGGTGACCGGGACAAATGGGTCTGCCATCACGACCGTGAACCCGGCCTCGGCGAAGGCGGCCGCGGTCACCTGACCTGCGATGCCGCCACCCGAGATGAAAATGTCAGCGGTGTAGTCCGTCATGGGTCATTCTTCCGTATCAGGGCAGGCGGCGTCAACAAGCTGGCGTAGAAAGTCAGTCAGGTCAGCGGTGTGGTGATGGATATGTGCGGCCGGGTCAGGGTCCGGCGCGACATGCACGGTGCGCATGCCAAGCGCATGTGGCACCGACAGATTACGCGGATCGTCTTCGAACATGGCGGCCAATTGCGGTGTCAGACCATCGCGCGCAAAAACCTTGTCGAAAGCCGCCCGATCGGGTTTGGGATGGAAATCGGCGTGTTCGACGCCATAGACCGCGTCAAACAGCCCGGACAGGCCGCGCGCGGCCAAAACGCGTTCAGCATAAGGCGCCGAGCCGTTGGTGTAGACGATCTTGCGACCGGGCAAGGACCGGATGTGGTCAGCCAGCGCCGCGTCAACCTCCAGATGGTCCATCGAGATGTCATGAACATCGGTTAGATAGGGGCCGGGGTCGACCCCATGTTCACGCATCAATCCCGCAAGTGTCGTGCCGTAGGTCTTCCAGTAATGCAGGCGCAAGCGATCCGCTTGGTGGCGGTCAACGCCAAGCGCCTGCATGACCCAGTTGGTCATGCGAATTTCGATCTGATCGAACAGGCGCGCATGTGGCGGGTAAAGCGTGTTGTCCAGGTCAAAGACCCAGGCGCTGACATGGGAAAAGCGATCGGCAACCATGGCGCGACGCTACTCTTCTTGGCGGTGGGAAGAAAGTGTGGAAATGCATCTGCCGCCGTTGTGCGACACCAAGGCACGGGCTTCCGGTTTGCCTTGCAAGCGCTTGCGTGCTTAGGATAGCGGATCAAAAAGCCAACAAAGGACGAGGGAACGGTGGCAGAGGTCAAACAGGGACAAAAGGACGCCTACGAGCTGATCCTGGACGCGATAGACATGGGCACCTACAAGCCCGGAGACAGGTTGGTAGAAAGCGAACTGGCTGACCGTTTCGGAGTGTCGCGCACCCCTATCCGTGAAGCCCTGCAGCGGCTTGAGACGCAGTCTCTTTTGGCGCGCGATGGACGTAGTCTGATCGTCGCATCGCTCAGTCACAACCAACTGGCAGAGCTTTATGTCGTGCGCGCCGAACTGGAAGGGCTTGCAGCATCGCTTGCCGCTCAACACGCCGCGCCCGAGGAAATCCGGGTCCTGCGCGAGATGGTGGAAGAGGACCGCACCCGCCTGTCGGACCCCGCCGCTTTGTCGCGTTCAAACCGCCGCTTTCACAAGCAATTGCACCTTGCATCGCACAATCGCTATCTGGTGCAGCAGCTTGATCTGGTTCATAGGACCATGGCGCTGCTTGCCACGACGTCGCTGGCCGCTGAAGGACGCAGCGAAAAAGCCATCGCTGAACATGATGCCATCGTTGCCGCGATCGAGGCGCGCGATAAGGTCGCTGCCCACGACGCGCTCAAGGCGCATATCTCAAAAGCGTTTGAGACGCGGATCAAGCTGGATTCGATGGCGGGTGAATGACCGGCACCTGCGGCGCTTCGTCAAATTCCCCATGCTGGGTCTTGTCCCAGTAAAACGGCTTGGTCACAATCTCGACAAATCCCTTCATCGCCGCCAATGACGCCAGTGGGTAATAGAAATGGAGCGTCGGCACCCAGAACCTGAGCCAGCGATGTTTTGCGTTACTGACCGCTTGAATGCCGACCGTGATGGTCAGCAATTCAGTTGCCATGAATACCGTGCCCAGCACGATCAGCAATTCGTTGGGAACGACCCCTCGCAGCGGGTGGGGCAGGCCCAGCGGGAACGCCCAAAAGGTCCACAGGATAGGCGCGAGCAGGAATTGCGAGAGGCTGCCCAGAAACAGAATCTGAAAGCCGGTGAACTTCCACCATCCCAGATCCCGCAACAATTGGCGCGGCTGGCGCATATGCACGCCATAGGTCATGGCATAGCCCTTGATCCAGCGTGACCGCTGTTTGATCCAGGGCCAGACACGGCAATTGGCTTCTTCTTCTGTCACCGTATCGACCAGTTCGGTGCGATAGCCATGGCGGGCGAGGCGGATGCCAAGGTCTGCATCTTCGGTCACGTTGTGAGCGTCCCAACGTCCCAACTTCTCGAGCGCGTCGCGTCGGAAGAACAACGTTGTGCCGCCCAGCGGAATGGCAAAGCCCGCCCGTGCGACACCCGGCAAAACGATCCCCCACCAAGTGGCATATTCGACGGTAAAACAACGACTTAACCAGTTGCTGCGCGCGTTGTAGAAATCGAGCTTGCCCTGCAAGCAGGCCACGTCGGGGCCGCGTTCGGAAAAGCGGCGCACGATCTTATGGATTTGGTCCGGGGCTGGGGCGTCTTCTGCGTCATAGACGCCGATGATCGAGCCGCGGCAGAAATCCATTGCGAAGTTCATCGCGCGCGGTTTGGTCTTGACCCCTCCGCGTGGCACGATGATCTGACGCATCCAGCGCGGCAGGTCCGCGTTTGCCAGAGTGTTCTGGGTCAACACGTCGTCTTCTTCGACCACAAGGCAGATGTCCAAAAGCTCGCGCGGATAGGAAAGCTTTTCCAACCGTTTTACCAAGCGCCCGGCGATCTCTCGCTCTTTGTAAAGCGGGACCAGAATGGACACGGTGGGAAGTTTCAAAAACCCATGCGCGCCGCGAGCCGAGGTGAAATCAACGTGCGCCGTCTTTTGCTTGCGCCAGAAGTGCACGGCGGCAACGGCTTTCAGGGTGGAATTGAGCACCAGGGTCAAAACCGCCCAGACCGTCAGCGCGACGAAGCCCGCAAATGTCGACACGACGAACAACGCCATCAAACTAAGAAGCAGCGCAGCAGCGTAACGCGCGACTGATCCGCGGCGCCAACCCCTGCAGCTTTCCGCGTCGCTGACACGGGTTTCGGCGCGCATCGCCAATGATCTGTGCCGCAGCGATACCAGCGTGGTCTGTATGTCGTCCTCAGAGGCGACGGCCAGAAAGCAGCGCCCCCAATCGGATGGAAAATCCTTTGCCAGACGCGAGAAGTCGTCGGGGCGCGCACAAATAATGATGGTGGCCCCGCCGACCTGTTTCCACGGGACCACCCCATTGCGGATGCAAAAGGTCGCCCCCAGCCGGTCGATCAGGCGCACATCTGGCGGTTCAGTGCGCAAGTCCGCAATCTGACAATTGAACTGCAAGGCCAGCGCGGCATAAAGGTCGGCTTTGCGCACCCACCCATTGGTCAGCAAGATGTCACCAAACCGAGCATCTTCGCGCACGGACAAGGACACGGCCATCGCAAGGTGTTCGGGGGAAAGCGCGCCCATTTCGACCAACAGCTGACCAAGCGGCTTGCGCCCCGGGCGCCGTGTCGCGGGTTGTGCGACCGTCTTTGGAAGCGCAGAGGTCTGTCCGACTTGCGGCGCATGGGCCGCGCGCGCAGTGCCTTTCGGGCTTGAATGGAGGAGTCGCAGGTAGGGTGCGGACATACGAAGGGCTCTTTGATCAGTCAGACCGACCGAGCATGAGGCACGATACGTTAACGGCTGGTTAACCAAACAGCCGCCAGCAGTATTTTACGCAAATTTTATGGCTATTTAGCCACGCGCCGCCATTGCGTCCGAGAAGCGTTCAAACAGATAGTAGCTGTCCATCGGGCCGGGGCTGGCTTCCGGGTGATACTGCACCGAAAAAACAGCCCGATCGTCCATGCGAATACCACAGTTCGACCCGTCGAAAAGCGACACATGCGTTTCGATCACACCGTCCGGAAGGCTGGCTGCATCGACCGCAAAACCGTGGTTCATCGACGTGATTTCGACCTTGCCGGTTTCGTTGTCCTTCACCGGGTGGTTTGCGCCGTGGTGGCCGTGGTTCATCTTGATGGTGCGTGCGCCCAACGCCAGCGCCAGCATCTGGTGGCCTAGGCAAATCCCGAAGATTGGTAGGTCGGTGGTGTCGAGGATCTCTTTGATCATCGGCACTGCATACTGGCCGGTCGCCGCAGGGTCGCCCGGACCATTGGACAGAAAAATGCCGTCTGGGGCATGCGACAGCACCTCTTGCGCAGTGGCGGTCGCGGGCAACACCGTCACGTCGCAACCGGCCGAAGCCAAGCAGCGCAGAATGTTGCGTTTTGCGCCATAGTCCAGTGCCACAACCTTGTGGCGCGGGCTGGTTTGCTTGGGATAGCCGTCGGGCCACGCCCAACGCATCTCGTCCCAGCGATAGCTCTTGTCGCAAGTTACGTCTTTGGCAAGGTCCAGACCCTCAAGTCCGGAAAAGGCCCGCGCTTGGGCGATCAACGCCTCAATGTCGAAATTGCCTTCCGGATCATGCGCAATCGCAACATGAGGTGCGCCCTGATGGCGAATGGCGCGGGTCAGGCGGCGGGTATCGACACCGCCCATGCCAATGCGGCCCTGCTGGGACAGCCATGTCACCAGATGTCCTGTTGACCGCCAGTTTGACGGCTCGGTCGGATCCCATTTGACCACCATCCCAGCGGCCACTGGCGCGCTGGTTTCGTCATCTTCCGCGTTTACGCCAACATTGCCGATGTGCGGGAAGGTGAAGGTGACGACCTGCCCGGCATAGGACGGGTCGGTCATGATTTCCTGATACCCCGTCATGGCGGTGTTGAAACACAGCTCGGCGGTGGTTGTTCCTGTGGCCCCGAAACCTTGACCATAAAAGATGGTGCCATCTGCCAATGCAAGGCAGGCGGTGGGTTTGCCGGTGTGTGAGGCGGTGGCAGCGGACATTAGGCGACTCCCGATCGTCAAATTGTCGCGAAACTAGTGGTGCCGGCCCCTAGGGTCAAGGGGGCGTGGTAAAACGACCTATTTTGACATATGCTGATTTTTCAATGACTTAGATTTGTTTCTACGCAGTTGTATGCCCCCTGCCTTTTCGTTAAATTCCTAGGTTCATCTAGGTTAAGGGAACGAACAGACCGATGGACATGCGAAGCCGGGTAAATGACGCCCTGAAAACCGCCATGAAGAACAAGGAAGCCGCGCGCCTTTCCACGCTGAGGCTGATCAATGCCGCGATCAAGGATCGAGACATCGCGATGCGCGGAACGGGCGAAGACGTCGAGGTGACAGACGCCGATGTTTTGGCCATTCTCGGAAAAATGGTGAAGCAACGTCAGGAAAGCGCACGCGCTTATGAAGAAGGCGGACGCTTGGAACTGGCAGAAAAAGAACTGTCCGAAGTCGAGGTGATCGAAGAGTTTCTGCCCAAGCAGCTGTCAAAAACCCAGGCCGAAGCCGCCGTCACCGAAGCCATTGCCGAAGTGGGTGCAGATAGCATTCGTGATATGGGCAAGGTGATGGGCATTCTGAAAGCGAAATACACCGGTCAGATGGATTTCGGAAAAGTCGGCCCCTTGGTGAAAGACAAACTGGGTTGATTGGATAGCGGGCGTTCTTGTTCCCCACCACCTGCCACCAATCGTGTTCTGCGCGTGGCTATTGGTGCGATTTCACCCGCAACAGCGTCTCGGTTAGCTCCTGATACAGCTTTGGGCGTTCCTTTTCCGACAGGAATGCGCCTATCTCCACCTCTCGTCCATTGCCTTTCAGCGTGACGTAGTTGGGCACAGGGCCTTTTGATCTGTGCATTTCGACTGTCACCCAATACGGGTTGGCGGTCCATTCGTGAAAAGCGCCGCGGGGGCCGTGCCGGGTCAGGGTCATCTGGTCTTGCCGGATAACCAGTTCCTCCAGAATTTCGCCGTCCTTATAGCTTTTCTCAATGAAGAACCACAAAGCCCCTAGGGCGCCCAAGGCAAACGGCAGCAACCACCACAGCGTGACCGACCCGACAAACGCAAGCAGTGGAACAAGCATCATCGCAAACCCCATTCCCATGATCCAGACAAAGCCGCGGCGCGGCAGGGATCGGAAGGGCCACAGGTGCAATTCGGCTTTAGGCGCGCCGGGGGTATCTGTGGGCATCCATTCGTAAGGCATCGGGCGCGCTTCCATCGGGAAAGGGACGACCTAAAAAAACCGGACTGGCGTTGCGAGGCAAGTGCAAAGTTTCGCCGCGTGGCGCGTAGGTTGGACACGCGCAGGCTCGCTGAGACGTGATTGGCGAAACGCGGGCGCACGCGGCACACTGATGCCATTCAATTCGTGGAGTGCGTGATGCGATACATCTGGCTTGGGCTTCTTTGTGCGACCTCACCTGCTTTCGCGCATGAGGCGGTGATCGAAGGCGCAACCGCGACCAAATCAGGCACAGGATGGAGCGTTTCGGTAACGCTGTCTCATGCAGAGGTCGGGTGGGAGGACTATGCCGATGGCTGGCGGGTGGAAACCGACGCGGGCGATATTCTAGGCACCCGCGTGCTGCATCACCCGCATGTGGATGAACAGCCCTTTACCCGCAGCTTGTCCGGGGTTGCGGTGCCGGATGGGGTGCAGACCCTTTGGCTGCGCGCCCGCACCAGCGTTGAAGGGTGGGCCCAGGCGCGGTTCCAACTGGAACTGCCGTCGGAGTAGGCTATCACCGATCACCCATTAGGCAGGGGGCTTGCCTCACCACCCCTTCATGCAAAAGGCCCGGACGATTGCCCGGGCCTTCTTTGTTTGTCAGGTCTGATCCGCTTAGTGCGAATGACCTTTGTCCCAGTCTTCCTGCTTGGGCAGGATTTCAAAGGTATGCTCTGGCGGCGGACTGGGCAGGGTCCATTCCAGCGTATCCGCGTATTCGTTCCAGTAGTTGTTTTCGGTCACGCGTTTGCCTTTCATCAGCGTGTAGAACACGATGCCGATGAAGAACACGAATGACGCGAAGGACAGGAACGCACCGTAGGAGCTGATCTTGTTCCAGTAGGCGAACGCTTCCGGATAGTCGATGTAGCGACGGGGCATGCCTTGGCGGCCCAGGAAGTGCTGCGGGAAGAAGGTCAGGTTCACGCCGATGAAGAAGGTCCAGAAGTGGATCTTGCCTGCAAGCTCTGGGTACTGACGACCGGACATCTTGCCGATCCAGTAATAGATGCCTGCGAAGATACACATCACCGCGCCGATCGACATGACATAGTGGAAGTGCGCCACGACATAGTAGGTGTCGTGATAGACGCGGTCCACACCAGCCTGCGACAGCACAACGCCAGTGACACCACCAACGGTGAACAGGAACAGGAAGCCAAAGGCAAACAGCATCGGCGTTTTGAACTCGATCGAGCCACCCCAAAGCGTCGCGATCCACGAGAAGATCTTGACGCCTGTTGGGACCGCAATGACCATCGTCGCCAGCATGAAATAGGACTGCTGGGTCAGCGACATGCCGACGGTATACATGTGGTGTGCCCACACGACGAAGCCGATGAAGCCGATGGCGATCAGCGCCCAGACCATCGGCAGGTAGCCGAAGATAGGTTTGCGGGCGAAGGTGCCGATCACGTGGCTGATCAGGCCGAAGCCGGGCAGGATCACGATATACACTTCCGGGTGGCCGAAGAACCACAGGATGTGCTGATACAGAACCGGGTCGCCGCCGCCTGACGGATCAAAGAACGTTCCGCCGAAGTTACGGTCGATCAGCAGCATGGTGATCGCGCCTGCCAGAACCGGCAGCGACAGCAGGATCAGCCAAGCCGTCACAAAGATGGACCACGCAAACAGCGGCACCTTGAACAGCGTCATGCCGGGGGCACGCATGTTCAGGAAGGTGGTGATGATGTTGATCGCGCCAAGGATCGAAGAGGCACCCGATACGTGGACCGCGAAGATCGCAAGGTCCATGGAATAGCCGCCTTCGGTCGTGGACAGCGGCGGATACAGAACCCAACCAACGCCCGACCCAAGCTGGTCATTGCCACCAGGCGCCAGCAACGAAGCCACGCCAAGCGCCACACCCGTGGCGTAAAGCCAGAAGGATAGGTTGTTCATCCGAGGGAAGGACATGTCCGGTGCACCAATTTGCAGCGGCATGAAATAGTTACCAAATCCGCCAAACAGGGCCGGGATGACCACGAAGAACATCATCAGGACACCGTGATAGGTGATCATCACGTTCCAGAGGTGGCCGTTGGGTGTGCATTCTGCCGACGCATCAGCGATGAAGCGCGCGCCCTCGAGGCACATGTACTGGACGCCGGGGTCCATCAGCTCAAGCCGCATGTAGACGGTGAAACAGACGGAAATGAATCCCGTCAGACCGGCCAGAAACAGGTAGAGGATCCCGATGTCTTTGTGGTTGGTCGACATAAACCACCGGGTAAAGAACCCGCGCTCGTCGTGGTGGTCATGGTCGTGAATGGCTGCGTCCGCCATGTATCCCTCCCTTTGGGGTTAAACTGGCCGGGGCGGCTCAGAATGCCACCCGGCTTTTTAACGTGTTTAATATGCTGGGTGGGGTCGGGCAATGTCGCAATCGCTACGGAGCACAAAAAAATGCGTCCTGCCCCGGTTTTTCCGGGGCAGGACGCCTGAATTGCTTCGATTTGCGACCTGAAAGGTTTGGCAGATCAGTTTGTTGCGGTCGAATCGCTTTCGGCAGCTTCGCCTTCGGCGGGCGCTTCTTCCGCGGCCGCGTCATCAGCCGGCATCTCGGCCGAGAAGGTGGCAAGGAAGGCCACGATGTCGTCAGGCTTGCCCCATTTGAAGGTCATCTTCGACTTGGCAGCTGAATCGCCGGTTTGCTCTTTCAAGAACCCTTTCGGATCCTTGATGTATTCGGCCAAAAGCTCTTCGTTCCAGACAAGGCCGCTTTCACCAAGGGCCAAAATCGAATCGCCGTATTTGAAATCTTCGACGGATGCAGCAGCGCGGCCGACGATCCCATAAAGGTTGGGGCCGGTTTTCCCGCCTTTGAAGAGGGCTTCACCCTCGGGCGAGATAATCGCGTGACACGCCTTGCATTTTTTGAAGTCTTTTTCACCGGCAGCGGCGTCGCCTTCAGCGAACGCGGTTCCCGACAGGGCAATCATCATGGCGGCGGAAGAGAGAATCGTCTTCATGTTATTCCTCATGCTAGAGCTTTGAACGCATAGATGCGTCGTGGACGCGCGGACACTGCGATAAATCCGCACGGATTGTAAGGGGGCGACCTGTCGCATCCCTTTACCGCGCAATTTCTCGCTCGCTTCAGGTGGATAGCCCGAAAACTTGATCGAAATTGCGTCTTAACGCGGTGTCAACATCGGCCATTGTAACCGGAAGTCCTAGGTCCACAAGGCTTGTCACGCCGAATTCTGTGATGCCGCAGGGCACAATTCCTGAAAAGTGATCCAGATCCGGTTCGACGTTGATCGAAATACCGTGAAAGCTGACCCATTTTCTGAGGCGCACACCGATTGCGGCGATTTTGTCCTCGGTTGGGTGTCCTGTGGCGGTCAGGGGTTTGTCGTCGCGCACGACCCAAACACCGACACGTCCATCACGCTTCTCTCCTTTGACGTTGAAGTCCGAAAGGGTGCGAATAACCCAATCCTCCAGCGCGGACACGAAGGCGCGCACATCCCGGCCCCTTGCGCCGACATCCAACATCACATAGGCGACGCGCTGGCCGGGGCCGTGATAGGTATACTGACCACCGCGTTTCGAGGTGTGGACCGGGAAGCGGTCGGGTGCGACCAGATCCTTGGGGTTGGCGGACGTGCCCGCCGTGTAAAGCGGGGGGTGTTCCAGAAGCCACACCATTTCGCCCGCCTCGCCACGCGCCATCGCGTCGACATGGGCCTCCATCCGCGCTACCGCGGTTTCGTATTCGACAAGCGTGTCAGCGGTTTCCCACGTGACGGGGGGCATATCAGGCAAGGCTTTCATAGGCGTTCATTGGCACCCTATGACGGCTTTGTCAAAAAGCGATCGGAAATGACTGGACCGCGTGATTTTGGACTTCACATCCCCAAACCCCTTCGCTATGAAGCGCGTCACCTAGCCCAGACTTGCGGTCGTGGCGGAATTGGTAGACGCGCAGCGTTGAGGTCGCTGTGAGGTAACACTCGTGTGGGTTCGAGTCCCACCGACCGCACCATAAACTGGCTCGGGCCTTCCCCAACTTGTTTTGACCTGATCGCGCATGGCTTGACTGTGTGCAGCACCGCGTTTGTCGGGGCTTGCGCCTGATCGGGGGCGTCCTATGCTCGCGGACATGATGAACAAATCCGACACCGAATTGCTGACCCAGTTGTTTGAAGCGGCGATTGTTGCGGCTGATCCCAAGGCCGCGCTTGCCGCTCATTTACCGCGCAGAGCGGCCGGCAAAACGGTGGTGGTCGGCGCGGGCAAAGGGGCCGCGCAGATGGCTGCGGCGTTTGAGCAGCTGTGGGATGGTCCGCTGGAAGGTGCTGTCGTCACGCGATACGGATTTGGTGCACCCTGCCGGCACATAAAGGTGATCGAAGCATCTCACCCGGTGCCTGACGAAGCGGGGCTGGCCGCGACGCAAGCCATGTTCAATGCGGTGTCGGGCCTGACCGAGGACGATCTGGTTGTGGCGCTGATTTGCGGCGGCGGCTCTGCGCTTCTACCGGCGCCCCCTGTCGGGCTGACGCTGGCAGACGAACAGGCGCTCAATCAGACGCTGCTGGCCTCCGGGGCGCCGATTTCGGTTATGAATGCGATCCGTAAACATGTGTCTGGCATCAAAGGCGGGCGACTGGCGGCAGCGGCGTATCCCGCCAAAGTGGTCAGCCTTGTTGTGTCCGATGTGCCCGGGGATGACCCCGCACAGGTCGCCTCTGGCCCCACGGTCCCGGATGCCACATCGCAGACCGATGCGCTGGCTTTGGCGGAAGCCTGGGGGATCAACCTGCCGGATCCCATCCTTGCCCATATCCGCGCCCATTCAGCCCCAAGCCCGGACGCTCCCATCTTTGCCGGCAATGAGGTGCATGTCATCGCGTCAGCTCGGCTGAGCCTTGAGGCCGCAGCGGCGCGGGCCGACGCGCTGGGTATTCCGGCGACCATCCTGTCGGACGCGATCGAAGGCGAGGCGCGCGACATTGCCCGCATGCACGGGGCGATAACGCGCGAAGTCGTTGTGCGTAACCGCCCCTTCGCGGCTCCTTGCGTCCTGCTTTCAGGGGGGGAAACCACGGTCACATTGCGCGGCAAAGGTCGGGGCGGGCGCAACACGGAGTTTCTGCTGTCTCTGGCATTGACCTGTGATGGGCTTGACCGTTTCGCCGCTTTGGCTGCTGACACGGACGGGATCGACGGGTCCGAAGCGAATGCGGGGGCATTCGTTGACGGGCAGACAGCCGCGCGGTTGCGTGCGCTTGGCCGGGACCCGATGGCTCACTTGTCCAACAACGATGCGTGGCGGGCGTTCGAGGCGCTGGGGGATCTGTTTTCTCCCGGCCCGACCGGGACCAACGTCAATGACTTTCGCGCGATCCTGATCCGCTAGCGCCGGGGGGTGGGCTTAGCCAATCGTTCACCGCATCAACCAGTTCGCTCTGATCGCTGGCATTCGAATACGCAAGCAGCAAAGGCTGCGTCGTTCCATCCGCCAGCACAAGCACTGGTCGGTGGGTTCTGCTGACTTTCTGGTCGCGATCCTTGAAGGTGCTGGTTTCCAAGTCGGCGCGCTGGATTTGTCCAAGCGGCAGTTGGCGCGTCTCAAACCCCTGATAGCTGCGCCGCCGAAGCTCCACCACGCCCGAGTTGCGATCAAACACCACCTGCACGCGTGCAACCACCAGATATAGCGTCAGGCCCGGCAATCCTGCCCCGCAAATAAAGGCCAAGGCGGCGATCCACTGGCCTATCGCGCTAAGCCTGATGCCGATGGCCAGAAAAGCGACCACCATCAAGATCAGGAACGCACCAATCAGCCATGGCGCATGATCCAGTATCAATTGGTCTTTGGTGTTGGTCGCGATGCGCATCGGGTGAGATGAATGTCCGTTTGGTAGAGTGTATGCCTCAACCTAACGTGGTCACGGTGAGCGTAGAAGGGAAAAGAGCGCACGCATCCGCGCGCTCTTGTCGCGTGGTGGGCCTAGGCTGCCAATGTTTCGATCTGCTGCTCTGCCGATGCGATGCCATCTGCCCCTGCGGCCGCGATCACTTTGACGTCGGTTATGCCCATGAACCCTAACACAAATTTCAGATAGGGCGTTGAAAAGTCATGCGGCGCGCCTGCCGGCGTTCCACCGGATGCGTTGACGAAAATAACGCTCTTGCCGGTCAAAAGCCCCTCTGGCGTGCCGTCGTCGCGATAGCGGAAGGTCACGCCTGCTCGCGCCAGATGGTCGATCCACGCCTTCAGCGACGAAGGGATCGAGAAGTTGTAGGTCGCGGCGGAAATAACAATCAGGTCGGCGGCCTGCACTTCAGCCACGATCTGGTCCGACAAGGCCAAGGCTGCGGTGTCTTGCGAGCTGCGCGCGTCGGCGGGGGTGAACGTGGCGCGGGTCCACGCGGCGTCCAGATGCGGAATGCCGTCCGCAAGATCACGCGTGGTGACGGTTGCGTCTTTGTGGCGGGCGATAACGGTGTCCGCGAGGCTGCGGGAAATCGACCCTTCTGTGCGGGCCGAACTGTCGATGCGAAGGATGTGTGTCATGTCTTGTGCTCCTGTGTTCGTTGAACCACAGATGCGACATTGCAAAATCAAACGCAATCTGCGTAATCTAACGGTGTCTGTTTGAAAATGCACAGAAAGCTGCCATGGACCACTGGGATGAAATTCGAACCGCCTATCACGTTGCGCGCGCTGGCACGGTCAGCGGGGCAGCCGAGGCCTTAGGCATTCATCATGCGACCGTGATCCGCCACATCGACGCGCTTGAGGCGCGCTTGGGGGTGAAGCTGTTCCAGCGCCACGCGCGCGGTTATGCGCTGACCGAAGCCGGGGCCGATCTTGCCCAAATTGCCCAAACGACCGAAGAACAGTTTTCGCAACTGGCCGGGCGTTTGACCGGGCAGGGTGATGATGTAACCGGGGCATTGGTGATCACCGCGTTGCCTTCTTTTTCAGCGCGACTTGCCCCAGTGCTGGCTGCCTTTCAGGTGGACCACCCCGGCATCGCAGTGCGCCTGTTGACTGATGCGCGCGTTTTCAAGCTTGAATATGGGGAAGCGCATGTCGCTTTGCGGGCAGGCCAAGCCCCTACGGAACCTGACAATGTCGCCCAGCCCTTTCTGGACCTGTCTTTCGGCCTTTATGCGGCGCAAAGCTATGTGGACCGTTACGGCATGCCGACCGAGGACACGCTGCACACCCATCGCTTCATCGGGTTTTCGGAGTTGAAATCGCGCGCGCCTGTGATGCAATGGATGACGCAACATATCCCGGCTGAAAACATTTGGTTTCAGGCCTCGGATGATGCAGCCATGCACGCAGCATTGATCGCGGGGGCGGGGTTGGGCTTCTCTGCGCGCGGGGCCGAAGACGGTTTGATCGAAGTGTTGCCCGCGCGGTCCGACTGGTCCTCTCGGTTCTGGCTTGTCACACATGTCGATTTGCACCGAACGGCCAAGGTGCAGGCCATCTTGGCTCAGCTCAAACGTGCTGCAGAGCACTGGGTTGCGACAGAGCCGGGCTTTTCGCTTCCCTAATTCGCACTAGCTTTCCAGTTCGGCTTCAAGAAACCGTTCGAACGCATCCAGGTTTACCGGTTCAAACTGGCCAAATCCCTGCATCCAGACCGAGGCATCGCGCAGGGCGTTGGGCTCTAGCTTGCACCATTTGACCCGCCCGCGCTTTTCCTGACTGATCAACCCGGCCCGCGACAGGATCGTCAGATGCTTCGATATGGCGGCCAGCGACATCTCGAACGGTTCGGCCACGTCAGTGACGGCCATGTCATCTTCCAGAAGCATGGTCAGGATGGCACGTCGTGTCGGGTCGGACAGGGCAGCAAAGGCAAGGTCAAGACGGGTATCCATGCCTATGGGTTAGGTCCGAGCGTCCCAATCGTCAACCAAATGGTTAAATGAACGGTTTGGGTGCGAAAGGTAGCCCAAGGCTGTTGTTGATACGATGAGTGAATCGGCTTGCTGTGGAAAATCAAATTAGAACAGATGGTTGCAAGTCGCGCTGTTGGCGCTAAACGCCGTTGACTCACTGTCGCCTTGGCCTTAGCAAAGGCGCAACCGTCACCGGAGGCATTTCCTTGTCCAACAAACCCGATCCCGAGCGCCTGAGAGAGCTCGAGATGCGCCTGAAACAGGCGAAGGGAGAGGTCAAAGAAGACGACACCAGTGATGCGGCCTATAACCAGGCATCCTTCGCTTGGCAGATGGTCATAGAGCTTACGGTCGGTCTGTTGATCGGCTTCGGCATCGGATACGGGTTGGACGCGCTGTTTGGCACAAAACCCATCTTCATGGTGCTGTTCATAATGTTGGGCTTCGCTGCGGGCATGAAAGTCATGCTGTCGACCGCGGCCCAGATGCAGAAGAAAGCGGAAGAAGCGCAAGACGCGCAGACCGCCGCAGAAGAAGAGGGATAGAGACGTGGCTGACCAAAGCGAAAAACAGGGCGCTGGCCCGATCATCAAGATCGCTTTCTTTGTCGTGCTGGCGCTGGTCCTTATTTCGGGCCTGATCTTCGCGCCTGAGCATCCAGGTCTGGCAATCCACCCGATGGACCAGTTCGAGATCAAGCCGTTGTTTGGCGGCGCCGAGCTTGGCACCTTCACGCCGACCAATCAAACGCTTTGGATGGTTTTGGCCATCATCGGTATCGTGCTTCTGTTGGTCGTCGGGTCTCGCGGTCGCGCAATCGTGCCGACACGTGGTCAGTCGGTTGCCGAAATGGCGTACGGCTTTGTCTATAAGATGGTCGAAGATGTGGCCGGCAAAGACGCCGTCAAATATTTCCCCGGCATCATGACGCTGTTCATGTTCATTCTGTTCGCCAACTTCCTAGGCCTGATCCCAACAAGCTTCACGCCCACCAGCCACATCGCCGTCACGGCTGTGCTGGCCTTGATCGTGTTCGTCTTCGTGACCGTGCTGGGCTTCGTGAAGAACGGCATGGGGTTCCTTGGTCTCTTCTGGGTTTCGGCGGCACCGCTGGCGCTGCGCCCGGTTCTGGCCATCATTGAATTGATCTCGTACTTCGTGCGCCCCGTCAGCCACTCCATTCGTTTGGCTGGTAACGTGATGGCTGGCCACGCTGTGATCAAAGTTTTCGCCGGCTTTGCTGCTGCCTTGGGCATGTTCAGCTTCCTGCCAATCTTGGCCATCTCGGCCGTCTACGCGCTGGAGGTTCTGGTGGCCTTCATTCAGGCCTACGTGTTTACGATCCTGACCTGCGTGTATCTGAAAGACGCCCTGCATCCGTCACACTGACGGTTGCAGCCCGCTCATCCATCTAATTCAAGCATTCCAACGTAAGGAGAAATCACAATGGAAGGCAATATCGCTCAAATGGGTCAATTCATCGGTGCAGGTCTGGCAGCTATCGGTTCGGGTGCCGCCGCTATCGGTGTGGGCCACGTTGCTGGTAACTTCCTGGCCGGTGCCCTGCGCAACCCGTCGGCAGCTGCCGCACAAACCGCGACCCTGTTCATCGGTATCGCATTTGCAGAAGCACTGGGCATCTTCTCGTTCCTGGTCGCACTTCTGCTGATGTTTGCTGTCTAAGACCTGAACCATCCTTACGCGCGGGCGGGGGTTTGATCCGCCGCCCGATGTAATCCGGTTCCGGGAGATAAGACATGGCAAGTAATACGCAACAGACCGCGGATGCGGCACATGGCGGCGCAGAAGCCGCAGGCATGCCGCAGCTGGATTTCTCGACCTTCGGGAACCAGATTTTCTGGCTCGTGGTCACGCTGGTCGTGATCTATTTCGTGCTGACCAAGGTCGCGCTGCCCCGTATCGAGGCCGTGCTGTCCGAACGTCAGGGCACGATCACCAATGATCTGACCGCCGCCGAAGAGCTGAAGCAGAAAGCTGTCGAGGCTGAAGAAGCTTACAACAAAGCGCTGGCCGACGCCCGTGCCGAAGCGAACAAGATTGTCGCTGAAGCCCGTGCTGAAATTCAGGCCGACGTTGATGTCGCGGCTGCCAAGGCAGACGCGGAAATCGCAGCCAAGGCTGCCGAAAGCGAAGCCGCGATTGCTGAAATCCGCGCCGGCGCGATCGACAGCGTAAAGACCGTTGCCAAGGATGCCGCCAAGGAAATCCTTGCGTCCATGGGTTACAAGGCTGACGCCAAGTCCGTCACTGCTGCGGTGACTTCGCGGATGAAAGGGTGAAGAAAATGAAGAAACTCGTTCTTACCCCTCTTGCCGTGATGGCCGCTGCACCGGCATTTGCTGCCGGTGACGCAGGTTGGACAGACCTGTCCAACACCAACATGGTTGTGACGCTGGCGTTTTTGCTGTTCGTGACCTTCCTGGGCTACATGGGCGTTCACAAGATGCTCGGTGCGCAGTTGGACAAACGCGCAGTCGGTATCAAGTCCGAACTCGACGAAGCGCGCGCTTTGCGTGAAGAAGCGCAGACCATTTTGGCAACTTATGAGCGTAAGCAAAAGGAAGTTGCCCAGCAGGCCGAGCGTATCGTTGCGCACGCAAAAGACGAAGCTGCCAATGCGGCGGTTGCTGCCAAGGCAGACCTGCAAGCCTCGATCGCGCGCCGTTTGGCTGCGGCCGAGGACCAGATCGTATCTGCGCAAACGGCTGCAGTGAAAGAAGTGCGCGACAGTGCCGTTCAGGTTGCTGTTGCTGCGGCGCGCGACGTGATCGCCAAGCAGATGACAGCGACGGACGGCAATTCGCTGATCGACGATGCTATCAAGACGGTTGAAGCCAAGCTGCACTAAGCTGGTTTGAAAAACTGACTAAGAAGAACCCGGCCACTGGTCGGGTTTTTTCTTTGGTGCGAGGGAAAGCTTCGTGCACGCCCGCTAGCGAGATATCTCATAGTCCAGCCTCTGCCGCGCCACTTCCTCGTTGCGCGCAGATCGGCGCAGGTCGCCATAGGCCTGCGTTACAAAATCCATGTGCGATTCGACGGCATTGCGCGCCGCGATTGGATCTCGGGCTTGCAAAGCTGTGTTGATGGCACGGTGCTGTTCCAGCAAATCCGACCGCGTATTGGTGATCTGGATGACCACCTTGCGGCTGTAGAACACGCCTTGCTTCAGCAGGTCGTAAAGGGCGCGCATCATGTGCACCATTACGACATTGTGGCTGGCTTCGATGATGGCCATGTGAAAGTCACTGTCCAAATCAGCGCCTTGTCCCTCGGGCGCTTTTTCCATCTTTTGGAAAAGCTCGTTAATCACCGCCAGATCCGTGTCAGATCCGAACTTTGCGGCCCGTTCGGCCGCCAACCCCTCCATATCGCGCCGAAAGGCGATATAGTCATACACGGCTTCGTCGTGACGCGAGAAAAGACTGATCAGTGCGGGCGGGAACGAACTGTCCAGGCTCTCGCTGATATAGATGCCGGCCCCAGCCCGTCGTGACAGGAGCTTTTTCGCCTCTAGCTCTGCAATGGCATCGCGAAGTGAGGGGCGCGAAACACCCATGCGCTCTGACAGGTCACGTTCCGAGGGCAGGCGTTCGCCCGGTCGCAATATGCCGCGCAGGATCAACAACTCGATCTGTTCGACAACGGACTGTGCAAGCTTGCCTGCGGAAATCTTCTGAAAGGGCATATCGGGTCTCGCGCAAATTGGTCATATAATATGACCACATCCCGCGGGGTGCCTCAATGAAAAAAGCCGGGCAGGACCCGGCTCTTTCCCTAATTTCGTACCATACGCATCAGTTGCGAATGGGGCGGATGATGATCTCGACCCGGCGGTTTTGCATGCGCCCGGCGGCATCCAGATTTGATGCGATCGGGCGATCTTCGCCGTAACCAATGGTTACCACGCGCGAGCTTGGGACGCGGTTTGATACCAGAACCGACGCGACCGCAGCCGCACGGCGGCGCGACAGCGACAGGTTATAATCCGCGTCTCCGACGTTATCGGTGTGGCCTACAACCTCGACCACCGAATCCGGGTATTGCAACAGGTTGTTGGCCAGTGCGGCAAGGTCGCCTTGCAAAGCGGACCCGACCTGTGCGCTGTCGGTGGCAAACAGGATGTCTTGCGGCATTGTCACGATCAATTCGTTGCCGGTGTTGACGATGCTGACCTGATCATTGCCGATGGCTTGACGCAGATCGCCAGCCTGTTTGTCCAACTGTTGGCCGATCATGCCGCCAACCACGCCACCGATCACGGCGCCTACGGCGGCTTTGCCCAGTTTGCCATCGCCCTTGCGCGTCGCGCCCAAGAGGCCCCCGGCGATCGCGCCAATGGCGGCGCCATTTTGGGTGCGCGGCCCCATGTTGCTGGTCGGGCTTTGCATAGGTGTCGTGCAGGCGGTGGTCGCCAGCGCCGCCACGACGCCAAGCGTCAAGACAGAGTGTTTCAGGTGCATGCTGCTATCCTCAGGTTTGTTCTTTGCTTTCTTTACATGAAAGCGCTTTGATATCGAATAACAAGCCCTAATGGAGGCGGCAATGGGATGTGTCAGGCTCGTTCTGCCTCTTCGATTTCGGCGCTTTCCCAAGCCAGCAGAGCGCGCTTGACCCCAAGCCCCCAGTGATAGCCGCCAAGCGCACCCGATTTTCGCAAGGCCCTGTGGCATGGGATCAGCCAACTGACCGGGTTGCGGCCGACGGCGGTTCCGACTGCGCGCACCGCGCGTGGGGAGCCAACCTTCTGGGCGATTTGGGAGTAGCTGGTGACGTGACCAGACGGAATGGCCAACAGGGCCTCCCAGACCTTGATCTGGAAGGGCGCGCCGATCAGGTGCAAAGGCGTCATGCCACGCCTGCTGAAAGCCTGGTTTACCCACGCGGCAAGCGCTGCCGGGTCTTCGCGGAAGGTTGCATTTGGCCATCGTGACCGCAGATCGGACATGGCGATCGCCTCGCCGGTTTCGGCGGCAAACCCCAGCCCGCAAATGCCCCTGTCCGTGCCCATGACCAGCGCGGGGCCAAACGGGCTGTCGAACCACCCCCAATTGATGGTCAGCCCTTCGCCGCCTTTCGCATAGGTTCCAGGGCTCATCGCTTCCCACCGCAGGAACAGATCGTGAAGCCGGCCTTGGCCCGACAAGCCGACCGAATGGGCCGTGTCCATGGTTGAAAACCGGTCCTGCAGCAGTGTCTTTGCGTGGCCAAGCGCCAGAAACTGTTGATAGCGTTTCGGCGACACCCCGACCCAGCGCGAAAAGACCCGTTGGAAATGGGCAGGTGACATATCCATGCGTGCGGCCAGCGCCTCAAGCGACAGGGCGTCGCCGCCGGCTGCGTCGATCTCCTCCATTGCGCGGCGGATGACGTTGTAGTGGTAGCTGTCGTGGTGAACACTCATGGCGGTCTACTTTCCTTTTGTGCCATCAGATTGCTGCAGAACCTGTTGTCAAAGCGACCCGGAATGTGCGCATCTGCAAAATTGCGCAGGATCCTCGACTTGTGACGCCACACAGAAAAGGGCATAGAAAATCATGGCAAAGCAATTGGGATATCACAAGATCCGTGAGATCTTCGACCGCTTTCACGCGGCGGAACCCGAACCGAAGGGCGAGCTTGAGCATGTGAATGCCTACACGCTGGTGGTGGCGGTGGCCTTGTCGGCGCAGGCCACGGATGTCGGCGTAAACAAAGCCACGCGCGCATTGTTCAAGATTGCAGATTCGCCTGAAAAAATGCTGGCCCTTGGTGAAGAGGGCTTGACCGAACACATCAAAACCATCGGGCTGTTTCGCCAGAAAGCGAAGAACGTCATCAAGCTGAGCCGCATTCTGGTCGAGGAGTATGGCGGCGAGGTGCCCAATTCACGCGCGGCGCTGCAGGCGCTTCCGGGTGTCGGTCGCAAGACCGCCAATGTGGTTTTGAACATGTGGTGGGGCGTGCCGGCACAAGCGGTCGACACGCATATCTTTCGCGTCGGAAACCGCACCGGGATCGCCGTGGGAAAAGATGTGACTGCGGTCGAGCGCGCGATCGAAGACAACATCCCTGCCGACTATCAAAACCATGCACATCACTGGCTGATCCTGCACGGCCGCTATACCTGCAAGGCGCGCAAGCCAATGTGCGCAAATTGTATTATTCGGGACTTGTGCCCCTTCGAGGAAAAGAACTTATGACGAAAAAGTATAAGGTTGTCGGGATCGGCAACGCGGTGGTGGACGTGTTGACCATGGCCGATGACAGCTTTCTTGAGATGATGGGCATTGAAAAGGGCATCATGCAACTGGTCGAACGGGAGCGGGCCGAGGTGTTGTATGGCTCGATGAAGGACCGCAAACAGGCGGCGGGTGGATCTGTCGCCAACACGCTGGCGGGGATCGGCAAACTGGGCCTGTCGACCGGTTTCGTCGGGCGCGTGCATGATGATGCGCTGGGTCGCTTCTATGCCGAAGCGATGGAGATGGACGGAACCCGTTTTGTGAACCCACCTGTGCCGGGGGGCGAGCTGCCGACCTCGCGCTCGATGATCTTCGTGTCACCGGATGGCGAACGGTCGATGAACACCTATCTGGGGATCTCGGCTGAACTTGGATCGGCTGATGTGGACCCCGACGTCGCCGCCGATGCCGAGATCGTGTTTCTTGAGGGCTATTTGTTTGACAAGGACAAGGGCAAAGAGGCGTTTATCGACATGGCGCGCGCGTGCCGTGCGGCGGGCGGCAAGGCTGGCATCGCCATTTCCGACCCTTTCTGCGTTGAACGTCACCGCGACGACTTCCTGACACTGATCGAACACGAACTTGATTATGTGATCGGCAATGAAGACGAAATCAGGTCGCTGTTTGAAGCGACCGACATGGAAGAAGCGCTGGCCAAAACGGCTGCGATTTGCCCCTTGGTTGCCTGCACCCGGTCGGGCGATGGCGTGACCATCGTGGCAGACGGTGAGCGGGTCGATGTGCCTGTCGAACGCATTGTGCCTGTGGATGCCACCGGGGCCGGGGACGGCTTTGCGGCGGGGTTCATCTATGGCATGGCAACGGGTGCTGATGTCCGAACCTGCGGGGAAATGGGGTGCACCATCGCAGGCGAAGTGATCCGTCACGTTGGTCCGCGCGCGGAAAGAAACCTGTTGGCGTTGCTGCGGGACAAAAACCTGGTCTGAGAGAGTAGCTGCTGGGCTCAGTCACCGAGCTTGGCGTGCACCTCGTCCAAGTCGATCTCGCCTATGGGCATCTTGTTACCCGGATTCTCAAAATCATATTTGAACAGGTTGAAATCGCGTTTGAAGATTTCATAGACAAGGTGCATTGACAGGTCATCGAAGTAATCTTCGACCGGGTGCAGACGTTTGGGTCCGTGCCCTTCGCTTTCATTGAAGCGCGGAATCTTGTCCAGATGCACAGTGTGTGGCGTCTCGATCGCATCAAGTACCTTTTGCATGCCGTCGTTGAATTTCTCGGTCCAGAAGATGTTGTCGTATTGTCCACCGTTTACGATGAAGGTCGAGACATGCCCGGACATTGCTGACCAGTGGATGTCTGGGTCCATCGGGCGTCGCCACCGAATGGTGTCACGTGCGAACAGCAAAAAGCGGCGGAAGCTTTCGACCTGATCGAACTCGAACCCGTTTTCTGGGTCTCCGACCTCGATGCCGTATTTCTGGATCAGCAGCGGCACCAGATTGCCGCGATACCGCTTTCCGTTACGCTGAATGCCGCAGATCTTGTCAAAAAAGCTCGACAGGATACGCGTGTATGGGTTGCGGACACAGGTGAAGGCATAGCTTTTGTGGCCAAGAACATTCTGCTCGATCAGTTTTTGCGAGCCGTCTTGCGACCATTTGTGCAGCCGATCCTTGCTGTCGTGGATGTCGCCGTCGAAGAATTCGCCATGGTCAGAGTAATACATAATCTGACCAATGGTCGAGCAGGCGCATTTCGGGACAACCCGATACACGACGCTTTCACTTTCGGTCATCCACGTGCCCGGAAATCCCATATACCTGCTGCCTCCTTGGCGCCCTTACTCGTCAATACCTGCACCCACTGCATGATTACGAAGAAAAAAGCAAAGAAACACTGTTTTTTCAATGGGTGTTCACGCTATCTATGCGACAATACCAGTGTTTCAGAGGTTTCGTCGCGCGCCTATGGCTAAAATTGCTTTCATTTTGCTTTGCCACAAAGACCCCGACGCCATTATCAGTCAGGCGACGCGACTGACGGCAGCCGGCGATTACATGTCGATTCATTTCGATGCGCGCTCCAACCCTGAACACTATCGGCGCATTCGTGCGGCGCTGGCCGACAATCCCAATGTGACCTTCGCGCGCAAGCGGATCAAATGCGGGTGGGGGGAATGGTCGCTGGTGCAAGCCACGCTGAACGCGGTCGAAGCCGCGCTGGAGGCGTTTCCGCGCGCGACCCATTTTTATATGGTCTCGGGCGATTGCATGGCGATCAAGTCCGCCGAATACACCCATGCATTACTGGATGCGTCTGACGCGGATTACATCGAAAGCTTCGACTATTTCGAAAGCGACTGGATCAAGACCGGTATGAAAGAAGAGCGGCTGATCTATCGCCATTTCTTCAACGAGCGCACCCAGAAGCGCCGTTTCTATACCAGTTTCAATCTGCAAAGAAAGCTGGGGCTGACCCGCGAGATTCCGCAAGATATTCAGGTGATGATCGGCAGCCAGTGGTGGTGCCTCAGGCGACGTTCGGTTGAATGGATCGTCGAATTCACCCGCAAGCGGAAAGATGTGATGCGGTTCTTTCGCACCACATGGATTCCGGATGAAACCTTCTTTCAGACCTTGATCCGCCATTTGGTGCCAGAGCACGAAATCCGCTCGCGCACGCTGACATTTCTGATGTTCACCGACTACGGAATGCCGGTGACCTTCTATGATGATCACTATGACCTGCTGCTCAGTCAGGACTTTCTGTTTGCCCGTAAAATCAGCCCAGAAGCGCGAGAGCTGAAGCGCAGGCTGGGCGATCTTTATGCTGATGAAGGGATCGAGTTCCACATCTCGAACGAAGGGCGCAGCCTGTTCAAATTTCTGACCGGGCGCGGCAGGATCGGACAACGTTTCGCGCCGCGTTTTTGGGAGGCGGAAAGCAGTCTGGGCCGGGATCGTGAGCTTTTGATTGTTGTCGCCAAGAAGTGGCATGTCGGAAAGCGGCTGTTGCACAAAATCGGGCAGGTCACGGACATTCCGACGATCGAGTATTTGTTTGATGAAGAAAGCTGCCCGATGCCGGACCTTGGCGGCATTCAAACCCGGCTGGGCAAGCGCACACGTCACAGACGGGCGCTGATGCGGATGCTGTTTGATTACTATGATACCAACCGTTTGGTTGTGTGCATGGACCCAAACAACCTGGATTTGTTACAGGATTTCTTTTCGGACCGATCCACCACCCGTTTGCTTGAAGTCGACAGCGAATTCTCGGACGACTACCTTTTGGGGCATGCCAAACGTGTCGGTCTTGCCGGAGAAAATACCTCGAAAGAATCAATTGATCGCTTGCTGCCAACCATCCGGGCCGATGTCGCCTTTGAAAGCGACTGCATCCGCGACGCGGGCTTTGATGAGTATTATCGGATCAGCGAAACGGCCGATGCCGAAGCCAATGCGCTTCTCTTGTCGCGTTTTTTGTCGATTTCTCCCGACCGCGCGCAAGAAATTGCGGCAATGGACCACCTCTTTTCGGATTGACGAGACACGCTCAGACCGGACGTTGAAGATACGACCGATGAAGGAGACATCAGATGACTTATGCCTATGACGATCAGAACATCTTTGCAAAGATCCTGCGGGGAGAGATCCCGAGCGACACAGTTTATGAAGATGAATTTGCACTGGCATTTCGTGACATCCAGCCGCAAGCCCCGGTGCATGTGCTGGTCATCCCCAAAGGGCCGTATGTGAATTATGACCACTTTGCCTCTCGGGCGACTGACGCTGAAATCGTCGGCTATTCGCGTGCCATCGGCAAGGTTTGCGCCGTGCTTGGCGTTGACCCCGGTGCAGGCGGGCAAGGCTACCGGATGATCGCCAATACAGGCGAGGCCGGCGTGCAGGAGGTGCCGCACCTGCACACCCATATTCTGGGGGGGCGCATGCTGGGCCGGATGTTGAAACGCTTTGATGATTGACCGGTTCTGGCTTGCGATGGCCCGCGTCACTGGTATCATGGCGCGAAACGAAAGAAGAAGGTGTCCGACATGACCCAGTCCCCGCCCGAAACCAAGATCGTGGACAGCTACAAAGTGTCCTGTGACGGGGGCGAAGGCGCCCTTGGCCATCCCCGTGTCTATTTGCAGATGCCACTGGAACATGGCTGGGTCGAATGCCCCTATTGTGACTGCAAATTTGTCCATAAGGATTTTGCAGACACAGTCGCAAAGGCCGGGGGCCCTCAGGCGGCTTGACGCTTTGAACGGACGACAGACTGACGGGACCTGACAAGGCCGCGGGCAGGCGCTGCGCGGCCTTTGCCGACCCTGCGCGTATGATAAATAAAGGGAGAGAGTGATGAGCTTCGGTAAGGGATGTCATCTGCACTTGGTCGACGGGTCGGCTTTCATCTTCCGCGCTTATCATGCGTTGCCACCCCTGACGCGCAAATCCGACGGCCTTCCCATCGGGGCTGTTGCCGGATTTTGCAACATGCTGTTCAAGTTTGTCGAAGACAATGAAGGGGCGGATGCACCGACCCATGTGGCGGTGATCTTTGACCATTCGGGCAAAAGCTTTCGCAACGATATGTATCCGCTCTACAAAGCCAACCGCCCGCCCGCGCCCGAAGACCTTGTGCCGCAATTCCCGCTGACCCGCGACGCGACGCGCGCCTTCAACATCGCCTGTATCGAGAAAGAAGGGTTCGAGGCCGACGACATCATCGCCACCTTTGCAAAACGCGCCAACGCCGCCGGGGCGCGGGTCACGATCCTGTCTTCGGACAAGGACTTGATGCAGCTTGTTGGCGGCGGGGTCGAGATGTTGGACCCGATGAAGAACAAGCGCATCGGTGTGGAAGGGGTCGAAGAAAAGTTTGGCGTCGGGCCGGACCGTGTCGTGGATGTGCAGGCACTTGCGGGTGACAGCGTGGACAACGTGCCCGGCGCACCTGGGATCGGGATCAAGACCGCAGCGCTTTTGATCAACGAATACGGAGACCTGGACACGCTTTTGGCGCGCGCCGACGAGATCAAACAGCCCAAGCGCCGCCAGTCCCTGATCGACAACATCGAACAAATCCGCATCAGCCGCGATCTTGTGAAGCTGGATGATGACATGGATCTGGACATCCCGTTTGAAGATCTGGAACTAAGAGACCCCGATGCCGAAGACCTGTTGTCCTTTCTGGCCGAGATGGAGTTTCGCACGCTGACCAATCGGGTGGCCAAGAAGCTTGGTGTGGACAGTCCCGAGATCAAGATCGTAGAGGCAGACGGCGCCGGGGCGACCACCGCACCAGAGATGCCCCCGATCGATCCCAGCCGCTATGAGTGGGTGAAGGACGCCACCGCCTTGGCCGCCTGGGTCAGGCGCATTACCGAGCGTGGATATGTCGCCGTCGATACCGAAACAACCGGGCTTGACGAAATGCGCGCGGATCTTGTCGGCATCTCGCTGGCGGTAGAGCCGGGCAATGCATGCTATATCCCGCTGATCCACAAGACCAGCCAGTCCGATGATCTGTTTGGCGGCACCGATCTGGCCGATGGGCAGATGGGGCTGGACGAAGTGCTGGCCATTCTGAAGCCGGTTCTGGAGGATCCTGCGATCCTGAAGATCGGTCAGAACATGAAATTCGATGCCAAGATTTTCGCCCGACAAGGTGTAGCGGTCGGGCCGATTGATGACACGATGCTGATTTCCTATGCGCAGAATGCGGGGCTGCATGGCCACGGGATGGACGCGCTGTCCGAACGCTATCTGAACCATAGCCCGATCCCTATCAAGTCGCTGCTTGGGGCTGGCAAGGCCGCGATCACCTTTGACCGTGTTCCGATCGAGGACGCGGTAAAATATGCCGCCGAGGACGCGGATATAACGCTGCGCCTGTGGCATGTCCTGAAGCCGCGCCTGCACACCGCACAAGTGACCCGTGTCTACGAGCGGCTTGAACGCCCCTTGGTCCCGGTGCTGGCACAAATGGAGATGACGGGCATCAAGGTGGACCGCGAAGTCCTGTCGCGCATGTCCAATGCTTTCGCGCAAAAAATGGCCGGGTTCGAGGCCGAACTGCACCAGATTGCAGGCCGGGATTTCAACGTGCAAAGCCCTGCGCAGGTGGGTGAAATTCTGTTTGACCAGATGGGGTTGGAAGGCGGCAAGCGCACGAAATCGGGGCAGTGGTCCACCCCCGCCGATGTGCTGGAAGACCTTGCCACGGAACACGATTTTGCCGCGCGGGTTCTGGACTATCGCCAGCTACAAAAGCTGAAATCGACCTATACGGACGCGCTGCAGGATCACATTCACCCTGACACAGGCCGCGTTCATACCTCCTATTCGATTGCTGGGGCCAACACTGGACGGCTGGCATCGACGGACCCGAACCTGCAAAATATCCCGGTGCGCTCGGAAGAAGGCCGCCGCATCCGCGAAGCCTTCGTCGCGCCCGAAGGCACCAAGCTGATCAGCCTCGATTACAGCCAGATCGAACTGCGTATTCTGGCCCATGTCGCCGGGATTGACGCGCTCAAACAAGCGTTCCGCGAGGGGCAGGACATTCACGCCATGACGGCCTCTGAAATGTTTGACGTGCCGCTGGACGAGATGACGCCAGACATCCGCCGACAGGCCAAGGCGATTAATTTCGGGGTGATCTACGGCATTTCAGGCTTCGGACTGGCCCGCAATCTGCGCATTCCTCGGTCCGAGGCACAGGGCTTCATCGACCGCTACTTTGAACGGTTCCCCGGCATTCGCCAGTATATGGATGAAACTGTTGCGTTTGCGAAAGAACACAAGCGTGTCGAGACCCTGTTTGGCCGGCGTATCCACACCCCCGAAATCGGCGCCAAAGGTCCGCAAGCCGGCTTTGCCAAGCGCGCAGCGATCAACGCCCCCATTCAGGGCACGGCGGCTGACATCATCCGCCGAGCGATGGTGCGCATGCCTGACGCCATTGCGAAACTGCCCGCCAAGATGCTGTTACAGGTCCATGACGAATTGATCTTCGAGGTGGAGGAGGGTGCCGTGAATGAGGTGATCGAAGCGGTCCGCGGTGTCATGGAAAGCGCGGCTGAACCCGCGGTCAAGCTCGACGTGCCCTTGGTTGTGGACGCGGGCACCGGGATGACTTGGGCCGAAGCGCATTAAGACCTGCAGCATGAGACCTGTGCGCAATCAGCGCGCCTAGCCCCTCATCCAAATCAGCCCGGCTTCGGTCTGGGCGGTGGGGTGGTATTCACCGCTGACCCAGCCGGCGTAGCCGTCTGCATCAACTTTGCGAAACCAGGCAGGGAAGTCGACATCACCGCGAATGGGTTCGCGCCGGTCCGGAAGGCCACCGACCTGAATGTGGCGCGTGATGGCTTTGTGCGTGTCCCAGGTTGACCAAAGATCGCCGGTGATTTTCTCGGCATGGTAGGCGTCGAATTGCAGCCCCAGGTTCGGTGCGCCGACTTCGGCAATGATGGCGGCGGCCTGATCGAAATCGTTCAGATAATACCCCGGCATATCCTGCGCATTGATGGGCTCGATGGTCAGGCTTTGCGCGGGCGCTTGCTTGGCGGCCCATCGCAGGTTTTCCACAAACGTCTGATGTGCGACCTGACCCTGCGCCTTGCCCGCCATGATGTGCAGATGCGTGGCGTCGAACGCTTGGGCAAAGCGAACCGCACGCCTGAAATCATGTTGAAATCTGGCTTGTCCACCGGCAATGGCGCCAAATCCACGATCCCCACCTGCCCAGTTTGGCGGCGGCGTATTGATCAGCACCATCTTCAGGTTGTTGGCCGTCAGCCGCCTTGTGATCTCGGACGCGGCATCGTCATAGGGGAACAGCACTTCAACGGCCGCAAAACCCGCTGTAGCCGCAGCTTCGAAGCGGTCCAGAAATGGCAATTCCTTGAACAGAAGGGTCAGATTGGCGGCAAATTTCGGCATCAGGGTTCGGGCTTCATTGTTTTCGCGACAATGGGCACGGCGGGAAGGTTTGGCAATTGTTGATTGGCGCGCGATGCGCGCAAAAGTGCAAGGATGGCGGCGCGCTGACATGCTTGCTTGACCAATTACAGGTTTGTTGTAGGTTTTTCCAATCAATCAGAGGGTCCACATGCGCCTTTTCGCCATTCCAGCACTTCTTGCATCACTGACGACACTGACGGGCTGCCAGTCGACGCAGGACACTGCGGCCTCGCGTGGGGCCGCGACCTTTTGTGACAGGGTTATCCGATGGGACCCCGTTGGTGCAGATGGTCAGGCTGAGCGCGCCGTGATCCGACCCGAGATTTGTGCAAAGCCTTCGGGACAGGATGTTTGGATAAAGGTGCCGCAGGTTCATACAAGACTGGGTGGCCGGCAGTTCTTTGTCCTGCTGCGGTCAGATGATCCGCATTTGCAGACAGACGCAGAAGGCACCCCACCGCGCCTTGCGGGGTGGACGCTTCAGGCGCGACCATTCAGCTATGCGCACGAAATCATTGCGATCCGCAGTGAAGGGGCCGAGGGGCCGTCGGCGCTTGCTACACAAGACTGCCCGCGCAAAGCCGCTGGCAAGAAAAACGGGCAGAGCTACTGTATCGCGGCGCCCTAGTCCGTGTTGCGCGGGTCCAGCAGGCGCTCCATCACGTGATCGGACGTGATCCGGCCCACCACGCGGCCGCCGTCCACGACTGCCACCTCTGGCTGCCCTTTCAGGGCGCGCATCACCTTTACGACACGGTCACGCGCTTCGATCTGAACGCTGGCAGTGCTGTCGCCTGAGATCATCACATCGCGTGCCGTCAGAACACCCAGTGGGTTCATATGTGCCACGAAATCCGCGACATAATCGTCGGCAGGCGCCGTGAAGATATCGCGCGGTGTGCCGCATTGCACGATCCGCCCGCCTTTCATGATGGCGATCCGGTCGCCCAGCTTGAACGCCTCGTCCAAGTCATGGCTGACGAAAATGATGGTGCGTTGCAGGGTTTGCTGTAGCTCCATCAACTCGTCTTGCAGGCGCGTGCGGATCAATGGATCAAGCGCCGAAAACGGCTCGTCCATCAAAAGGATCGGGGCTTCTGTGACGAAGGCGCGTGCAAGCCCGACGCGTTGCTGCATCCCGCCTGACAAGTCGCCGACTTTACGGTCGGCCCAGTCGGACAAGCCCACCAGCTCTAGCTGCGCGTCAACGCGGTCTTTGCGATCGGCGAGCGAGACGCCGTCAAGCTCCAGCCCCAGCCCCACATTCTGGTGCACGGTGCGCCACGGCAGCAGGCCGAATTGTTGAAAAACCATGGCCACGTGGCGCGCACGGATGCGGCGAAGCGTGGCTTTGTCTGCGTTGGTGACATCGACCAGCGTATCGCCATCGGACACATGCGCCGCGCCGCGCACCACGGGGTTCAGCCCGTTTACCGCCCGCAGCAGGGTGGATTTGCCCGAGCCGGACAGGCCCATCAGCACCAAAATCTCGCCTTGCTGCACATCCAGCGAACAATTGTGGACGCCCAGCACCTGACCGGTGTCTTGCTGCACCTCGGCGCGGGTTTTCCCTTCGTCCATCATCGGAAGCGCCGCTTGAGGATTGTCACCAAATACGATCGAGACGTTGTCGAATTTGACCGCCACGCCTGTGGCTTCGGATGGGTTCGTTGCTTGTGTCATCTCAGCGCTCCACCCGCAGGATACGGTCGAGCATGATGGCAACGACCACGATGATGATGCCGCTCTCAAAGCCAAGCGCGGTGTTCACTTGGTTCAGGGCACGCACGACGGGCACGCCCAGACCATCTGCGCCCACAAGGGCCGCGATCACCACCATGGACAGCGACAACATGATAGTTTGGTTCAGGCCAGCCATGATTTGCGGCAGCGCATAGGGAAGTTCGACCTTCCAAAGGGTCTGCCGCGGGGTCGCCCCAAAGGCTTGTGCAGCCTCAAGCAGGTCAGGCGGGGTCGAGCTGACCCCAAGATGGGTCAGGCGGATCGGAGCGGGCAACACGAAGATCACAGTGGCGATCAAACCCGGCACCATGCCAATGCCGAAAAAGACGATCGCAGGGATCAGGTAAACGAAGGTCGGCAGGGTCTGCATCAGGTCCAGAACAGGCCGCATGGCGCGAAAGAGCCTTGGACGATGAGCGGCTGCAATACCGATGGGGGTGCCGACGGCCATGCACACGACGCAGGCCGAAAGGACCAGCGTCAGGCTTTCGGTCGTTTCCTCCCAATACCCTTGGTTAAGGATGAACAGGAAGCCGAAGAACACCAGCGCGCAGGTTTTCCAGTTGCGCTGCAAGATCCAGGTGATGGCGACGAAAACAGCGGTGATCAGCAGGGGATGTGGCGTTTGAAGCACCCAAAGGATTGCGTCAATCAACAGCTCCATCAACCAGCTGAGCCAGTCGAAAAAGGGCTCGCCGGTTTCCTGAAGCCAGTCGAAAAGCCGTTTGGCGGTTTTGCCCACCGGGATCTTCGTGTCCGTCAGCCACTCCATGATCATACATCCCCAGATATTGATCTGTCAAAGAAACGCGCCGGGGAGAAACCCCGGCGCGGTGTTGGGTTGGATTGGATCAGAGACCCAGCGCGCCCTTCACGGCGGCAACGCTGTCGCCACCATCCAAGGTGGTCACGCCGTCAAGCCACGCCATGAACGCATCGGGATTGGCTTTCAGCCAAGCGCTGGCGGCATCTGCGGCGTCTTCACCACCGTCCAGGATCGCAGCCATGATCTCGTTTTCCATGGCCAGCGTGAACTCGAGGTTGTTCAGCAGCTTACCGACATTGGGGCAGTCTTCGACATAGCCCTTGCGGGTGTTGGTCATGACCTGTGCGCCGCCAAGGTTGGGGCCGAAGAAATCGTCGCCTCCGGTCAGATAACCCATGTCGAAATTGGCGTTCATCGGGTGCGGCTCCCAGCCAAGGAAGACAACCGGCTCGCCTTTCTTGTCGGCCCGCGCAACCTGCGCCAGCATACCTTGTTCCGAGCTTTCGACGACTTCGAACCCTTCCAGATCGAAGGCATTATCGTCGATCATCGACTGGATCAGGCGATTGCCGTCATTGCCGGGCTCGATGCCATAAATCTTGCCTTCCAGCGCGTCGCTATTGGCGGCGATGTCTGCGAAATCCTTGATGCCCATATCCATCGCCGCTTTGTTCACAGCCAGCGTATATTTGGCGCCATCAAGGTTCATGCGCACGGTGTCAACGGTTCCCGCTTCGCGATAGGGCGCGATGTCGGCTTCCATTGTGGGCATCCAGTTGCCCAGGAACACGTCGATGTCGCCTTCGGCCATTGACGTATAGGTCACCGGCACGGACAGCACCTTGATGTCGGTCTCATAGCCCAGTGCGTCAAGCACAACGGTTGTCGCGGCGGTTGTCGCGGTGATGTCTGTCCAGCCAACGTCTGAGAATACGATCTCTTTGCAATGGCCGTCCGCGAAGGCGGTCGTTGCGGCGGCCGAAAGGGCAATGGCGGATAGTGTTGTTCTGAGGTTCATTTGTCGCTCCCTGTTTATTGGTGCGGTTTCTTATTTGGCGGTGGTCCGGTGGTATACGCGGACCGCTCGCACGAACCCTAACGCAGCACACGCGGGGGCGAAACCAGCTTCATTGATTACAGACGCTGCTTTTTATTGATTGACGAGTCAATTAAAAACCGCAACCCTGCGCCAGCATCTGGTCAGGAGACGTCATGCCGAAACTTGGAATGGAACCGATCCGGCGCGGAGCGTTGGTGCAGGCCACGATCCACGAGATCGGGCGTGCCGGCAGCTTGGATGTCACCGTGACCCAGATCGCCAAACGGGCTGGCATGTCCAGTGCCTTGGCCCACCACTATTTCGGTGGCAAGGACCAGATTTTCTTGGCGGCGATGCGCCATATTCTGTCAGTCTATAGCGCGCAGGTGCGGGCCGCGCTGCTGGGTGCTACGGCCCCCCGCGACCGGGTCGAGGCGATCATCCGCGCAAATTTTGAAGCCGGGAATTTCCGCCCCGAGGTCGTTTCGGCCTGGCTGAATTTTTATGTGATGTCGCAAAGCAATGACGGCGCGCGGCGGCTGTTGCGTGTCTATCAGCACCGGCTGCATTCCAACCTTGTCCACGATCTGCGCCCGCTTGTAGGGGACGCGGCACATGATGTGGCCGACACGATCGCCTCGATGATCGACGGGCTTTATATCCGCCGTGCCCTGCGCGAAGAAATCCCAAGTGCCGGGCACGCCTGCGAGCGCGTATTGGCCTGCCTTGATGTGCTGCTGGAGGCCAACCAATGACCAACCCGAATATCCTGATCATCATGGTTGACCAGTTGAACGGCACCCTGTTTCCAGACGGGCCTGCCGATTGGCTGCACGCGCCCAACCTGAAAAAGCTGGCGGCACGGTCGGTGCGGTTCGCCAACACTTACACGGCCAGCCCCTTGTGTGCGCCCGGCCGGGCCAGCTTCATGTCGGGCCAATTGCCCAAGCGCACGCGGGTCTATGACAACGCGGCTGAGTTTGCGTCCGACATTCCGACCTATGCCCATCATCTGCGCCGTGCGGGCTATCAGACAGCGCTGTCTGGCAAGATGCACTTTGTCGGCCCCGACCAGATGCATGGGTTCGAGGAACGGTTGACGACCGATATCTACCCCGCCGATTTCGGCTGGACGCCGGACTATCGCAAACCCGGTGAACGGATTGAATGGTGGTATCACAACATGGGGTCCGTCACGGGGTCGGGAATCGCCGAGATTTCCAACCAGATGGAGTATGATGACGAAGTTGCCTATCACGCCTGCGCCAAGCTTTATGATCTGGCGCGGGGTCACGACGACCGCCCTTGGTGCCTGACCGTCAGCTTCACGCATCCGCATGACCCCTATGTGGCACGCCGCAAATACTGGGATCTCTACGAGGATTGCGAGCACCTTCTGCCCAACGTCCCCGCGATGGATTACGACGACCATGACCCCCACGCGCAGCGGATATTCGACGCCAATGACTGGCGCAATTTCGATATCACGGACGAGGATATCCGCCGTTCGCGCCGCGCCTATTTCGCCAACATCTCGTATCTGGATGACAAGGTGGGCGAGATGCTGGACGTGATGGAGCGGACCCGGCAGGAGGCGATCATCGTTTTTGTCTCGGATCACGGTGATATGCTGGGTGAACGCGGGCTGTGGTTCAAAATGAACTTCTACGAGGGGTCCGCGCGCGTTCCCCTGATGATCGCGGCTCCCGGTCTTGAGCCCGGATTGGTCAAGGCCCCGGTCTCGACGCTGGATGTGACGCCGACACTGGCCGATCTGGCAGGGGTATCGCTGGACGAGGTGATGCCGTGGGTGGATGGCGAAAGCCTGTTGCCGGTGGCGACGGGAGGCACACGTGAAAGCCCGGTTGCGATGGAATATGCGGCCGAAGGGTCTTATGCGCCGCTTGTCTCTTTACGATATGGACCGTGGAAATATAACCGCTGTGCGCTTGATCCCGATCAGCTTTTCAACATTGACGACGATCCGCACGAATTGACCAACCTCGCAGACGACCCGGCGCATCAAGGCACTTTGACCAGCCTGCGCGCCAAATCAGAAGCCCGCTGGGATTTGGCTGCTTTTGATGCCGAAGTGCGCGAAAGTCAGGCGCGCCGCTGGGTGGTTTACGAGGCGTTGCGCAATGGGGCGTATTTCCCTTGGGACTATCAGCCGCTGCAAAAAGCGTCTGAACGCTACATGCGCAATCACATGAATTTGGACACTCTTGAAGAAGGTCAGCGTTTCCCGCGCGGGGAATAAGCGGCCGACGATCGGACATATGAACATGCAAGCGGAATACATCATTGTGGGCGCGGGCAGCGCGGGCTGCGCCATGGCATATCGACTGGCCGAGGCCGGAAAACGGGTGCTGGTCATCGAGCATGGTGGCTCGGACGCGGGTCCGTTCATCCAGATGCCCGCCGCCCTGAGCTATCCCATGAATATGTGCTTGTATGACTGGGGGTTCAAAACCGACCCTGAACCGCATCTGGGCGGGCGCACATTGGTGACGCCGCGCGGCAAGGTGATTGGCGGATCAAGCTCGATCAACGGGATGGTCTATGTGCGCGGTCATGCGCGCGATTTCGATCACTGGGCCGAGATGGGGGCGGATGGCTGGGCCTATGCGGATGTGCTGCCCTATTTCAAACGGATGGAGCATTGGCATGACGGTGGCCACGGTGGCGACAGCGACTGGCGCGGCACAGAAGGGCCGCTCCACGTCACGCGCGGGCCGCGGGCAAACCCTTTGTTTCATGCCTTTGTCGAGGCTGGAAAGCAGGCCGGATACCCGGTCACCGGTGACTATAACGGCCAACAGCAAGAGGGCTTCGGCCCGATGGAGCAGACGGTTTGGCGGGGACGACGCTGGTCGGCGGCGAACGCCTATCTTCGCCCGGCGCTCAAGCGCGACAATTGCGAGCTGATCCGGGCGTTTGTGCGCAAAGTGGTGATCAAAGACGGTCGCGCGATCGGGGTCGAGGTCGAGCGCGCCGGAAAAATCGAGGTGATCCGCGCCGAGGCCGAGGTGATCATCGCCGCAAGCTCGATCAACTCACCGAAGCTCTTGATGCTGTCCGGGGTCGGCCCCGCGTCGCATCTGGCCGAGCACGGGATTGAGGTTATCGCAGATCGCCCCGGTGTCGGGCAAAACCTGCAGGACCACCTTGAGGTCTATATGCAGTATGCAGCCAAGAAGCCGATCACACTGTATCGGTATTGGAACCTTGTCTGGAAGGGTATTCTGGGCGCGCAATGGCTGTTCACCAAAACGGGCCTGGGCGCGTCGAACCAGTTTGAAAGCGCCGCCTTCATCCGCTCGCGCGCGGGTGTTGAATACCCGGATATCCAGTATCATTTTCTGCCAATGGCGGTGCGCTATGACGGGAAGGCCGCTGCCGAAGGGCATGGGTTCCAAGCCCATACCGGACCGATGCGGTCGTCGTCACGCGGGGAAATCACCCTGAAAAGTGCCGACCCGAACGAGGCGCCTCGCATTTTCTTCAATTACATGTCCACCGATCAGGACTGGGAAGACTTCCGCACCTGCATCCGCCTGACCCGCGAAATATTTTCGCAAGACGCGTTCAATGACCATGTGAAGCACGAAATCCAACCGGGCAATGCGCTGCAAACCGATGACGAGATTGACAGCTTCATTCGCGAACACGCCGAAAGCGCCTATCACCCCTGCGGCACGTGTCGCATCGGTCGCGCCGATGATCCGATGGCCGTGGTTGACTCCGACATGCGGGTGATCGGCGTTCAGGGATTGCGTGTCGCCGACAGCTCGGTCTTTCCACGTATCACCAATGGCAACCTCAATGCGCCATCGATCATGGTGGGGGAAAAAACCGCGGATCACATCCTTGGGCGCCGCTTGGCCGCATCGAACGATGCGCCGTGGATTCATCCGGACTGGCAAAATAAACAGCGCTGAGCATCGTTGTTTGATCCCTGTCAAAGCAGCCCATGCGGGATCACGCGCACTATCTATCTGAACATTGAAAAGAGGAGAAATCGCGAATGTCCCACACCCCTCATGAGTTGCATGAAGAATTTCCCGAATTGGCCGCGAAGATGACTGAACTGAAGGTATCAGACCCGCATTTCGCCAAGTTGGCTGAAGAGTATCACGAGTTGAACCGAGCCGTTCATCGCGCAGAAACGAATGTCGAACCGACAGATCAGTTTAACGAAGAAGAGATGCGCAAGAAACGCGCCATACTCAAAGACGAGATTTACCGGATGCTGACCGCCGCCTGAGAAGGCTGCCACGTCGATCAAAAAAATGCGCCCCGAACAGGTTTCGGGGCGTTCTTTTTAGCACTCTCAGTAGAGTTTTTCGATCCAAGCCCGAAGTTTCCGGCGTGTCTCGACACGCCAGATTGAGCCATGGTCGGCACTGGGAAAAACGACCAGCTTCTTGTTTGCGCTTGCTGAGCGGCGATACAGCTCGCGGCCCATCGACACCGGAACGGTGGTGTCCTTTGCGCCATGCATAATGAACAGCGGCGTCTTGACCCGACCGATCACGCGTTTTGACGGCCACAGGTCAGTGCGCGCCATGAACAGCGGCAGCATGGCGGGGTTTTTGTAGCGCACAAGATCCAGAAGCGAGGTATAGGGACTTTGCAGCACTATCCCCAAGGGGGGATTGCGTTTTGCAACCGGATGGGCAGCCAGTTCGATCGCAACCCCGGTGCCAAGGCTTTCGCCCAGCAAGATGATCCGGCTGTCGCCGACAAACTTCGGCAAGTCCTGATATAGCTCTGTCGCCAGCTTCTGAATGCGGTAACGCTCGGGGGTGCCGGCGCTACCGGACGAGCCGGGATAGGCCATGGCCACAAGCCCGTAGCCGCGTTCCAGAAACCAAGGGAATTTCTTGGCCCGCAGCGCGAGGTTTCCACCAGAACCGTGAAGGTAGAACACAGTCGGTTTTCCGGGCTTGGGCTTGCTGACCCAGAGCACCAAACCCTTGTAGATCACTTCATCCAGCCGTTTGTCGCTGACTTGTTTGGGGTTTTCGCGTTTCGGATTGAACTGATAGAAAACGCGCTGCTCAAGCGATTGGGCGGTCGCGGGCAGCGCCGTGAGCACGCACAAGGTCATCAGGGCCATGGCAATCGAAAGCAGATGTCGTTTCATCGTTTGATCTCGTACGGAAGGGTTCCTCGTGAATATGGGTCGACTTGCAACTTGCGTTCAAGGGGAGGGACTGATCGTTGGTGACAATACTGGCGTTCGCAGATGCGACACGATACGCCAATGGGCTCAAATGCTGCATCGTTCGAGGTGTCGAGGTCATCAGCATACACCAAAGCGCCTGCATGTTTTACCTCGCACCCCAACCCGATGGCATAGCGGCGCACGGGGGCGTCAAAGCTGCCACCTGATTTCGACACGTTTCGCGCCAGACAAAAATACCGCATGCCGTCCGGTGTCTGGGCCAATTGGCGCAGGAAACGTCCAGGTGTTTCAAAGGCTTGGTGGACGTTCCATAAAGGGCAGGCCCCGCCAAAACGGGCAAATTGAAGGCGTGTTGCCGAATGTCGCTTGGTGATCGTTCCCGCCTGATCGACGCGCACGAAGAAAAATGGGATGCCCTTTGCACCGGGGCGCTGCAAGGTGGAGAGGCGATGCGCGACCTGTTCGATCGACGCGCCGAACCGATCAGCAAGCCGCTCCAGATCGTGGCGGGTCTCATGAGCGGCGGCGAGAAACTGCTCATAGGGCAGCAGCGCCGCACCTGCAAAATAGTTCGCAAGGCCCAACTTGGCGATGGCGCGGGCTTCTTCGGTCTGGAATCGCGCAAAATCCAAGGTGGCTTCCAGCAGCGCGTCTTGCGTCAGCAGTGCGACTTGCATCAGAAGCTGGAATTCCTGCGTGGCGCGAGGTGGGCGGGTGGACAGGGTAAGGGTGCGCGTGTCCGGGTCAAAGCTGCGCATCGGGTCTTGATCAGCGTGCACAACGCTGATCCCGCGGTCTGACAGGACAGATTGGGCCATGCCGGCCGGGGACAGGCCGCGCGATTTTCCTGTGTTCACGAAATGCTCGGCGGCGCGGTCCACAGCATCGATGTAATTGTCGCAATAGTGAAAGAAATCGCGAACCTCGTCCCATGGGCTGGCCTGCGTGCGTTTGTCCCCTGCGCCCATGTTTTCATCTAGCGATGCAAGCCGTTCGTGGCCCAGGCGATAGGCGCGGTGCAGTTCCAGAAGCGCATGAGCCAATGCCGGCGCGTTTGACGCCGCCAGTCTAAGGTCGGCCAACGGAGGAACATCGGAAAAGACCGGATCAGCGAAGGCTTCGCGCATGTCGCTGACCAGGCGTTCTGCGTCGCCGGTCGATAGTTCGGCAACATCAAAGCCAAATTCCTGCGCCAAGGCCAGAACCACGCCGGTGGACACCGGGCGGTTGTTGTTCTCCATCTGATTTAGATAGGGCAGGCTCACGCCCAGTTTTTCGGCAAAAGCTTTCTGTGTCAGGCCAAGGCGGGTTCGAATTTCGCGCAGCTTAACACCGGCATAGAGCTTCTGAGTGGCCATGGCGTGCGCTCCCTTGCGTGGTTTGCAAACTTCCTTAAGGCGCAGCGTATCATTTGCAAATGCGCGGCGTCAAAGCCCCAATCGTCGTTCGCGCAGAATAACGAAGAGGATCGAAACGACCGCCAGAAGTGACGACGCCAGCATCAGCAGCAGCAGGGGCAAGGCGGTTGATCCCGGCACCAATAGCCAACCGGCAAAGGCCGACAAAGCCGCGCCACCGCCGATGTTCAGCGCGCCGCCAAGGCCGGATGCGCTGCCTGCCAGTTCCGGGCGCACGCTCATCATGCCGGCGGTGGCATTGGGCAGCGTCATGCCGTTGCCCATCCCGACCCATGTCATGAAGCCGAAGAACACATATTCCGATCCCAAGCCGAGCAGGAAAAGTGCAACCGACATCAGCAAACCAGTCGCTGTGATGATCGCCCCCCAGAGCACCATTCGGGTCATTCCGATGCGGGTCGAGAAGCGGCCCGAGATGAAATTGCCGACAAGATACCCGGCGGCCGGCGCGCCAAAGAACAAACCAAGACGGGCGGGGCTCATGTCATAGATCATGCTGCCCACAAATGGCGCGCCGCCCAGATAGGCAAAGAAAGCGCCAGACGTTAAAGCGGCAGACAGGCAATATCCCCAAAACCGTGGCGAGGTCAGAAGTGACGGATAGGCCTGAAACTGGGCGCGAAAGCCGCCGGGTCTTGGGGTAACGGTTTCACCCAAATCGCGCCAGGTCAGCAGCATCGCCGCCAGTCCTGCTCCGGCTTGCAGCCAGAAATTCGCCTTCCACCCGAAGCTTTGGTCCAAGATGCCGCCGATTGAGGGGCCGATCATCGGGATGATGGACATTCCCATCGTGACATAGCCAATCATCGAGGCCGCGCGATCCCCCGGCACCATGTCGCGGATCGCGGCGCGCGATAGCACCACCCCAACAACGACGGCCGCCTGCAGCATGCGAAAGCTTAGAAAGACCTCGATGCTGGGGGCCGCAATGCAACCGAGTGTCGCCAGTATATAGATCGCAAAGCCTGCCAGAATGACCCGACGGCGGCCAAACCGATCAGAGATCGGGCTCACGACGATTTGCATCAGGGCATTCATGCAAAGATACAGCGCCACCGACAACTGCACGACGCGGTAGTCGACCTCGAAATACAAAGCCATTCCGGGAAGCGACGGCAGAAACACGTTCATCGAAAGCGTCGCCGCCGCCGCCACGAATGTCAGCGTGAACACGTGCGGAGGCGTGGTTGCGTCAAGAAATCTGGGGGCGGGCAGGGGGCTCATCTCTCATGGCTAGTCCTGCGACTTCAAGCTGTCCATTGGTGACCGCAGGGCTTCGCAACTATTCATTTTGCAAAATTGGCATTGCAACAAATTTGCAAATTCGCCCTATTTTGCTTTCAGCTTGCGCCACACAAGGCTAGTTTGCCCGCAAATCAAGGAGTGCCGCCAGATGAAAGATATTCTTCAGCAACTTGAAGACCGCCGTGAAAAAGCTCGCCTTGGGGGCGGTCAACGGCGAATCGACAGCCAGCACAAGAAAGGCAAGCTGACCGCGCGCGAGCGGGTCGAGCTTTTGTTGGACGAAGGCTCGTTCGAAGAATTTGATATGTTCAAGGCCCACCGCTGCACGGAATTTGGCATGGAAGCCGACAAACCCGCTGGCGATGGTGTCATCACGGGCTGGGGCACGATCAACGGGCGACTGGTTTACGTGTTTAGTCAGGACTTCACGGTGTTTGGTGGCTCTCTTTCCGAAACCAACGCTGAAAAGATCTGCAAGGTCATGGACATGGCCGTGCAAAACGGAGCGCCAGTGATCGGTATCAACGATTCCGGTGGGGCCCGTATTCAGGAAGGTGTCGCGTCGCTTGCGGGCTATGCCGAAGTGTTCCAGCGCAACATCATGGCCTCGGGCGTGGTGCCGCAGATCTCGGTGATCATGGGGCCATGCGCAGGGGGGGCCGTGTATTCGCCGGCCATGACGGATTTCATTTTCATGGTGAAAGACACGTCCTACATGTTTGTGACGGGTCCGGATGTGGTGAAAACCGTTACGAACGAGGTCGTCACGGCCGAAGAATTGGGCGGCGCATCGACCCACACCCGCAAATCCTCGGTCGCCGATGGTGCGTTTGAAAACGATGTCGAAGCCCTGTCCGAAATTCGCCGCCTTGTCGATTTCCTGCCGCTCAACAACCGTGACAAGGCCCCAACGCGCCCCTTCTTCGACGATCCTGCCCGGATTGACGAAAGTCTGGACACCTTGGTGCCCGACAACGCCAATACGCCTTATGACATGAAAGAGCTGATCACGAAGCTTGCCGATGAAGGCGACTTTTACGAGATCCAGGAAGATTACGCCAAGAACATCATCACCGGTTTTATCAGGCTTGAAGGTCAAACCGTTGGTGTCGTGGCCAACCAGCCGATGGTATTGGCGGGTTGTCTCGACATCGACAGTTCGCGCAAGGCGGCCCGTTTCGTGCGGTTCTGTGACGCCTTTGAAATCCCGATCCTGACGCTTGTTGATGTGCCGGGCTTTCTGCCGGGGACCAGCCAGGAATATGGCGGGGTTATCAAGCATGGTGCCAAGCTGCTCTTTGCCTATGGCGAGGCGACAGTGCCGAAGGTGACGTTGATCACCCGCAAAGCCTATGGCGGTGCTTATGATGTGATGGCCTCCAAACACCTGCGGGGGGATTTCAACTATGCGTGGCCGACTGCCGAGATCGCCGTGATGGGCGCGAAAGGCGCAGTTGAAATCCTGCATCGGGCCGATCTGGGCGATGCCGAAAAGATCACGCAGCACACACAAGACTATGAAGATCGGTTCGCAAACCCCTTTGTCGCAGCAGAGCGGGGCTTTATCGACGAAGTGATCCAGCCACGGTCGTCGCGCCTGCGGATCAGCCGCGCCTTTGCGTCCTTGCGCAATAAGAAAGTGCAGAACCCGTGGAAAAAACACGACAACATTCCGCTCTAGGTATGCTTGGCGGGCGCACATATCGTATGCCAGCAGGGCTGGTCAAAGCGGCGGCGGTGGTCGTGGCTGTGGCGCAGACTGCACCGGCTGATGGTGCCGCAGCTGATGCGCCGTGGCCGTCAGGCAGTGCGATTGCCGTTCCATCCGGGCAAGATATCACATTCATGGACGTGATCTATGATGTGCAAAGCGGTGTTGGCGAAGCCTTCAGGTATCGGTTTCTTGCCCCGGGCATTGCGCGCGATGCAGGCAGCATCGCGTTCGTGCAGGCCGAAGAGGATATGGCAGCGCTGTGTCAGGACTTCATCTTGCCGAAGTTGATCGAAACAGGCGCCGAAATGCCTGCGCAGATCATCGTCGTGTTGTCTGACAGACCGGTGGAATTTGGCATCGCGGACCCGGACGCCACGCAATTCTTTGAAGCCTACCGTCCAGAAGACGATAGCTGCATTTGGGAGGGGTTCTAATGGCCTTGCCATATATGACCAAGCACAAGGGTTTTCCCGGACGCCTGCCAAGCACGGATTTCCAGTTCACCATACGTCGACCTAACAAGTCCGGCGCGACGCCCCTGATTGCGCGCGAACGCTATGCCGATCGTAGGCCAGCGGACCGGCGCGCGGATGTGGGGTTTATGAAATGCCTGTGGGAATATTTCGGCGATCAGCCGTTTGAGCGCGGAAATCTGGATGCAGGACGTCTGTCCTGGTTGTTCGGCCGCGAGGTGGTGGCCGCCGAAGACCCATTCGATCCAGAGAGCTATGAAGCGTTGCTTCGGATCGATGTGGGCCGTGCGCGCGCAGCATTTCCGGATGTATTCGAGGGGTAATCGGCATGAATTCGCCCGTTGCAGGAATGAAGTGGCAGATTCCAGCCCAAATCGCTCGGGTGGCATTGGGCCGCTCTTGCATGACGGGAAAGGCATTGCGATGTTGTTTCCACACAGGAAACAAATCCCCGTTTCCTGTTATGGTTTGTCGAAACCATTACCCTTCCCCTTCTTCTGCCCGGTTCTATGCGAAAGCATCAGAACCGGGTCCTTTTTCCCAAAAAAACTGGGCGTTAGACCGCGCAGGGCGAAAATTCCGCTTTGGTTTTTCGGCATTCGACTGCAAAATGGGTGTGAACAATAATACAACCAGAGGCAGTCTAAGATGCAGATCAGCAAAATTTCCGCAGGGGCCATCATCCTTGCACTGCTGGCCGGGTGCCAGTGGAACGACATGCAACGCGCCGGTGTCGGCGCGGCAACGGGCGCCGTGGTCGCGAAAGCAACCAGCGGCAACCTTCTTACCGGCGCGGTCATCGGCGCGGGCGCGGGTGCGCTTTGCGACGATGTTGGGCTTAGAATCTGTAACTGACACCGGGGCCGCTCAGCGCGGCGCCACACATTGTGACAAGCCCGCCGGGATGCGTTCCGGTGGGCTTTTCCATGCCTATTCGCGTGGTGGTTCTGTCCACCGCGCCCACACATGAACGGAAAGGGACAGGACATGTTCAAAAAGATCCTGATTGCAAACCGGGGCGAAATCGCTTGCCGCGTGATCAAGACCGCCCGAAAGATGGGTATTCAGACGGTGGCCATCTATTCGGATGCCGACAAGCATGCGCTTCATGTGAAGATGGCGGACGAGGCCGTTCACATCGGTCCACCGCCTGCCAACCAATCCTATATCGTCATCGACAAAGTCATGAAGGCGGTCAAGGAGACCGGCGCCGAGGCCGTTCACCCCGGTTATGGCTTTCTGTCCGAGAACTCCAAGTTTGCCGAGGCATTGGCGGCGCAGAATGTTGCGTTCATCGGCCCGCCGGTCGGTGCGATCGAAGCGATGGGGGACAAGATCACCTCGAAAAAGATCGCTCAGGACGCGGATGTGTCCACGGTGCCGGGCTATATGGGCTTGATTGAAGACGCCGAAGAGGCGGTCAAGATTTCGAACCAGATCGGCTATCCGGTGATGATCAAAGCCTCCGCTGGTGGCGGCGGTAAGGGGATGCGGATCGCGTGGAATGACGATGAAGCCCGCGAGGGGTTCCAGTCGTCCAAGAACGAGGCTGCTTCGTCCTTCGGTGATGACCGCATCTTTATCGAGAAGTTCATCACCCAACCGCGCCACATCGAGATTCAGGTTCTGTGCGACAGCCACGGCAATGGGATTTATCTGGGCGAGCGTGAATGCTCGATCCAGCGTCGCCAGCAAAAAGTTGTCGAAGAAGCGCCAAGCCCGTTCTTGGACGAAGCAACCCGCAAGGCGATGGGCGAGCAGGCCGTCGCGCTTGCGCAGGCAGTGGATTATGCCAGTGCCGGCACGGTGGAGTTCATCGTCGATGGCGACAAGAACTTCTACTTCCTTGAGATGAACACGCGGTTGCAGGTGGAACACCCGGTGACCGAGCTGATCACCGGCGTCGATCTGGTCGAACAAATGATCCGCGTGGCGGCCGGCGAGAAATTGTCGATCAGCCAGAAAGATGTGACCCTGAACGGCTGGGCGATTGAAAACCGTCTATATGCGGAAGACCCCTATCGCGGCTTCTTGCCTTCGATCGGTCGGTTGACGGCGTATCGACCACCTGCTGAACAGGCCGCCGGGCCGCTGCTTGAGAACGACAAGTGGCAGGGGGATGCGCCGAAAGGCAAGACCGTCGCTGTGCGCAATGACACAGGCGTATTCGAAGGCGGCGAGATCTCGATGTATTATGACCCGATGATCGCCAAGCTTTGCACGTGGGCCCCGACCCGTGATGAAGCCATCGAAGCGATGCGCGTCGCACTGGACAGCTTCGAGGTTGAAGGCATTGGCCACAACCTTCCGTTCCTGTCTGCGGTGATGGATCACCCGGTCTTTATCAAGGGCGACATGACCACCGCATTCATCGAGGAACAATATCCCGACGGGTTCGAAGGCGTGGCCTTGCCGAAAGACGCGTTGAAGAAAATCGCGGCCTCTGCTGCCGCGATGTATCGGGTTGCAGAAATCCGGCGCACCCGCATCACTGGCCGGATGGACAATCACGAACGCAAGGTTGGCAAACGCTGGGTGGTTTCGCTGCAAGGCGAGGATTTTGCACTGAAAATCAAGGCGGACAAAAAGGGGTCCACGGTCAAGTTCGAAGACGGCACAAAGCTGCGCGTTGCGTCGGACTGGACGCCCGGTGACAGCCTTGCCCGCCTCAAGGTCAACGACGAACCCTTGGTGCTTAAGGTGGACAAGATCACTTCGGGTTTCCGCATGCGGAGCCGGGGTGCGGACCTGGCGGTTCATGTGCGCACCATCCGCCAGGCGGAACTGGCCCGGTTGATGCCTGAAAAGATTGCCCCAGACACGTCGAAGATGTTGCTATGCCCGATGCCGGGCCTGATCGTGAAGCTTGCCGTTGAGGTGGGCGAAGAAGTGCAAGAGGGACAATCCCTGTGCACCATCGAAGCCATGAAGATGGAGAACATTCTACGTGCTGAAAAGAAAGGTGTCGTGACCAAGATCAATGCGTCTGCGGGTGATAGCCTCGCGGTCGACGAAGTGATTATGGAATTCGAATAAAGATGACGATAGCGACCAGCGCCGTGTCTGACCGGAGCCATTCGGTTCCGTTGATGGCCGCCCTCGCGGCGCTGGTCGTGTTTTCTGCACTTCAATACTGGGCTTTTGTCATCGCAGGGCGGTTTGAATACCCGATGGACGATGTCTATATCCACCTCGCTATGGCGGATGGCATCGCTGCTGGTGGCTACGGCGTGAACGCGGGCGAATTTGCCTCGGCCGCGTCTTCGCCACTTTATCCCTTTTTGCTGGCACCGTTTTCCGGGTTTGAGGTCCAGCGCTATATCCCGCTGTTGATCAATACTCTGGCGCTGGTGGCGTCAGCGGTGTTGTGGGCGCGGATCGTTGTGGATGCCCTTGGCCGCACGGGCGCGGGTTTTGTCGTTGCCGTGCTCGGATTGATCGCGCTGAACCTGCCGCAGTTGGCGATCACGGGGATGGAGCATACCTTGCATATCCTTGCCACGCTGGCGGTGGTGCGGGGCATACAGCTGCTGGGCGACCGGGATCAAGTATCGGTTTTGCTGATTGCCGGAACGATCCTAGGGCCGATCATCCGCTTCGAAGCGCTGGCCATTTCGGTCGCAGCAGCGCTGTTTGTGATCTTTGATGGACGACGACGTCTTGGGGTTCTGCTTGGCGTTGCATCTGTTTTGCCAGTGGCTGGCTTTATGTTTTTTCTGACGACACTGGGGTTGGACGCTTTGCCAAACTCTGTGCTTACCAAACTTGGGGCTGGGCCGACTGTCGATGCAGGTGCCGTCGAAGCCCTCGTTGCGAAGATTGCCTTCAAGCTCAGGGGGTTGGCGCCAATTGGGTTTCTTCTTCTTCTGTTCTTGGCGGTGGTCAATCTGTTGAACGCCCGCGCAGGTATCGACCGGCGTCTTGTGCTGGTTCTGGCCGCAGCCAGCTTTGCAGGGATTGGACACCTTGCGTTCGGGCAGTTTGGTTGGATGGACCGGTACGAAATCTACATTCTGGTGTTTCTGGCATCGATGCTTGTTGTTGCCGCCGGGCGGCTTGAAAGTGCTCGGCGGCAAATGCTGCTGGTGGGTCTTGTTGCCGCGATGGCGATCTGTGCCGCCCAGTATGTGTCGAATACAACAAGATCATGGGTCTACGCCCCCCGTGGTATTTCATTGCAGCATCAACAGATGTCCCGGTTTGCCAAAGAATATGTGCAGGCGCCTGTGGCGGTGAATGACCTTGGCTTGGTGGCTTGGCGCAACCAGAACTATGTGCTGGATCTTTGGGGGCTTGCCTCAAGCGAGGCGTTGCAGACCCGCCGCAGCAGGCCCAAGCCGGGCTGGGGACAGGCCCTTGTTGAACGCGCGCAGGTTGACCTTGTCATGATATACGATTCGTGGCTTGCCGATGCGGTCGCTGCGAACTGGGTGCGCCTTGGGTCTTTGGAAATCTCGCAGCCCATGGGTGATTTGATCTTTGATCCTGTGACTTTTTACGCAACGCGCCCAGAGGCGCAGGCAGACCTGACCGAAAAGCTCGAGGCTTTTGTGCCGACGCTCCCTCAAGGCGCGCGGTTCGAATATGCCTCTGCCGACTAAAACAACCATGCCCGCCTAGGTGGGTGTAGACCCGGATATGCCCATTCCAGATATTGGGCCGACAGACCGAAAGGGAATATGTGATGAGCGATACAGCCAAGTGGAAAGAACTGGCCGAGAAGGAACTTCGTGGCCGTGCGCTTGATGACCTGACGTGGAACACGCTGGAAGGGATCGACGTGAAGCCGCTTTACACAGCGGACGACACGCGGGATCTGGACCACATGGGCACGCTGCCCGGTTTCGGCCCGTTCACCCGTGGTGTGAAGGCCACGATGTATGCAGGGCGACCTTGGACGATCCGGCAATATGCGGGCTTCTCGACCGCCGAGGAATCAAACGCTTTCTATCGCCGCAATCTGGCCGCCGGTCAGCAGGGCGTGTCCGTCGCCTTCGATCTGGCGACCCACCGGGGCTATGACAGCGACCACCCGCGCGTGGTTGGTGACGTGGGCAAGGCCGGTGTTGCGATTGATTCCGTTGAGGATATGAAGATCTTGTTCGATGGCATCCCGCTGGACACGGTCTCGGTTTCGATGACGATGAACGGGGCTGTGGTGCCGATCCTCGCCAGTTTCATCGTGGCAGGTGAAGAGCAGGGACACGATAAGGCGCTGCTGTCGGGCACCATTCAGAACGACATTCTGAAAGAGTTCATGGTGCGCAATACGTATATTTATCCGCCGGAACCGTCGATGCGGATCATCTCGGACATCATTGAATACACGTCGAACGAGATGCCGAAATTCAACTCGATCTCGATCTCCGGCTACCACATGCAGGAAGCGGGCGCGAACTTGGTGCAGGAGCTGGCCTATACGTTGGCTGACGGTCGTGAGTATGTGCGTGCAGCGATCGAGGCTGGCATGGACGTCGACAAATTCGCGGGCCGGCTGTCCTTCTTCTTCGCCATCGGCATGAATTTCTTCATGGAGGCCGCGAAACTGCGCGCCGCCCGGACGCTTTGGCACCGTGTGATGACCGAGTTTGATGCGAAGTCCGACCGCTCAAAAATGCTGCGCACGCACTGTCAGACCTCGGGCGTGAGCTTGCAGGAGCAAGACCCCTATAACAACGTGATCCGCACGGCATACGAAGCCATGTCAGCAGCCCTTGGCGGCACGCAGTCGCTGCACACCAATGCGCTGGACGAAGCGATTGCGCTGCCCACTGACTTTTCAGCCCGGATCGCGCGCAACACGCAGATCATCTTGCAAGAAGAAACCGGCGTGACGAACGTGGTCGATCCGCTGGCGGGGTCATATTACGTCGAGGCGCTGACCGACGAGCTGATCACCAAAGCGTGGACCTTGATGGAAGAGGTCGAAGAGATGGGCGGCATGACCAAGGCCGTGGCCAGCGGAATGCCCAAGCTGCGGATCGAGGAATCGGCCGCCAAGCGTCAGGCTATGATCGACCGCGGCGAAGAAACCATCGTCGGTGTGAACAAGCACAGATTGGAAAAAGAAGACCCGATTGACATTCTGGACGTGGACAACGTGGCCGTGCGCGAAAGCCAGATTGCACGCCTTGAAAAGATCCGCGCAACACGGGACAGCGCGGCCTGCGAGGCTGCTTTGGCCGAACTGACCCGTCGCGCGAAGGAAGGCGGCAACCTGTTGGATGCTGCCGTTGAAGCCGCGCGCGCGCGCGCAACTGTCGGAGAGATTTCTATGGCTATGGAAAAAGAATTCGGCCGCCACCGCGCCGAAGTGAAAACGCTGGCCGGTGTCTATGGCGCCGCTTACGAAGGCGACGAAGGCTTTGCCGCGATCCAGAAGTCGGTCGAAGACTTCGCCGACGCCGAAGGCCGTCGCCCGCGTATGCTGGTGGTGAAGATGGGCCAAGACGGTCACGACCGGGGTGCCAAGGTGATCGCCACGGCTTTTGCCGATATCGGTTTTGACGTGGACGTTGGCCCGCTGTTCCAAACGCCGGAAGAGGCTGCACAGGATGCCATCGACAACGATGTGCATATCGTGGGCATCAGCTCGCAAGCTGCCGGTCACAAGACGTTGGCCCCGCAATTGGTGAACGCGCTGAAAGAGCAGGGCGCCGAAGATATCATCGTAATTTGCGGTGGGGTCATTCCGCAGCAGGACTATGACTTCCTTTACAAAAACGGTGTGAAGGCGATCTTTGGGCCGGGCACAAACATCCCCGAAGCCGCGCAAGATATCCTGAAACTGGTGCGCACGGCGCGAGACTAACTGACAAGACACTTGCGGCTGGCGGCTTTTCCCGCCAGCCTCACCCCAGACCAAAAGGAGATACATTTGGCGCTGGGAGAACTAGATCACCTTGTGGTGTCCTCCGCGACCCTTGCGGAAGGCGTCGCGTTCATCGAGAAGCTGCTTGGCGTGCCCATGACAAGGGGCGGAGACCACCCCCTTATGGGCACCCACAATGCGCTGTTATCGCTGGGGCCGTTGGCGTATCTGGAAGTCATTGCGATCAACCCCGATGCAGCCGCACCCACCCGTCCCCGATGGTTTGATCTGGACTATTTCACCGGTCCCGCACGGCTGACCAATTGGGCGCTACGGGTGCAAGACTTGGTCGATGCCATGCACCGTGCGCCCGAAGGTATGGGCGATATCCTGACGCTGGAGCGCGGGATCTATCAGTGGGACATGGCTGTTCCAGATGACGGGCGGCTGCCTTTTTCGGGATGCATGCCGGGGTTGCTGCACTGGAGAGGCGCCCAACCCGCACCAAACCTGCCCGACCAAGGGGTGCGTCTGACCGCCCTTGAGGTCACGCACCCGGAAGCCGAGGCGTTGTCCGTGGCGATGGCCCCGTTGGTAAGCGACAGTCGCCTTTCGGTGCATGCTGGCGACCCCGGATTGTCCGCGTGGATCGACACGCCAAACGGTTTGGTCAACCTACGATGATCCGGCCAGCCAAGGATGCCGACGCCCGTGACATCCGGGCGTTATGGAACCTCGCCATCCGCGACACATTGATCACTTTCAACAGCGTTGAAAAATCACTGGATGAGGTGCGCGGCGCGATCCACGATTATGATGCTTTTGTGGTGGCCGAAAGCGACGGCGTGGTGCTGGGCTATGCCGCGTTTGGGCCATTTCGGGCAGGTGCCGGCTATGCCCACACGAAAGAGCATTCGATCATGCTGGCACCCGACGCGCGCGGGCGCGGTATAGGTCGTGCTTTGATGCGCGCGCTGGAGGATGAAGGCCGCGCCCAAGGTGTTCATTCCCTTATCGCAAGCGTTTCAGGATCGAACCCGGATAGCACTGCGTTTCATGTGGCGTTGGGATTCGCCCAAGTCGGGATCGTGCCAGAAGCCGGGCGCAAATTTGGGCGCTGGCACGATCTGATCCTGATGCAGAAGCGGCTTTGAATGTGCGTTTCCTTTGAAAAACTGCTTGGATAGCAGTCGGATGTAATTGGCGCGGTGATCTTGTTTTCGCTCGTTATTAAGAATTGGAGCGTGTAACAGGAAGCTATGTCGATCTGGTCCCGCATATCAGATGCGCTGTCCGCGCTTGCGAAGGGTGAAAGCCTTGCAGATGTGTTTACACATCTGCGCACGCCGCCTGAGCGGTCGGCGGGTTTTGCAATTGCTGTGATCGCTCTGGGTGCCAAGATGGCGAAGGCTGATGGACAAGTCACCCGCGACGAGGTGTCCGCCTTTCGCGAAGTGTTCACAATCCCGCAAAGCGAAGAAAAAAACGCTGCCAGATTGTTCAACCTTGCCCGCACCGATGTCGCCGGGTTCGAGCTTTATGCCCAAAAGGTTGCTGCGATGTTCGGCCCGGATGATCCCGCGCTGAGCGATCTGCTAGAGGGTCTGTTTCACATCGCGGTGGCTGATGGCGAATACCATCCGTCGGAAAATGAATTCCTGATGCAGGTCTCTGAGATTTTCGGGATGAAACCGGGCAAGTTCAAGACGTTGCGGTCGCGGTTCGTGCCAGATTCACATCCCGATCCGTATCAGGTGTTGGGGGTCAATCCTGATACGCCAATTAAAGAAATTCGCGCGGCGTGGCGCCGTGAAGTGCGCAATTGCCACCCAGATCGAATGTATGCGCGCGGGGTCCCGAAAGAGGCCGTTAAGCTGGCCGAGAAGCGCCTGATCGCCGTCAATCACGCGTGGGAAGAGATAAACAAGGAGCGCGCTTGATACGCATCGCGACCTATAATGTTGAATGGTTCAACAACCTCTTTGATGACGAAGGGCGCCCGTTGGTGGACAACGAATGGTCCGGCCGCCAAGATGTCACCCGTCGCGCTCAGTTCAAGGCTGTTGGTGTCGTTTTCAAAGTGTTGGATGCCGATGCAATCATGGTGATTGAAGCGCCGGATCAGAACCGGCGGCGCGATACCGTTCGCGCGCTTGAGACCTTTGCCAAGGTCTTTGGTCTGCGGGCGAACAAAGCCATGATCGGTTTCGCCAACGATACGCAACAGGAAATCGCGCTGCTCTACGATCCCTATGTTTTTTCCGCGCGTCACGATCCGCGTGGTGATCTGGGTGGCAGCATTGGGCCGCGTTTCGACAGCACCTTCCAGATGGATCTGGACACCGATGCCGCACCCGAACCGATCGTGTTTTCCAAACCTCCCCTAGAGGTCGATCTGACCCACCGGCAGACTGGCAAGAAGCTGCGGTTGATCGGCGTGCACGCAAAGTCCAAGGCGCCGCATGGCGCGCGCGGCAGGGCCGAAGTGATGCGTGTCGCGATTGAAAACCGGCGCAAGCAGATGGCCCAATGTGTCTGGATCCGCCAACGTGTCGACGAACATCTGGCTGCGGGTGATCCGCTGATCGTGCTTGGGGACTTCAACGATGGTCCGGGGTTGGATGAATACGAAAAGTTATTCGGAAGGTCCGGCGTCGAAATCGTCATGGGCGAAAACGATGACGCGCAGATGTTCGACCCTCATGCGCGAATGGTATTAACCCAGCGATCGGGTGCGCGCCCGGCGTCGTCCCGGTTCTATATTGCCAAGGAAAAAAGATACCTACAGGCTTTGTTGGACTATGTGATGGTGTCGCCTGATCTGGCTGCAACCTCTCCGAGCTGGCGGATTTGGCATCCGTTCGATGACCCGGACTGCTACGGGTCGCAAGAACTGTGTGAGGCCTTGTTGACCGCATCAGACCACTTTCCGGTTTCGATAGATCTGGAGATTTAGGTCTTTTATTCGCGCCGATCACGCTTACATCAGATATATGAAACAGATTGCGAAACTCTCTGCCGTTGCGCTGGTCGCCGGGATCGGGTTGACCCAGCCGATTGTTGCCGAAGATGCGTCGCCCGACGGGCCCGCAAACCCCCAGTTGTCGGAAGGAGCTGAGCTTCTGAACCGGGGCTTCAAACTGTTGCTTGAAGGTTTGGCAAACGAAGTAGAGCCTATGGCGGAAAACTGGGCGAAGAACTGGGCTGATCTGGTCGATCGCATGGGCGATATGAGCGTTTATCATCCGCCTGAAACCTTGCCCAATGGTGACATCATCATTCGCAGGCGGGTGCCGCTTGTGCCAGAAGACACGGAACCAAGCGAGACCGATCTTTAGACTGGACCGCGGCGGGCGTTAAAGCGCTTTGGGTGTTTGGCGGCCATTTTTCACGGCGGGCACGGCATCCAGAGCTTGGGCGAGCGCCAAGAACCGGGCTTCGGCGACTTCTCCGAACAGATCGTTCGCGCCCGGTTTCAGCGACAAAACGATCTCGCGTTTTTTAGGATACCATTTCAGCGTGGCCAATTTGGTCGGGTCGCTTACGGTGAACATGGCACCAAAGCGCATTGCTTTACCCAGAACTTCCGCCTTTGCCAGCGTTTGTTCTGGCAGAATGTCAAAGAGCGGTTCGAACCGCGATCCGTCGCGGTTGTTTTTGTAACGGTGCAGCAGAGCCAGCCCCAGAAAAATACGTTCCTCATGCGTCAGGCCACCAAGGTTGGCGCGGGTGGCGTTGTCAAAGCAGACCTCGTGGCGGTAATCGGGATGCGCGCGCCAACTGACATCGTGCAGAAGGCAGGCGGCCTTGATCAACCTAAGGTCGGCAGAGCGTGCGGATTTGAACAACGGGGATAGAAAGGCAAACAGAGCTTTGCCAAATCCCGGATTGCGCGCATCCTTCTTTTCGGCAAACAAACAGGCTTCGATCAACGGGTCGCGTTTGCGCAGACGTTGTGGCATCTGCTCGTAGAGTAACCCCTCACGGATCCCGTAGGAGCTGATCGCGATCTCTTTTGGGCGAAATTTGCGCACCAGACGTTTAAGAACCTGCGCGGCGATCGGGACCAGCGCCATGCGTGCCGCCGATGTGCCCGTGCGTTGGCGAACCGCTTCCAGATCAACCTCTTCAATCCATTTTAGGGTGGTGGCCAGCGATTTTGGCGTCATGCGATATTCATGCAGAACGGAAAGCGGATAGCCCCGGCGCTCCATGTCCAGCCGTGCGATGGCCCGCCATGAGCCGCCAACAAGGAACAGACGCTTGTGATCAGTGCCCATCTGCTCGGCCAAGTCATCAACAACTCGTGCGATCTCGGCCCGAAGCCCCTTTTTGCCGCCCGGCACGTCCACCAATTTCAATGGCCCAAGCGGAGACGTAACCCGCTTGCCAACCTGGCCTTTCGAAATGTGGGCAAGTTCCAATGAAGAACCACCGATATCACACATCAGACCGTTGGCTTCAGGCCAGCCCAGCAAAACACCCTGCGCCGAGAACCTAGCCTCTTCTTCGCCGTCGATAACGTAAAGCTCTATCCCAGTTTGCTGAAGCACTTCGGAACAAAACTCAGCCCCGTCGCTGGCTTCGCGAACAGCGGCGGTTGCGACTGCCGATAGTTGCGGCAGGTTCATGCCCTCGGCCAAAAGCTGAAAGCGTTTGATCGCGGCCAGCGCCCGTTTGCGCCCCTCTGGGTGCAAGTGTCCGGTATCTGACAGACCAGTCCCCAATCCGCACAAGATCTTTTCGTTGAAGAAATAGGCCGGACTGCGGGCAGCGCCGTCAAAGACCACAAGGCGAACCGAGTTTGACCCCACATCAACCACACCAACACGACTGAGCGCGCGGGCCGAGGGGTCTTCAAACAGCGGTCGGCCAAAAGGCCCCCAATCGTCGCCCGTTTCGCCGCGTCCATCCATGGATTATCCCTCGTTTGGTGGCCCTAGACTAGCGCTGCCCGACCCGGTGTTCAATCTTGCGAATGGGCAAGTTCCGGCACGTCAGATGCGCCTGCCGATCCTCGTCCGGACAGCGATGGGTTTTCCATGAAGAACCGGTGGCAGTTGAAGGGTCGTTCGATCGAGGTCAAGTCGGCGCGCACGAATTTCCCATCAGATTGCATGACCCAGCTTTGTGCCACGTCCGCAAGGTTGGCAGCCATCACCTGACTGACAATCTGTGCCTTCACCGTCGCGTTCTTGGTTTCGACAAGTGTTTCGACGCGGCGGTTAAGGTTGCGCCCCATCCAGTCGGCCGAGGACATGTAGACACGTGCCTTTTTGGACGGTAGCCCGTGACCATTGCCGAAGCAGACGATGCGCGAATGTTCCAGAAACCGGCCAACAATGGACTTCACGCGGATGTTTTCGGACAAGCCTTTGATGCCGGGGCGAAGGCCACAGATGCCACGCACGACAAGACTGATCTTCACACCCGCCTGCGAGGCTTTGTAAAGCGCGTCGATGACGTCAGGTTCCACCAGGGAATTCATCTTTGCCCAGATTTCGGCGGGCTTTCCTTCGGCGGCAAAAGTCGCCTCTTGGTCGATCCGTTCGATCAGCGAAGATTTCAGGTCCAGTGGGGAAATGGCAAGGTTTTCAAGCGATTGCGGTTCTGCGTAGCCGGAAAGATAGTTGAACACCCGCGTGGCGTCGCGCCCCAGTGCAGGATCACAGGTGAAGAGGCTGAGGTCGGTATAAATACGCGCCGTGATGGGGTGGTAATTTCCGGTGCCATAGTGGGTGTAGGTCACCAGATCTTCGCCCTCGCGGCGCACCACGGTCGAGATTTTGGCGTGGGTTTTGTAGTTGATGAAGCCATAAACCACATGCGCGCCAGCGCGCTCCAATCGGCGGGACTGCCGGATATTGGCGGCTTCGTCAAAACGGGCTTTCAGCTCGACAAGTGCTGTGACGGACTTTCCTTCCTCGGCGGCTTCGCACAACGCAGATACAATCGGGCTGTCATGCGAGGTGCGATACAGGGTCTGCTTGATCGCAACGACATCAGGGTCACGGGCCGCTTGTTGCAAGAACCGGACCACGGTGTCGAAGGTCTCGTAAGGGTGGTGCAGCAGCATATCTTTCTGCCGGATCGCGGCGAACATGTCGCCTTCGTGGTCCTGCACGCGTTCTGGCACCCGCGGGCTGAAGCTGGGCCAAAGAAGGTCGGGGCGATCTTTCAGCACAAGCTCGCCCAGATCAGCCATGCCGATCATTCCGACAACTTCGACGATTTCTTCGTCGGTGACTTTCAGTTCCCGCTTGATCATCGACATCAGATCGGACGGCGCATTGGCAGAAACCTTCATGCGCACAACCTCGCCGCGTCGACGACGTTTCAAGGCGGTTTCAAATTCGCGCACAAGGTCTTCGGCCTCGTCCTCCAGCTCCAAGTCGCTGTCGCGCAAAATGCGGAACGCACAGCTGCCCTTTTCGACATAGCCGGGAAACAGTGACCCAAGATGTTCGAGCAATAGATCTTCGAGCGGCAAAAAGCGAAACTGCCCGTCATCCGCGGGCAACGGCACAAAACGCGCGATTTGCTGCGGGATCGGCAGCAAGGCTTTCAGCTTCTGCTTGTCGGATTTTCGCTCCAACTGCAGGGCAAGCGAAAACCCTGTGTTTGGAATGAACGGAAAGGGGTGGGCAGGGTCAATCGCCAACGGCGACAGAACCGGAAACACCTGTGACAGAAACACCTGATCCAGACGGGCACGGTCAGCATCTGTTAGGTCGTCACGCCGGGCAATCTTGATGCCCTCTTGGTCCATTTCAGCAGTCAGCGTTTCAAACACGACCTGTTGCTGCGCCATCAGCGCGCGCGCATCGGCATGGATCAGGACAAGCTGTTCGGCCGGGGTAAGGCCGTCTGCGGCAGGGGTGGTGACACCTTCGCGCACAAGTTCGCACAAACCTGCGACGCGCACTGTATAAAACTCGTCAAGGTTGGTGGCCGAAATTGACAAAAATCTTAGCCGCTCAAGCAAGGGCACGCGGGGATTTTCGGCCTCTTCCAGCACACGCCAGTTGAACCCGAGCCAACTGAGCTCGCGATTGTAAAACCGTTTTGAGCCCGCAAAGTCGTCTGTCGGCAATTCTGTGGGCGCAGGGAAAGGCGAGGCAAGGAAATCTGCCAATGGAATCATGGGAGTCGCAGAGTTGTTCATGGGGCCACTCTATCATGTCTGCTTCTGACGGGAAGGTGACGTTATGCCTCTGGCCGATCGGGGTTGTTTGGGTGATCCAAAAGGCGCGCGGCCAAGCGGCGGGTCAGGGGGCGTGCCTCTGCAAGCGCCGCGCGGTCCAGCCGATCGACAAGCGATGCCGCTGCGGCCAGTGACCGGTCTATGCGCGGCAGCAGATAGTCGATGAGGTTGGCAGGGACTGTGATCTGGCGGTCGTCAAACAGCTTTACCAGCACCGCCGAAAGAAGCATGTCATCTGGATCTTGCAGCTGCGCCAAAATCGTGGCTTCCATCCGGCTTTTCAGGTCGGGCAAGACAAGCCCCCAACGAGAAGGCGCGGCGTCGGCGGTCAGCAGCAAGGCCCCGCCTTCTGCCAGCACAAGGTTGTGCAGGTGAAACATTGCATCCTCTGCGGATGACCGCCCAGCAATCGTCTGCACATTGTCAACGACGACATGGCACCCGGCCAATGATGAGATGTCGGTTTTGTCCAAAGCATCGGCGTTCAGGATCACGGCCCCGGACAGTGCCGCCCAGACATGCGCCAGATGGGTTTTGCCCGTGCCCGACGCCCCCACCAGAACGAGCTTGTTGTTCGGCCAGTTCTGCCAATGCTCGATCGCGGCCATCGCGGTTGCATTGGACGGTGTGACAAGGAAGTCGTCCAAGCCCTGCGCAGGATGGGCGGGCAGGTCAAAAGTCAGCTGTCGGCTCATCAGTCCGCGTCGCCGTGGTCAGCCTCGATGCGTCCGCTAAGGCCCTGATACAGCAGACCGGCCTGATAGCGCGCGATGAAGAACCGGGCGATTACGCCGATCGCTGCTGCGACTGGAACGGCGATCAGCATTCCGACGAAGCCGAAAAGAGACCCAAAAGCGGACAGTGCGAAAAGCAGCCAAACCGGGTGCAGACCGACCGAACTTCCGACCAGCTTGGGCGTAAGAATGTTGCCCTCTAGAAACTGGCCAAGCATGAAGATCGCGGCAACGGCGCCAAGGCTCCACCAATCCCCCCAGAACTGGAATAGACCCAGCCCGATGGCGAGCGTGCCGCCGACCAGCGCGCCGACATAGGGAATGAAAGTGATCAGGCCAGCGATGAAGCCGACGACCAGGCCAAACTGAAGCCCCACCAGCATCAGCGCCACAGCGTAATAAGTGCCCAAGACGATGCAAACAGAGCCTTGCCCACGTATGAAGCTGGCAAGAGTGCGGTCAATTTCGCTGGCAATCTGGCGCACGGCCGGTGCGTGATCGCGGGGCAGCATGTTGTCGACTTTGGCGACCATCCGATCCCAATCCAACAGCAAGTAGAAGGCAACAACCGGCGTTACCACCAAAAGGATGACGATGTTGATCACGCCCATGGCGGAACTCAGCACTGTTCCGACCAGTTCGCCGCCGCGATCTTGGATCTTCTGGCCCAAGGCCTCCAGCGACTGGCGCAGCGTTGACTGCGCGTCCAGCAGCGAAGGAAACCGGTCCGTCAGGAAGGTATAGAGTTTGCTGAACAAATCCGGCGCTGCATTGGCAAGGGCCAGGCTTTGTTCAATCAGGGTCGGGATAACCAAAAGGAAGCTGATTACGAACACCATCACAGCGATGAACGTTATGATGACGGTTGCGGCTGTTCGTGAAAGCCCTGCGCTTTCAAGGCGATCCGCGACAGGGTCAAGGAAATAGGCGATTGCACCGCCAAGCACGAAGGGCAGGATCACATCGCCCAGATACCAAAGCGCCAACGCCAATACGGCAATGGCAATCGACCAGTATTTTGCTTGAGTCTGGACGGGTAGCGACATGGGGTTTCCTTGTTTGACTTCCTTCTATGTCGCGCAGCTTTGGCTGTATTACAAGGCCTCCGAAGCATGGGCGCCACAGCGCTCGGGCGCTGTTTCGCACTTGCGCGCAGTGACATGACGGGCGATCATGACGCGTCAAGCGGGCTTCAGGCTCGGTTAATCAGGGAAATGCCCATGCGGATCGTCATCGCAACCGGTCTTCTTACCGCGGCTTTGGCCGGATGCACGGGACATGATTATGAACCGCGCAAACCCGGCATCTCTTTCTCCGGCGAGGCTGGGGCTGGTGTTGTCTATCGTGACGGAGAAATTCAGCCGCACAATGAGACCAAGATTACCGTCAGCCTTGGTGGGTCCATCTGATAACATCTGGATTGCGGCTAGCGTCAGGTTGGTCTGACGCCTTTTCGGACAAGCTAGGCTTAAGTTTTGAGAAGATCGACCACCCCGCGCGTCGTTGAATGTTCTACGCGCAGCGTGGATGACGCGGCGCCGTTCTGCCAGAACCTGTGCGCCGCCTTCACGCCGGAAAGCTGGGCCTGCCGCCAAAGTATGATTGCCCCTGCAGTCGTGATGTCTTAGACCGCATGGGACGTTTTCGCGATTGATCAGAGGTCCACATGCGCCTGTCCCGCTATTTCCTGCCCGTGCTGAAAGAAACCCCGTCAGAGGCGCAGATCGTCTCGCACCGCCATATGCTGCGTGCGGGGATGATCAAGCAGCAATCCGCCGGCATTTATTCCTGGCTACCGCTGGGCTTCAAAGTGCTGCGCAAGATCGAAAACATCGTGCACGAGGAACAGATGCGCGCGGGTCATATTCCGATGCAAATGCCGACCATCCAATCGGCTGATTTGTGGCGTGAAAGCGGTCGGTATGACGGCTATGGCGAGGAAATGCTGCGGATGCAGGACCGTCACGGTCGCGACATGCTGTTTTCGCCCACCGCGGAAGAGATGGTCACCGATATCTTCCGCGCTCACGTGAATTCTTACAAAGACCTGCCGCTGACACTGTATCAAATCCAGTGGAAGTTCCGCGACGAAATCCGCCCGCGCTTTGGCGTGATGCGAGGCCGCGAATTCTATATGAAGGACGGCTATAATTTCGACCTGACGAAAGAGGACGCGCTGCACGCTTACAATCGTCATCTGGTCAGCTATTTGCGCACCTACGAACGGATGGGGCTGCAAGCCATTCCGATGCGCGCGGACTCCGGCCCGATCGGTGGCGACTATACCCACGAATTCCTTGTGCTGGCCGAAACCGGCGAAAGCGAAGTGTTCTATGACAGCGAAGTCACCGACCTGACCTTTGGCGACCGCGATATCGACTTTGATAACGTCGCGCAGTGTCAGGGGGTTATGGACGAATTCACCTCGCGCTATGCCCGCACGGATGAAACCCATGATGCGGCAGAATTTGACAAGGTGCCCGAAGACCGTCGCCGCGTGGCGCGCGGGATCGAAGTGGGGCAAATCTTCTATTTTGGCACCACCTATTCGGACAAGCTGGGCGCGACGGTCGTCGACAAGGACCAGAAAAAAGTGCCCGTCCATATGGGCTCGCACGGGATTGGCGTCAGCCGCCTGTTGGGCGCGATCATTGAAGCCAGCCATGACGACAAGGGCATCATCTGGCCCGAAGGCGTGACGCCGTTCCACTGTGGGATCGTCAACCTGAAGCAGGGCGACGACGAGGCCGACGCGGCCTGCGAGGCGCTGTACGAGCAGCTCACCAATGCAGGGCTGGAGCCGCTATACGACGACCGAAACGAACGGGCGGGCGGCAAATTTGCGACGATGGACCTGATCGGGCTGCCATGGCGCATCACTGTTGGGCCGCGCGGGTTGAAAAACGGTGTGGTCGAACTGACCAGCCGCCGCACCGGCGAAAGCGAAGAACTGACGCCCGACGCCGCCATCGCCAAGGTGATCGAGATTTTCAAGCCGCACCACGTCCGTGGGCTCTAAGCCAGCGTAAACCAGAAAGATGCGGCGTGCCTTGGCGGGCGCGCCGTTTTCATTTCGGGTTGGCCAATTTGCGCCCCTTGACCCGGCCCGCCCTGTTTGGAACTCTGTCGGCAATGAAAAAACCGAGCAGGTGGCACAAATGATCCGAGCATTGGCAATGATCGGCGGGCTTTCAGGGGCGGTGGCGTTCAGTCAATTCCCTGAATTTTCGCAGCAATACATGCAGCGCCTTGCCGGCGCGCGCACCGAGTTGAAAGTGGTCACGGCAGGGTTCGACCTGACCGCCAAGGCGGCCGGCTACACGCGCGACGAGGCGCTTGAGAAAATGGGCGGGTCGGATTTCCAGAACAATCTGCGCGACCAGATGCAAGTGAACTTCAAGCGATTTGACCGTTTGGATGCTGCTTATACAGCGTTGAAAGGCACCGAACCGTTGGCGCGACTGGCCAAGGTCTGGCATTTCCGCGAAACGGATCTGGTCAAACGGACTTGGGACGACTTCCGGCCCGCCATACCGGTGACGGCCGACGGGTTGCTGTGCGCCGGGATCGGCTTTGTCGGTGGCTGGCTGTTGGTGTCGCTGATACTGGGCGCGTTCATGCGTCCGTTTCGCCGCAGGGTCTAGCTGCCTTAGCCCCCGGTCGTGGTGACCCGGTTGACATGCCCCATCTTGCGCCCCGGTTTCATCTCAGCCTTGCCATATAGGTGGATCGATGCGTTGCGTTCATTCGCGATGTCGGGAATGCGGGCGATGTCGTCACCAATCAGGTTCTCCATCACCACATCCGCATAGCGCGTGCCGTCCCCCAGCGGCCAACCGGCCACCGCACGAATGTGTTGTTCGAACTGGTCCACAACGCAGCCTTGTTGGGTCCAATGGCCTGAATTGTGCACGCGCGGGGCGATCTCATTCACGATCAACCCGCTTTTAGTTACGAAAAGTTCAACTCCCATGACACCAACATAGTCGAGTGCATTGAGGATCTTTGCCGCCAAAAGCACAGCATCCATGCGCTGGGCGGCGGTCAAGCGGGCAGGGACCGTGGTCGTGTCGAGAATGCCGTTCTTGTGCACGTTCTCGCCGGGGTCGAAGCAGGCGACATCGCCGCTGACACCACGTGCTGCGATGACGCTGACCTCGTGGCTGAACGTTACGAACCCTTCAAGCACCGAAGGCGCGCCTTGCATGCCTGCAAATGCGGCGTCCGCATCACTTGGCTGACTGATCCGGGCCTGGCCCTTACCATCGTAGCCAAAGCGCCGGGTTTTCAGGATCGAAGGCGTGCCAATCGCCGCAATGGCCGCGGTCATGTCACCCGCGCTTTCCACGTTGGCATAAGGCGCGACCGTTAAGCCAAGGCCGGACAGGAAATCCTTTTCCGTCAAACGGTCCTGACTGACACGAAGCGCCTCGCGGCCGGGGCGGATCGGGCGGGACCGCTCCAGCACATCCAGTGCGTTGGTCGGGATGTTCTCGAACTCGAATGTGATGACATCGACAACGGCGGCAAAGGCCTTCAGCGCGGCGACATCATCATACCCGGCGGTCGTCACCGCATCCGCAACCTGGCCTGCGGGCGGGTGTGCACCGGGTTCGTAAATGTGGGTTTTGAATCCCAGCCGAGAGGCCGCGACAGACAGCATTCGGCCCAGTTGACCGCCACCAAGTATGCCGATGGTGGCGCCGGGTTTGAGCGGCTCAGACATCAGACGGCTCTTCTGGGATCGAAGCAGAGAGCGCGTCGCGCCAAGCGTCAAGCCGCAGCGCAAGATCTGGATCTGACACGGCAAGGATACCGGCCGCCATCAGACCCGCATTGGCCGCGCCCGCAGCACCGATGGCCATGGTCGCGACGGGATAGCCTTTTGGCATCTGAACGATGGAATACAGGCTGTCCACGCCGGACAACGCACGCGTCTGGACCGGAACGCCAACCACCGGGACACGGGTTTTCGAAGCCATCATACCGGGTAGATGGGCTGCCCCACCCGCCCCTGCGATGATCACGTGCAGTCCGCGCGTCGCGGCGGTTTTGCCATAATCCCACAAGCGGTCCGGGGTGCGGTGCGCTGAAACGATCTTGGTTTCGTAGGAAATTCCCAGTTCGTCCAGAACCGTTGCAGCCTCTTTCATGGTGGGCCAGTCGGACTGGCTGCCCATGATGATCCCAACTTTCACATCTGTCATGGTGACCTCGCGTCGCTCGCGTCTTGGAAGCCCGCTTTATAAGGGGCTGGGGCCGTGATGCAATCAGGCAATGATATCGGGGGTCAGTTTGTCCTCGATCCGGGCAATCTTGTCTTTCAGCGCCAGTTTTTGCTTTTTCAAACGCCGTAGACGCAACTGATCCGCTCGCCCGCTTTCTTCAAGCGCGTGGATGGCGTCGTCCAGATCGCGGTGTTCGGCGCGGAAGACCTCTAGCTCCACTCGGAGCACATCTTCGGTCTTCATCTCTTTGGCATTGCTCATTTTTGCGAGTCGTTCTTTTTGTTGCCGGGCCAGTCTAGCGTCATGATCCGCGCAAGGCCAAGCAAAAGCCACCCCTTGCAAGCCAACAGCGAAGTCCCCATATTTTTGGCACGGCTGCCATACTGGGGCCAAACAAACGTGTCGCTTATTCAAGGACGTGTCGATGACAAAAATGAACTTGGGAACGCATCCTTTCCTGCTTGGGTTTGAACAACTTGAGCGTATGGTTGAACAGGCTGCAAAGTCTGGCAAGGATGGCTATCCCCCCTTCAATATTGAACAGGTCAGCGACCGTGCCTACCGCATCACACTTGCGGTGGCGGGGTTTGCCGACGATGATTTGTCGATCACGGTTGAAAACGCCAAGCTGGTCATACGCGGCGCCCAAAGCGACGTGAAAGATGATCGGGTGTTCCTTCACCGCGGCATCGCGGCGCGACAATTCATGAAAAGTTTCGTTTTGGCCGACGGGGTCGATGTGGTTGGCGCAAATACGGAAAATGGCTTGCTGCACATAGATTTGTCGCGGGCCGAACCGGAGCGTCTGGTTCAGACGATCCAAATCAAGAAGGGGTGAACCGATGAACACCAAGTTTCCGTTCAACCATGATCAGATCAGCAATATTGTCTATGTGAAGCGCGTGGCGATTGATGATCTTCCTGAAGATATCCGCGCAGAAGTGCGCGCCCAGGCGGATGGGGCCGACTCGCTTTACGCTGTCCACCGCGAGGATGGAGAGCAGCTTGCCTTGGTCATGAACCGCGAGCTTGCTTACATGTTGGCCCGCGAAAACGACCTGTCGCCGGTGTCAATCCACTAGGACCGCGCCCGCAGCGGCCTGACCCAGACGTGGTCAGGTATCACTGCGATCCAGCCTTGGTGGACCAATGTGCGCATAACTGGTCTGGTGTCTGTCTAACAGTTTTTGAGGGCTCTGGCCCCGCAAGAAAAAGGCCGAGGCATTGCCTCGGCCCATTCGTTTAGCATCCGAACATGTTAGCCTCTGATCAGGCCCATGTTTTCCAGCTTCAGAAGAACCTGATGGGCGCAGTTGTCCACGTCCACGTTTTCGGTTTCGACGCTGAGTTCAGGGTTCTTCGGCACGTCATAGGGGTCTGAAATGCCTGTGAATTCCTTGATCTTACCTTCGCGGGCCAGCTTATAAAGCCCCTTGCGGTCACGCCGTTCGCATTCTTCGATCGACGTGGCAACATGCACCTCGACAAAGGCGCCATATTGCTCGATTTCTTCGCGCACGGCACGGCGCGTGGTGGCATAGGGCGCGATCGGCGCACAGATGGCGATGCCGCCGTTCTTGGTGATTTCAGACGCAACATAGCCGATGCGGCGGATGTTCAGGTCACGGTGCTCTTTCGAGAAGCCCAGCTCGCTCGACAGGTTCTTACGCACAATGTCGCCATCCAGCAGCGTCACGGGGCGGCCACCCATTTCCATCAGCTTGACCATCAGCGCGTTGGCGATGGTGGATTTGCCCGAGCCTGAGAAGCCGGTGAAGAACACGGTGAAGCCTTGCTCGGCGCGTGGCGGTTTGGTCTTGCGCAGCTCTTCCACGACTGTGGGAAAGCTGAACCATTCCGGGATTTCCAGACCTTCCGACAGGCGGCGGCGCAACTCGGTGCCCGAGATGTTCAGGATCGTCACGTCGTCCTTATCCATGATTTCATCCGCAGGTTCGTATTGGGCACGGTCCTGAACATAAACCATGTGTTTGAAGTCGACCATTTCAATGCCCATCTCTTCCTGATGCTCGCGGAACAGGTCCTGGGCGTCATAGGGGCCATAGAAATCGTCACCAGCGGCGTTCTTGCCAGGGCCAGCGTGGTCACGGCCGACGATGAAATGGGTGCAGCCGTGGTTCTTACGGATTAGTCCGTGCCAGACCGCCTCGCGGGGGCCAGCCATGCGCATCGCAAGGTTTAGAAGGCTCATCGTCGTGGTTGCGCCGGGATATTGATCCAGCACCGCCTCGTAGCAGCGCACGCGGGTGAAGTGGTCGATGTCGCCCGGCTTGGTCATGCCAACGACGGGATGAATTAGCAGGTTGGCCTGTGCTTCCTTCGCGGCGCGGAAGGTCAGTTCCTGATGCGCACGGTGCAGGGGGTTGCGGGTCTGGAACGCCACGATGCGACGCCAGCCCAGCTTGCGGAAATAGGCGCGCAGTTCGTTCGGCGTGTCACGGCGGCCACGGAAATCGTAGTGGATGGGCTGCTGAATGCCGACAATCGGGCCACCCAGATAGATCTTGCCAGCGACGTTGTGCAGATAGTTCACCGCCGGGTGCGTTTCGTCGTCTGAGCCAAACACCTTCTCGGCCTCGCGGGATTTGTTCGGCTCCCACCGGTCGGTGACGGTCATCGTCGCCAGAATAACGCCTTCCTGATCGCGCAGGGCGATGTCCTGTCCCAACTCGATCGACTGGGCGAAATCTTCAGAGACGTCCAGCGTGATCGGCATTGGCCACAGCGTGCCATCCGCAAGCCGCATGTTCTCGACGACGCCATTGTAATCGTCTTCCGTCAGGAACCCTTTCAGCGGGTTGAAGCCGCCATTCATCAAAAGCTCCAGATCGCAGGTCTGGCGCGGGGTCAGATCGTGGCTGATCAGATCACCGGCTTCGACTTTCAGTTTCTGCGCACTTTCATACGAGACATAAAGCTCGGGGATGGGTGAGAGATTGTTCTGCATTGGATGTGTCCTGTGTTTTAGAGGAGAAAGACCGCTGGAAGTGCCGGTCAGTTCGGCATGCAGCGCATCGTATTCAGCAAATTTTCGGGCAAGAAACGTATCTCTCAGGCGCACCTTTTCGGCAGCACCCTGAGAGGTGATGGTATAAGCAAAGCGCGGACGCTTGTCGGGGCCTGCTCGCTCGCTGACCTTGATCAGCCCGCGTTCGGCGCAGTTGCGCAACAGCGCATTCAGTCGCCCCAGCGAAATCCCAATCGCTGCCGCGGTCACGCGCTGCGACGCATCCGGCGCCAGATCAAGCTGGCGCAGAAGTCGGAAGATCTGGTCTTCCTCGGCAGAAGTGGTTTTTGTCAGGTGCGACGTCATAGCCCGCGACTCAAAGAGTGTTCACGCGTGAACGCTTTGCATGGTTTACGGCAAACGCAAAGCAGAAACATGCGAATGCACGTGAAATTGCCGACCGTGGCTCAAGAGCAACGCGGCGGGGTGGCTAGGGAAACGGGATCGACTGCCCGGCCAAGCGCACCGCATCCGGGGCGGTTGTAAACAGGGTCAGATGAGTCAAGTCCGGGCGGGACCGCGAGGAATACATCAAGGCTTGCGCGCCATCTGCGCGGGCTTGATCCGAAAATGCCCACGTCGGCGCGGGATGACCCGCAGCCCGACTGTCTTGCCAAACCGCCGAGGCTGCTGACTGCCCACGAATGTCCACAACACGTTCAAGTGTGACCTCAAGCGGCACGATGTGGCGCGGCGCGTCATCAGGAGTCAGATAGCGCTTGATCGCGACGCCGCACCCTTCCGCTGAAAGCGATGTATAGATGGCCATTTGGCCAGAATGGTGAAAGCGCCCTTCGGGGGATTGCACCGGCGATGTCGCATCCTGATCAGTGAAGATCAGGCGATAGACACTGCCGGTGTAAGATATCATTCCTGTTCGGCGAGGAAATGTTCGGCTTCAAGCGCCGCCATACAGCCCATACCCGCCGAAGTCACGGCCTGTCGATATTTGTGGTCGGTCAGGTCACCTGCCGCAAACACCCCGGGGATCGACGTCGCGGTCGAGTCCGGTTTGGTTACAACGTAGCCGCCCATATGCGTTTCCAGTGCGTCTTTCACCAGTTCGTTCGCGGGCGCGTGTCCGATTGCGATAAAGACGCCTTTGGCCGGAATTTCGGTGATCTCACCCGTGGCCACGTGCTTGACGCGCACGCCGGTGACACCCAGCGGATTTTCGTCGCCGATGACCTCTTCGAGTGTGTGATCCCACAGCGGCACGATCTTTTCGTTCTTCATCAGCCGGTTGATCAAGATCTTCTCGGCGCGCAGTTCGTCGCGGCGATGGACCAGTGTCACTTTCGATGCAAAGTTGGTCAGAAACAGGGCCTCTTCGACCGCGGTGTTGCCGCCGCCGATGACGACGATTTCCTGCCCGCGATAGAAAAATCCGTCGCAGGTGGCGCAGGCCGAAACGCCGAAGCCCTTGAATTTCTCTTCGCTGTCCAGCCCAAGCCATTTGGCGCGCGCGCCGGTGGCCAAGATGACTGCGTCGGCCTTGTAGATCGTGCCGCTGTCACCGGTCGCGGTGAAGGGTCGTTCGGACAGGTCAAGGTCGGTGATCAGGTCGCCGATGATTTCGGTACCGACCGCTTTGGCGTGGGCCTCCATCTTGACCATCAGGTCGGGGCCTTGGATTTCGGTCTCACCGGGCCAGTTTTCGACCTCGGTCGTGGTGGTCAGCTGCCCGCCGGGCTCCATACCTTGCACAAGGATGGGCTCCAACATGGCGCGGCTGGCATAGACGGCGGCTGTGTATCCGGCAGGGCCGGAGCCGATGATCAGGACTTTGGTGCGACGTGGCTCGGACATGGAAACTTCCTTGAGTATACTGGTTCACACCGCATATAAGCCCGCCCGACGCCGGTGGAAAGCCCATCCAAGCCACGTTCGCAATGCGGTGTTGGCGTCCGGGGTCTGGTCACGTTGAAATGATGTTGCGTCTGCGCGAAATATTGTTGCGCATTTGGTGGCCTCAGGGTAACCTCTGCGCAATTTCCAATCGGAAAACCACTGAAAAGCTATCGGCCTCCTCGCTCATTGGGGGTCACAGATCATACGCCTTGGAAGGTTCATCCATGTCCGCAAGCAAACTTGACCCGATTGACCGCATGATTCTTGCCGAGCTTCAGGCAGATGGCCGAATGACCAACGTGGAATTGGCCAAACGGGTTGGAATTTCCGCCCCGCCCTGCCTGCGACGTGTGCGCACGTTGGAAGAGCAAGGCCTGATCCGTGGCTATCATGCCGATGTCAACGCGCGCGCGCTTGGTTTCGAGGTGCAGGTCTTTGCCATGGTGGGGCTGGTCAGCCAAGCCGAGGCCGACCTGACCGCCTTTGAGGGGCAGTGCCGAAACTGGTCGCTGGTTCGTGAATGTCACATGCTGAATGGCGAAGTGGATTTCATTCTGAAATGCGTCGCGCCGGACCTGTCCACCTTCCAATCCTTCCTGACCGAACAATTGACTGCGGCCGAGAATGTAGCCTCTGTTAAAACGTCACTGGTTATCCGTGGTGCAAAAGACGAACCGGGCGTGCCATTTGACGTGCTGGAAGCCCGAATGGGTGAAACACCCTAACACCCGACCTTTCAAACCGTTTGCAAGACACAAAAAAAGCCGCCCGAAGGCGGCTTTTTCGTTGGTTCATGGCAGGCTACAGGGCTGGAAAGGGGGGAAGGGAAAAGCCCGGAACTTACCTTGAACCGTATAAAACTCTACTATTATGCGACGTGCATGGTGCGGGATTGGCGCATTGCGCGGGTATGGGGCAGGGCCGAAACATCTGTTTCAGCGTCAATGATCCATTTCATCCAGCGGCGTTTGATAGACATGCCAACCTCGTCCGATTGCGGTCCTGAAGACCAATTCTTGTTCGTCTGGGTATAAGCTAGATCGCGATTGGGGCATGGGTTTGGCACTGGTAAGAAACTTCAGGTTTCCGACATTCAGGGTGTGGTTTGGGCGAATTCCCCAGTCATTCATAGTCCTTTTCGCGCTTGAGGCGGGTGTCCTCTGCGCCACAATGCGGCGCGAATGTGGCGAGGTCTTGGGGTCAGAGCCGGATCGCTGAAATGAGGCGGCCATAATCAGGTTCGTTGCCATGACAGCTTCGGCGATAGGAATAGAATCGCTCCGGGTCGGAATACGTGCAGTAACGCACCCACTCCGCGTGCCGAACACCTGCCGCGCGCAAACAGTGAAGTCCAAAGCCGGGAAGGTCGAACATGGCACGGTCTTCCTTGCCTTGCGCAAAGAAGCGACTGTAATCCGGGTTCTGGCCCATGAAGTCCTCAAGAAACTCCGGACCGACTTCATAGGCGCGTTGGCTGATTGTTGGGCCGATGATTGCCGTGATTGCCGCGCGTTGCGCGCCAAGCGCCTCCATCGCGTCGATTGTTGCTTCCAGGACGCCACCAAGTGCGCCTTTCCAACCTGCATGTGCCGCGCCAATGACGCCGGCTTCGAGGTCAGCAAACAGCACGGGTTGGCAATCTGCGGTCAGGATGGTCAGCGCGACCCCCGGCGTGGCGGTGACAATTGCGTCAGCAATTGGTTTGTCGCCCTCGATCGGTCCATCCACAGTCACAACATCGGGTGAGTGCACCTGATGGACACCGCAAAGATGGGTTTGTTCCACCTTCATGGCGTCGGCAACGCGCGCGCGGTTGATCGCCACCAGTTCAGTCTGGTCCTGACTGCCGGAACCACAGTTCAACCCGGCATATACCCCGGAGGATGCGCCACCTTTGCGGGTGAAAAAGCCATGCATCAGCGGGGCAAGGGCGTCAGAGGTGATGATTTCAAGGGTCATGCGAGGCCGGAGTGAGAAAGGTTGCGGGTCAGACCGGGCAGATCGGGCGCGTCGGCGCGAGTCAGGCCCAGCACTTTGAAGAGCGTCCCCATTTCATCGGGATGCGTCAAGCGCCTGTGCGCAGCGATATGAGTCGCCAGCGTATCGCCGCTGAGGCGATCGGCAAGGGCTTGAGCACGCGGGGTGATACCCAGACGCTCCAGAAAAAGGCCTTGCGGGGTCAACAGGTGCGGCACCAGCGGGTCGGCCGCCCGGACCAAGGCCTCGAAATCCACATGTGCTGTCAGATCAGCCTCACCGGGGGTGGCCAAAGGATCCACGTATTCATGCGACGCCATTGCCTGCAACGTGTCACCGACAGAACGCCAGTCACCATAATCCACGATCAATGCCGCGCCGCCATGGGTGTCGATCCGCTCTGCAAGCAAAGCCATGATGCCGGTGGCTGCAGGACAGAGTTCGACGGTGTCGCCGTCGCGGGTGTCCTCTAACCTGAAGGTCAGCTCATCGACGGGCATGGGGTCGGTCAACCCCATCGTCAGCTTGTTGTCTTGATATCCAATCTGGCGTTCGCGCCAGCCCGCGCCATCGCGCTGGTATTGTCGGATTGGCAAGGCGTCAAAAAACTCGTTCGCCACAAGGAACAAGGGCGCATCAGGCAGCGTCGCGACGGTGTCGTGGTGCACCAGCTTGCGTGGCGCAAGGGCTTTGCTTTGGAGGCTGCGCAGCACGGGTGATGTTTCGACCAAATGCAGGTTTGCCGCCGCATGAAACCCGGGCACGGCGGTCGTTGCGCGCAGGATATCTGCCATCAGCGTGCCGCGACCGGGGCCAAGCTCTGCCAGCGTGAAGGATGCTGGTGCGCCTTGATCCATCCAGGCTTGCGCCAGCGCCAGGCCCAGCATCTCGCCGAACATCTGGCTGATCTCGGGGGCGGTGGTGAAGTCGCCGGCCACGCCCAGCGGGTCGCGGGTGGCGTAATAGCCGTGGTCAGGATGCATGAGGCATTCGGCCATATAATCGGCCACGGACATCGGGCCGGTCGCCGCAATCCGGCGGGCCAATATCTGGGCGAGCGGGGTCATCCGGTGGAGGCCTTCGGCGCGCGCCGCGCGGCCCAGATCAAGGTCACTAAGCCGACGGCGATCATCGGCAGCGTCAAGGTCTGGCCCATGGTCAGCCCCCAGTCACCGACCCTGATGACGTGGCCCCACGGGTTGTCGGGTGTGATAAATTGCGCATCCGCCTGCCGGAAGAACTCGACCGTGAACCGCGCCAACCCGTAGCCAAGAAAAAACAGCCCTGTCAGCATACCGGGGCGCTTCAGCCAGCCGCGCCCGAAGGCAAGCACGAGCAGGATAGCGGCCAGCAGTAAACCTTCCAGAGCGGCCTCGTAAAGCTGGCTGGGATGACGCGCGCAGGCGCCCAGTGCGAAATCCCATTGGGGGCAATCCTGCGCGGCCTCACCGGGGAAGATCACGGCCCATGGTGCCGTCGAAGGGCGGCCCCAAAGCTCGGCGTTGATGAAATTTGTCAGCCGCACCAGCCCGATACCGATCGGGGCTGCGATGGCAAGCAGGTCAGCCAGTTGCGCCAGGGCAATCTGGTGTTTGCGGGCAAACAGCCAAGTGATGGTCACGATTCCCAAGAAACCGCCGTGAAAGGCCATGCCGCCCATCCAGACCTTCGGAATATCCAGCGGGTTGGCGATGAAATAAGCGGGTTCATAGAACAGCACATACCCCAGTCGGCCACCCACGATGATGCCGATGATCGCCCAGGTCGCAAGATCTTCCAACTGCGCGCGCGTCATGGGGGGCTCATCGCGCCACAACGCCGCGTTGGAAATGGCGCGGGCGATCACCCACCACCCCACCGCGATGCCGACAAGATATCCGAGCGCATACCAGCGCAATGCAAAGGTGAAGCTGCCAATCTCGACCGAGAAGATCTCGGGCGAGATGGCGGGAAAGGGGATCGCCAAAAACATGGGGCATTCCTGACCTTGTCCGGTGGGACAAGTCAACCTTGTCTCTGCGGGTTCAAATGCGCATATAGGGTCCAGCAAGCGAGGAGATGCCGATGCAGACGCGCAACAAGATTTTGGATGATATGTCGCAACTGATGACCAACGCCATGGGTGTGGCTCAGGGCGCCAAGGACGAAGCTGAAACCGCGATGAAAAGCTGGATGGACCGCTGGTTGGCGGACCGCGATTTCGTCACCCGCGAGGAATTTGACGCCGTGCGCGCCATGGCCCAGAAGGCGCGCGAGGAAAATGAGGCGCTGAAAGCTCGACTGGATGCGCTTGAGAAGAAAAAGAAAAGCTGATCCGCTGTCCCGGCGCGCACGGGGTTGGACCTCGTGTAGCCGTTGTCTGACGTGCCCGCCTTGACAGGGCCGTGGTGGCTGCGGATTGGTCTGTCAAAGACCCTATCGCAAGATCGGTGGCTTTTGCGGATCAGAGCCAGGCGCAACGGGCGCGAGACGTTGAGGTTGCTCAGGCGCGGGCAGGTCAAAGCGCAGCCCGATCGCGGCCAGCTTGCCGGCCACCTGCGCGTTTCCTTCGAAGAACCCCACATCCATTTGCCCTGCATCAAGACCCGAGAACGTGAGCGCCTCGTTTGCGGCGCCTGCCAGGGCGTTTTGTGCGCCCTCGACCGGATCAATGAAGCCCAGAAGGTGCCCTTTGCGCCCGTCTGAATAGGTCACGCAGGCCAGGCAGGCATGGCTTGCCAGCCCGCCCGCCGTCGCCAGCTTCGCATCCAGCGCCGTGATCAACGCTTCGGGAACAGAAGGGGGATGAAGCTCTGCGATGCGCGCTTCGATCTGTTCCGGCCCTGTCTTCAGCGTGTCAGACAGCCATTCCATAGCCTCGGCCGGGATCAGGATCGACGACGGCGCGACCCCAAGGTTCACGCCAAGTCCGATCCCTTGTCCGGCCAGCATCCCGGCGATTACCCGTCCGGGCAAAGCGGCATACGGGGCAGGGCTGCCCACGAAGTCCGCCAGCCGATCCTCGCGGTCAAACACCAGCACATATTTGGCGTCGTCAAGGTCGAACAGGTCTGGTTCGATATCGTCGCCCGTGGGCTCTTTGGTCAGCAGCAGGAACAATTCACCGTCAGCGAGCCGTTCATAGAACCGAAGTCGGGCAGCGTCGCTTGTCAGGTCGTCCTGCATGGCGGCATGCGCGTCATCAAGGCGTGTTGTGTCGGTCATCATGTGCCTTTGTCTGTTTGTGGCCGTTCGTTCTTTGGCGCGGGTCCTTGGCCCAGTTCCTCGGCGATGCGCGCGCGCAAGGTGGGCAGCAGGTCGGTCTCGAACCACGGATTTTTCTTCAACCATCCCGTATTGCGCCAAGACGGATGAGGCAAGGGAAACAGGCGCGGCGCATGATCGCGCCATGCCTTCACCGCATCTGTGACGCTTTGCTTGCGGTCAAGGTGGCGGGCCTGTGCGTGCCCGCCGATGATCAGGGTCAGCGGTGTCTGCGCAAGGGCGCGATCCACGCGATCCGCCCATGTCGTGGCGCAAATCTTTGGGGGTGGCAGGTCCGACCCGGCGGCGTTGTAGCCCGGAAAGCAGAACGCCATTGGGGTGATTGCGATATGGGTCTGATCATAAAAGATCGATCGTTCCACGCCCATCCAGTCACGCAACCGATCTCCTGACGGGTCATCGAAAGGCTTGCCGGACCGATGCACGCGCAACCCCGGCGCCTGCCCTATGATGCGTATGCGTGCGTCAGACTGGAACCAGACCACGGGGCGCGGCGTATGGGCGGTTTCGGTCTTGGCAAACCTGTCCGCGCATAAACGGCAGGCCGCGATGTCGCGTTGCAGCTCCTTCATGGGGTGAGTTTAGGGGGGAGACATCGAGCGGGCAATATTTCGGTGAATGTAGAAATATATCTTGTGTGGCGTGAACTCTTCGATATTACTAGAAATATGAAACACGAATCTCTTGAATCAATCAATGTCGATATCGCGGCCTCGCAGTTCGCAGCGCTTGGATCTGAACACCGCCTGTCAGTGTTGCGCACATTGGTCCGTGCCGGGCCAGAAGGGCTGTCCATCGGCGCGCTGGGCGAACGCTGTGGCGTCACGGGATCGACCTTGACCCACCATATGAAAATCCTCGCGGCTGCCGGTTTGGTGACGCAGGAAAAGCAAGGCCGTAGCATCATTTGCGCGGCTGCCGAATACGAGGTCATGCGCGCACTGTCAGACTATCTTCTGTCAGAATGCTGCGCTGATTGCCCGGAAGGAAAGGGCCACGATCATGGCTGACACGACACATTCGCCCACACCCGCCAAAGGTTGGAAGATCGACAAAGCCTGGGTGGCTATTGTGCTGATCCCGCTGGTGCTTGCGGTCTTTGAACCGGCCGAGGTTTGGCCAATGATCACGTTCGCGCTGACCGCTCTGATGCACACGGCACCCTTCATTTTGTTCGCGATCCTTGCCGTGGCATATCTGAAATCAACTGGCGCTGAGAACCTTTTGGCGCGTGCTTTTGCGGGGCGCGAAGTGCGGATGATCGTTTTGGCGGCGCTCGCGGGTGGATTGTCGCCGTTCTGTTCGTGCGAGGTGATCCCGTTCATTGCAGCCTTGCTGGCCGTCGGAGCACCCTTGTCGGCTGTGATGGCGTTCTGGTTGTCTTCGCCCCTGATGGACCCTGCCATGTTTGCGATCACCGCGGGCACATTGGGCACAGGCTTTGCCGTCGCCAAAACGATTGCCGCGGTGTCCATTGGCCTGTTCGGCGGGTTCACGGTAAAAGCGATGGCAAAAACAGTTCTGTTTTCTGACCCTTTGAAAAATACGCCGGCCAAGGCCTGCTGCGCATCGTCAGGCTGTGGTGCGGGTTCCGCCGCCGACGTTTATGCTGGCGAGGTGAAATGGCGGTTCTGGCAACAGGCAGATCGTCGCACGACATTCCGCGATACCGCGTTCGAGAACCTTATGTTCTTGGGCAAATGGCTGCTACTGGCCTATATGATCGAAGCCTTGATGCTGCGGTTTATCCCGGCTGATATGGTCGCTCAGGTTCTGGGCGGCAGCGGTATCGGACCGATCTTGTTGGCCGCCATTGTCGGTGCGCCTGCGTATCTGAACGGCTATGCCGCCGTGCCGATGGTGGCAGCCTTGCTTGAACAGGGCATGTCGAACGGTGCAGCGATGTCCTTTGTGATCGCGGGCGGGGTCAGCTGTATTCCTGCAGCGGTCGCGGTTTGGGCCTTGGTCAAACCCCGCGTGTTTGCGGCCTATCTTGGATTGGCCGTTATCGGAGCGATTGTTGCCGGGCTAAGTTGGGGCGCTATCGCCTGAGGCCTGCTCTGTCGCAAGTTCGTGCCTAGCCATTGTTGTTTGCGCCCGGCTGCAGTATCTCCAACACTCAAAGAACCAGTTGGCCGCGTCCTTGTCGTTACGGGCAAGGACGCGACCCGTTTGCAGCAATGGCAAATAGACGGGACATTTCATGTATCGCGTGTGGAATTTCATCACGGCCTACTCGATCCTTCTGATCAGCGGTGCGGTGATTGCCTTGGTCTGGGCCAATACCAACCCGGACTCCTACCACCTAATCGTAGAGTATCCCTTGTTGTTCAACGGCTGGATCGGTGTGGATGTCGGCCATTGGGAACGCGCGCTGGGCGACGCCGTCCATCACTTTGAATACGGTGATTTCGAACGGGTTTTGACGTTTCACTATCTTATCAACGACATGCTGATGGCGTTGTTCTTTGCGATTGCGGGCAAAGAGGTATGGGAAGCCGTGATCCTTGAAAACGGATCGTTGCGTGGCAAAAAGGCGGCAACGCCGTTGGTGGCGACGGCTGGTGGCATGCTGGGGCCAATCGTGGTCTATCTGGGTATCGCCTATTTCCTCGGATCGACCACCTTTGATGCGGTGTCGCGTGGATGGGCCATTCCGACAGCGACCGATATTGCGTTCAGCTATCTGGTGGGCCGAATAGTGTTTGGGGCAGGCCACCCTGCTGTGCGCTTTCTTTTGCTGTTGGCGATTGCGGATGACGCGGTGGGTTTGATCATTATTGCGATTTTCTACCCTTCGGGCGAATTGGCGCCGGTCTGGCTTTTGCTCTCGATCGTCGCTGCTGCATCGGCCTTTTTGCTGTTCAACTGGCTACCGCGATATCTGGATCGCGGTGACCAATTGCGGTCTCGTTCAACATGGGTGCGCAAGAAACTTGGCTGGATGCCATATGCGATCGCGGGCTGTCTGAGCTGGTTCGGATTTGCACAAGCCGGTATTCACCCGGCCTTGGGCCTGTTGCCGATCATTCCCGCGATCCCTCATGCCGACCGCGCCTTCGGCTTGTTTGCCGAGGCCGAGAAATATCTGACCGACACGCTCAACCAGATGGAGCATACCCTGGCGATCCCCGTCAATGTCGTGCTGTTCTTCTTCGGCCTTCTGAATGCCGGGGTGGAGTTCAGTGCCATCTCTGAGGCGACGTGGCTTGTCTTTGCCGGCCTGATCATCGGTAAACCGCTGGGTATCTTTTTAATGGGGTGGCTTGCGGCCTATCCCATGGGGCTGGGATTGCCTGCTGGGATGCGCACGCGTGACTTGGTGGTCATCGGCTTTGTCGCCGCCATCGGCTTTACCGTCTCGCTGTTCGTAGCCTCGGCGGCCTTTGTGCCCGGACCCGTTCTCGATGCGGCCAAGATGGGTGCCTTGTTCAGTTTCGCGGCGGTGTTCCTGTCCGTTTCTGCGGGTAAGTTGCTGAAGGTTGAAAAGCAAAACGGCTGATTTCCATGTGGCCCCGAAGGCGCTGGTGTCAGTTCCATGCGCCTGTCGCTGATTGCCTGCCAATCGCGCGCAAGGGTTCGTCAGCCACTGTTATACGTTGTCATTTTCGGTGAAATTCCGACATAATGCTGCCCAAGTGGGACGTTATAGGCCTACGTTAACGAAGCTCTGATAAGAGCGGAGAGGCGAAAGCAGTGCCGGAGCGTCGAATGCTCGAGTTCAAAAATGTCAGCAAGTCCTTTTGGACGGGGAAACAGCGCAAAGTCATTCTGGACAATGCGTCGTTTCGCGTTGAGTTGGGCAATTCGCTGGGCATCCTGGCGCCCAATGGGACGGGCAAGACGACGCTGATCAACATGATGGCGGGGCTTGAAAAACCAGACGAGGGCGAGATTGTGCGCAGCTGTCGCATTTCTTTCCCTTTGGGGTTCATGGGCGGTGTAAGCGGTCGCCTGTCCGCGAAAGAAAACGCGCGGTATATCGCCAAGCTTTATGGCCTTGACCCGGACTATATCGAGGCATTTACCCGCTGGCTCTGCGGGCTTGAGGAATACTATGATTTCCCGGTCGCCACCTATAGCAGCGGCATGCGGTCGCGTTTTACCTTTTCTTTGCTGCTGGCGCTGGACTTCGATATCTACCTTATCGACGAAGGCATGCCGCAGACCACGGATGTCGAATTCAACCGCAAGGCCGGTGATGTGCTTCAGGAACGGCTAAAGGGCGCTACTGTCATCGTCGTATCCCACCAGGCGCAGACTCTGGAAAAATTCTGTCACTCCGCCGCCGTTCTGCGCGACGGTCAGTTCAAAATGTTTGACACTTTGGAAGAAGCGAAACAGCTTTATGACTACCAAACCCAAGGCTAAGAAGTATCGCATCGGCCGGACCGGTCAAGCTGCGACGGAGCGCCCCGCGACGGGTGATGCGATGCAACCAGATGCGGTGGCAGACGAGGGTCGCACCGGACCCGACCAGGCGAGCATCGCTAATGCGTCCGGCGATCCTGCTGGCACACGCGCTTCCCCCAAGGTGGGCGGGGCAGGGCCAGCCGCGCGACCGCTCAATCCGTTGGAGGCTGCCGCCCAAGCGCCACACGAAGATGGGTTCCCGAAAGAAGGCTTCAAGGGCACGCAAGGCGCGGGCACCCTGGCGGAGGACGACCTGACCCCCGAACAAGCGGTCGAAGCAATCCGCAAGGAGGGTCTGACCGGTCGCCAGTTGCGCATGGCGCGTCGGGTCGCCCAAAAGCACGGGTTGGCGACCACCTCGGATTTTGACGCCGTTTATCAATTGCGGCGTGCCGGAATCGACCCGTTCCAGCGGGCCAACATGTTGGATTTGGTCGGACCGGCCGCCGATGGGTCCGGAGATGCGGATCAGTCTGTTCACCTTCCCCAGACCGTCGTGCCGCCGCAGCTACCGGCCAATCATGTCTATGATGAAGCAGATCGTGCGCGGTCGGTCTTGGAAATTCAGAAAGACATTGCGCGCCGCCGCCGCCGCAAGTTGCGGATGCTTGTGGTCCGGCTGGCCTTTTTCGTTTTTCTGCCCACGATTATCGCGGGTTACTATTATTACAATGTCGCAACCCCGATGTATGCGACGAAGACCGAGTTCGTCATTCAAAAAGCCGATGGCGCGGGTGGCGGTGGTCTTGGCAGCTTGTTTGCCGGATCAGGTCTGGCGACGTCCCAAGACAGCACCACGGTTCAAAGCTACCTGACCTCGCGCGATGCGATGCTGCGTTTGGATCAGGATGTCGGCTACAAGGCCGTGTTCTCGGACCCCGAGATCGACGCGGTTCAGCGGCTTGAAGACAATGCCTCGAACGAGGCGGCGTATAAACTTTACAAAAAGAACGTGAAGATCGGCTTCGATCCGACCGAGGGCATCGTCAAAATGGAAATTGTGGCGCCAACGCCAGCGGCCAGTGCGCAGTTTTCAGAGCGTTTGATCGCCTATGCCGAAGAACGCGTGGACAATCTGACGCAACGCTTGCGCGAAGACCAGATGAAGGGCTCGCGCGAAAGCTACGAAGAAGCCGAGCTTGAAATGTTCGCCGCGCAGGCAGAGGTTTTGCGCCTGCAAGAAAAGATGGGCGTTTTTGACGCAGCATCGGATGCGTCGTCGCTGATGAGCCAAATCAATGCCTTTGAGGTTCAGGTTCAGGAAAAGCACTTGGCCTTGCGGCAACTTCTGGACAACAGTCGCCCCAACAAGGCCCGTGTTGACGGGGTCCGCGGCGATATCGAACGGCTGGAAACATTGATCGGCCAGTTGCGGGCCAAGTTGACCGAAGCGGGTGGCGAAAACGGATCATTGGCGTCAATCAGTGGCCAGTTGCGCATTGCCCAGACCAATTTGGAAACGCGCACGCTTTTGATGCAGCAGGCCCTTCAACAGCTGGAAACAGCACGGATCGAGGCCAACAAGCAGACCCGGTATCTAGAGCTTGGCGTACGGCCTGTCGCGCCGGATGAACCCACGTATCCGCGCGCCTTTGAGAATACCATGCTGGCGTTTCTGATCTTTTCAGGCATCTATCTGATGGTGTCGATTACGGTGTCGATCCTGCGTGAACAGGTCTCGTCCTGATATGGGGCGGGTGGTTGTCGGATCGGTTGAGATTGGCAATGATCTGCCGTTGACCATCATCGCAGGCCCGTGTCAGCTGGAGGGCAGCGATCATGCCCTGCGGATTGCGGACAAGATGGCCTCGATCTGCGCGCGTGCCGGTGTGGGCTATGTCTTCAAAGCGTCGTTTGACAAGGCAAACCGGACATCGCTTGATGCGCCCCGTGGTCCGGGTCTTGATGCAGGGCTCAGGATGTTGGCCGAGGTCCGCGCACAAATAGGCGCGCCCGTTCTGACGGATGTGCATCAGCCCGAACATTGCGCGGCCGTGGCCGAAGTCGCAGATATCCTGCAAATCCCGGCCTTCTTGTGTCGCCAAACCGACCTTTTGGTTGCGGCAGCGCGAACGGGGCGTGCCGTCAACATCAAGAAAGGCCAGTTCCTTGCCCCTTGGGACATGGCGCATGCCGTGGGCAAAGTGACCGGGTCCGGCAATGATCAGGTGATATTGACCGAGAGGGGAAGCGCGTTTGGTTACAACACGCTAGTGACGGATATGCGGGCGTTGCCGCAGATGGCGGCGCTTGGGCACCCTGTCGTGATGGATGCGACCCATGCGGTGCAGATGCCGGGGGGGCAGGGCAGCACCTCTGGTGGGCAAAGGCAATTCGCCCCGGTGTTGGCGCGCGCAGCGGTTTCGACGGGGATCGCAGGCGTGTTCATCGAAACGCACCCCGATCCCGACAATGCCCCATCAGATGGCCCGAATATGATTCCGCTTGAGCAGATGGCGCAACTGGTCGATGACCTCGCCGCTTTCGATGCCTTGGCAAAAACCCGGCCGCTACAGCGATGACCATGCGACTTTCCCCCAGCGGGTTTCGAGAGTACGACGCGCGCTGGCGCTTTCCTGAAGACATCGATCTGTCCGGAATGCGCAGTGTCGGGCTTGCTTTGGGCACGCAGCTAATGCGTCGCCGCATTGGGCCACAGATCATCTTGGGGCATGACTTTCGCAGCTATTCCCCGTCGGTAAAGGACGCATTGGCCGAAGGCTTGCAGATGGCCGGGGCGCATGTGCGCGACATAGGGCTTAGCCTGTCGCCGATGGCGTATTTCGCGCAGGCCCATCTCGATATTCCGGCCGTCGCCATGGTCACAGCCAGCCACAACCCGAATGGCTGGACGGGCGTGAAAATGGGTTTTGATCACCCGTGCACGCATGGGCCGGAGGACATGGAAGAGCTTCGTGAGATAGCGACAACCGGCGATTGGACGGTTCAGGGCGGTGGCAGGATCGACCGCGTGGACGGTATCAAAGAGGCATATTTGGCCGACCTGACAAACGGGCCGGGTCTGTCGCGCCCTCTCAAGATCGTCTGCGCGACGGGCAATGGCACGGCTGGCGCCTTTGCCCCCGACCTCTTGCGTCGCCTTGGCGTAGAGGTTGTCGAACGGCACTGCCAACTGGACCACAGTTTCCCTAACTACAATCCAAACCCCGAAGCGCTTGAGATGCTGCATGACATGGCGCAGGCCGTCCGCGCATCTGGTGCCGACTTTGCCCTTGGCTTTGACGGAGACGGCGACCGCTGCGGTGTTGTCGATGCGCAGGGAAACGAGGTGTTTGCTGACAAGATGGGTCTGATCCTGGCCCGTGACATGGCGCGCGCGCTTCCAGGGTCACACTTTCTGGCAGATGTAAAATCCACAGGCCTTTTCGCAACCGACCCGGTGCTGGCCGAGCACGGCGCATGCGTCGAATACTGGAAGACCGGACACAGCCATATGAAACGGAGGCTTCACGACACTGGCGCGTTGGCTGGGTTTGAGAAGTCAGGCCACTACTTCATTGGCCCGCCGATTGGGCGGGGATATGATTGCGGCTTGCGTGTCGCGGTCGAAATCTGCCGCCTGATGGACCGTCATCCGCTCAAATCGCTATCTGATCTCGTAGACGAACTGGAACCGTGCTGGACCTCTGCGACCTTGTCTCCGGCCTGCCCGGACGACCAGAAATACGCGGTTGTCGCGCGAATGAGGGATCGGCTTGAACAGATGCAGCAAGCCGGCGAGAAGATCGCTGGACGACGGATCGCCGGGATGCTGACAGTGAATGGGGCGCGGGTTAAGCTTGAGGATGGCTCTTGGGGTTTGATCCGAGCATCGTCCAACACGCCCAACCTTGTTGTCGTTTGCGAAAGCATGCAAAGCGCCGAGGATTTGCGCCATATCTTCGACGGGTTCAACGCCTTGCTGCAACAAGAACCTTCGGTCGGTGCGTATGACCAAACCTTGTAACCAGATTAGGCCGAAGGCCCCGTTGTGGAAGGTCACGAGGCCAACTGGAAATTCACTCGCATTCCCCCATTTTGGGGTTGCGCCTTGGTTTGGCTTTGGCTAGGAAAGCGCGCACTGCTGGGGTGTAGCCAAGTGGTAAGGCAACTGTTTTTGGTACAGTGTACCGTAGGTTCGAATCCTACCACCCCAGCCAACTTTCTTAGAGATGCTCAAGAAAACAAAGGCTTAACCCAGCCCGAAACGACCTGTGTGTCACAGCATTCTGAACCTGTGACACAGGGTGTAACACATGGCCTTGCGCGCTATGCCCAAAAGCGACGCGATTCAGCCCGCCGAAAACCCCGACAAAATTCCAAACATCACGCCGGCCCTTACCTGATGCGTAGAGGCCGGATGTTCTATTTCCGCAAGCGCCTGCCAACAGGACCATCAAATTCCGCTCCAAATCAATTTATCTGTCTTTCCCTGCGAACCCATCTCCCCCTCGACGCCGTGAAGCGTGCCGCGAGGCTGCTCTCGGTCTACGAGAAAATGGAGATAGAATTCGTGGACGCATTGACCAAAAAGATCCTGAGCCCTGAAACGACCAAAGCGGTGTTGATGGAGGCAATGCGTAGCGCGTTGAGCAAGATGGTCGATGAAGAAAGCCAAGCGGCTCCGCTATCTGATGCAGACATTGACCAACGGGTTGCGGCCCTCGAAGCGGAAAACCGGCGCTTACGTCGAGCCGCCCGCAACAAGCAGTGGGGTGACGTGCAAACCCTTCTACAGAAGGCCAGTGCGTTGATTTCTGTAGAACTCCCCGAGCCACTCCCGAATGATCTTGGTCAACGCGCAAATACGCTAGAACGTCGCCTCAACGATGTGAAAATTGCGATGGATGAAGGCGATGATGTGCGCACAGCCAGTCGAGACCTTTTGACAGACCACGCTGTTAAGGATTTTGACGCTTTCGTTCAGGTTCCGGTCCTGTTGGCGCAGGCAAAAGCCAAAACTGATGAGCTTTACCCTTCCAAAGACATGAAACGGATCACGGCAGGGGTCCACCGGCTTCTTGAGGAATTCCTTGGCGACGTTCCCATCGCGACACTGACGAAAGAAAAACAGAAAGAGTTTCTCGGGTGGGCTTCACGGTTACCCAGAACCCAAGGCCGGAAGCACGGCAGGAACCGATATGGGCAAGCCGGTAAGACCGTAACCAAGGCAGAAGAAATTTCGAAGGCAGACGCCAAGGACCTCCTCGTAATGGAAGAAATGCGATCGATCGAAGGCGTTTCGGATGCCGAGAAGCGAGCGAAGTTGGCTGATCGTCTTGTTCCGCGTGTGACAATCAGCACGCTCAAGAAATATCGCGATGCGATGAATCGCATGGTCAAATCAGCAAAGGAGCTGGGTGCCAATACTCATGATGTTATCTCATATCGTGAAATGGAGCTTCACATCAAATCCCTTGCTCCAGATGACAAACTCTATGTCCGTGTGACCAAACCGAAGATCCGCATGCCCTGGACGAAGGAAAGGATCTCGATGTTGCTGACCTCTCCAATCTACAGCGGCTGCGCATCGAAACATCGCCGCTGGCAGCGGGGTAAATTGATTATTCGCGATGCCGACTATTGGGTTCCGCTCATTGTTCTGACAATCGGATCTCGCATCGAAGAAATCCTTTTGCTCAAACGAAGCGATGTCCGGTTTCGAGACGGACACTATCTGCTCGCAATCGCATCAGGAGCAGATAACATTGGCAAAACAGAAGACTCAAAGCGTCTCGTTCCGATCCCCCAAATGTTGATTGATCTTGGGTTTGTCGATTGGTTCCAGTCGTTAAAGGATGAACACGGGGTTCTTTTGTTCCCAGAGGCCGCCGGTCGCTCCCAATCCGGTGATGTGAGCAGCGCATATGGCAAGCACCTTCGGCGGATCTTCGATCACATTGGGATTGGCGACTTCGATGAGGATTTCTATGCGCTCCGGAAAACATTCTCGAGCATGCTCAATCGAGAAAAGGTTGATGACGGCGAACGGCAGGCGATCGCTGGTCACCGTCACGGTTCGATCATCAACGTCCATTATACTGCGCATCACATCGGTGATCTGAAAGAAGCTGTCGACAAAGCGGATTTCAAGCTGAAAATCGGTCGGAAACGGCAATACGGGTTTCCTGTCATCCTGTCGTGCGATCTCGCGCAAGCCTCCACGCTCGACGTCGAGATTACGCTTGGAGACGACAGCGAGGCCGATGCCGTTACAGTGCGTGACCCACGTTTGGCGGAGCCCCTGTTTGATAGCTCCAAAATCGGAAAGCTTTCCGGTGACGCTCTTAAGTCTTTGGCTGCAAAGCTTCGGGAGGTGACCGATTTGCGCCCGCTGAAACTGCCGAAAAACGCGTTAAAGCGGGCGGCATTCGAGCATTTGCAAGCGCTCGCGTAATTCTGCTTGAAGAGAGTGTAGGCCCGGCGTGCGTTGTCCCGCCGAGCCCTTAGCTACTGTTTATACAGACGCGATGCGAGCAGCGTGCCGGCGATCGATGACGTGTTGGCGGGCGTGTTTGAACGCTTTCCATGCTTCGATTAGCTGTCGCGCTTTCTTAAACCTGTCGGAGAAGAGAAAATCAGAACTGGTGTCATTCGCTATTGCGAAATCGCCATAGCCTTTGCCATCGGCAAAGGTTCCGATCTTGTTTAGACGGTTCACGAGTATCTGATCGATCTCGTTGAAAACTGTTTCGTCTTTGAAGTGGAAAAGGTCTGCCTGAGAAAGCCGCACGAGCGTTTCTGCTATGTCAGACGGTGTGTCGATGCCGATAGAAGTGGCGGTGTTTTTCCAAAGCGCCGCAAAGCTACGCGCTGCCCTGATGGCAAATAGCGCTTCCTCTTCGCGGGTTTGGTGGATGCAGTCTTGATAAGCCATGGGATACTCCTTGTATGGCGTTTGTGATCAAGCTGCGGGTCGGGTTGCTTTGTTTGGTTATCATTTCATCTTTTCTTCCTTGTTCGGGGTGCGCTGAAGCGGTTTCTGCGCGTTCTCACAAAGAGGAACGCACAGAACCGGTCCCGCAACACCTGGTGTTCATGAAAAATTGATGTGTAGCATTCTGCCGCCTGCCGCCTGCCGCATTTGCTCCAAATCCCGTTCGAAAATGAGATCTTCTCCTGTGTGGCGACCGAATGCGCGATCTCCATGGCCAACCTCCAGTGCTTTGCCACCCAAATGCTGGGAGGCTTCAAGAAAAGTGCCAGGTTCGCGCACTGCCAAGTCGCTACGCTCGGCGGCTTCATAATACTCGCTATGTCACTTCCACAAACGACATTGGCCACTATCGTGGAATCCAAAGGGATTCTGGGAATTAATTTACTCAACCGGCAAGATGGTTAAGCTTGCACGCCCGAGTAGAACACTTAAATTGGTTTTCACTTACGAGAATTCCTTTCAGTATGGCCACGGATGACATTGATAGAGAACAACATTAAGCGACGCCTCCGTGGTCTCGACAATGATGGCAAGGTAATCGAGTTTTCCCAATCTGATCTATTGGATCAGGCGGAACCCGTTGTTGTGTTGGGTGACGCCGGCATGGGAAAAACGACACTTCTTGAAGAAATTGGCTGCCAGGAGAACTACAAATTTCTACACGCGAGACGACTTGTGCGATCGCAAGATCCAGCAACACTTCTCGAAGGCGCGACCACGTTGGTCATAGACGCGCTGGACGAGTTGACGGTTCAAGTTGAGGGTGATGCAGTAGATGCGGTTCTTGCATCGTTGGAGAGAGCCGGATCGCCAAACTTCATTCTTGCGTGCAGAGTTGCTGATTGGAGGAGCGCAACAAGCATTCAAGCTCTGGCTGATTCCTACGGCTGTGAGCCATTGGAACTCATTTTGGAGCCGATTGGCAGCAACGAAGCCCGCTTCCTTCTGTCAAGGGACATAGGAGAGTCCCGAGCAAATCGTGTAATCACCCATTTTAAGAAGAATGGGCTCGAAGAACTGTTTGGAAACCCTCAAACGCTAAAACTAATCAAAGCTGTTGCCGGCAACGAAGATCTACCCACATCGCGAGCCGCACTTTTTGAACTATCAGCGCAGAGGTTGTGGGCTGAGCATAGCCAAAAGAAGACAAGTTCATCTCTCTCCCAGCTAAATGAGAGCCAAGCATTGAATGCTGCAGGGGGCGCATTTGCCTCACTAATTCTGGCAGGAAAGACCGCCATCTCCCGATTGCCTGCTTTGGAGGTTGACGAAGATGACCTTCCCTTAGCCGAAATCAACGTTTTCATGCCACAGAAAGACTTGCATGCGGTTCTTGCAAGCCGCTTGTTGTCGAGCAGTGTTGAAGGGAACCCCGATCGGTTTAGCTACACACATCGTAGTGTCGGTGAATTCCTTGCTGCTCGCTGGTTGGCTGAAAGAGCGAACACGGATAGAAAACGACGCCGGCTTCTCAAACTCTTCCACAGCCGTGGCCTTGTTCCGGCAAGCCTTCGAGGCATTCATGCTTGGCTTGCTCGCGATCCTCGCCTCGCACTGGATGTAATTGCCGCCGACCCAATGGGTGTCGTGGAATATGGCGAGACCGGAGAGCTGTCAGACGAGCAGGCGCGTGCGCTACTGAATTCTCTGTTCGAACTTGGCGACCGAGACCCACGTTATTTTGACTTCGAGAAAACGCACTCTATGCGAGGCATCGCAAAACCTTCGTTGTGCCCGGAAATCAAAAACTTAATCGTTTCACGGTCCACTCCCTTTCCACTTAGGGCGATGTTGTTGCACTCGGTCTCCGGATCACAGGTCGCAACTATGCTTTCAGAAACGCTTGAAGAGATGGTTCTCGATCCTGACGTCTCATACTATGAACGGAGGGTTGCAGGAAATGCACTCACCGAGTTGCCGCGAGAAAGTGATGAGTGGGCTCGGATTTTCTCAAAGCTGCATGACCTGGCCGATGAGAGTTCGCTACGACTTGCAATAGAACTCCTACCCGGCGTGGGTTTTGTCGGGCCAACAGACGCGCAGATTGTAGAGTTGATTGTCGCATTCTGTGGACTAAGCATTTGTGCGTATCCTCAAAGGGAAAAAACGCGGCTCGGTGGAGTCCTCTGGGGTCTGGAGAAACGGCTGCCTGAGGGTCGTATTGCACCAGTCCTCGACATCTTGGCCGACTATTTGAATGCACTGTTTTCTGATCACAACGATCGCCATGAGGACTCAGACGCTATCAATGTCGTCTATACTCTCACCGAAAGGCACTTAGCTATCGGGGGCGTTGACCCTCTACGATTGTGGCGTTGGTTGTCATCCCTTGGAGACCGGCGTGGCTTTCGCGACGACTCTCAGAAAACAATTTCAAATTGGCTGAATGCTAACACAGCAGAGAGGCGAGAAATTCAGCGTTTGGCATTGCTGGAAGAGCCCGGCACCAAAACAGTCTGGATGCGAGGTTGGCGTCTAAACGACATGCTCAACGGACTCTATCCCGATGAAGATGATGTAATTGAGCTGCTGGGTAGTCTTGATCCCTCATTGGAAGCTCCTGGGGATCGTTGGAAGGATCTTGTCCGCCTTTGTCCTCACGACAAATTGCGTGGAGAATGTGTCCGCGATGCCGCCGCCCCCTTCGCAACCGACAAGGATGGTCGTGAATTCCTCGATCGGCTCGCTAATCCTCAAATCCCTGAGTGGCAAATTAAGCAGGAAAAACGTGACCGAAAGCGGAAGAAGGAAAAGGAGGAAAGGTGGGCTGCACACAGGGCCAACTTTCTCGAGCATATAGATGATCTCCGCAATGGAAAATACAGTGAGGTCGTAAATCCAGCCCAAGCTTACCTGAACTTGTTCTCTGACATGGGCAATGATGTGCCTGCCCATCAAAGGATTGAACAATGGTTGGGCCCGGAGCTTCAAGAAGCGGCATTTCAAGGCTTCGAAGCTTTCCTTACGGACGAGGGTTCGAAGCCAACAGCGAAAGAAATCGCAGATTCCTACGCGGAAAGTAAACGTTGGAATGCTGCATATATTTTCGTCGCAGCGGTGGCCGAGAGAATTCGGAATGGAAAACCTCTTGATGATCTTTCAGACGAGCGGCTGCTTGCCGTGCATCTTGAGATTCGACTAACCCAAATCCTGGATCACGCCAGTATCGATCAAGTATCCGAAGTGGTGGAGAAAGCAGTCAAGAGCAGGCCAGGTCTTTGGGAAGCGTTTTGGCGATTGCGAATTGAACCTCAACTGGCAGCCCAAAACGAACACGTTGACGGCCTATACGAGATTGCTCGCGGCGCGGATGACTCTGAGATGGCCACTGCTCTGGCAAGTGAATGGCTTGAACGTTTCCCAAAACAAACGCATCGCGCAGAAGTCGAGCTAATAGACTGCCTCATTGCAGCAGGTGAATTCGAGTTTCTAAAGAAATATGTGGAAGATCGAAGAAAGAGTAAAATCCTCGATGAAGAGCGTCGTTCCGATTGGGATGCGGTAGCGTTTCTTGTCGATTTTGAGAATGTGCATAATCAGCTCTCTAAGGCACGTGGCAAAGATCCGAAATTTTTGTGGAATTTGCGATCGCGTCTCAGCCGACGCCACGATGAGGGGTCGCCTGCTCCGCTTTCTCCTGCACAGCTATCATGGATTATCAAGAAATTCCGGCCACTGTGGCAAAACGAACCCCACCCGCGAGGAATGACGTCCGGCGACGCTAACCCTTGGGACGCCGCAGAATACTTGGGAACGCTAATCAACCGCCTTGGCAGCCTAACTTCTCCCGACGCTGTGAAAGAGCTATTGGCGTTACGTGATGCACCACGTGATGGCTATACGGACCATTTGAAGAGGACTTTTGCCGAACAAGCGCAGAAGGTGGTCGAAGACAACTATACGCCCCCAACGATCGCTGAGCTTGTGTCTGTGCTATCAGATGGCTCGCCGCATTCAGCTGATCAACTACAGGCAGTCATGCTTGAAGAGCTAACGGTTGCCCAACAAAAAATTCGTTCTCATCCAGTTGACTGGCATCTGGACTTCTTTGAAAATGCCGTTCCTAAAAATGAGGAAGCTTGCCGAGATACACTACTTAAAATGTTCGGCGACTACCCATATGGAATTCTGTGCGAGCCAGAAGGCCATCTTGCTGATGACAAGCGCGCAGATATTAAATGCACAATTGACCAGCTAATGCTGCCGATCGAGATCAAGGGACAGTGGCACAAGGACCTTTGGCACGCGGCGGACACACAACTCGATAGGCTCTATAGCAACGATTGGCGTGCCGAACGCAAAGGTATCTACCTTGTGTTTTGGTTCGGCCCCAATGTGCCCAAAAACAAAAAGCTCAAATCACGGGGAAAAGGCAGCAAACGTCCGACAACTGCCGAAGAACTCCGATTGGAACTCGTTGAACACAGTGAGGTTGCCAAGCAAGGCCGTATCGAAATTGTCGTCTTGGATATGGTCAGGCCGTAACCACTGTGATTGTTCGTGCTACGCAAAAAACGGTCGTGGACAAGCTGCTTCATAGCAGGGTTGTGCTCCTTAGGGCTCTCCCCAGAGCTGGGCGAACATCCCTGTTGGGAGCACTGGTTCATGAAATGGACAATGGCTCAGCTATGGTAACAGGTGAGGATTTCTCTCACTCAGAGCCTCAAGAAATCCAAGCTTCCTTTGGTGAGAGGACAGTGTTTGTCGATGCAATACAAGCTGATCAAGTGGAAAAGATCGATGCCGTTGTCCGCTCATGCCTTGAATACAAACAATCCTCGCCAAGGTTCGTTTTTGTCGGGCGAGGCGCAAAAACTGAACAAAAACTGAGTGGCGCACTCACAGGAATAATCACGGACGTTGAACTACCGCCAGTGCAAATTTTGGAGCATTTGAATGATAGTAAGCCACTGGTGACAACTCAAAGTCCTACTCGCGAGGCCAAGCCGCAAGCTCGACCCACCAACTTGCCGGTATGGCAAAAGGAGGTTCTATGGTTACGAGGCGGTCTTCCCGATAGCCTACTCGCAAATAGCGACGATCACAGCTTCGCTTGGAGAACGACCTACCTTGGTGATTTACTCAAGCAAGATTTCAGCTGTTGGGATATCGATGCAAGCGACCGCCTTCCGGATGTATTTCAGTTTGTTGCCAACAACAACGGAAACCAATTTGATTATGCCAATTGTGCAAGAACACTATCGGTCAAAAAAGAGAGCATAAGAAAGTCGCTAGACCTCCTTGAAAGGATGGGAGTTCTACGACGCTTGCCAAATTGGCCCGCAGGAAGCAATCAAAGCCTCAACTCCATGCCAGTTTACTATGTTAGAGATTGCGGTTTACTGCATGCCATGCTTGGCATCGATTCAATCGACAAACTTCTCGACAGCAATGCGGCAGGTCACAGCTGGGAGAGCTTTGCTATCGAAACTATTATCAATGCGGCGTCCGGTCATGTAACGCCTGCATTTTATCGTGATAAAAACCAAAACGAGATTGATCTTGTTCTAAATTATTCCAGTGGTGCGACCTGTGCCATCGAGATCAAGCGGAATGAAACGGCACGTGCCAAGAGTGGATTTGCAGTTGGCTGTGACGCAATTGGGGCAACTCATCGAATGGTAGTGCACGGTGGCGAATCCGACATTAGGCCAGATGACGGAATTCAGAGACTTTCTTTGATCAGCGCAATTCGAAGCCTGCAATAAACTTGATTCAAGTGACTGTCGAAGTTTCGAAACAAAGCTGCGGGCCCTTGTGCCGAACAGTTAAGCCTAAGACGCAACTGGGGAAGCGAGCCGCGGCGGTTACGGCGGTGATCGGAAATAGTTGAGAAAGGTCTACAAGCATCCCGTGCGGGTGATGTTCTACCATTCTTAACCACCTGTGGAAAATGCAGCATTTGCAGCGACTTGCGGCGGTGGGCGTTGTAGCGTTCACAAGTTGAGCGACTTCTGGCTGCTTCTCATAGATGCGATCAACTCGCGAAATTCCAAGGCATTGCGAACGCCTTTGGCGTGGTTGTAGTGTCGGGTCGTCGTTCGTTCCTCACGATGGCCGAGAATGGACGAGGCCACGTGCCCGCCATGCTCCAATTCCTCGGCGGCTTCTGTTGCCGCGCTATCGCGGAACCGATGTATCGGCATCCTGACACCCAGTCGCCTTTGAGTGATGTTGCCAGTGTGGCGACCAATCTGTGCCTCGGAAATACTTGCCCCAAGCGCTTCCTTGGACGGAAACAAAGCCGCACCGTCATCATACATAGGCCGGTAGACGGTCAAGTATTCTGAAAGGGCATCCCAAAGATTGGGGTTTCTAAACCTCCGAGAAAAGCACTCAGTTAGCTTTTTTTCTTGTGGAAGTTTCAAGACAGATCCGGGCAGGTTGATCCATATGTATGGGCGTGAATCCAATCCAATCGTTCGCTCATTCTCAAAGGCCGCGAGCGCTCGCGCTCGTTGCGGCAAAGCGATGCCAAGCGACAACATGATGCCATCCCTAAACAGAGCTGCCGCAGACAAGTTCAGAACTCGGGATCTCCGGGCTTCATCCATCAGATCGAAACCAAGATGGTAAAGCGTGCTGGCGGAAACACAGCTGCCTTTTGTCACCGCTCCCATCTTTTCAGCGTAGCCACGATACTCTTCGACCACAAAATCACAGCCCGAAGAACTGAAACCGGGCTTTAGAACGTTTGCGAAACCAGACAACACCCGTTCAAGGTAAGATTGGATCGAACGCGGGACGACGTTTTCCATAGCGAGGGTTGTCGCGAAGCGCTGGAACCCGATACCAGAAGGAAGCGGGTCGTTCCCTGACATGGTGCAGAATGTGTGCCAGCGGGTTAAAGCGAACGACACGCTTCGAATATGACTTGCGCTCCAAATTTTTATTCCCGGCCGCTTGTGACGTCCAACGCGAGACCGCTCAAGCATCGATGACATTTGGCTTTGCCACTCACTTGGGAGGGTCGCAATCGCCGTCTGGGCATGCTCCCACTCTGTCTTTCTTCCTTTCTTTTTTGCGACACGTGCACGACGCAGAACGCGGCCAAAGAAGGCCGTCTCCTGCCTTCCCCAAACCATCGGTGCCGCGAGCTGCAACCAAGAAAATTCAGCGCAAGCAGATGTCGCTCCCTGCGCAGCCATTAAAGAATTCAGATGGCTTTCGACTTCAGCTTCGTCCGGGCAGGTCTCGGCTCCACCACGCCCTTTCAGGAACTCTGCTACAGCCGATAGAATTGCGCCGCGGTTGGTGTCTGGTCGTTCGATACGTAGGTGGTAGTCAAGCTGCTGTAGCAGCCCATTTTGAGGATCGTTTGATTGCATCGAAGTGCTCCTGCCATTTGTCGAGTGCGAGGTTTTCATCGATCTCGGCATAGTAATCGATTGTGGTTTGAAGGTGTTTGTGGCCAAGCAGTGTTCGCACCGCGTCCAGTTTTCCCGGATCCTTCTTCAACCAAATCCAGCCGAGCAGATGCCTGTAAAGGTGGGGGTTGATTGAAACGCCGGTGAGCTGGGTCACCCTGCGACATAGCCGCTTGAGGAGCCCGGCATAGGGCATTCCAGGTTGCGGATTTCGGCCACCCTGACCTGGGAAAAGATATGGATTTTCATTATCCCCCTCAATTAACACCCGAGGGCGGAGATGCTCGATAAACTGAGACAACAGTTTGCTAGTTTCGCAGCTTAACGGGATCACGAAGTCTGCATCGCTGGCAGCCCGCATTTTCACCTTTTCTGCCGGAACAATAATACGCGCCTCGGACCCTACCCATTGGATCCAGTCAAGACGGATGCCAGTCAAGTTTTCACTACGTGGCGCGCGCACCAGCAGTATTTCATGAGCAAGCGCAGCCATGACATCACGGATCATCTCGGCATCATACACCTCCACATTTCGTGGTATGCGGCCTGTTTTTTTGCGTTGCTGCCGTTTGAGGCTTTCTGCTTGGCTTTGCACATCGGCGATCAGACGATCAGATACACAGACGAATTGTTGGATTCGTTCCGGCGTAAAAGCCTGCAGTTTTGACCGGTTTCGGCGGGAAATCCCTTTGTGACCGGTCTCATATGCGCTGATTAGATCAGAGATTTCCTGCGCCTGCTCTGCTTCACACTGACAATATCCGACCGCGATCTTGCGGATAGCTTTTAGAACAGATGCGACGTAGCCGCTTGGAAACGATTTATGTTCATTCGCCTCGTGTAGCGACACAGCGATGTTCGCGACGACATCAGGATCACACAATTCTTCAACGGTTTCGATTAGGTATCCACTGTCTGCTCGCAGAGCCTTGGCCGCGGCCACAACATACCCCCGCCGGGTGCCGAGCGTGGCTTCGACCCACCGCTTGCCAGACGGCAGAAAACCCATCCTTAGAAGTTCATCATTTCGAGAATTTTTGGTTTTCACCCGTTGATCCCGGCCTTTTCGAAGTAATGCCTTTTTGCCGGTCAAGGTCTGGTTTTGTGAATCGAGGTGTTCAAGAAAAACCTCGATCGGTTCACCACGATTGGAAACCCTTCCCAATGCCCAAGGGGCGACTGCGGTGTCAAACTCGCGCATTAGGCCTTCGATGGCATCATTTGGCACATTGAAGCGATCCCGCCCATCTTCGAACGGATGTTCTAAAGCAACAAAGCCACAGCCAGAATAGTCAGAGTGCTTTGCGAGCGTCGTGACCAGAGTTGCCGTTTCTTTGACGTGGCGTCGGCACTTCGCTTCATCTTTGACTGAATGCTCGAGGCGGTGCTCATAATATTGCTGCAAGACATCCTTGGTGATGTCGGAAGGCGGAATTTCACGATCATGCAAGAACACGAAAAATGATCCACAGCCGTTCTTCTGATACAGTGGCAAATCACTTTTTCGAATTTTCTGGTGTAAGTCGCGCCATGGACCGACGATATCAGAGATACTGCGCTTGCGGTCGCGGCGGGCGTGATTGTCGACGCACGACAATATTTCACTTTTATAGGTTGAAAAGCTGTTTTTGCTAAGCCCAACCGTTGAGGGCTTGATCCTCTCAAAGAAGGTGACGATTTCACGTCGGCAGACTTTGTGCGTCTCGGCAACCCATCCCGCATGACGCATGAGCCAAAGTAAGCGCCGGGCCATCCGTGCTGCCGTCGTATGGGAAGGTTCCTCTCTCGGAGTGGCCTGTAATTTCGAAATCAGGTCCGCATAGGTTTGGGTCTTGGCCTCGGGTAACGATGTAAGATCCAAGCCTGTCGTCACCTCCAGAGCCAACAGGGTCGATCGTTTGGGTTTGATCCCTTGCAGGTGCATGATGTCAGACACCGATTTGGCACTAAGCCCGGCGTTTAGCGACAGCGCTCGCATCGAGGTTTCATTTTCATCCAAGTAACTTCTCAGCTGCTCTTGCAGTGTCATGGCATAGGCTCCTTTTTTGGGTTCAGGTTGGCTGCTCAATCGAGATCGAGATCCGGCCGTCCATCATCTGGTCGGACTCGATGCTCGAAAAGCACCAACCATTCGTCTTTGACCTGCCATGTCTTTCCCAGCTTCGCGGCTTGGAGCTTCACCAAACCATTTGGTGTTGGACAGCCGGTTTGAATCCAGTCGCGGATGGTCCTGGGACTCCGTGTGAAAATCTCGGCAATTTCTTTGACTGAGTAATATTTGGGACGTTTCATTTCTTCCTCCTTCACTAATTGTGAGGGGGAAGTGGGTTGTATCAACGATTACGAAATAAACTGGTTTGAATTTGTTTTCTGTGGGTATGCAGGACGTGTTCGAAAAAGAGAAGCGATCAATGGTGTCGCCGAAATCCTCTGAGAGAAATTCTCTGGGGAAGCCTTGGAGAAAGTTCGGAAATAGCTGGCGCAACAGGTCGCGACCGCACATGTTGAGATGACTTAAGCCGAGTATGTCTCCCCAGTCGACCATACGGATAACCCGTTAAAACCGCGACAATCGCCGGCAAGTGTTTGTCTATTTGGCCTTTTGGCAGCTCCCAGATTTCAGTTAGCCTATCTCTAAGTGAACCGATATCTTCGCCAACGTCAGTAAAAGCTACGTCGATCTGCTTCCAGAACTGAACGACTTCTGGTCGGACTTGACACTTTGCAATCGCCAAATGGCCCTCAACTAAAACGTCATTAATAAACACCAACAGCGTTGTTTCAATTCTCTTCAGGCCCGATCCATAGGTATTCAGTTCTTTGGCCAAAGCTTCTGCCGAAGGACGTTGTTTAACATCGACTATGCAACGCCTTTGCCAGATGCGAACTGCATGGGCCGATATTCCGCGATGCTCGAGTATCTGAGCGATTGTCTCGTTTAGGCAAGCAAGGAATTCAAGAGGAGAGATCGCAGCAGAGCTTGGAACTAATTCAAAGTCAAAGTGATCGGCATAACCTGGCCAGTCGATGTGCCCTTCGTCAGAAACAAGCCTACAAAGAGCTTCAACCTGCTCGAAACCAACCTTCGTGGCACTGGAGGTTGAGGCTGAAATAGCCCCAGTTTCAAGGGCGGTTACAAGATCCTCAATGGTGAATAGGCCAAGATCCTCCAGCTGGGCTGCGGCCTTCCATAATTGAAGCGACCGCAATGGGAGATGCCAAGCATCGCCTTTTCCCCGTTTTAGTGGGGATGTGTCAAATAGGATAGTTTCCCCATATTCTCCCCCTGTAGTGAGCTCACCGGTAATGATCGCTGAAAGCAACGGCAGTTGGTCTATGAATTCCGTTCTTGAAACACCCCACGCATTCTCCAAGCCAACGACAAAGTCGTTCAAGCTCAAGTCGTCTGCGACCTCAGAAAAGTATATTGCAGCGGCTTTCCAAGGCTCTGTAACTTCCTGTCGAAAGTGAAAATTCGACTTCCCGTAGTCGTCGAAAATTAGTGCCCCAGCGAGACCTCTCAGCAGCTTGGCCTCACGCTGCCTTACCCTCTCCCGAGTTACCTTATTTGGGAAGCGTTCGCCGAGAGCTTCAAGCGTCATTCTTTCTCGAGGGGGCATTGATACTCTATAGTCGAATATCAATTGCTCCTCATGATCGAACGCCAAACTTGAGAGCTCAGTGAGCATCGCCGGAAGAGCAGCTATCGCAGAGCATGTGTCTGAAGAAATAGGGCTCCCGGGAAGCAAATAGAGGTCCATTTCCGCACAATATGCCTCCAAGTCGATTTCACCGTTGCTCAGTTGCGCTCCTCCCAATGCAGCTATGGAGTCCCTGATCTTTCGTAGAGTTGACCTCCCAAATGCAGGGAGCCTCAATAGCTCAGCATCAGAGGCTGCCGCGAGGGATCCTACGCTGCGATAGCCCTTTTCTCTCAGTTTTGTTGCTTTCGTTCCGAGGTGTAGGACACCGATTTCCAGTGCACGGGTTGTTTCAGTGAGAGGAACTACGGAACTGCTCTTCCAGTCTGCAGAAGTTTGAAGTGAAAGATCGCCATTACCCTCATGCCCGTTTTGTTCAACAGGAAAACGCCTCGCAAGGTCATCTAAAATGGGTTCACCAGCCCGGATAGAGCCAACCAGTTTGAGCATCTGATCAAGCAGCTCGCCTTTCTTTTTTTCTCCCATTCCCGTAGGCAGCGTTCGAATGCCCTCACGCATGGCCTCGACAAGCGCGCCAAGTGTGGAGATGCCAACTCTGCTCAACATTGGACCAGCGTTGCCAAAGTATTGGCGATCCAAATTGCAGATGGGGTTGGCTTCGTTGAGCGAAGAGAGCTCGGCACAATCTATGAAAAGATGATTGAGCGCTCTCGGCAGGAGCTCCCAATACCGAAACCAATCAATTCTCGGTCCGTCACAAACCTCAAGAAAGCTTACCAAAGCGTCAGAAGATTCAGTCTGTTCTAAACTCAGGTCTCGTTTTCCAAGTAAGAATATTAGCAGCTCCGAAATTGTTTCGATGCCTTCCAAACGGAGGTTATGGGTAACCGCATCCGACAATTGTAGATGTTCAATCGCCATTTGTGTCATTTGTCCGTGGGCGACTCTGTTAAATGGCACCCTTTCTTCAGCCTGGGAGCTCAATGGATGCGCCTCCATCCTTGGAGTATGATACGATTGGGAGCAGCCGTCGTCTCACGTTCTCTTTTGACAACCCGAACATGGAAATGTTCGCTGCCGTCCTCCTTAGAAAGCTCAAGCTCGTCGCCAGACCTTGCCCCAGCACTCCGCAAATATCCCGTCATTGCTGTGAGACGATATTCGTTCCTTGTTCCCTTCGGCGCGTGGAGTTTGTTGTTGTAATAAATAAAGTTGAATTCCCGCCGAACTTCAAACTCATCTAAAAAAGCCAGAGCCATACGGGGGTTTCGTTCACTCGCGTCTAGCCTTCCAAGGAACTGCAGCAGTTCACTGTTCCCCTTTGGAATAAGAATGCCTGCTTGATGTGTATCGGTCTCTCCAACATCATTCGCACTCAACACTTTGCGGAAAACTATTTTTGCCATTTCATGTCCGGTTCAATTTCAAGCGCTCTTTTCAAATCTGCACTATCCCGAGTAGACACAGGCGCAATTTCGTTCCCCATTTCAGCTTTCCAGAGCGACCTGTCCAGCATCACACGTTCCACAGTGCCCTCGTAAAATAAACGGTAAATAGTTACAGGCAAATCTTGTCCGCGTCGATGCGCCCTAGCGCTTGCTTGTGCTTCAAGCGCCGGATTCCAAACTGGTGACGTGTGGATGACAATCGTCGCCGCAGTAATATTCAAGCCAGCCCCAGCTGCTTTTGGGTTTAGAACGAGACACCCAGGTCCATCGTGATCAGAGAAGTCATCAATAATGTTTTGTCGCTCTGCCTGTGGAGTGCTGCCATTTATGGCTCCCCAATATGCCGCGGGTAAATCGGAACCCGCCACTCGGATCAAGTCTCCGAGACGATTGAAGATGGCAAATACAAGAACCTTCTTGCCGGAAAGAAAAGCCTCTCTGAGCAGCGAAATGATAACGTCCATCTTCTCATTCATTAACGGAAGATCAGGAGAGTCGGCTATGATGGCGTCTTCACCGTCGTCAGCGTCCATGTTTTTGCATACGAGCCAAGGGTGTGAACACACCAACTGCAATTGCAAAGTTGCGACAAGCGCGCCGGCAACTGGATACTTGTCCAGTGTTTCTTGGCGCACCTTTAAATAATGGGACCGCAAATTCTCTGACATGTCGATGGGAGCATTGATGTCAATGCGTTCGGGTAGATCGTCAGCAACTTCCTCAACTCGCCGCTTAAGAACGATAGGATCGACAACTGCGTTCAATCGAGTGGCTGATGACGTGCTATCCGGAAATCTTGCCTCAAAGCCTCCTCGCTCTCCCAACAACCCAGGTATCGCAAAATCTACTAACGACCAAAGATCAAGTAACGAGTTTTCGACTGGCGTTCCCGTCATCGGAAGGGACTTTCTTCGGGGAATTCGCGCAATGCTCTTTCTTCTTGCTGAATCTGGGTTTTTTAGTGCTTGGGCCTCGTCACAGATGACCCACGACCATTCGAACGCCGAAAAAATTGCTATGTCATTGACCATGGTGTCGTAGGTGGAAATTACAACGTTAGCCATTTGAAGCCCGTGGTATACACCAGTGCGATCTGGCCCGCGGTGAACGTCCACCAGGAGAGACGGTGCGAACTTTTCAAGCTCTCTTACCCAATTCGTAATTAGGCTTGTTGGGCACACAATTAGTGCGGGCTTATCGTGTGGCGGAGGATCTATTAAGAGCAGTGCGATAACTTGAAGGGTTTTCCCCAACCCCATTTCGTCAGCGAGAATTGCCCCTCCACTCGCATTCAACGTATCCCATAACCATTGAACACCTTGTGATTGATAAGGATACAAGTCTGCCTTTAAGCCGTCGATTTCGAGCTCATTTGGGTAATTCAGGGCGGATTCAGCGCCAGATGCCAAAATTGCCTCTTTATATCGAGTATCGAGGACATCTTGTTCTGCGAGTTGGACAACACGCTTATAAGGAAGATCGTCCGGAGGAGATCCTTTAAGAACATCCAAAAATTGCTTTGGCGCGTCAACGGGCAAAGGAAACAAGACTCCGTTGTCCACAACCCAAGAATGCAAATTTGTTGGCGCGAGCAAAATCCGCTCTTCACCGCCTACCTTCCTTGTGCCTCCCAGCACTGCTTTCCAACTTTTGTCAATTTCTTCAATGAACACACACGGCTCAAGGACCTTTTCGCGAACGCGAAACTGACGGGCGAGCTCCTGTCGAGCATCTTCGAAGTTCAACGGAGATTTGGTAAGGTCAACCATGGATCGAAGCCATGGTTCGCTGAAGCTCATCCGGTGGAATAGGCCAAGGTTTTTGGGTGTGAACCGCCGCATGGCAATTCGGACAAAGCGGAATAAGATCTTTCACAGGGTCATAGCTGCGCTCCTCATCGAGCACAGCCAAAGGGTGGAGATGGTGAACATGGAGAATCCGCCCGGCATCGCCATAGACCCCGTGAGGCTCCAGTCCGCAAACTTTGCAGCTATAGCCGTGCAGCCTAAGGCAAAGCAGTCGGTTTCTCGGGTTTCGCTCGCGCCTTTTAACTGTGAGAAGTGAAACTCCACCTTCCATTTCAGCGGACAATTCAGCCTCATCCGGAAAAATTAGATCATAACCGATCAACTCCGCCATTGCCGCCATAAGCGGCACTACGACTTCGCGACATGTCGTGACAATCGATTGCTCTGCATCAGCAGATCCTTTGTGTCTCAGCTGAGCAATGATCTTGAAACTACCATCTACAACTTCCCAATCATCAAGGTGTTGTCCTTCTATCTGGACATCAGCGCTCGAAGCGATCGAGCGCACCAATGCCCTTGCAAGAACTAGGTCTTCCTCGGGCGCCGCTGAAATTTGGCGAACTAATCCTCCCGCAAACTGGCCGAACTTTAGAGTGACCACATGCGATTTTAATCCATGCGGAGCTATTTCGACGACAGGCCCGTGCTTGCGATCATGTTCATGGAACCAAGCTTCCAGTCCTTGCCTTCTCGCAATTTGAACCGCAGCCACAGATATAGAAGCGCCTGTTCCCTCGCAAAGCTCGTCGGCTATCAACTCACGGTTTTGGGACAGCATTGAAAAAACCTACTCTTCCAAGTCCCTCTCCGACGGCGTCGGAACATCTCTCAACAGCTTTCGGAGATTGGATGACACTTCTTCTCGGATGTCACGGAACATAGGGTCAAGTTCGGCGTTTGTGTTGTTCTGCTCCGCCACTGCGAGAGCCCAAAGCAACAAATCCATTCCCTCGACGGCAAATCCACTCGAAGCTGCTCGCAAGTAAATTTTTTGGTAGAAATCGTGGTGTTTGTTCAGAAGAACCGCAGGAACATGATCCGTCGACTTCGGGCTGCGAAGCGCGGGTTCCCAAAGGTCTCCAGTTGTAATATCGTCGACGGCTTCAACATAGACGGAATCCGCCTGAACGTCATTCTGAACGACAGACTTAATTTTTATTCTTGCCCCACGATTATTGGTGACAACAGCCGTCTGTTCACTCGCATTAGCGTCGTCAACAGTGCCCGCACGAGTGTTCTTCGTAGATGCGACGCTATTGTTGGCTGAAGTGTGGTCGACCTTCGCCGCGGCCGCCTTCTTCTTTTCCTTGCGACGATATCGAAGTTCGGCTTCTCGGCGAGCTGGTCCGAGTAGTTCTTTAAGATAATCAGACAACGCAGGATCCAGAAGGATTCGAGACTTTTTCACGTCAATGGAGAACGCTTCGTCCAACTCATGGCCGAAATCAAACTCGATCCTAAGAAGGGACATGTGTGGTTCAATGGTGTTGAAGGCCCCAAAGACACCCAACCATCCACCTTCGCTTATAAGTCGCCCTTCACGGAAGATGTAGAAGCCTTGGCCGCGATTGGTGATTTTGGCCTTGGCCCTTTCCGCTTCATCAAGGTCGTTTCGGTGAGGGAGTATCCATGCCTTAACCGAAGCAACTCGAACTTCGCCATCTTCTGTTACGATCTCCATTCTTTGCTGTTCGGCTGTTAAAACCTGTTCAGACCTTTCAGCGAAGAAGGGGTTCCAAGACGATACCGGGTCGCCATCGATTGAGATTGTTACCTCCCGTTCGCGAGCATCATTGGAGTCAAGGAAACGATGATATATTAGGCTGACATGTTCTTTGAGGCTGTTTGAAAGGCGTTTTACAGCTTGGCGCTCTTTCGTTCCGCCGGGTTCATCATAGTCCTTGAATAGAATTCGATCGCACTTAGACCAAACAACCAGCGTCCCATGCTCACCACACAAATCTTCAAAGCTTTCAGTTTCCTCATCGGTGATAGGATCCCGGTTCATCTGCCACAGTGATGTTTTTTCCACGTGATCGAGATCCCAAGCCAGCTTATTTAGCTCGGTTTCACCCGATTTCTTCGAGATAATTGTAAAACAACGACATACGGAGCTGGATGCCGTTTTCATGCCAAGTCCAAACTTGCCCAGACTCTCAGGATTTTCTCGTTCAGGAGCGCCGTAACGCATTGCCTCATACAACTCGTCCGCACTCATCCCATTGCCATTATCACCGAAGTAAACAATCTTACGTCCATCTGGTCGCAATTCTAATTCGATGTTTACAGTTGTCGCACTCGCAGCAATTGAATTGTCGATAATATCGGCAGCCGCAGTTCTAAAATTATACCCGGTGTCGCGAAGGCCATTTATGAGGCGCGGCGCATCCGGTTCGTTGATCAATTCAATTGTCATGAAAATCCTTTTTTACTTGTTATGCGGAGCTCGTTGCATTCTCCTTAGGAGACTGCCTCCAAACTCCCTGATTGACCACCGTTGCGCAACCAAAAGGCGATTTTTTCTGCAATTATTTCTGCGTCAAGTTGGCGCGTAGCACACTCCCACACCACCAAGGAACGCCATCCTTGCTCCGCCAGAGTCGCTATATTTCTCTTATCTCGAGCGGCGTTTCCCAAAAGTTTTCGTTGCCAGAATTCTGTCTGCGTTTTTGGAATGCGAAAGTAGGGGCAGTCAGAATGCGCGTGCCAGAAGCAGCCATTGACGAAAATCACTGACTTGAACTTCGGAAGAACTATGTCTGGTTTCCCGGCAAGATCCTTTCCATGAAGCCTAAAACGAAAACCACGCTTGTGCAGGGCACGCCTAACAGTCAGTTCAGGTTTCGTGTCTTTTGCCCGTATTGAAGCCATGATTTCCGAACGTGACTTAGGCATCTTGGGTTTATAAGGCTATGTTGCGTTTGGGTGTGATTGCGACGGTGTTTTTGATCCACGGCGCCATTGCTTCAGCAATCGCAATTGCAACAGGAGCAGCAACTGCGTTGCCAAACTGGCGATACGCCTGAGTGTCAGAAACCGGTATTCTCCATGGCTTGTTTGATCCGGCGCGATCAAATCCCATTAGTCTAGCACATTCACGAGGTGTCAATCTCCGAGGAATACCTCCGTTTTGATCAATAAGTATTTCGGATCCATCTTTATAATACCGAGCTGAAAGAGTTCGGGCTACGTCATCTGGCCCCCGCAGGCCAAATCCAAATCCATTTCCAGCTGCTTTGTGTTTCTTTGCGTATGCCTGAAGATACTCCCAGAGCTTTGGCGTGAGTGTATACTTGGCTGCAACCTTGCCATTCTTTCCCTCAGTAAAAGGTGGCTCAGGAGTTTCGCTACCGTTCTCGGGGTGCAATATGTCCTTCAATGTTGGATTTGGACTCTCAGGAATACATACGTCGTCGAGCGTAAAATTGGTGGGATGGTCGCGCCGAAAACCTACTATGAATATACGTTCTCGATTCTGCGGCACCCAATTGCGCGCGTTGATTACTTTGTAGTCAACTTCGTAGCCCAACTCGTCCAAAGCGTGCAGGATCACTCGCATCGTATTGCCCTTGTCATGCGAAAGTAGGTTCTTCACATTTTCCAAAAGGAATGCTCGCGGCTTGTGGTGCTCAATAATTCGGACGACATCAAAAAACAGCGTGCCTTGTGTCTCATCAAGAAAACCGTGAGCTCGGCCGAGAGAGTTCTTTTTGCTTACGCCCGCAATACTGAAAGGTTGGCACGGAAAACCGGCCAACAGGACGTCATGTGAGGGAATATCTGACGCGGCAATTTCTGTGATGTCGCCTTCAATAGGGTGATCCGCTCCAAAGTTCTCAGAATACGTCTGCTGAGAATACTTATTCCATTCACTGGTGAAAACACAGCGCCCTCCCACCGCTTCAAAGCCAATCCGAAGTCCGCCGATCCCCGCGAAAAGATCGATGAAGTCAAAACTCGATTTGTCTTTACTCAAACTGGGCATTTGGCAGTCCTTGGATCCATTACGATGTAGTTCTTCGAATGTTCTATCAGAAAGGAGTGGGATAAAATGTGTATGCTGTGGATTCAATAGTCCAGCGCAATCTTCGAAGGAAGCCTTCAGTTTGCTCTGTCATCTTTCGGTTGGTAGGTGCGGCTGAACATCGCTACAGAACAAAACGTTTGCGCCTGTCGATACGCAAAAGACAAACGTGATAGCCAAACAATTGATGCTTTTCTACTGATGAGACACAGATAGCGTTCAAATTGGTTTCCGCATTCCCCCCATTGACCCAATATCCTTGAGTTTATATATATTTCAATATGTTAGAAGAAAATCCTACCACCCCAGCCACTAACTTCCCTGTTTTCAGACGCTGAACAGTTACCGCGCGAATGTCGCGTGTGTTCGGGCGCCTGGCAGACCGGGATTTCAGCAGAGACGCAAATAAGAGCACGAACCGGGCCGATTACACGCCGTAATCTCTGTTTGCGATTCCGGCGGTATGAGTTTGCAGATTTCAGGGTGTTTTGTTTTAGAGCGATGCGAACTGCGTGCGCTGTTCAGTCCAGACAGCCGAGAACCGGGTCTTGATCAGGTAGTCCGTGGTGAGGTCATCGGGCTGTCCACCTGCGGCGATGCCGTCAAGAACATCGGGCACAAGCAATGCAGGTTGGTCACCTCCTGAACGCGGCGCTTCGATACCCCTTCAGTTTCGGCGATCTCAGAGAAGGCTTTTCCTGCGATGACCATTGCCAGCCAGCTGCGCCCCTCCATGATGTTCTGCACCAGCGTTCTGTCGATCTCTGCCGGTGCCTCGCCGAGATGGAGTTTCAATTCCACGCCTCGCCGGCGCATCTGGAATGGAGCGTCGATCGTCAATTCCATAACATTCATTTGTTCCGTTGCATTGCCCTTTTCCTGAAGTCTTTTCGAGACATCTGCGAGTTCGGCGGCAATCAACCCTTCGGTCATTGACACCGCTACGCCGGGTCTGGTCAGAAGCTGCCCTACCAGTTCAGCCAGCTAGCCCTCTATCTGTTGTGCGGGCAGCCGCCACGCATCCGGATGCTTCCGGCTGCGATCTTTGACCAGCCTGCGGGAGATATAGTAGCGAAGTCGTTTACCGTTCTTGCGGCTGTGACTAGGTGTCAGACGATCGCCGGTTTCATCAAGGAGCTTGCCCGCCAGAGGTGATCTGGTCGCTTTTTTGTCTGGAACCGCGAGCAACCGCTGCCCCGCTCTGCAGCATGTCCTGAACCTTGTCCCACACTGCCGGGCCGATGACGGCTGAATGTTGTCCCTCATAGGCCTGTTTCTTGTCCCGGATTCGTACCGCCGTGACCTCACGTTCGAACTGGGCAAAGCTGAGCGGCATGTTCAATGTCAGGCGCCCCATGCTGGTTGCGGTGCTAGAGCTTTGTGTGACAGATATGAAAGAGGTTTCAGCCGCATCCAACTGGTCAACCAGCTTGGCGAAGTCGGTCAGAGGACGCTTCAACCTGTCGATCTTGTAGACCACAATCTGATCGACGCGTTTCTCGTCTACAGCCTGCATCAGTCGTTGAAGCGCCGGGCGCTCCAGATGTCCGCCCGATATGCCGCCATCGTCATAGTGTTCGGGCAGCAGTTCCCAGCCCTCGTGTTTCTGGCTGGCGATCTAAGCCTTACAGGCTTCCCGCTGTGCATCCAGCGAGTTGAAGTCCTGCTCCAGCCCGTCTTCCGACCTCTTGCGGGTATAGATGGCACAGCGGATCCGTCGCATCACTGAACCCCAAAGAAGCGTGGCCCGGGCCGTATGCGGCTGCCAACCGAATGCCTTCTCCATTCGTGGAATCAAAGCGCTGGTCTTGCGGTTCAGCAGTTTGGTCAGTTGTTCCCGTCGCACTGGCCTCGCCTTTACGGCTTTTGCTTTCGCGACTTTGGTTTTCTGTGCGGTTTCCGTCATCATCGCCCTCGACTCATTTGCGAAGGCCAGTCCTTCGTCCCGTATTGAGTGAAGCCCGGCGATCCCGGGCGATGTTTCGTGACGAAAGCACCGCTCTCAAATGCCTGGAAGTCCAGTGGGTTGTTAGAGAAAGGGCGGGACGCAGACCTTCGCTGCAGGTGAGCAACAAAGGCAGTTATGGGTATTCTGCCTTCGCGGCAAACCATTCCACGACAGCTTGAGACGATGAACTGCGTTTCGGCCCGCGCATGGTCAACATGTAAAAGTGTTGATCGCCCGTAAGCGTTTCAGAAATGACCTGCACAAGATGATTTGCCGCAATGTCACGCTTTACGAGAAAACTGCTGACAAGGGCTACGCCCTGGCCTGAAAGCGCGGCGTCTATGGTGAGAGCGGTCTGGTTCAGGCGCAGTCCGTGGCCTCCATGATCCTCGATTTTCAGATTCTTAAGAAAAACGGGCCAGAGATTGTGGGCGTCGTGCAATTTGGGCAGTTGTGACAGGGCTTCCGGGGTGAGCGGCAAGCGGTGCTGCGCGACCAGTGAAGGGGCTGCAACTGCGATGATCTCCTGCCGAAACAGGCGGACAACATCCAGCGCCGCGCCGAATGGCGGTTTCCCTTGTCGGATGGCCACATCGATCCCGTCGCCGTGAAAGTTCGAGATCTTTTCAGTGGCAAGGATCTGCAGGTCGATCTGTGGATGGGTCGCCGAAAAATCTGGTAGGTTCGGGATCAACCATTTTGCCGCGAAGGTCGGCGTGACACTTACCAAAACCCTACCCGGTTCGGGGCGCAAGGTCGCGGTGGCCGCACGCAATTCCTCGAACGCTGTGGCGACACGCCCATGGTAGCTGCGGCCGGATGATGTGAATGCCAACCCTTTGGACAGCCGTTCGAACAGGGGTATTCCCAGCTGAGCTTCGAGTTGCCGCACTTGCTGCGCGACGGCGCCTTGCGTCACGCCCAATTCTTCGGCCGCAGCACGGAAGTTCAGATGACGGCCTGCCACTTCGAATGCGCGCAATCCGTTGAGGGGCGGAATCTGGGTCATCTGACAATAGTATTCCTACTGTCAGGCAACATCAATTCTTATGCGTAATATTCATCAGTTTCCTATAAAAAATTGGTTGAAGCAATGTTGGAGAATAGCATGTCAGTAGAAAAGGTCGCACTTATCACAGCTGGTGGCAGCGGCATGGGCGCTGATGCTGCACGCAAACTGGCCGCAGACGGCTTTCGTGTCGGGATCTTGTCTTCGTCCGGTAAGGGTGAGGCGCTCGGCAAGGAGTTGGGTGGTTTTGGGGTCACCGGGTCAAACCGCTCGAACGACGATATTGCCGCACTGGTAGAAGGCGCGACTGACCGGTGGGGTCGGGTCGATGTTTTGGTCAACTCGGCTGGGCACGGCCCGAAAGGCCCGGTGCTGGACATCTCGGATGATGATTGGCACCTGGGCATGGAAGTCTATCTGCTGAACGTCGTTCGGCCTGTGCGACTGGTGACGCCAGTCATGCAGGCGCAGGGTGGCGGAGCAATCATCAACATCTCGACCTTTGCTGCCTTCGAGCCCGATCCGCTGTTCCCGACCTCGGGCGTGTTCCGCGCCGGCCTTGCCGCATTCACCAAGCTATACGCGGACAAGTACGCGCCCGACAATATCCGTGCGAACAATGTCCTGCCGGGGTTTATCGACAGCCTGCCTGAAACCGAGGATCGCCGCGCGCGTATTCCCATGGGGCGGTATGGCAAAGCGGACGAGGTGTCGTCGCTGATCTCTTGGCTGGCATCCGAGCAGGGTGCTTACATGACAGGCCAGAACCTGCGGATCGACGGTGGGCTGACCCGTGCCGTCTGATGTCGCAATGGCCGTGGCCGCCACAGGGCGCACCGCTTTTACGGTGAAGTGGGCAGCGTCGATTGTCCAGATCATGGGCTATACGGCGACGGCCTTCGGCTGGACACCTTGGAACCTATATTTGTTTCTTGTGGGCGTTCTGGGCTGGTTTGCAGTCGGTGTGCTGTGGAATGACAGGGCGATCATGCTGATCCACTTCGTTGCCCTTGGTGCGATGCTTTTCGGGATGAGCAGCGCTTGAGTGGTTGCAGGACATTGATAGAAGATTTGCGTCCGACATAGTTAACCCGGCGCAAGATGGTCTATCAGCAATTTCCACACTCGTTTGACCCGCGGGGACTTGTGTAAAGTTTCATGCGCAGCGAGCCACATGGGCAGACTTGGCAGATCAGGCTGGAAACTTAGCTTTCGAACCTTCGGGTCTGCGTCCGCGATGCAGGTTTGCATCGCACCAACGCCGCATCCGGCGCGCACCAACTCCCAGAAGACAGCCTGCTGGTCACAGCGAACACCGAAATAGTGTTTGTCGATCTGGAAGCCCAGTTTGCGCATCTGGCGCAGGATTATTTCTGATCGGTCAAAACCGACAAACGGAAAGGCGGCAAGATCCTTGAGATTTTTTGGTTGCCCCCTTTGAAGCAGGAGATCATGGGCGGCGTAGAGCGCCAGCGGCTGTTCCTTGAGTTTTCGGGTCACAATGTCAAGCTGCTCAGGGCGGAACATGCGGATTGCGATGTCTGCCTCGCGAAAGACGAGGTTCTCGGTCGTATCGGAGGGGACCAGTTCGATTTCGATGTCAGGTTCGCTGCTGCGTATCTCTGCAATGATTGGCGGGAGCAGATAGTGGGAGATGACCACGCTGGCGGTGATCCGGACAGTGCCGGACAGGCGCTCGTCATGGCCTGCGGCCAGAGTTGCCATCCGCGCATAAGCCCGTTCCATGTCTCGGGCGGGTTCCAACAACAGAAGGCCAGCCTCGGTCAGCTGTAGGCCGCTCGCGACCCGGACAAACAAATGGGTGCCCAACGCAGCTTCGGCGGCTTTGACATGCCGGCCGAGCGTCGGCTGGCTCTGCCCGATTTTCTTGGCAGCTGCGGTCAAGGATCCAGTTTCGGCCACAGCGAGGAAGGCGCGAATATAGGTCCAGTCCAATCTATCTGAATTCAGTAACATTCAATATTGAATATCCAATATTAGTATTTCCGCAATCCCAATTCATATCCATTCGCCTTATCTGTTGCCAAACATTCGAATGGAGCAATGGAATGACAGGAACAGTGTTGATACTGGGCGCCTCTGGACGGTTTGGCAGACACAGCGCTTCAGCCTTTGAAAACGCGGGCTGGGTCGTCAAACGATATCGACGCGCCTCAGACACCATGTCGGAAGTTGCAAAGGGTTGCGATGTGATCGTCAACGCGCTGAACCCACAAAACTACCACGACTGGAAAAATACCTTGCCTCGGATCACGCGGGACGTGATCCATGCAGCGAAGGTCAGTGGTGCGACGGTGATCCTGCCCGGAAATGTCTATCACTTCGGAGATCAGGGCGGCATCTGGTCAGAAACGACCCTACCCAAACCTGTCAGTCGCAAGGGTCAAATCCGGCTGCTGATGGAGCGCACCTATGCCAGCAGTGATATACAAACCATCGTGCTGCGCGCGGGCAGTTCAATCGACCCTGATCGGCGGGGCTGCGTTATGTCAGAGATGTACCTGCGAAGGATCGGAACCAACAGGATCACTTTGCCCGGACCGGCGGAAATAAGGCAGGCGATGTGCTTTGTGCCGGATTGGGCGCGCGCTGCGGTCGAATTGGCCGAAATGCGACACGAATTAGCAGCATTCGAGGATATTCCGTTTGAGGGGCATACGCTCACAGCGCTGGAGATCAAAACTGAGCTTGAGCGCCTTGCGAAACGCGACCTGAAATTTGTTCCATTTCCTTGGAGGCTGATGACGCTGACATCTCCTGTATGGGAGCTTGCCCGGGAGTTGAGAGAAATGAAATATCTCTGGAACACCGATCACGCCCTTTCAGACGAGCGGCTGAAACAGTTGCTGCCCGATTTTCAGGTCACGCCTCTTGACGACGTTCTCCTGAGTTCACTCCCATAGCCCTCTGGGTGGGCAGCGGCGTGTTTCCGACCATGCGGCTTTCGGAGCTTCGCCGCCGTTCGTTAGATGGCGATGCTGCGCGATGAACAAACGGACGCCACCTGACGGGTGTTCTCACAGTCATCGTCAACGGCCATTCGCAGAAGGATAGCAACCAGATGTTGCCGTGAAACTGAAAAGGTTGAAGCAGTGTTTGCTTTTTGGTCAGAAGAATCGCCGAACCGCTTGGCAATATTCGCGGAATTGTTCCCCGTATTCCTGCGCAAGCCAACGTTCCTCTATGAATATGGCAACCAAATAGATCAGTGCCCAAGTGATCAACGTTGCGATTGCAAATGGGACAGGAATGAGCAAAGCCCACCCCGCAAGGCCGAACCAAGTAGCGATGTAAATTGGATTACGTGAGTAACGAAATATCCCGTCGGTGCGCAGTCCTTCTTTCGACCCAAATGCGTTAGCCCAACCAAGTGCTATTGTTGCGCCAAATGCAATGGCGAAGCCGCAAGCAAACAACAGGATGGCCAGAACCTTTGCTGGCGCAGAAACAGGCAACCCGATGCGCCAAACATAGAGTATCGAGAAAATGATCAATCCGTAGACCACGATCCGAAACAGGATCATAAACACTGTCTTTTTCCTTGGTTGGCCTTCAGGAGGCGGCCAAAATCTGAAATTCGGATTGATGAGTTGATATGTGACAAGCGCCAAAAGAATGGAGCTTGATGTGAACGTCAGAATGGGAAGCGCGCTAAGCAGGAGATCAATCATAAGCGCATCTTAGATAGGCAGTTTGCCTTGGCAACTGGATCATGGGAATGAATGACCCATTGGTCCGCACTGCCGTCATTCTGGCAATGGAAATGCTGCACGATGGATGATTGACCAGTCTGGGAAAGCTGCGTCGCAGAGATGGACGCTTAGCCCAAGGTCTGCTCAGGACCGAATAAAGAGCTCCGGCGCAATACCATTGCGCTCTTTCGCGTGAACTATTCTGCGTCATATGGATTTGATTTGCCCAATAAACTTCGTGGGCCACGATGAGTGGATGGCAAGCGGATACGCGCTAGAGCTGGCGGGCGGCGAAGTCATCACCCGTGACGGCGAAGGTCTCGGACCCTGGCGTGTCGTAGAATTCGATCCCGAAGATGAATTCAGTAGCGGACGTTTCGAGTGATCCTCCACCACTGACATGAAAATGAGCCGGGCCGTGGTCATTAGGGAAGTTGCTCGTATAGCATTCGCCGTTGACAGTAACCTTTGAAGGGTTGGGGGGGTGGAGCATTGTTATTATGCCCCCACGCCTCCAGGTCTCCGGCGAAGTAGGTGTGGGCGTCGGCAATCTCGAGGTTGTGGACGCGTTGGGGGTTATCATCGGCCTCCACCGACAGAACCAGCAGTTCCCCCAAAGCCGCATCCCGGATCTTGTCCCCCGCCTCAACCTCGCCTGCAGGCAGTCAGCCTTTGCCGACCACGAACATCGGATGCTCGGACGTGACGCCAAGCCGCGTCGTCGTTCCATCCGCCCGTGCAAGCTCAACCCAATAGGTGTCCAGCGCTACGCGGGTCATCAGAGCCGTTACAGGGAAGGTGCCCGAAACGCCCGTGTCTTCGTTGCGGGCGACAACCATATCGCCCTCGCGCAGGGTTTCGATGGCGACTTTGCCGTTGGGGGTCAGAACTTCGGTGCCTGCGGTGAAGGAAGAACGGGACCCTCCGCTTCCACACCTACATTTTTGAGCACGGAAGCCTGTTCGACATCCTGGACGATTTACGAATGCACCTCGCGAAATGTCGCGCCCAGCAGCAAGGTTTTTCGCGATACTCGTTAAAGCGGTGCCGATTTTTTGGGCAACACATTTTGCGCCTTTGCCCACTTGCTTGCCCGCATAGCGCGTCATGCCAGCAACACCACTGGTCAAGCGGCTGTTCTCATTGCTTGAGGTCAACCCGCTTGGGTCCGACCAGTTGGCTGGATCGTTCCACGTGTAGGCGTAAAGGTTCATGTCGCCTGCGGCAATGCCCAGCGGGTCGGATTGCAGGAAGCGGCCTGTGTCCGGGTCATAGTGGCGGGCACGGTAGTGGCAGAGGCCGCTTTCCACGTCGAACTCGTGACCATCATGGATTGGCACAGCCGCGTGGCGTGACAATCGCATGATCGAACGGCTCTGGCGGTCACTCAAAAACGAATGCGTCTATCTGCACGCCTTTGAGACAGGCTCGGAGGCGAAGGCTGGCATCGGAAAGTGGCTGGCCCACTACAAGGTCGAACGCCCACATTCGCCCCACGGAATCTTGACCCCTGACGAGGCCTATGCCAGCAAAACAGAACCAATGAGACTGGCAGCCTGAAATGAAACCCTGATCCACCTCAACAAGGCTGAAAACTGGTCGAAAAACTAGGACCGCCTCTCATTGCGATCTATTCATCTACGCCCATGAACACCTTACCGCTTTACCGACCCTTCCAGACCGGGTCGCGTTTTTCTGCGAAAGCCCGTGCGCCTTCCAGCTGATCGTCACTGGAATAAAGCGTGTCGACGCTGCGCAGTTGGCGTTTGGTGATACGGTTCATGGCATCCTGAAACTTTGCATCTTCGGCGTCGCGCACGATTTCCTTGATGGCCGCGTGGACCAGCGGCGGACCGGAGGCCAGAAGGCGGGCAAGATCCCATGCGCGGTTCATCAACTGATCTGCGGGGACAATTTCGTTCACAAGCCCCCAGCCCTTTGCCTCTGCGGTGTCGAACCAGCGCCCGGTCAGCAAAAGCTCCATCGCGATGTGGTAGGGGATGCGTTTGGGCAGCTTGACGCTGGCTGCATCCGCGACGGTGCCTGAGCGGATTTCGGGGAGGGCGAAGGTGGCGTGGTCTGCGGCAAGGATCATGTCGGCTGACAGGGCCAGTTCCAGTCCGCCGCCGCAGGCAATGCCGTTCACCGCAGCGATGACAGGTTTGTTCAGATCGCGCAGTTCCTGCAGTCCGCCAAACCCGCCGACACCATAGTCACCGTCCACGGCATCGCCGTCGGCTGCGGCTTTGAGATCCCAGCCGGGGCAAAAAAACTTTTCGCCTGCGCCGGTCACGATGGCGACGCGCAGGCCCGGGTCGTCGCGGAAGTCGGCGAAAACCTCTCCCATGATGCGGCTGGTGGCCAGATCAATGGCGTTGGCCTTGGGCCGGTCCAGCGTCACCTCAAGAATTGCGCCATCACGGCGGGTTTTGATCGAGTCCATTTTCAGGCCTTTCTGATAAGAGCATCCGCTGCGACCGCCCTGTCGGGCGTACAGAGAAGCGGGTTTATTTCGACCTCGCAAAGCGTGTCGGCATTCTGCACCACATAGGTCTGTATTGCCACGACGGCACCGAGGATCGCATCCAGATCGGCCGCGGGCTGACCGCGATGGCCTGCGAGAAGCGGGGCGATTTTCAGGGTGCCGAGCGCCGAGCGGATGTCTTCGGGCGCGCTGGGCACCAGCAAGGATACGGTGTCTCGCAACACTTCGGTCAGGACGCCGCCTGCGCCAAGGGTCAGCACAAAACCATGAGCCGGGTCGCGCAGGACTCCGACCAGTAGCTCTGCCACTGCGCCGGTGATCATCTCTTCGATCAGGATCTCTTGTGTGCCGATAGCAGCGGCGACGTCTGCCACATCTTCGGCGCTGATCCCCAGACGGACTGCCGCGTGTTCTGATTTGTGCGCCAGCCCGACGCCTTTGATGGCAAAGGGGGAGGTCAGTTTCAGGGCGGCTGCGCGGGCGGCGTCGGGGCTTTGAACGGTGCAGTGCCTCGGGATATGCAAACCATGTTCGGACAAGGCTTTCTTGGCCTGCGCTTCGGTCAGCATCAGCGTGGCGGTTGCCGATCCCGGCAGGCAGATCGGCTCTGTCGCAGGACGCGCGATCTGACCGGCAGCACGGATGGCAGCGAGGGCTTCGCGCAGACCCATTAAGGGGACGACGCCGCCGGCCATCAAGTCCTGTGCAATATCAAGCGGCAAGAGTTCAGGCAGGGTCGATGCGATGGCAAAGCGTGCGCCGGTGGCGGCGCGCAAGTTCAACGCGGCCTGCTTGGTGCAGACCCAGTCCGTTGCATCGGTGGTCGGGTAGTCCACGATAGAGAACGTCAGGTCGATGTTCTCCCCAGTCATGCCGGACCAAGCCTGCGTCATCGCCTTGGTATCGCGCCAGATATAGGTGTGATAATCCAGCGGGTTGTTCAGTGCGACCATCGGTCCGAGTGCAGCGCGCAATTGGTTTTTTTGACCAGTCGTCAGGTTTGGAAAGGTCAGTCCCGTGCCAACTGCCATATCTGCGATCAGGCTGGCCTCCCCGCCAGAACAACTGATCGAGGCGATGTTGCCGCCCGGCAGCGGGCCATAGCAGTGCAACAGTTTCAAAGTCTCAAGGAAATCGGGCAAGGCTGCAAGACGCGGAATACCCAGCCGGTTCAAAAGCGCCTGCGCGCCCGCATCGCTGCCGGCAAGCGACGCGGTGTGTGACACGGTTGCGGCCTGCGCCTGTTCGGAGGCCCCCACCTTGAGCGCGACCAACGGCACGCCTCTTGCATAAGCTTTTGCGGCCAATGCCTCCCAATGGCGGATGTCCTTGAACCCTTCGATATGCAGCCCGATGGCCGTCACACGCGGATCGTCGACCAGGGCCGTTGCAATTTCCGCCTGACTGGTCTGCGCCATGTTCCCGCAGGCCACCATATACGCAATTGGCAGGGCCCGTTGCTGCATGGTCAGATTGATCGAAATGTTCGAGCTTTGCGTGAGGATCGCCACGCCCTTGTCGACCGGTGTTGCGCCATGCTGGTCCGGCCACAAAAGCGCACCGTCCAGCGCGTTGATAAAACCATAGCAATTTGGCCCAAGCAGCGGCATGTCGCCTGCCGCCGCGATCAGCAGTTCCTGTAGGTCGGTGCCGGTTTCATCCTCGGCCACGGCTTCGGAAAAGCCGGAGGCGAAACATACCGCCCCGCCTGCGCCCATTGCCGACAGTGCCTGAACCGCATCAATGGTGGCGTGCCGGTTGATGCCGATGAACGCGGCATCGGGCGCAGCGGGCAAGTCCTGGAGGCGGCCAAAGGCCGTGTGGCCCGCGACGTCACCTGCCTTGGGATGCACCGGCCAGATGTCGCCCTCATAACCCATGCGCTCGGATTGCAGGATGACCTGCCGACACCAGGCGCCGCCGCCAATGACGGCGATGGACTTGGGGCGCAGCAGTCTGGTGAGCTTTGTTGTCATCGACGGTCCTGATCGGTTTTTGGTCTTATGCGCCCAAGGGGCGCAGCAGATCGCGGCTGATGATGTGGCGCTGGATTTCGGACGTGCCGTCCCAGATGCGTTCAACCCGCGCATCGCGCCAGAAACGCTCGATCGGGAAATCGTCCATCAGGCCCATCCCGCCGAAAATTTGCAGCGTCGTGTCCGTGACCCGCGCCAACATTTCAGAGGCATAAAGCTTGGCCGAGGCAATCTCGCGGTTGGCGGGCAGGTTCTGATCCAGACGCCACGCCGCAGCAAGGGTCAGCCAGTCAGCGGCGTCAATCTCGGTAATCATATCAGCGATCTGGAAACCGACGCCCTGAAACTTGCCAATCTGCTGGCCGAACTGCTTTCGTTCTGCGGCATAGTTCAGCGCATAGTCAAAACAGCGCCGCGCCCGCCCGACCGAAAACGCAGCAACCGTCAGCCGCGTTGCATAAAGCCATTCGTTCATCACCGCGAAACCGCCATCAACCTCGCCCAGCACCTGCGCGTCGGGCAAACGGCAATCGTCAAAGGTCAGGATGTAATTCTTGTAGCCCCTATGGCTGACCGAATTGTAGCCCTCGCGCACCTCAAAACCAGGCGTGCCGCGATCCACAAGGAATGTGGTGATCCGTTTCTTGGGGCCCTTCGGCGTTTCATCCACACCGGTGGCGATAAAGACGATAAAGAAATCCGCGTGCTCTGCGCCCGAGATGAAATGTTTGGACCCGTTTACGACCCAATCACCGCCGTCGCGTATCGCCTGGCATTTCATACCACGCACGTCTGACCCCGCATCCGGTTCGGTCATCGCCAGCGCATCCATGCGTTCACCCCGCACGGCGGGCAGCAGATAGCGTTCGCGTTGTTCATCGTTGCACGCCATCAGGATGTTCTGCGGGCGGCCAAAGAAGTGGGTCAGCGCCATTGAGCCGCGCCCCAACTCGCGCTCCACAAGCGTGAAATCAAGGTGGCTAAGACCCGCGCCGCCAACCTCTTCGGGGAAATTGCAGGCATAAAAGCCGAGATCGATACACTTCTGTTTGATTTCCTCGCCCAGGTCCAAGGGGACGGTGCCGCTGCGCTCTACGGCGTCCTCGTGGGGGTAGATCTCGTTTTCGACGAAGCTGCGAACAGTGGACGCGATCATCTCCTGTTCTTCTGACAGACCAAACTGCATGGCGCGTATTCCTTTGGGTGGGTGATAGACCAATAAAACGGCACAGGGCAGATATGCGGTGTGCAGATTTGGTCGTTTTTCATGCAGTTTAGGGAAAATATTGACCCGCCGCTACAACATCCTGTGCTTTGATGGGGACTCGAACCCTTGCCCCGCGAATTTGGTCAAGCCGCTTCGCGGAGCCAATACATTGGCGCGACAAGAGCTTTATGTATGGCGGTCTTTTGGTTCATGGAAGGCGATCCTGTCCAGAGTTCCAGCGGGCTTGTCATTCCTCCGCATGGTGCGCTGCGCGATCAGATCGGCGATGTTTTGGTTGTCATGCCCTCGTATGGCTACCTCAAGCTGGATACGGGCAGCTGGCTTTTGGCGCGGGTCGGGTTACTTGAAGATCATCGCGCAACAACCCACTGGGATGAGCTTTCCCGGTTCGAAGAGGCGTTTCCTGCCGGGCGGGCGGCGTTGTGAATAAGCACGAAGCTTTGATGCCCGAACCTGTGGCCCAGAAACTGCCTGCCACGGTTGATCGTATCATTCCGCAAAGCTGGACAGACTACATCGGCTATTTGAGCGAGGCCCATTACCTTGAGGCGTCAGCACAAGCGACCGGTTGAAGATCACCACTCAAGTCCTGCGGGCGAGGGCAAGAAAACTCATCTGTTTCATCGGTTGCAGCGAAAGTGCGGTTTCGGAACGGGGTTCATTCGCAGTTTTCAATGACCGCTTCGGAGATATTCGCGGCGTCGCAGCGGCGATCGCGCGGCGCATACGCACGGATGTTGTGGCAGCGAAGGTTTGAAAATCGAATGTCGGAAAAGTCCTGCCCAGTTGCGGTCCAGCTCTGCTCTTTCGAATGTCAGCAATTGAGAAAAGTGGTCACTGCTAGTTGAAGCGGTCCATCTCTCAAATGTGGGAGGGAGCCGCCTTTTGCTTGTGTAGCTATTGCTCACGCAGAAAACCTTTACGCCCACAGTGTCGAGAATGTGGCTGTGTGGCGGTTTTCACCAGAGCGGCCATTGAAAGTCGGTCTGAGGCGCAAATTTCAAACCTCACTTTCGCCGCGGTTACTTCGACCATCGAGACGTGCAACCTTCCGGACTTTCTCTGGCACGCTATTGATTGCGGAGCCTTTCTTTGCGCCTACGGCAGAGTTTTTGCTGCGACGCAACTGTTGTCGCCAAGCCGGCCAGTGAACTCTGTGACGAGACGTTGCGACCATCCTGTCTCCACCGTGTATCGGGGGAACGAGTAAGAAATAAATTAACGCGCGCCAAATTCAAACTTTACAGAAATAAGTTTTCTGAGCATCCTTGGAAATCAGGAATATCAAGATGGCAACGGAAGGGTTCGCCAATGACGGATCAAAAAATCAAGAACATGGAGGACTTTGCGGCGGTTAGCGGAATCTCCCGTCCGACGATTTCGAAGTATTTCAATGATCCTGATAGCGTTAGGAAGTCCACCCGCGCGAAAATCGAGACTGCGTTAGAGAAATATGACTATCGGCCGAACATTTATGCGGTCAATCAGAATCGACGTCAGACTAAGAACATTGGTTTGGTGGTTCCCAATTTGACCGATCCCTTTTTCGCCGGGTTTGCTCGAACAATTGAGGGGCTAGTCGTCGAGGCTGGTTATAATCCGTTGTTGCTCAGTTCTCATGGCGGGCCAGAGCAAGAACTTGCCAACCTCGACAGCCTTCGGTCCATTAAGCCCGCCGGTGTGTTGTTGGCACCGCTCGGTCGGGCATCGCTGGAAGAGCGGGTCGCGGAGTTCACAAATGAAGTCCCAACCGTGTTGTTTGACGCCAACCTCGAAGGAATTGGCGAGGCGTTCTTCGGTTCAGACAACAATCAAAGTATTGGCTTGATTGTTGACTATCTGTGTCGATCAGGCGAGCCACCGGTATTCTTTGAAATGAAGGCACCAATCAACCCAAACGCTTACAAACGACGCACAGCCTATTTGGAAGCAATGGAACGATTGGGGCATGAGCCACATCTGATTCAGGTTAATGGGCAGGGGTGGAACTTTGAAGAAATCGGTTTTCGCGACGGGGCACGGGTCCTGACAAACCAGCGGCTGCCCTCAAATACGATTTTATGTTCAAACGACCGACTCGCAATAGGTTTGCTGTCGGCTGCATTTGAGAACGGTTTGAAGGTCGGCTTAGAAGCGGATTCTTTTCTTAGAATTGCAGGACATGATGATCACCCATTCTCGCGCTTTACATGTCCAAGTTTGACTACAGTTTCGCAGGATTATGAGGCCATCGCCGCAAAAAGTGTCGAGACGGTTTTGTCCTTGGTCGATTCTAGAGAACGACCCAAAAAGCGCGAGGAAATTCTATTTGAGGGTAAGCTTGTCATGCGCGGCTCCGCGTAAATCCCTGATAAGATTAACCTTTGATTGTAAAATTTACGCGAGTAAAAAACATGATTGACGCGAAGTAATAATCGTTGGTAGCGTTTACGCTCAACATCCTATCTAGGGAGGAACCCGGATGTCTTTTAAGAATGCACTTTGCGCAGCTAGCGCAATTGCCCTTTTGGGGGGAGCTGCCGCGACCGCCGACAGCCTGACAATCGCGATCGTGAACAACGGTCACATGATCAACATGCAAAAGGTCGCCGAGGCCTATACAGCGGAAACCGGGGTCGAACTCAATTGGGTCTCTCTGGAAGAAGGCGTCCTGCGCGAACAGGTCACGTCGGACACCGCAACTGGTGGTGGTCAGTATGACATCATCAACATCGGCATGCAGGAGGCACCCATCTGGGGTGCAGCTGGTTGGATCGAACCACTGAGCTTCAGCGCTGAATACGATGTGGACGACATCCTGCCCGCAATGCGCAACGGTCTGTCGCATGAAGGTACGCTTTATGCCGCGCCGTTTTATGGTGAATCGTCGATGGTCATGTACCGCAAGGACCTTGCCGACGCAGCCGGTGTGACCATTGCCGACAACGACAGTTGGGACAACATCAAAGCCGCCGCGGCTGCAATCCACGATCCTGATAATGGCGTTTACGGCGCCTGCCTGCGCGGCAAGCCGGGCTGGGGCGACAACATGGCGTTCATCACCACGGTCGTTAACTCGTTCGGTGGCGCTTGGTTCGATGCCGACATGAAGCCTGTTCTGGACAGCGCCGAATGGAATGCTGCGATCAACTTCTACGTTGACCTGCTTGGCAACTACGGACCTCCGGGTTCAGAAGGCAATTCGTTCAACGAGATCCTTGCGCTCTATAACGAAGGTAAGTGTGGCATGTGGATCGACGCGACGATCGCAGCTTCGTTCCTTGAAGTCGACGGTGTCGCCTACGCTCAGTCGCCGAACGCTGGCAACCCTGTTGGGGCCAACTGGCTGTGGGCATGGGCAATGGCGATCCCAGCCGGGTCCCCGAACGCTGAAGCTGCCGGTGACTTCATCGAGTGGGCAACCTCGAAAGACTATGTGAAAGCCGTTGGCAACCACCCGGACTTCGGTTGGGGTTCTGTTCCGACCGGTCAGCGTGCTTCGACTTATGCGATCCCTGAATTTCAGGCCGCAGCGGGTTTTGCAGCTGCCGAACTGGCCGCGATTGAAAGCGCCGCACCAGGGGCAACTGACCTGAAACCTTACGTTGGTGTTCAGTTCGCCGCGATCCCGGAATTCCCGGAAGTAGGTTCGGCTGTCGCTCAGGAAATGGCGGCTGCATTGTCCGGCGCTAAGTCGGTAGAGGATGCGCTGGCCGCATCGCAAGCTGCAGCTGATGCGATCATGCGAGAAGCTGGTTATTACGAGTAACCGTAAAATAAGGAGGGCCTGCTCTCGCCGGGCCCTCTGACCACTTGACCGCATTTGTTGAAACAACGACCCCGCGGTACTTTAAGTCCAAACATTCGCGACTAACACGTCACAAGCAGAGCGATGGCTTCGTTTTGCTAGGAGGATAGACTAATGTCTGACAGAAAGCTTCCTAGGCTTCTTCAAACTCCAGCGGTACTTCTGCTTTTGGTTTGGATGCTTATCCCACTTGGGATGACGCTTTACTTCTCGTTCATCCGGTATGTGCTGAATAGCCTTCGCCGCCCGGAATGGACGTCACCGAGTCTGAGCAACTGGCGTGGGTTCGGAAACTATGAATTTGTTCTGAAATCCAAAGACTTCCTGCTCGCCATCCAAAACAGCCTCTTCATCGTGTGCAGCATCCTGTTTCTGACCGTCATTCTAGGTGTGCTGATTGCGGTTCTGATCAACAAGGCCTTCCCGGGACAAGGGATTGTCCGGGTATTGCTGATCTCACCGTTCTTCGTAATGCCTGCGGTTAATGCAGTGCTTTGGATCAACATGATCCTTGATCCTGTCCTGGGTTTGCAGGGGATCGCAGTTGCTGGAATAAACGAAATCATGGATGGGTTGCGACAGATGCCCGTTCTCGGCGGCTTCTTCTCGCTTTGGCCAGAATTCGAACCGGTTTCGTTCCGCGCGACCCAAACATCGGCCATCGCCGTGATCATGATGGTGACCTGGCAATGGACGCCTTTTGCGGTCCTCATCTTCATGACCTCGCTCCAATCCGAGGACCAGCAACAAAAAGAAGCTGCAGTTCTGGATGGCGCAAGCACCTGGTCGCAGTTCCGGTTTCTGACATTGCCGCATCTGGGCCGCCCGATTGCCATCGTGGTGATGATCCAAGCGATTTTTCACCTGTCGTTGTATGCGGAAATTGAAATCGTGAGCCGGGGCAACGGGAACAAGAACTTGCCCTATCTGATCGGTGAATTCGCCAACAACAATATCGGCGCAGCCAGTGCCACCGGCATCTTCGCCGTAATCCTCGCCAACATCGTCGCGATCTTTCTGCTGCGTATGGTTGGCAAGACTTTGATGGAATAGGAGGGCTAGATCATGGCAATCGTTGCACAATCCTCGAAATTCAGCACCTATGGACGGCCCGTTTTGGCCTGGGCTGTCGGACTGCTTTTCTTCTTCCCTATCTTCTGGATGGTTCTGACAAGCTTCAAAACAGACGCCGACGCGGTGAAGCCTGAGTTCCTATTCTTCTTCACCCCAACGCTTGAGAACTATCTCAACATGACCGAGAACTATGACTATTGGCGCTTCGCCCGTAACTCTGTCATCTCGGCCGTATCGGCGACAGCATTTACGTTGGTAGTTGGCGTCCCTGCTGCCTATGCGATGGCGTTCAACCCAAGTCGTGCGACCAAAGACGTTCTGATGTGGATGTTGTCGACCAAGATGCTTCCCGCAGCGGCGGTCCTGTATCCGATGATCTTTCTTGCCAAAGGCGTCGGGCTTTATGACACGCATATCCTGGTCATCACTGTGCTGTGTCTGATCAACCTGCCAATCGCAATCTGGATGCTGTTCACCTACTTCAAGGAAATCCCGAAGGATATCATCGAAGCGGGCAAGATGGACGGCGTCAACACTTGGGGCGAGATCAAAGAGATCCTTGTACCCCTTGCTTGGGGCGGCATCGCGTCAACCGCGCTTCTGGTCTTCATCTTTTGCTGGAACGAAGCCTACTGGACGGTTCGCCTTACCACCATCGACGCGGCCACACTCTCCAAGCTCATTGAAGGCAACCGCGCGCCAGAAGGTCTGTTCTTTGGACGCCTTTCAGCAGTCTCAACCGCAGCCGTCGGACCAATCGTTGTCCTAGGATGGTTCTGCCAGAAACAACTTGTCCAAGGCTTGACCTTCGGCGCTGTGAAATAAGGAAAGATCATGGGACGTATTGTACTCGATCAAGTATCCAAGAAGTTCGGTGACGTCGAAGTCATCCCTCCGTTGGACCTGACCATTGAAGACGGAGAATTTGCCGTATTTGTCGGTCCGTCCGGCTGCGGGAAATCCACGCTTCTGCGCATGATTGCGGGTCTTGAGGATCTAACATCCGGTAACATCGAGATCGACGGTGAGGTCGTGACCGAGGTCCCGCCTTCGAAACGTGGTTTGGCCATGGTGTTCCAGTCCTATGCACTTTATCCGCATATGACGGTGCGCAAGAACATCGGATTCCCACTCCGGATGGAAAAAATGGCGCCGGACGAGATTGACAAGCGTGTCGAAGCCGCTGCGTCGTCTTTGAACCTGAACGACTATCTGGACCGCAAACCGGGGCAGCTTTCCGGTGGTCAGCGTCAGCGGGTCGCGATTGGACGCGCTATCGTACGAGACCCTTCGGCATTTCTGTTCGACGAACCTCTGTCGAACCTTGACGCTGCATTGCGGGTCGGTATGCGCCTTGAAATCAGCGAGATGCATGAACGCATGCAGACCACCATGATCTACGTGACGCATGATCAGGTTGAAGCGATGACAATGGCCAACAAGATCGTCGTTCTTCAGGCCGGTGTGATCGAGCAGGTCGGCTCGCCGTTGGATCTGTATCACAAACCTCAAAATGTGTTCGTGGCAGGCTTCATCGGCTCGCCAAAGATGAACATCTTTTCCGGTCCGGAAGCTGAAAAACTGGGGGCGCACACCATCGGTATCCGTCCAGAGCATACTGACGTCAGCATGACTGAGGGCGCCTGGAAAGGAACCGTGGGTGTTGCGGAACACCTTGGGTCAGACACGTTTATCCACGTTCATGACACCGGGCTTGCGGATATAATCACGGTTCGTATCAACGGGGATATCTCGGTGAAGCACGGGGACGAAATATACCTGACCCCGCAAGCGGACCAGATTCACAAATTCGACGCACAAGGGCTGCGGGTCGAATGAGCCGTCTGGCAGGCAAATCTGCACTGATAACAGGGGCCGCCCGGGGGATCGGGTTGGCCTTTGCCAAGGCCTATGTGGCCGAGGGCGCGCGGGTTGCCATTGCGGACATCGACCTTGAACGGGCGCGTGACGCTGCAGCCGAGATCGGTGACACTGCATTTGCCGTTGAAATGGATGTCACCCGACAAGACAGCATCGACGCCGCCATTCTCAAAACGGTGTCGGTGTTCGGTCAGATAGACATTCTGATCAACAACGCTGCATTGTTCACTGCTGCGCCGATCGTTGATATCACGCGTGAAGAATATGCGCGGGTTTTTGAGGTCAATGTTGCCGGAACCCTGTTCACACTACAGGCCGTTGCACGTCAAATGATCAAGCAAGGTATTAAGGGCAAAATCATCAACATGGCCAGTCAGGCAGGGCGTCGGGGCGAACCCCTTGTTGCCACCTATTGCGCCTCAAAGGCTGCTGTCATCAGTTTGACCCAGTCCGCCGGACTGAACCTCATCGCGCATGGGATCAACGTGAATGCGATCGCCCCGGGGGTTGTGGACGGCGAACACTGGGACGGCGTTGATGCCCTATTTGCCAAGTATGAGGGCAAGGCACTGGGGCAAAAGAAAAAAGAAGTTGGCGAAGCCGTCCCCTTCGGGCGCATTGCACAGGCCGAAGACATAACTGGGATGGCGATATTTCTCGCCTCACAAGACGCCGATTACATCGTTGCACAGACCTATAATGTCGATGGCGGAAACTGGATGAGCTGATGGAAGATCTCGCGCAGGAAACCGATCTTATGAACCTAAACAACGCTACACTTAACCAACTCCCCGAGGCCGTCCTGCGCCCGCTCTATGACCGTGAGCGGCTGACACCCGGGATTGTTCACATAGGCGTTGGAAATTTCCATCGTGCCCACCAAGCATGGTATCTGCACCGCCTGATGCAACAAGGCGAAGCGTTTGATTGGGCGATCATTGGCGCGGGTGTTCGTCAATATGACGCCAACATGCGGGAAAAGCTGCTGGTGCAGGACTGTCTGACAACGCTGATTGAACTGGATCCATTGTCCGCGACTGCTGAAGTTATCGGCTCAATGATTGATTACCTTCCCATTGAGGAGGGCAATGGCGCACTGATCGAACGAATGGCTCTGCCAGACATCCGCATCGTAGCGATGACTGTGACCGAAGGTGGATACTTCATCGACCCAGCCACCAAAGGGTTTGATCCGACGCACCCAGACATTATCCACGACTTTCACAATCCTGATGCTCCAAGAACCGCGTTCGGAGCAATTGTCGCAGCACTTCGTTTGCGCCGCGAAAGCGGTGTCGGCCCCTTTACGTGCCTTTGCTGTGACAACCTGCAGGGCAACGGGGATGTGCTGCGCCAAACTGTTGTGTCGTTGGCGCGCCTGTCCGACCCAAATCTGGCAAATTGGATAGACGCAAACTGCACATTTCCAAATTCCATGGTCGACAGCATTGTACCGGCAACCGGTCCCAACGAGCTGGCATTGGCGCATAAACTAGGCATTGATGATATGGCGCCTGTGACCCATGAAAGCTTCCGGCAATGGGTGATGGAGGATGACTTTTGCGCTGGACGCCCGAACTGGGAAAATGTCGGCGCGACCTTTACGGACGATGTCCACAGTTACGAAACGATGAAAATCAGAATTTTGAACGGTGGGCATCAGGTGATCGCAGTTCCGGGCGAAGTGCTCTCGGTCAAGACGATTGCAGATTGCATGAGACACGATCTGATCAGCCGGTTCTTTGCCAAAGTCGCGCATGAAGAAATCGCTCCGCTGGTCAATCCAGTCTCGGGCATGGCCACAAAAGAATATGTCGGGTTGGTCCAAAAGCGGTTCTCGAACCCCAAGATCATCGACACAACCCGTCGGGTGGCCTTCGACGGGTCCTCCCGTCATCCGGGCTTTGTTATCCCGTCTATCCGTGAAGGTCTGGCGAAAGGCACTCCGATCGAAGGGCTTACCCTGGTTGAAGCGGCCTGGGCACGTATGTGCGAAGGCACACGTGGAGATGGCAGCAGAATTGAGCCCAATGATCCAAACTGGGACGACTTGAATGTGAAGGCTTTGGAAGCTCGCGCAAATCCAAGAGCATGGCTTGAGATGAGCCAATTCTACGGGGAGCTCGCTGAGGAGCCTCGTTTTGCGGATGGTTTCGGCCGGTGGCTCTGCTTGATTTGGGACGAGGGGTTGGAAGCGGCGATCGCAACCTATCTCGAAACCTAAGTCATGACCCATATTCACAATGCAGAACGTGCTACTGGAATTCGCCCCATGTTCATTGAGGAAATCCTATGATCCTTTGTTGTGGTGAAGCTCTTATCGACATGATCCCCGAGCAAACGGTTCAGGGTTTCGATGGCTACGTGCCACGATCAGGTGGTGCGATATTCAATACGGCCATTGGTTTGGGCCGACTTGGGTGTCGAACAGGTCTCTTGAGCGGAATATCAACAGATATGTTTGGCCATCAACTTATGTCCGATCTGAGGGCCAGCAATGTCGACACCCGATATGTCATTCGGTCGGATCGTCCATCTACCCTTGCGTTTGTAAAGCTGTCCGATGGCCACGCGTCGTATTCATTTTTCGACGAAAACTCTGCCGGTCGGATGATTGCACCACATGATCTGCCTGAAAAAATCAGAGATGTTTCCGCCCTGTATTTCGGCGGGATCAGCCTGGCCTGTGATCCGGGTGCCGAAACCTACGCGCAACTCGCTGTAGCGCTTGAGCGTAATTGTGTTGTGATGATCGACCCCAACATCCGGCCCAGTTTCATCAAGAATGAACGGGTATTTCGGGGCCGCCTTGAGCGGCTGTTCGGCTTGGCAGATATTGTAAAAGTCTCGGATGAAGACTTGAACTGGATCTTTCAAAATGCCGACTCGCTCGAATCGAAAGTCGCGCAACTACAGGAATTTAGGCCCTCCATCGTGATCTTGACGCGGGGCAGTTCTGGGGCGCAAGCATGGTTGCCAGATGGGCGATCTATCTTTGTTGCCAGTCAGAAGGTTGATGTTGTCGACACGGTCGGAGCCGGTGACACGTTCAATGCTGGTGTCCTTGCAAGCCTGTCTGAAGCAGGTCTGCTTACCAAAACCGCAATTCAGACGGTGTCAGAAAATGACGTCGCAAAAGCAATTGGTTTCGGGGCGCAAGTCGCTGCAATCAATGTCGGCCGAGCTGGTGCAAATCCACCTTGGCGTGATGAACTTTGATGAAGCGGAAAAAATGAGCGAAACAAGCTTTCTAAGCGCTCAAAGCAGGCGAACCATCCGCGAAAATACGACTGCTCATTCGTGGACTCAGATTTGCTGAAACTTCACGAGTGTCCGCAATTTCCGCCCCACCGCAAAAGACCTGTTTGGTAAAGTGCAGCATTCTTCGTGCTGTGATCGCACGCAGCGAGAACCTGAGGCTTCATCTTTGGGCTCGTTTCAGCCCTTCGCCGCAGCTATCGTTAAGAGCAGCCATGCAGAACACAGCCGCCTTTGGTACGTCGCCGCGAAAGCCCAAAATTGTTCGCACACCTGTCATCTACGCATTCCGCAGGGAATGAATCTTCCAACCCGCTGGCAGGTATGCGGCCACCGCAACGGGTTAATCGTCGGCGCCCCTGCCAGTACCCGATTGCCTCTAGCAACGGATCAAGCGAGCACAGCATTTTTTGGGCGTGCGTATTATCGTCGAGAAGGATTGCGCGCGTACTTTCAACTTCTTCAGTTTCCAAATCCCTGTCGATTTCGACAAGCTCCTGCGCCCACTTGGCCCCTTGCGTTTGCCATTTTTCAAGCTCGACCACATCCTCCTCATCATTGGCCCTTGTATCCGTGCTTCGCCTGTTTTGAAGTCAATATTGCTGTCTGAACCCACTCATCTGCCGGTGGCTTGCCATTGCCGACCTCATAATCCGTAGTTCTCTTGACGCAGGGAAGAGGTGTTTTGTCTTTTGTCGTTGTGCAGCCGCCTGAACCTGCTCTGCTTGTGGTCACCCGCAGAGCACCGGTTCGGCGTCGTCATTTGCATAGGCCTCCGACCGCGCCAGAATGTGATCACAATAGATGCAATCAATTACGCAAAGATAAGCTCTCCGGCCGGGTTTTTCCGCTGCGACCAGCGTTGAGCCAGATCCGCCAAAGACGTCGAGGACGACATCGCCCCGGCCTGACACATCCCGGATAGCATCGGCAATCCTCTGCACCGGCTTGACCGTCGGGTGAAGCGCCAATTCTTGCATGCGGTTGCCGTGGCGGCTGTTGACCCCTCGGTATTGCCAGACATGGGCGTTGTCAGTTTCACCTGACCCATAAAACCCGTCACGATCCTTCGCTGCTCGGGGTCGCGTTTTTCCTGAACATGAGGTGAAATTTCCCTGTTCTAAAAAACAGGAAAATCAGACCGAGACTGGCTAGCTCAAGACTACCACCCCAGCAGACTTCCACAAACGTGCCGTCCTATCTGGATCGTTTTTGGCCTGCAAAATTTGGGACTATTGCCGGGAAGAAACCCAATTTCGTACCAAATCAAGTGATTTGGCGCTTGCTGCGCCTTCGAGGTATCTTCCAACCGGTTATCAATAGACGCCCTGGTTCAGATGCAAATATCAGCAAGAAGTATAGATTTCGGCGGTGGTCAGAAACCGCGACGCACAGCAGCCAGTTCAAATAGATGGACCGCCCATGAAGACGACCCTCTGGCGTAAAAGCTGAATGGCCTCCGCGATCGCTAAGGCGACCACTAACGCGACACCAAGTGACCGAACAGTGCTGTCCATCGTTGTATAACCCAGCAATAGCCGAACCGCCCAAACGTGGTCTGACCAATACGGAAGCATATTCGAAGAGGCATCGAAAGCGTCGGTTTGGACCCCGAAATGAGCAGCAGATGCATGCCAGCCCTTCTCGTTTTGAACATGACAAAACACTGACAATCCAGTTCAGCCAGTTGAAGGCGTGCATTCGCTAGTCTGGTTTCGAGGTGCGAACCCAAATGTGCCAGAACCGAGACTGAAGGATAGAACAAATGACCAAGCAAAATGACAAAGTACTTTCCCGCCGCAAGGCATTCACTGCCATCGGTGGCCTGGCTGTGGCCGCCTATGTGGCGCCCACATTGACCACACTTTCTGCGGCACATGCTGCCAGTTCGTCTTCATCCGCCAGCCCAGCTTCGGCGGCGAGCCCGGCCTCGAAATCAAGCCCGGCCTCGAAAGTAAGCCGTGCCTCGGCCACCAGCCGACCTTCGAGCTCGTCAAGCTCCTCTTCACCAAGCTCAACGTCGTCTCCGACATCCCCAAGCGGCCCAAGCAGTCCCAGCAAGTCGATGACGCCAAGCGAGTGCAGAGACTCCGGCGGCACAGTCGTTACGCGCGATGATGGAGTTTCGGTTTGTAGCCGAAGCTAAGTCGGAAATATCTCATTCGAAACACCGGGTCTGCTTGCAATTCATTTGCTGGCAGACCGGACTGCTTTAGGGCACGTTGGAAATTGAGTAGGATGAGCGGAACCAGCTCAGGATTGAAACGTGGCAAATACGCGATATCTGAATTTTGAAGGTTTGAATCACTCCGTCGCGCTTGAAAACGCGGCGCCTTTAGAGACGATGGTATCGGAGGTATTGTCCGCGTGGCCTCATCAGATTTCCGCGACACAGCCCCAAAACCCACCATTTGTGACAATCAGGCCAGCGGATGACGGTCGGTGGTCGTTGATGACCGAAGACGCGCCATCCGACGTTCGGATTTGGGACTCAGTCAATACCGTCTGTGATCTCGTGGCGGAAACGGCTTGGGAACGTCTGCGGTCCGAGCCTGAATTGCTTTGCCTACACGCCGCGGCTGTCAATTTCGATGGACGGTTGGTTGTCTTCCCCAATGCGCGGCGCGCGGGCAAGAGCACGCTTGCCATTGCGCTGGCGCGGCTTGGTCGGCAGCTTTACACGGACGACTTCTTGCCCGTGCGAATTGATGCAAGCAATCAGACTTGTCTTGGTATTGCGAATGGGGCACCGCCACGTATTCGCCTTCCCGTTCCGAAAGACTTCAGCGATGCTTTTCACGCGTGGGTGGGTCAGGATCGTGGCCCGTCAAATCGACAATACAAGTATCTTTTGGACGCTCAGATAGCGCCACATGGAGAAACATTGCCGCTTGGCGCAATGGTGGTGCTTGATCGGCAGGATGATCCGGTCGAACCAGTCCTCGCCCCCATGGCGCGCGAGGATGCGCTGGAAAGCCTGATCTCTCAGAACTTTGCCCGCACACGACATGCTGGCGCGATCCTGAAATCGATCGACGTGATCACGCGACACCTTCCGATCTATCGGTTGAGCTATCACAGTGGTGAGGCTGCGGCAGAATACCTCTCGGGTCACTCCGATTTGAAATCGCTCCCGGCGACCCGGTTTGCAGAACTTGCACAGGATGATCGCCAAGCGCCGTTAAACCAGATTGGCCAATCCACCCCCGAATTCGCGGCGGTTCGGCAGTATGTTCAGGCAACGAACGTGACCGAGACGCAGGCGGGCAACGACAGTTTTCTTGCAGATGGCACAGGTTTGGCCATATTTCGATTGAACCCGGTCTCGACTGCGATCTGGCGACTGCTGGGAGAGCCGACCGATCTCGACGAAGTCGTGTCCCTTCTGGCAGCAGCCTTTCCCGATGTCCCCGCAGATCAGATCACCACCGATTGCGAGCAGTTGATGCGTGGTTTGGCCGAGGCGCGTCTGATCCTGCCGGTCGCTTCAAAGGTTGCGGCGCAATGAAACGCAACAATCGCATATCACGCCGCGAGGCTTTGAAGCGTCTGGGTTTGGGCGCGGCCGGCGCCTATATCGCCCCTAGCTTAGCTGGATTAAGCATGGCCAGAGCGGCTTCAAGTTCATCGCCACCGTCGCCTGCCAGTAGGGCAACACCCCCAAGTCCGGCGTCACCGGCTTCCCGCCCTAGCCCAGTGAGCAGAGCGAGCGCCCCTTCAGGTCCAAGCCGTCCAAGCGGTCCAACTGGTCCAAATGGCAGCGGTGGGTCGCAGCCGAGTGGCCCTAGCGGACCCGGCAAATGCAAACGATCTGCGATTTCAGGGGACGCCCAGATATCGCGCCGGGATTACCAACGTGCACAACGCGCCATTTCGCGTGGTGACGCGCGACCGTTGCGCGAAGTGCTAAGCAACGTTCGCGCCAAACACCCCGGGAAAGTTTTACATGTAGGGTTTTCCGAGAACGGGACCAGACCGACCTTCAACGTGTTGATTGTTGGGTCGTCTGGCGCCGTGATTTCGGTGACCGTTGACGCCAAATCCGGCCGAGTCACAAGCATGCGGAAGTGCTGAATGCGTATTCTGATCGTCGAAGATGAACAAAAGATTGCGGAACTGATTGCCGATGTTCTGAAAGGCGAAGGCCTTGTCCCCGAGATCGCCCGGGACGGGGAAGAAGGCTGGTTTCTCGGCAGCACCGAAAGCTATGCTGCGGCGATCCTTGATATTGGTCTGCCCAAACGGGATGGGCTTTCGGTTCTGCGTAGCTGGCGTGATGAAGGCCAGGATATGCCGGTTATTTTGCTGACCGCTCGGGCAAACTGGAACGAACGGGTCGAAGGCATTGATGCAGGCGCGGACGACTATCTGGGAAAGCCCTTTCAGATGGAAGAACTCATCGCACGCCTTCGCGCGTTGCTGCGGCGTTCAAGCGGGCAGAAAACAACGACATTGGAAGCCGGACCGCTGCGCATTGACCTCAGGCAGATGCGCGTGTCCATCGACGGGCGCCCGTTGAAGGTCACACCTTTGGAGTACCGGCTTCTCAATTACCTCATGCACAATCGTGGTCAGGTGGTTGCGCAAGAGGAGCTTGCCGAAAACATCTACTTCCGAGATCAGGAGCCCGACAGCAATGCAATTGAAGTCCTGGTAGGGCGTTTGCGCCGCAAAATTGGGAGCGATGTGATCGAAACACGACGCGGGTTTGGCTATATGATCGCTGAAGATCCTCAATGAGAATGTCATTAAGCCTGCGTCTGTTACTGGCGGCTGCCATCACGACCACTCTGGCGCTGGTGGCGACGGTTATCGTGTTCAACTTCTTGTTCCGGCTGTATTTCGAAGACCGGGCGCGCGATGAGTTGGAGACTTACCTCCTGCTTTTGACCGGCAACATTGGCGTAAGCGCCGACGGTGAAGTTGAAGTGACGCCCATATCGGACCCCCGGTTCAATCAGGCCTTGTCTGGTTATTACTGGCAAATCCAAGTTGATGACAAAGACCCCGTTCTGTCGCCTTCGTTCTGGGCGGCGCCTTTGGCGTTGGATCGCCCGGATGCGCCGGGGGTCATCTCGTATGCCAACGTCAACACCGGGACTGGCGATGCGGTCGCCGTCGCGAGTTGGGTGGTCACGATCGGAGAGGGCGCCACCCAGCGAGAGGTCTTTCTGGCGATTGCCATTGACCGCGAAGACCTGGATCTGTCGGTTTCAGGATTTTTTACCAACTCTGTTATTTGGCTGGCCATATTGGGCCTGTTTCTGTTCGCGGCGGGTTGGGTTCAGGTCAAACTTGGGCTGAACCCACTGAAAAAAATTCGTTCAGAAATTGGCGGTGTCAGCAAATCGCCCAAAGTGCGGTTGTCATCGGATTATCCGTCCGAGGTTCTGCCGCTTGTTGAAGAAGTGAACCAACTTCTGGATGCAAATGCAGAGGCGCTTGAACGCGCCCGATCGCGCGCCGGGAATCTGGCGCATGGTTTGAAAACACCGCTGACGATCATGCACGGAGTCGAACGCAAGTTGCGCCGTGGCGGGAACGACGCGCTCGCCGACGAATTGATGTCGGAAATCACCAGCATTCAACACACGGTCGAGCGTGAGCTGGCGCAGAGCCGCGACAGCCATCAGAGACGGCGGCGCTGTGCTATTCACCCGATTGCCACCCGTCTGCATCGCGCCCTGAGCCGCCAACCCGGGGCCGAGCACATTCAATGGGATATCGAAGTGCCTGAGACCTTGTATGCACCCTTTGATGAGTTTGATTTGACCGAGCTTCTGGGCAACTTGCTTGATAACGCGATGAAATGGTCGGAAAGTCGTATCTGCGTGCGGGCTGGGCAGGATGGCTCGCACGCGTTCCTGTCCGTCGATGACGACGGCTCCGGCATTCCGGACGCTGAGATATCTTCCGTTCTGAAACGTGGCGGTAGATTGGACGCAAAGCAACCGGGGGCGGGTCTGGGTTTGACCATTGTAAACGATATGGCCCAAGCGCACGGCTGCGTTCTGTCGCTCCAACGCTCATCACTAGGGGGGTTGAGCGCGCGCATAACGTGGTCGGTGAGCCGCGCGTAAACAATGTCTACAGTTTGCGTTCTGCAGCCCAGATCGAACAGAAGGTGTGTCCGCACTGCAGGTGTTGAAAATTCGAAATGCTGCGTACTGAATTATTGGCCGATTCATGGAAATCAATCAGCCAAAAACCTTGTTGCACGCGCAACATCGCAAACACTGTGCGCGATTCCCAAGCCTTCAGCCGTCCAGCCGATAGAACCGACGCGCGACGGTTTCAAAGACCTGTTCGTGATGCGCTTTGGGCACCAGAAACGCATGCGCGCGCAACAGGGTTTCGTAATCGGAATACAGGCTGTCGACCGGGAAGTTAGAGCCGAACATGCAGCGATCCGGGCCGAATTGGTCAAGGCAAACCTCGATGATGGGCCGGAAATCCGCGGGTCTCCAGTCATGTTTGAACATTCCAAGCCCGGACAGTTTGCAGGTGATATGGGGCAGGGCGGACAGGTGGCGCAATGCCTGTGCCCAGTCGGCGAGCCCTATCACTGAGCGATCATGCGGGCTGCCTGCATGACACAGGGCAATCTGCGTGTCGGGGGCGGTTTCCAGCACGCGGGCGGTGTTTTCCATCAGTTCCGGGATCAATTGCAGATCGAAGCTCAGCCCACGCCGTCCCAATTCGCGCAGGCCGTCTGCGAACCGGGGGTCGTCCAGCAGTGTGTTGGTGCCGGTCATGGCGTCTTCGCCCGGCGCGCGACCGACGATCTGGCGGGCGCCGCGCAGGGTTGAGAGGGTTTGGAACCGGTCAAGCTGATGTCCAAGGTCAGGCGCGGTCAGATCGCAAAAGACGACCTGCGCCATCGGCCAGTCTGGATTGGCATCTGCCACGGACTGCACCCATTGCGCCTCGGCCCAGCCATCTTCGGCACCGACCTGAATATGGACGGACCCAGTGACCCCTTGCGCGGCGGCATCGCGGCGAAACTCCTCCAACAGATAGTTGCGCTGGATGGGGGCGGGATCGCCGAAAAAACGTGGCGTTCCTTTGGCCATCAACCACGGGTAATGTACCGCAGACAGGTCCCAAAGATGATGGTGGGCGTCGATCATCACAGATCTCCGTCAGCCAGTCGTTGCAGCACGTCATCACCTTGGCCTTTCCAGAAATGCAGAAGGTCGATGAAGATCCAGTTTTCGGCCAGCTTGTCGCCGTCGCGACGGTAAATGTCGATCACGCGGAACTCGCCGGTTTCGCCGGTGGGGGCATGGCCCATGAAATCGCCGGTCAGACGGGCAGTGAAATTGGGCCAGCCGAAGAAGCCGCCATAATGACCTTCGGCCAACCGAGCGATGTGGGTGGTTTTTGAACGATCCGAGAAGGCCGCGCGGAACGGCCCTGAATGCTGCCGCGCATAGCGCGGGATCGTATAGGTCGCGCCGATGCCGGTGGGTCCCCACCACAGCATGTCCTCGGCCCAGGTCTGACGCAGTTCGTCTTCCAGGCTCAACCCGCTGTTCCATTGCCCCAGATCACCGATCATGCGGTTGATAACGGCAAGCGTTGCCGCGCCCTCGTCGGCGGGCTGCGGCGCGAGAAGTAGTCCATCATGGGTTTGCGGACCCGGTTGCACCAGTTGCGCGGCGGTCTGTCCGGGGAAGGGGTCAAAACCGGCTTGCACCATCAGGTGGGGCAGGTCGAAATACATCGCCGTTTCGACGATCTTGCCATCCGCGACCCGGTTGAATTCGCAATGGCGCAGCATTGTGATCTTGTGGGTTGGCGGGATGTTTAGGAACGGTTCGTCAAACAACCCCATCAGATGCCCCATCGAAACCACCCATATGCCGTTGAACCCATCCATCTGGTTGCGCCCGGCGAAAAAGACATCTTCGCGCCGTTGCATCGCGGTCAGGCTGCTCTTCAGCGGCGTCCAGAACTGACGGGCGACCTGCTGCGCCGATCGAAGCGCGCCGAACGGGTGGAACCCACGCCAGAGGTAGTCGGGACCAGTATGCGCGGCGAGCGCGTCTTCGGCGGTGATTCCCGGTGCGATCAGATCGGCGTGATGGCGACGGACGATGTCCTTGGCGGCTTGAAGGTCTTGCATTTCTCTCTCTTTACAGCGGGTTGCGCCTGGCATTGCATACGAATGCAAAATTAGCTTGCCAAATTGTCGCAGCAAAGTCTAACCTTTTTGCATTCGTATGCAAAACCCGGTGGGAGGTTGGCCTTATGGCAGAAATCGAACTGCGCAACATCAGCAAACGCTGGGGCGCCTTTGTCGGTGTCGATAATTTTGACCTGACCATCGCAGACAAGGAATTTCTGGTCCTGCTGGGCCCGTCCGGGTGCGGCAAGACCACCACGATGCGGATGATCGCCGGGTTGGAGGATGCCAGCGAAGGCGACATTATCGTTGACGGAGAGCGGGTGAACGACAAAGAACCCAAGGACCGCGACGTGGCGATGGTGTTCCAAAGCTACGCACTTTATCCGAACATGAATGTCTATGAGAACATCCGCTTTCCGCTGAAAGTGCGCGGCAATGACCCGTCCACCCACCACGAGCGCGTGATGCAGGCTGCCGAACGGGTCGAGCTTCTGGACTTTCTGGACCGAAAACCGGCCGCCCTGTCGGGGGGGCAACGGCAACGCGTGGCGCTGGCGCGGGCCATCGTCCGCAAGCCCAAAGTGTTCTTGATGGACGAACCCCTGTCCAATCTGGATGCCAAGCTGCGGGTCTCGACCCGCGCGCAGATCAAGAACCTGAGCCACGATCTGGCTGCCACCACCATTTACGTGACCCATGACCAGATCGAGGCGATGACCTTGGCGGATCGGGTCGTCGTGATGAAAAAAGGTGTGGTGCAGCAGGTGGGCAGCCCGACCGAGATCTATGACACCCCGGCCAACACGTTTGTCGCCAGCTTTATCGGCTCACCTGCCATGAACCTGATGGATGGAGAGGTAAAGGGCGGCACGTTCCGGGCACAACACACCGAAATCCCCGGCCTGAACGCTCCCGACGGCCCCGTCACGCTTGGCTTTCGCGCCGAAGATGCCGCCTTGGCCGAGACCGGGCAGGGGCAGATCAACGCGCCGATCTATACGCTTGAGCTGCTGGGCGACGCGACGATGATTTCCGTGCGCATCAACGGCGCGCTGGTGTCGGTGAAATCCGACAAGACCTTCCGGGCAGAGATTGGGGACATGGTCTCGATCTCGGTTCCGAAAGAGATTTGCCACACTTTCGAAGCCACCGAAGATGGCAAACGTATCGAGGGCTGACCCTCAGACACTTGCCGCGCTTGCGGCACAACTATGGTCCGTGTGTCGACGGCGGACCTGATAAAACAGGGAGACATTTCTGATGTTCAAGAAACTTGCATTGGCCGGCGCTTTGTCGGTGATGGCAACCGGAGCATGGGCCGAATGTGCCTATGAAAACACAACACCTTTGAAATCGCTGTCCGCCGGGTTCGAAGCCTGGAAGGCGGTGACGGATGCGATGGCGGAATGCGGAAATTTCCAGGCCTCGCTGGATCAGGACTTCCGCGAGAAGCAGCCGGAAGCCTTCGCGGCAAAACCCGCTCTGTATCAAATTGGTGGCGTTGCAAACTCAACCATGGTGCCGCTGTTGAATGCGGGCACCATCCGTCCGCTGGATGACCTGGTTGCGAAATACGGCCAGCATCTGAAGCCCAACCAGCTGATCAAGGTGGATGGCAAGACCTATGCGATTGCGATGATGGTGAACCTTCAGCACCTGATGTATCGCGAGGACATCCTGAATGACCTCGGCATCGCGGTGCCCACGACCTATGCCGAGATGCTGGACGCGGCCGCGAAGATCAATGAGGCGGGTGTTGTGGAATATCCCATCGGTGCCACCTTCAAGACCGGCTGGAACCTGGGTGAAGAATTCATCAACAACTATCTGGGTGAAGGCGGCGAGTTCTTTGCCGAGGGCAACATGCCCAATATCAACAATGAAAAAGGTGTGGCCGCGCTGGAAGTGATGAAGGCGCTGACCGAATTTATGGACCCGGAATACCTGGTCTCGGATTCGACCTATGTTCAGCAGCAGTTTCAGCAGGGCAAGATCGCCATGGCGAACCTGTGGGCCAGCCGCGCCGCCGCGATGAATGACGAAGCCGAAAGCCAGGTTGTGGGCAAGGTCGTGATGGCCGCCGCCCCGATGGGGTCCGAGCGTCCGGCATCGTCGCTGTGGTGGGATGGCGTCGTCTTTGCCACCAACATGACCGATGAAGAGGCCGAAGCGGCCTTCCAAGTCGCCATGGAAGGCATGGATACTGAGATGGTCAAAGCCAACAATGACGCTGCCGTCTGGCTGATCGACGGGTTCAATGCCGGGCCGCTGGCCAAAGGGGCCTATGAGACCGCGCAGAAAGGCACGGCACCTTATCCCGGATCGGGTCCGATGGGCATCATGCACACCGTTCTGGGCAACGGGATTTCCGATTACCTAAACGGTGCCAAAGATGCGGCTACGACGCTGGCTGACATCGAAGCGGCTTATATCACCGCCGCCAAGGAATCGGGTTTGGTGCAGTAACCCACCGCCAAGCGGGGAGGGGCCAGGCCCTTCCCCCACCCACCACCGCCATCCCCGGATCATCAGAAAGGCAGAGCCATGAACTTCAAGACCTTCGCAGCTTTTGTCGGGCCGTCTGTCTTCATGATGCTGTTGTTCATCGCGTTTCCGCTGGCAAGCGTGTTGAAGCAGAGCTTCTATGTCACCCAGCCGATCTATGACACGGTCGAGGTCGAGACATGCTCGCCGGGGTTTCCCGACCAGATCTGCGTGACCGAACAGAAATCGGTGCCGCAACTGGATGAGGACGGCAAGATCGTCGAGATCACGACCTTCGTTGGCTTGCAAAGCTATCGCAACGTGCTGGAGCTGGAACGGGCATGGAACGCCGTCAAAACCGACGGTCTGATGGCCCTTCAGTCGATTGATTTCTGGAAGGCGCTACGGTTCACCCTGACCTTCACTTTGATCACCTTGCCACTGGTGCTGGGCTTTGGGCTTGGCATCGCATTGATGATCAACAATGCCTCCCTCGCCATCAAGGGGCCGGTGATCTTCATCTCACTTTTGCCGTTCATTATCACACCGGTGATCGGCGCGCTCAGCATCAATTGGCTGTTTCGTGGCGACGGTATTCTGACCGCCCTTATCGAATGGTATCTACAGCGCGACGTGTCGATGTTTGCGCAGGCCTGGACCATCGAGGTTCTGATCATGCTGTATCGCGTGTGGCACGTGGCCCCGTTTGCGGCGATCGTGTTCTATGCCGGGCTGCAAACCGTCAACAGCGACGCGTTGGAAAGCGCCGTCATCGACGGGGCAAGCCGCTGGCAACGGATGAAATATGTGGTCATCCCGCATCTGACCCCGCTGATCATCTTCATTTCGATGATCCACCTGATGGACGCCTATCGCGTCTTCGAAGAAATCGTCGGTTTCTCAAGCCAAGGCTATGTCATCAGCTTGCAATGGCTGACCTATGACTTCCTTGTGCCGGATCAGGCGGGCAACCGGTCGATCAGCCGCGCCTCGGCCTCGGCGATGCTGACCATGATCGGGATTGCCGCTCTTCTGGTTCCGCTTCTGCGCCGCACCTGGCAAGACCATAAAGGAGATCACTAAGATGTCGTCTCGTGCCCTGCGTCAGCCCTTGGGGCTGAAACTCACCTCGGCCTCGTTTCTGGCGCTTTGGTGCATCGTCGCCGCCTTCCCGATCTTCTGGATCACGGTGATGAGCTTCAAATCTCCGGTCGATGCCTTTTCGTCCAATGCGCTGAATGTCGTGTTTGGCCCGCATACGCGGGACACAGGCCACGGCATTTCGATCCTCGATATTCTGCTGGGGATAGCGGTGATCTGGATCACGGCACGGATCATGACCAAGACCCTTCCGGGAATGATCGCGTCTTATGCGCCGGGCGGACAAAAATGGGCCGGATGGGTGATCGGTGTGCTGGTCGTGGCCATCGGGTTTCTGGTCACGTTCTTCGCGATCCTGCCCGCCATTTTGGATGTGCTGAATCCATGGTTCGGGCCGCTGGGGCGGGACATCATCGGCCTGACCACCGAGCATTACAAAACGGTTTGGGTTGATCGCGGGTTTTCCAACAACTTCAAGAACTCGATGATCGTGACCACCGGCGTCGTGACCATATCGCTGACCGTGGGCACGCTTGCGGGTTATGGGCTTGCGCGCTCAGGATCCGGGCTTGCCTTTGCCATCCTGATCATCGCGTTGGTGTTCCGGGCGTTGCCGCATTCGGTGCTGGTGGCGGGCTATCTGCCGGTATTCATCTCGTCGTCCGAATGGCTGGCCCCGATCCTTGGGGAAAACGCCCCCACGCTTTATGGCAAACCCTTCGCGGTCATCGCGGTTCTGGTTGCCATCAACCAACCCTTCACGATCTGGATGCTGCGGTCCTTCTTCCAAAGTATCCCCGCCGAGCTGGACGAAGCCGCGCGGGTGGATGGCTGCAACCATTTCCAGGCCTTCCGCCGTGTCATCATGCCGGTGATGTGGCCGGGGGTGATCACGACCGGGCTGTTTTCCTTCCTGTTGGGGTATAACGACTTTCTTGTCACATCGCTTTTGCTGGATGCACAGAACCAGACCATGGTGCCAGCCATCGCTGGGATGTTCAGCCGCGAGACCACCACCACCGATCAGGTTGTCGCGGTGGCCGCTGCGGTGTCGATCACGGCGCCTTTGTTCTTCCTTGTCATGGTGTTCCAACGCCAGATTGTCAGCGGTCTGACCGCAGGAGCCGTCAAAGGATGAAAGGTTCCCGCCCAGAACAAGCGGTTCTGACCCGCGACACAGATATGTCGAAAACAGACGATACCCGCCGGGTGATCGAGGCCATGGTTGACGGCCTGAACGACCATCGCATCAGTGATATTGGTGAGTTCTTCGCCGATGGGTTTCGCTGGATGGGCAATCAGGGCTGCGGCACGAAAACCGGTCTGAAGGAGTTTCAGGACAACTGGCAGCGCCCGTTTCAAGCGGCGTTTTCGGACAAGACCTGCATCGACGAGGCGCGTCTTTACATGGGGGAATGGGCTGCTGCCTTTGGCCGACAGGAAGCCACCCATTCCGGCGAATTCCTTGGCATTGCGCCCACGGGAAAACGTGTCGAGATCCGCTATATGGATTTCTGGAAAGTCGTCGACGGCAAGATCACCGACAACTGGGTGAATGTCGATTTCGCCCATGTGGCCGCGCAGCTGGGAGTGGACCTGTTTGGCGGCGAAGGCTGGGAAGCATTTGACCGGGGCGAGCGCCAGCCCCCCCGGCCCGAACAAGCGAGGATGTGACATGACAATCGAATACCTGAAACGCGGCAAACCAGATTCCGATCGCGCCGATGATGATGCCAAGACTGCCGCCGTCGTGACCGCGACCCTGAAAGGCATCGAGACCCGCGGTGACGCTGCCGTGCGCGAGCTGGCTGTGAAGTTCGACGGCTATGACCGCGACAGCTATCGCCTGACGCAAGACGAGATCGACGCGCTGATCGCCAAGGTCAGCCCGCGCGATCTGGAAGACATCAAGTTTGCGCAGGAACAGGTGGTCAACTTCGCCCAGGCGCAGCGCGACAGTATGCTGGACATTGAGGTCGAGACCCTGCCGGGCGTCATCCTTGGTCACAAGAACATCCCGGTGCAATCAGTTGGCTGCTACGTGCCCGGAGGGAAGTTCCCGATGGTGGCATCAGCCCACATGTCCGTCGCCACCGCGAAGGTTGCGGGCGTGCCGCGCATCATCGCCTGCACCCCGCCCTTCAACGGCGAACCCAACCCGGCCGTCATCGCCGCGATGCATCTGGGCGGCGCACACGAGATTTACGTGCTGGGTGGCATTCAGGCCGTGGGCGCGATGGCGCTCGGCACGGAAACCATCGACCCCGTGCATCTGCTGGTCGGCCCCGGCAATGCCTTCGTGGCCGAGGCCAAGCGACAGCTTTTTGGGCGCGTGGGCATCGACCTGTTCGCAGGTCCGACCGAGACCATGGTGATCGCCGATGACACCGCCGCCGATGCCGAATTGTGTGCCACCGACCTGCTGGGGCAAGCCGAACACGGTTATAATTCGCCCGCCGTTCTGGTGACAAACTCGCGCAAGCTGGCCGAGGATACACTGGTCGAAATCGACCGCATTCTGCAAATCCTGCCCACCGCCGGCACCGCCCGCGTGAGCTGGGAGGATTACGGCGAGGTCATCTTGTGCGACAGCTATGACGAGATGCTGGCGGTCGCCGACGACATTGCCTCCGAGCATGTGCAGGTGATGACGGACCGCGATGACTGGTTCCTTGAGAACATGACCTGCTATGGCGCGTTGTTCCTTGGGCCGCGCACCAACGTGGCCAATGGCGACAAGGTGATCGGCACCAACCACACGCTGCCGACCAAGAAGGCAGGGCGTTATACCGGCGGACTTTGGGTTGGTAAGTATTTGAAAACGCATAGCTACCAGAAGATCACCACGGACGAGGCCGCCGCCCGGATCGGCGAATACGGATCGCGCCTGTGCATGCTGGAAGGTTTTGTCGGCCACGCCGAGCAATGCAACATCCGCGTGCGCCGCTATGGCGGTGTGAACGTTCCCTATGGCGAAGGCGCGCCATACCGCGAGGCGGCTGAGTAGATAGTGATGGACGTTCAGAGCAAAAACAAAGCGTTGATCGCCCCTGTGCGAGCGGCGATGTATGATTTTGACGAGGCGTCGGTGCGCAGGGTGCTCGCAAAGGTGACGGCACCGGATGCGGTGTTTCACCTGTGTTTCCCCATTGGCGACAGCATCGGGGCCGACGCGTTTTACAACACAGCCTATCGCGATCTGCTGGACGCTTGGCCGGATCTGGAGCGGCGCGACTATATCGTCATGGCCGGACCGGACGAAGACGGCGCGGAATGGGTCGGCTGTGGTGGTTATTACACCGGCACGTTCGAAGCGCCGTGGCTGGACATCCCCCCGACCGGCCATCAGGTCCATATGCGGTTTCACGAGTTCTTCCGCATCGAAGACGGCAAGATTGTCGAATTTCAGGGCCTGTGGGACATTCCCGAGGTCATGTTGCAGGCCAATGCCTGGCCGCTGGCCCCGTCCCTTGGGCGCGAATGGCATGTGCCGGGTCCGTCAACCTGTGACGGGATCGTGCCCGGCCCCTATGACATGGACAAGGGCACCGGGTCCCGTCAGCACATCATCGACATGCTGGAGCATATGAAGCGCCACCCCAGTCAGGGCGGCCCGGACGTGATGGAGATGGACAAGTTCTGGCACGAGAAGATGAGCTGGTATGGCCCATCGGGGATCGGCACCGGGCGCGGTATCCGGGGGTTCCGCAACTGGCACCAGATCCCGTTTCTGTCGGGCATGCCGGATCGCGGGCAATATGTGGACGAGATCGATTATCACTTCTTTGGCGATGGCGATTATGCGGCCGTCACTGGCTGGCCCGACATGATCCAGACCGTCACCCATGGCGGTTGGCTGGGCATTGCGCCGTCGGGCAAGAAGATCTCCATGCGCAGCCTTGATTTCTGGCGCATTGAAAACGGCAAGATCCGGGAAAACTGGGTGCTGGTCGATCTGCTGGACGCCTATGACCAATTGGGCGTGGATGTGTTTGCCCGCTTGCGAGAGTTCAACAAGGTGCGTCATATGGGCCGCCTGAACATACCGGATGGGATGAGCGGATGAGCCAACTGCCCAAAACCCCTTCGTTTCGACTGGATGGCAAACGCGCGCTTGTGGCCGGGGCCAGTTCCGGCATCGGTCTGGCCTGTGCGGCAGCTTTGGGCGAGGCGGGGGCTGAAGTGACTCTGGCCGCCCGGCGCGCGGATGCGTTGGAGGCGCTGGTCAGCGAAATGACAGCAGCGGGCATGTCCGCCCGTGCGCTGCCGCTGGACGTGGCCGACATTGCTGGCACACAGGCGGCAATTGCGGAACACGGGCCGTTTGATGTGCTTGTGAACTCCGCCGGTCTGGCGCGCCACAGCCCAGCGACCGAGACGACGGAAGCGGATTTCGACGCGGTGTCCGACCTGAACGTCAAGGGGGCCTATTTCCTGACCCAGGCCGTTGCCAAGGGTCTGGTGGCGGCGGGCAAGCCCGGCAGTTTGATCAACATTTCGTCGCAAATGGCGCATGTGGGCGGGCTGGATCGTGCCGTATACTGTGCCACCAAACACGCGGTCGAAGGCTTCACCAAGTCGATGGCGATCGAATGGGGCAAGGCGGGCATCCGCGTCAACACGATCTGTCCGACCTTCATCCTGACCGACCTGACCCGGTCCACCTTTGACCAGCCCGACAAGCGCGCCTGGATCGAAGACAAGATCAAGCTGGGCCGCGTGGGCGAGGTCGAGGATATCATGGGCGCGGTGCAATTCCTGGCCTCGGACGCGTCCAGCCTTGTCACCGGCACCGCCCTGATGATCGACGGGGGATGGACTGCGGAATGAGCAAAGTGACCTCAGCCCAAGTTGCACAGCGCGCGGGCGTCAGCCAATCGGCGGTCAGTCGGGTGTTCACGCCGGGGGCCTCTGCGTCCAAGCGCACGGTCGAAAAGGTCAGGAAAGCGGCGGATGAGCTGGGCTATCGCCCCAATTCGCTGGCGCGGGCAATGGTGTCGGGGAAAAGCCGGATGATCGGCTTGGTCGTGGCCTATCTGGAAAATCACTTCTATCCCGAAGCCTTGGAAAAACTGTCCAATGCCTTGCAGGAACAGGGCTATCACATCTTGATTTTCATGGCCTCCAGCACCTCAGCTGACATTGAAGGGGTTGTCGATGAAATTCTGGATTATCAAGTGGATGGGATCATCACAGCCTCGGTCGGCATGTCGTCCGAGCTGACCGACCGCTGCCGTAAGGCCGGTGTGCCGATTGTCATGTTCAACCGGTCTCAGGACGGGCCGGACCTGTCCTCGGTCGCATCGAACAACGTCGCGGGTGGGCGCAAGGTTGCCGAGTTCCTAATCGGGGGTGGCCACAAGCGGATCGGCTATATCGCGGGGTGGGAAGGGGCGTCGACCCAGCGCGACCGCGAGGCTGGGTTCCGGGCCGGACTAACTGAGGCCGGTGTTTCGCTTCACAGCCGCGCCGTGGGGGATTTCCGTTCTGACCGCGCCGCCGAGGCCGCACGGCAGATGTTTTCCGGCGATGATCGGCCCGACGCGGTGTTTGTCTGCAATGATCACATGGCATTTGCCGTGATGGATGTATTGCGGACAGATCTTGGCCTGTCGGTGCCCGGCGACGTGTCGGTCGTCGGCTACGACGATGTGCCGATTGCCGGCTGGCCCGCTTATGACCTGACCACCGTGCGCCAACCCGCCAACCGTATGGTGGCCGAAACCGTCGACCTGCTTCTGGCGGAAATCGACGGCACCGGGCGCGGCCCGCAGAAGATTGAAATTGACGGCCCGCTAGTCGTGCGCGGCTCGGCCCGCAAACCGGAAGGATGGAGCGAATGAAGGGTTTTGACAGCAAGTTCAAGGATTTCCCTGACTATATCATCGGCATCACCAAAGAGATCTGGGAAGACCGCGGCATTGCCACGCTGCATGATTACTATGCCCCCGATATCGTAGTGCGCTCGCCCGCTTCTGTGGTTGTCGGCAACACCGATGTGATCGGCGCCACCATGGCCACACTGGCCGAGTTTCCCGACCGCACGTTGTTGGGCGAAGACGTGATCTGGTCAGGCACGCCCGAGGAAGGGATGTTGTCCTCGCACCGGCTGTTTTCGACCGCGACCCATCTGGGCGACGGGGTTTATGGCAAGGCGACGGGCAACAAGCTGGCCTATCGCATCATCGCGGACTGCCACGCGATCAACAACCAGATCAGCGATGAATGGCTGATCCGCGACCAGGGCGCCATTGTGCGCCAGATGGGATGGGAGCCAAAGGACTATGCCCGCGACCTGATCGCCCGTGAAGGCGGGCCCGAGAATTGCGTGCAGCCGTTCACCCCGGCCAATGACAAACCCGGCCCTTACAAGGGCACCGGAAATGACAATGAATGGGGCCAGAAATACGCTGACATCCTGACCCGGATGATGAATGCCGACATGACGGCGATCGAATCTGAGTATGACCGCGCGGTGCAGTCTGAATATCCCGGTGGGGCGACGGGCCACAGTTGGGGGCCGGTGGATCGGTTCTGGATGGGGCTGCGCGCATCCTTTCCGAATGCCAAGTTCACCATTCACCACCAGATCGGTCGCGATGATCCGTTGATGCCACCGCGTGCAGCACTACGCTGGACGCTGCAGGGCAAGCATGACGGTTGGGGCGTCTTTGGCGTGCCCACCGGGGCCGAGGTCTATGTGCTGGGCGCAAGCCATGCCGAGTTCGGGCCGTGGGGGCTGCGGAGGGAGTTCACTCTGTTCGACGAAACCTCGATCTGGAAGCAAATTCTGCTTCAGACGGGCGCGGTCTGATGTCCACCAGCGCCCGATATCTGGATGCCAGTCAGGCGACGCGAAGGTTCCATGCCTTCTGCGCGTCGCGACGGGCGCGGCGGCTGAACAATCGCCCGCCCGGCGTTTGGGTTTGAACCACTCAGACCCAGACCAATAGGAGACAGACCAATGAGCACCATCCAAGACCGCATCGTCCGCTATGGCGAGCTGCAACCCTGCAAAACGGCCTTCATCGACGCCCATACGCCGGGATCGGACCAGAAGGAAAACTTCACCATCATCGGCGGGGGCGTCAGCGAAAGCCCCGACCAGCACGTGCACATCACCGACCAGATCGGCTTCAACATCGGCGCGGCGGGGCAACCGCCGAAATGCCGCAACTCGCTGCATTCGCACACCACCGCCGAGGTGTTTTTCGTCCTCAAGGGCCGTTGGCGGTTCTTCTGGGGCCGCTATGGCACGGCCGGCGAATTCGTCGCCGAGGAAGGCGATATTTTCAACATCCCCACGGGCATTTTCCGCGGGTTTGAAAATATCGGCACCGACTACGGCATGATCATGGCCGTGTTGGGCGGCGATGATGCGGGTGGCGGCGTGACATGGGCCCCACAGGTGATCGAGGACGCCAAGGACCACGGTCTTGTGCTGGGGGACAATGGCGCGCTTTACGACAGCAAAAAGGGTCAAAGCCTGCCCGATGGTGTGAACCCCATGCCGCTGTTGACCGAAGAGCAGCTGAAAGCCTTTCCCGAAGTGCCGGTCGAAAATGTCGTGCGCGACTATGTCGCCCGGTATTGGGACTTGATGGCGCTGGCGGGCAAGAAACCCGCGAAAGTCATCGGCGAGGATGGTTTGCTGCGCGACAAGCCGGGGTTCGAAGTTGATTTCCTGACCCGCGGCTCGATCCCCGACGAGATGCACAGCCATGACAAGCCGACCGTCCTGATGCCCATGCGCGGCCATTGGAAGCTGCGCTATGACGGCGGCGAGACGGTGCTGAACCCCGGCGATACCTGCCTGATCAATCCAGGCGAGACCCACGCGCTTGCGCCGTCGATGACGGGCGAGACAAGCCTTTATCGTGTCCGCACGACGGACGATCCCGCTGGCCTGACCTGGTCCGGCACATAACCAACTGCAAGGAGCCTATTATGACACGTATCAAAACAACCCATGTGGGCTCCTTGCCGCGCAGTCAGGCGGTGGTGGATTTCATTTTCGCCCGCGAAAATGAGAAACCATACGACCCGGCAGAGTTTGACGCCTGCATGACACAGGCGGTGTCCGACACTGTGCGCAAACAGGTGGAGGCGGGGATAGACATCGTCTCGGACGGTGAGACGTCCAAGATATCCTATGCCACCTATGTGAAGGACCGCTATACCGGGTTTGACGGCGACAGCCCGCGCAATGCGCCGGCCGATCTGAAAATGTTTCCGGGCTTTCTGAAGCGGTTGGCGGATGATGGGGGCACACCGCAATATGCGCGACCAATGTGTGTGGGCGAGGTGCGATCAAAAGGGCAGGGTGAGCTTGAAAAAGACATCGCGAACCTGAAGGCCGCAATGGCAGAGCGCGGGGCGGAACGCGGCTTCATGAATGCCGCCAGCCCCGGTGTGATCTCGCTGTTCCTTCAGAATGACTACTACACATCGCGCGAGGCGTATCTGGCCGCGCTGGCCGACGCGATGAAGGCGGAATACGAGACCATTGTGGCCTCGGGGCTGGACCTGCAACTGGATTGCCCCGACCTTGCCCTGTCGCGCCATATGCTGTTCACCGACCTCAGTGATGACGAATTCATCAAGGTTGCGAACCTGCATGTTGAGGCGTTGAACCACGCGCTGGCGGATGTGCCTGCCGACAAGGTGCGGGTGCATATCTGCTGGGGCAACTACGAGGGGCCGCATTGCTGCGATATCCCGATGGCCAAGATGTTCGACACGTTGATGGCCACGAAATCGCGCTATGTGCTGTTTGAAACCTCGAACCCGCGCCACGGGCATGAATGGACAACGTTCCGTGACCGCAAGGGCGATATTCCCGACGACAAGGTTCTGGTGCCGGGCGTGGTCGATACCACCACCAATTTCGTCGAGCATCCTGAGCTTGTCGCCCAACGCATCCAGCGGTTCACCGACATTGTCGGCGTGGATCGGGTGATCGCAGGGTCTGACTGTGGCTTCGGCACGTTTGCGGGCTTTGGTGCGGTGGACCCTGACATTGCTTATGCCAAGCTGTCGGCCTTGGCTGAAGGGGCCGCGCTGATCAAATGACGCCCCTTGTGCTGCTTCCCGGAATGATGTGCGACGCGCGACTGTTTGCGCCGCAATTCGCCGCTTTTTCAGGGCGACGGATGGTGGTCAGCGCCCCCATCACTGAATATGACAGTGTCAAAGGGTTGGCGCAGGCGGTGCTGTCGGACGCCCCGCCGCGCTTTGCCTTGGCCGGTCTTTCGATGGGCGGCATCGTCGCGATGGAGGTGTTGCGTCAGGCCCCGGACCGGGTGGACCGGATGGCCCTTCTGGACACCAACCCGATGGCTGAAACCGATGCCGTCAAAGACCGCCGTTTTCCGCAAATGCAAAAGGTGCGCGAGGGCCAACTGGCGCATGTCATGCGCGACGAAATGAAGCCAAATTACCTAAGCGACGGCCCGCGCCGGCAGGAAATCCTCGATCTGTGCATGCAGATGGCGCTGGACCTTGGTCCGCATGTGTTTTTGACACAGTCGCGGGCTTTGATGGACCGGCCCGATCAGGCTGAAACCTTGCGGGCGGCGCAGCTTCCCGCGCTGGTTCTGTGCGGGCGGGATGACACGCTGTGTCCCGTTTCCCGCCATGAACTGATGGCCGACCTGATCCCCGGCGCGGGTCTGGAGATCATCGACGGGGCCGGGCATTTGCCCACGCTGGAGCAACCCGAAAAAACCAACGCGGCGCTGGCCCGCTGGCTGGAGGATTGAATGGATAACTCGCTTCTGACCCTGCTGAAGCAGGTCGATACACCCACAGTGTGCAACGCCATCGAAGTGGCGCAGGGCAAGCGCGGATTTGATGCGTTTACCCGTGGCACGATGCTGGCCTCGCACCCGGATGCCCCGGCCATTGTGGGCTATGCCCGCACCGCACGCATTGCCGCTGTCACCCCGCCGACTGAGGCGCCCGAAGTTATCAAGGCGCGGCGCATGGAGTATTACCGCCATATGTCCGAAGGTCCGCGCCCCGCGCTTGCGGTGATTGAAGACGTGGATTTCCCCCAGTGCATCGGGGCCTATTGGGGCGAGATCAACACGACGGTGCACAAGGGGTTCGGCCTGTCGGGTGCCCTGACCAATGGGGTGATGCGTGACCTTGGCGATCTGCCGGAGGGGTTTCCGGTGATTGCAGGCTCCATCGGTCCCAGCCATGGCTTCGTGCATGTGAAGGATATTGGCCAGCCGGTGTCGGTCTTCGGATTGCGTGTCGCCGATGGCGATCTGATCCATGCTGACCGCCACGGTGCGCTGGTTATTCCGCCTGAGGTCCTGCCTGATCTGGACGCCGCAATCCGGCGCCTGTTGGACACCGAGAAACTCGTGCTGGACCCAGCACGTCAGGAGGGGTTCGACTTTGACGCTTTCGAAGCCGCGTGGTCTGCCTTTGAGGCGGCACGGACATAGCAGCCCGGATCAAGAGGCGCGCTGCGCATGGGGTCCTTCCTGGCGAGATTGCCGAGCTGAAACTGGACCGCGGATTTGCTTTGCGCCCTTGTCTGGGCGGGTCCGCCATTGCCGTTCCTCCTGACGGAAAATTGTTGGCAATGGCGTTCCAGAAAAGATCACTTGGCTTTTAGATGCTCTGGCTCTCCGTGTGCCAGAAACGCAACTTCTGTCGGGGAAGATGGCGACTTTCAGCATAGGCAACGCTTTTAAAACCTGGCGAGTGGTTTAGGGCGTCTGGTCGCTGCATTCTATGAAGTGCGCCGGAGGTTTGAGTCTTCAAGCAATCAGATTCAACACCGAAGGGCGGAAAGCCGAAGAGTCAGTTGTCGCGTGCACGAGCGGAGGGTATTATCACTTGCAGTGCGGTCGAAGAAATTGGTGGGTCGCTGCGCTGTTGATTGAGTCATAATCTGCCTACCTTTGAATTGACGCAGCAACCTGGAGATACAGCCATGCTTCAGAGCGACCTGACCGACACCCCGGCAATTGAAGTTCTGATCGAGGCGTTTCCGCTCCCCACGCTGGTCATTGGCGTCACCGGGTCACTCGCCTGCATGAACGCAGCGGCAGAAGCGCTGTTTGGCAAGAAGGTCTTGGGTCGGCATTTCACGACGAGTTTGCGTCACCCTAAGCTGGTAGACGCGGTCGAACGTAGTTTGCTGGACCGGGTGCCGCGCAAAGTTTCTTATCAAGTCGTCGAAAACGGCAGCGATGCTTTCTATGAAGCGCATGTTCACGCGGTTGACGGCACCCCATTCCTGATCCTCAGCTTCCAAAATGTAACGGATGTCGTTCTGGCAGAACAGATGCGCAGCGATTTCGTTGCGAATGTCAGTCACGAATTGCGAACACCTCTGACATCTTTGATGGGGTTTATTGAAACCCTGCGGGGACCTGCTCGAGACGATTCCAAGGCGCGGGACCGATTTTTGACCATTATGGCGGGTGAAGCAGAAAGGATGAACCGTCTTGTCGGGGATTTGCAATCGTTGAGCGGCGTCGAGGCTGATGAGCGCGTTCGCCCCAAGACGACGATTGATTTAAGAGACACGCTGCAAACAATGCTGAGCAACATCTCTCCACTAGCGAAGGATAGGCGTGTGAGGTTGCAGTGCGATCTGGGCGAAACCCCGTTGCTTGTAATCGGTGACAGTGATCAGTTGATACAGGTTTTCACCAATCTGGTTGAGAACGCGATTAAATATGGTGGTGCGGATCAATCTGTAGAGATTGCGGCTTCGAAATCAGTACATGATCCGGTCCTGCGCGGTCCTGCGATCGCAATCACGGTATATGATCATGGGCCCGGAATTGACCCCATCCACCTGCCCCGCCTGACAGAGCGGTTTTATCGCGCCGACAGCCATCGTAGTCGAGAACTCGGTGGCACCGGATTGGGATTGTCGATCGTTAAACATATCCTGAACCGTCATCGGGGGCGATTAAAGATCGACAGCCAATTGGAGCAAGGGTCTCAATTCACGGTCATCCTGCCACCGGCCTGGGGCTGAACAAACTATTTTGGTCATCAAGAGCAAAATATCCATCTGTCATAAAACCGTAACTTACCTGTCGCAAAACCGAAGCATGCCGTGTCGACAAACGCGGCAGGGCCATCAAGGGGGTGGCCTTTGATCCGGATATGACAGGAGTTTTCATGTCGCCCTTGAATCTTACAGCATCCACACTGGCCATCGTCGCCGCATCCGTCACTGCCGCCGCTGCCCGCGACAATGTTCAGGTCGCAGGGTCGTCCACCGTGCTTCCTTACGCGGCCATCGTTGCCGAAGCGTTTGGTGAGAATTTCGATTTCCCTACGCCTGTGGTAGAATCCGGCGGGTCCTCCGCTGGCCTCAAACGGTTCTGCGAGGGGGTCGGTGAAAACACTGTAGATATCGCCAATGCCAGCCGCGCTATCAAATCCTCCGAGCTTGAAGTCTGCGCTGAAAACGGTGTGACCGATATCGTAGAAATACGCATCGGCTACGACGGGATTGTTTTTGCCAGCGACATCGCAGGCAACGGTTTCGCCTTCACGCCGTCTGATTGGTATATGGCCCTGGCTGCTGAGCTGCCCGTTGATGGCGCCATGGTTGCGAATTCCAATTCCAACTGGAACGCGGTCAACAGCGATTTTCCAGATCAGCAAATTCAGGCATTCATCCCTGGCACCAAGCACGGCACACGCGAAGTGTTCGAAGAGAAGGTTCTTCTGCAGGGTTGCATCGACAGCGGTGCAATGGACGCGATCTTGAACCTGAATGGTGGCGACGAAGATGCGGCCGAACAGAGCTGCATGGCCGTGCGCACCGACGGTCTGTCTGTCGATATTGACGGCGACTACACGGAAACCTTGGCGCGGATCGAAGCGGATGCGAACGGCATCGGGGTGTTTGGTCTGGCGTTCTATGAAAACAACACAGACCGCTTGCAAGTCGCGCCTATGTCAGACGTCGTGCCGAATACAGCGAGCATCGCATCCGGTGAATATCCTGTGTCACGCCCGCTTTATTTCTATGTCAAGGCAGCGCATCTGGATGTCATTCCCGGCCTTCAAGAGTTTGTCAGCTTCTTCGTCAGTGATGAGATTGCTGGCCCTGATGGTCCATTGGCTGAATACGGCCTCGTCTCAGACCCGGAGCTTTCTAAGACTCAGGACGCAGTCGCCAACCGCACTTTGCTGGATGTCATGTAACTAGGTTACGGGGCCGGAATCCTGCCGGCCCCGTTTCTAATGGGGGAAATCTGCACTGATGTGGGTTGTTGAATTGTTTTCGTCTTTGCCGGGGTTGCTGGCCGTTCTCGCCCTTTTTGGGCTGCTCGGATCGCAAGTTCGGGTGCATCGCGCTGCCAAGGGCGATGTGCGCAGTCTGGCCGCTTTGCCTCGTGCGCACGGCATAAACGCGGTTCTCAGCGTTCTTGTCCCTGCGGCGATCTGTTTTGTCGGGCTATCTTTGGTCAAGTTAATCGGACCTCGGCTGAATACCGCGGCACTACCTGACTACGTGGTCTATTGGACAGTTCTGACGGTTGCGGTTCTGGGATGCGTTGTTGCGATACTGCGGTCCACTGTCAACTTTCGAGCCCGCCAAGCCTCTGAGGTTTGGATTAAGTCGCTCTTAATTGCAGCATCTGTGGTCGCGATTCTGACCACGGTCGGCATCGTCTTGTCGATGCTTTTTGAGGCGATGCATTTCTTCCAGCAATACGCTTGGCAAGATTTCTTCTTTTCCACCGATTGGGCCCCTAACTTTCGGGGCGACAGCTCTCTTGGTTTTCTACCGCTGCTTTGGGGCACCTTTTATGTCAGCTTCATTGCCTTGGCGCTTGCCGTACCGGTTGGCCTGTTTGCGGCGATCTATTTGTCCGAATATGCAGGACCCTGGATGCGGGGCATTGCGAAACCGCTGATCGAAATCCTTGCCGGGATTCCCACAATTGTTTACGGGCTTTTTGCGCTTGTCACTGTCGGACCGTTGCTTCGGGACTATTTTGCACAACCGCTCGGGTTGGGGGGCAGTGCATCCTCGGTCATGACTGCAGGCGTGGTGATGGGCATCATGCTTATCCCCTTTGTTTCCTCGCTATCAGATGATGCGATCAATGCCGTGCCACAAACGATGCGCGATGGGTCATATGCACTTGGCGCTACGCGGTCGGAAACCGTCCGAAAGGTCATTCTGCCGGCCGCCTTGCCCGGTATCATGGGTGCAGTATTGTTGGCTGCAAGCCGCGCTATTGGCGAAACGATGATCGTCGTCCTCGGAGCGGGTGCCGCCGCACAAATGTCGCTGAACCCGTTTGAGGCGATGACAACGATCACAGTCAAAATCGTGAGCCAGCTTACAGGCGACACGGATTTTGCCAGCCCCGAAACGCTGGTTGCTTTCGCGCTTGGGCTGACACTGTTCGCCTTTACCTTAGCCTTGAACGCGGTCGCCTTGTTGGTCGTTCGCAAATACCGGGAACAATACGAATGACTTCCCCAACCAAGTCTCTGTTCGTGCAAGATGAACGTGTCAAACGTCGCAATGCCGCTGAAAAGCGGTTCCATTCTTACGGCTTGTGCGCAATCGGTGTGGCTGCTCTTGCGCTGGTGGTCTTGCTGGCCTCTGTGCTGGCAAACGGGGCAAGTGCGTTCCGCCAGACCTACCTCATGCTCGAGATTCCCCTGCCCGCCGAAACCTTGGACAAAGGCGGTGACCGCGACCCCGCAGCCATGGCGAGCGTATCTACATTCGGTTACGCGCCGTTGCTGCGCGATGCACTTGTGGCCAGCATCGCCAAGCTGAACATCGAAACAACACTGTCCAACAAAGATGTAGGCGACATGATCAGCAAAGAGGCCGCGGCGTCTCTGCGCAATCAAGTCCTTGCAAACCCGGACCTTGTTGGTGGTGTCATTGCGTTGGACGTGCTGGCCAACGGTCGGATTGACGGTTTTTTCAAAGGCCGTGTCACGATGGAAAGTGCTGAGCGCGACGGCAACACCTCGCCTGAGGCTTTGCGTGTTGCCCAACTCCTTGCGGATGTGGGCGTGCTCGAAACTCGTTTCAATTGGCAGTTTTTAACCGCTCCTGACGCGAGCGATCAGCGCCCCGAAGCAGCAGGACTTGGCGTCGCAATTCTAGGGTCGCTCTATATGATGCTTGTTGTCTTGGTTCTGGCATTGCCCATCGGGGTCGCCGCTGCGATCTACCTTGAAGAGTTTGCGCCGAAAAACCGTGTGTCAGATCTGATCGAAGTGAACATCAGCAATCTGGCAGCTGTGCCGTCCATCGTATACGGAATTTTGGGGTTAGCGATCTTCATCAACTTTTTGGGACTGCGGCAGTCCTCGCCCTTGGTTGGCGGGCTGGTGCTTACGCTGATGACCTTGCCGACGATCATCATCGCAACCCGCGCCGCACTTAAGGCGGTGCCACCGTCGATCCGCGACGCGGCCTTGGGGCTTGGCGCGACAAAGATGCAGTCGGTGTTTCACCATGTCTTACCGCTTGCCGCACCTGGTATCTTGACGGGAACAATCATCGGGCTGGCACAAGCCTTGGGCGAAACCGCGCCGCTGTTGCTGATTGGCATGGTGGCCTTCGTGCGCGATTATCCGGCGGCCTACAGCGAGACTGCGGGCCTGTTTGGCGAAGCTGCAACTGCGCTGCCCGTGCAGGTCTTCAACTGGACGCAGCGTGCCGATCCCGGTTTTGTGGAACGCGCGTCCGGCGCGATCATAACCCTATTGGTGTTTTTGGCAGTGATGAACACAGTCGCCGTCCTGCTGCGCCGCCGCTTTGAACGCCGGTGGTAGAAAGAAAATAGGATGAAAGTGAACACATTGATCCAGCCTAACCCGGATATGGCCGTCCCAAAAATCACTGCCAGAAACGTACATGTTTCTTATGGGGACAGCGTCGCCATCAAAGATGTGTCGGTAGGTATTTCCGCAAACACTGTGACCGCATTTATCGGCCCATCCGGGTGTGGAAAATCGACGTTCCTACGTTGCTTGAACCGGATGAACGACACGATTGAAACTTGCCGTGTGAGCGGTGAAATCCTGATCGAAGGTGAAGATATCTACCACCGCTCAGTCGATCCAGTGCAACTACGCGCCAAGGTTGGGATGGTCTTTCAAAAGCCGAACCCGTTTCCCAAATCTATCTTTGACAACGTGGCCTATGGCCCAAAAATTCACGGCCTTGCCCGCAATAAGGCCGATCTGGACAACATTGTCGAAAACGCGCTTCGAAAAGCGGCGCTTTGGGATGAGGCCAAGGATCGTTTGAACAAGACCGGTACTGGCCTTTCAGGCGGCCAGCAGCAGCGACTTTGCATCGCGCGGGCGATTGCAACCTCGCCCGAAGTGCTGTTGATGGATGAACCTTGCTCTGCGCTTGACCCGATCGCGACGGCCCAGATCGAAGAATTGATCAACGATTTGCGCGAAAACTATTGCGTCGTGATCGTCACCCATTCCATGCAGCAGGCAGCAAGGATCAGCCAGAAAACGGCGTTTTTCCACCTTGGCAGTTTGGTTGAATATGGCGACACAGATCAGGTATTTACGGCCCCAAGTGACCCCAGAACCGAAAGCTACATCACCGGCAGGATTGGATAACCCATGACCAACGCACATATTTCTTCGGCGTTCGATACCGACCTGGAAGCTGTTCAAGCGCAGATCATGAAAATGGGAGGGTTGGTCGAAAACGCCATCCGCCTGGGCATGGAGTCGCTTGAAACACGCGATGAAGACCTTGCACAGCAGGTGCGCACAGCGGATTCTTCAATTGATGCGCTTGAAGAGGCTATCAATGAAAGTGCGGCACGGATTATTGCTTTGCGTGCGCCGACAGCCATTGATTTGCGATTGATTTTGAGCGTGATCAAGATCAGCGGCAATCTTGAAAGGATCGGGGACTACGCTAAGAACATGGCGAAACGCACCGAAGTTTTGTCGAATGCCGATCCGATCAGCGGCAGCACCGGCACCCTTCACCGCATGACGCGTGCGGTCGAGTTAATGCTCAAAGACGCGCTGGATGCCTATATCCACCGCGATACTGCGCTTGCCGCTGATGTTATTGCCCGCGATGTCGAGGTGGATCAGATGTATAACGCGCTGTTTCGTGAACTGTTGACCTTCATGATGGAGGATCCCCGCAATATTACGGCCTGCTTGCATCTGCATTTCATTTCAAAAAACACGGAACGCATGGGGGACCATGTGACATCAATTGCGGAACAAGTCATATATTTGGCCGACGGAAAGCAACCAGAAGAGGCGCGTCCGAAGGCGGATACAACATCCACAGTCACGGGGGGCTAAGGGATGGCGCCAATTCAAGCGCAGGTCCTGCTTGTCGAAGATGAGCCTGCTCAGGCAGAGATCATGACCTACAATTTGAATGCAGAAGGCTTTGCAGTGCGCCACGCGACCAACGGCGAGGAAGCGATGCAAATGATACGAGAAGACCTGCCCGATCTAATTATCCTAGATTGGATGATGCCCTTGCTCAGCGGGATCGAAGTTTGTCGCCGGATCAAGACCAGTGACGCCACAAAACACATCCCCATTATCATGTTGTCGGCTCGTTCCGAAGAAGTTGACAGTGTCCGTGGTCTGGATACCGGCGCCGATGACTATGTGACGAAACCGTATTCCGTCAAAGAGTTGATGGCTCGCGCCCGCACACAATTGCGCCGGACCCAGTCAGCGGCTGTCGCGACCTTAACTTACGAAGATATTGTCCTTGATCCTGAAAGCCATCGTGTCAGCCGCGATAACCAAGACCTCAATTTGGGACCTATCGAGTTTCGACTGTTATCAAGGTTCATGGAACGGCCCGGCCGCGTCTTCAGTCGCGAGCAATTGCTCGATCTGGTCTGGGGTCGTGATATTTTTTTGGATTCAAGAACCGTCGATGTCCATGTCGCACGGCTGCGCAAGTCCATAACGCGCAACGGCGGCACCGATCCAATCCGAACAGTGCGGGGCGCGGGTTATTCCCTTGGGTGATGGCCTGACGTGAAATTGAGCGCTGGCTGTAGGCGGCGTGAGAGTTCAGCAATCCTCAACAGGACGCATGAACGCTATTTTTTACCTTTTCTTAGATTGAAGTCGGAGAGACAAGTGATAGCTTCACTCCCCTTCGGCCGTTCAAAGCCGTCATCGTCATAAAGATTTTCTCATTTGAAATCGACTTGGACTGCCACCTGAACGCCAGGGCGCAGTAGCCGCGGCGCACGACCTCGAAGGTCGATGGTCCGCCGGAGCATCAGTTCTGACAAGGACTGCCGAGAGGTTTTTTCGATCAACCGCGTCATACAGGTTCACTGCCTCCAGCGGGTCCGCCTGAGCTAGACAAAGCTCTTTCCAGTCTTCAACTCGTTTCAGTGACATACGGTACCGTCTGTCACGCTTGCACGCACGCGACGCTGGCGGCCTACAGCAGCAAGTGGCCCCGTCCTGCGCGCGGAACACTGGCTCACCTGTCAGATCGTGTCGCACACCTCTCAGCCGCGGGCTGCATAAGCGACAGGCTTGCGATCACGAAGGACGGCGAGATTGTTGAAATCATAGAAGTAGAGGTCTAGCGTACAATTCTCGGCCAAACTTCCTTATTCGCAGCAGTTGCTGCAGACCTCTGCCCGAGGGCACCATTCACTAGGGGGACGACATGCTAAACCTAAAGACAACGTTTATTGCTGGACTTCTGGCAAGCGCCTTTGCGCTTTCGCCGGTGGCAGCCGCAACGCCAGATAACATGCTTGTGGTGGCCCAAAACATCGACGACATTGTTACGATTGATCCAGCCTCGGCTTACGAATTCAGCTCGGGCGAATATGTTGCCAACACCTATGACACGCTGGTGCGCTACGATGCGACCGACACGACTGTGTTGGCCCCTGCGTTGGCCACCGAGTGGACCGTCGACGCCACCGCCAAGACTGTCACTTTCACCTTGCGCGACGGGGTTAAATTCCACTCTGGCAATCCGGTGCGAGCCGAGGATGTGGTCGGATCATGGACCCGTGTCGTCGCCCTTGATAAGGCACCATCCTTCATCCTGACTCAGTTGGGTTGGACCGCTGACAACATCGCCGAAATGGTCACAGCAGAAGGCAATACGGTCATCGTGCGTTACGAGGGCGACTTTGCGCCATCTTTCGTTTTGAACGTGCTCGCCGCACGCCCGGCATCAGTCGTGGACATGCAAACCGTCATGGCCAACGAGGTCGACGGCGACATGGGCCATGCGTGGTTGAACAAGAACTCTGCGGGCACCGGGCCGTTCAGCTTGGGCACCTATCGTCCTGCCGATATCCTCTCGCTCGATGCCAACCCTGATTATTATCAGGGCCGCCCGTCGATGGACCGCATCGTCATTCAACACAACCCCGAAGGTGCAACCCAACGATTGCAGCTTGAAGCGGGCGATATCGACATGGCCAAGGACCTTGATCCCGGTCAGATCGCCGGCCTTGATGGGGTTGATGGTGTGCGTGTAGAGACCTACCCGCAAGCCGCCGTGCATTGGGTGTCGTTCAATCAGAAAACCGACAGTCTGACCGATCCCGCAGTATGGGAAGCTGCACGTTATCTGGTGGATTATCAAGGCATGGCCAATGGCATGCTCAAGGGTCAGATGAAGGTGCATCAGGCATTTTGGCCGGATGGTTTTCCGGGCGCGTTGACCGACACACCGTTTAGTTACGACCCCGAAAAAGCCAAACAGATCCTGAAGGACGCCGGGGTGGAGACGCCCATCAACGTCACGATGGATGTCATATCGGCCCCAACTTTCGTGGAAATGGCACAGGCGTTACAGGCCTCCTTCGCCGAAGGCGGGATCAACCTCGAGATCATCGCAGGCACAGGCGCGCAGGTCATCACCAAATACCGCGCGCGCACCCATGAGGCGATGTTGCTGTATTGGGGGCCTGACTTCATGGACCCGCATTCCAACGCCAAGGCATTTGCGTACAACAAGGATAACTCCGATGACAAATACGCCTCGACCACGACGTGGCGCAACGCATGGATGCCACCGGCCGAGATGAACGCCAAAACCATGGCAGCCCTCGGCGAGCAGGATGCGGACAAGCGGCTTGGCATGTATCTGGAGCTTCAGAAAGAAACCCAGGCCGAAGCGCCGTACGTCATCATGTTCCAGGCGATCAAGCAGGTCGCGATGCGGGACAACATCAAAGGGTTCGTCAACGGCGCCACATCTGACTACGTCTTCTACCGTCTGGTCGAAAAGGAATGACCCAACAACCGTCCCCCGAGGCGATCTATCGTGCCTTGCACACGCAAACCGGGGGGCGGTTGTTCACCGTGACGGTGCTGGACCGCGCCGCTGGTCTTGCGCGGCGGGTTTATACATCTCACGCCGACGCTTATCCGGTGTCCGGGACCAAATCGATGTCGCAAGGGGCTTGGACAGAACAGGTCGTAGAACGCGGTGAGGTTTTCGTCGCGAACACCGTTGCGGAGTTCGCGATCTATTTCCCGGACCATGCCTTGATTGAAAGCCTTGGATGTGGCGCTGCGTTAAATGTGCCGATTTGCTTGGAAGAGGTCATAGGGACAGTCAACATTCTCGACAAAGAGCACTACTTCTCGCCACGGAATGTGGACCACTGCCTCGCGGCCATCGAGCAGCATCGTGACGATTTAATTTGGGCGATGGAGCAATACGCACTCTGAGGCAGCAGAACCTGCTGCACTTGACGCAACCTGCTTGGCGCGGTTGCAGGAAGAACCTTCGACAAAACAAGCATTGCAATGCAGAAAATGTCGTTTGTGGACGAGATAATTTCACCTGTCACTGGTCGGTTGGCTCGCAACCACAATGTGCGTTTCGATGTATTCAATGCGCACCAGAGCGTGGCAAGACCAAAGCTCTGATAGCTGAATAGATGCAAACTCAATTGGCGCAGTGTGCCGAAAGCTGCGGTTTGTGCGAACGCTGTGAATGCCTGCTCCGTCGCGCGACTGTCACTTTAAGAGCTCCTAGATCATGCAACCGCAGCGAATGTCCGATCTGGCTTAGCTGCATCGCAGCGGTTGACGACATCGGCAAAGTCGGCTTTGGGCGCGTCTGCGCCCGGAGAATTCGCAGATCATTGCGTTAATACTGCAAGGCATCGAGCAATCGGTTCAAAACCCATTCCTAGCCTTGGTTGCACCCACCGCATCCGCCGTTCAGCACGTCTGACACCCGCTGGTGAAGCAGCATGCGACGGGTCAATTTGGCTAGCGGGTAGCGAGCTTAGACACCGCTACGAAAGGCGTGATTCAGCGTGGGTCTTTCGCAACGAGTTCCACGGTGTTGCCGTCCGGATCGAATGTGAAGACCCCGCGGCACCCGACCCAATCAAATGTTTCCACGTTGTATTCCAGCCCAAATTTCTCATACCAAGCGATGACCGCATCTTGCTCTTCCCAAGGCAGGCTAAGCGCAATGTGATGGAGCGAGGAGCCCGGACCCGTCGCGGGGGGCAACTCACCCGCCCGGGTGCGGCCTGCGCCTTCGATGTCGTGGCGAAACAGTGCCAGCACGGCGGTATGGCCGCCAAAGCCCTTGGCGATACGGAAGAAAACGATTTTGCCGTTTTCCGGGTCGTTGAGCGGTTCAAGCCCGATCACATCGCGATAGAACGCGACCATCGCGTCAAGATCAATGCACCGGATGGCGATTTCACCAAGGGCGCGGACAGTAAAGCCTCGTTCAGCCATAAGACCTCTCCTGACTGGTGATGATAGGATAGATTGCACGGTTTTGAAATCTGCGCCACACGGCGTTCAGTTTTGATCCAGCTCCAGTAAATTGGGGTTCCGCTGGAGGAGCAACCGGACGCAAAACGCCGTTTCCGCAAGGATTGTGACGCCATAGATCGGGGTGAAGCCTGCGTGAAACTCGGGGGCGAAGAAGCGCAGCCCACTTCCGATCAGATAGACCGCTCCGGCAACTGCCAGTCCGGCCCCAAAGGCGCGGTGAAACAGACCTGAATGCCAGACAAGCACGCCCATGATCAGGCTGTTCACACCGAAAAAGACAAGTCCCAGATCATAGCCGTGAGCGTGCAGGTTGAGAAGCAGCAGCGCGAGGGCAGCGTGATCCGCAAGACCATCCGTGCTGGCCAGAAACAGCCACGCAGCCTGCAAGGCCATGAGATTGGCGGCGATCAGCACGGTCTGGATCAGGCGAAACACCATGGCCGAGAGCGCAAGACCCGGCGCGACAGTTCGGAAGACCAGATAGAGCAGCACGGCAAGCCCCGCATCGCTGAGCGCCATCAAAAGGTCAGCGGCGATGGCCAGCCGGAACTGAACCGGTGCAGCGAGGATGGAACGGGCCGTGCCAGCAGCGTTTTCGAAGTCGACGAGCGGACCACGAAGCCCAAGCTCGGCGCCAAGGCCAGTGACAATGATGATGAGATACAGCAGTCCTGCCAGGCGAACCTTCCGCGCGACGTCATTTGTCAGGGTAAGATTGAACATTCTGAAGATCCTTTCTTGAGTTGCAATCAGGCGGCTTTGGCCCTTGTCGGGGCAGGGCGCACCGAGGCATCGCCAGCACGTGGACGGTTCGCGCGCTGGCCCGCCCAGACAGACCCAAGCACGATCACCGCACCGGCGAATTGCATCGGTGACAGCGCTTGTTCCAACCAGACCCATCCAAGGATCACCGCCGTCACGGGGCTCATCATACCCAACATCGAGACAGCGCCCGGCTCAAGTCGGGCCACACCGCGAAACCAGATCGCATAAGTCACCGCTGCGCCAATGAGGCCAAGCCAGCTTAGGCCGAGAAGGTTCGTCGTCGTGAGCGGCGGCAAAGGTGGCTCGATCAAAAGCGCGATCGGCAACAGGATCAGCCCACCCGCCGTCAACTGCCACGCCGTGAAGCTGAGCGCGGGAACGGGCGGCTGCCATTTGCGGCTCAGCACGGTGCCCGCCGCCATTGAAGCAGCTCCGCCAAGTCCGGCGGCGATGCCGATGGGATCAAGGCGCGCCTCTGGTCCGATTAGCAACTGGGCCACTCCGATGACACCGGTTGCAGCTGCGGCCACCGCCCCGGCCCTGATTGGTGTTCCAAGCCAGCCGCGGGCCATCACGATGACGATCATGGCTTGCACGGAACCAAGTGTCGCCGCGACCCCGCCCGGCAGCCGATAGGCGGCCACAAACAGCAGCACCCAGAACAGCGCAAAGTTCAAGCTGCCAAGCAGGAAAACCCGTCCGAGCCAGGCGCGCGGTGGAAAGCAGCGCGTGACGGCGAGAAGCAACAGCCCGGCGGGCAGGGCGCGCAGCGCGGCGAGCGTCACCGGATAGCCCGCAGGCAGCGCCTCTGTGGTGACAAGGTAGGTGCTGCCCCAAATCGCGGGGGCGAGCGCGGTCAGAAAAATGTCGGTGGTGCGGGTCATGGTTGATCTCCGGGTTAGCAGCTCACCAGAGGCGGCGAATATGGTCGCGCGGGTGTTCCGGCCATGTCTCAAGGCCAATGTCGCGCATCATGTGGGGTGACAGGTCGCGGGTTGCGCCACGTGGAAGGTGGCGGCGGTGTCGGACCTGCGTGCGGCGGAAGAACAGGTTCATCAGGGTCTCCTTTCAAGCGGTTAGGCGAAGGGCGGCACGCAGTTGCGCGGCCAGATCCTCGCGCGGTCCGTTGACAAGGCGTGCGCCGGTCTCACGGACGATGAGGGTTGGGATAGAGCGGACTTGAAGTTGACGGGCATGTTGCCTGTCGGTTTGGACTGCCCGCGCAGTGTCAGGGTCGTCAAAAGCCTCGGCGAATGCGGCATTTTCAAAGCCGAGCTCTCGTGCCACGGCCAACACGGTCTGGGGGTCGGCAACATCACGTGCCTCGGTCAGATGGGCACGTTGCAGCCGGTCGAACATGTCCCAGTGGGCAGCTTGCCCGCCGAGCCGTTCCGCCGCCTTGCACCCCAGTGCAGCGGTCAATCCGTGTGGGTAGTCGAACGGGGCGGACCGCATGGCGACGATGTCGACCAACTCAGGCTGGTCACTGACCCGGCGGCAATTCACCCAGTGCCCAAGAATGGTTTCGCGTGCGTCTTCCGGGTTTCCCCAGCGCGACGCCATTTCAGAGCGGCTTGCTTGCAGGACAAAGGTCCGATGCCGGATGTCGAGGTCAAACTCGGCGGCCAAGCTGCGCATTCGCGACGAGATATTGAAGCACCAGCAGCACACAACGTCGTGGAAAAAATCTATGGTGAGCGAGGCCATCACGCGGCCTCCTCATGTAGATTTGCGCCAGCCAGGCGCGTGGCAATCCGGGCCACATGCGCACCTTGGAAGCGCGCGCCTGCAAGGTCGGTCTCGGCGGGCGTGCGCGATCCATCTGCCCCGGCAATGGTGCCTGCCCCATAAGGTGCGCCGCCCACGATGCCATCGGCGGTGGTCTGACCGGCGAAGGTGTAGGGCATCCCGGCAATCAGCATTCCGAAATGCTGAAGCGGGATCTGGGTGGACAGAAGCGTCGCCTCATGCCCGCCATGCTGCGAGCCGGTCGAGGTGAAAACACCAGCCACCTTGCCGACCAGCGCGTTGCGTGCCCAAAGGCCACCGGCCTGATCAAGAAAGCTCTTCATCTGACCAGCCATCATCCCAAACAGGGTAGGCGTGCCGAAGATGATGGCGTCATAGCTTTCCAGATCAGCGGGCGTCGCGATCTGGGTGTCGTCGTCGATAAATCCAGCGTTCTGGCGCACGGTCTCAGGCACCGTTTCAGGCACACGTTTCAGATCGACATGGGTGCCAGCGATGCTGCGCGCCCCTTCGGCTTCGGCTTCGGCAAGCGCGCGGACATGGCCATAGCTGGAGTAGTAAAGAACAAGAATGCGGGTCATTGGATCCTCTCAGGGTGTTGGCGTTTCGATGCCTAAGAGGATGGGGGATGGGGTGGACGGGATTAACCGGCCGGTTCTCACTTCATTCTTTACGCTGGTTGAAGAATGTCAGCCATGCAGGACCGCGCGCAGATGGTCAAGAAAGGCCGTCACCTTGGCGTCCATCCCCAACCGCGACGCTGTCACAGCAAAAATCTCGGGTGATGGAAGTTCGTAGTCTGGCAACACGCGCACAAGTTCGCCGCGCGCCACGGGCTCGTTCGAGACGAAATCCGGAAGTGTGCCGAGGCCTTGGCCCGCGATCAACAGGTCGCGCAAGACAAGGCTGTTGCCGACGCGGACAGGTGGATCAAGATCAAGCGTGATGGTGTCAGAAGGTCCGTGCAAGGTCCAAGTGGTCAGGTGATCTGCAAGCAAGAAACCGACCACCCGATGATGCACGATGTCCTCTGGCTTGCTCGGAACACCGGCTTTTTCCAGATACGCGGGTGCTGCGAATATCCGCTGGCGCATGGTGCCGACCTTGCGCGCGACCAGTGCCGAATCCGGCATTGTGGCCCGGATGCGGATCGAGACGTCGAACCCACCCTCGACCATATCCACCACGCGATCATCCAGAGAAAGCGTCAACCTGAGCTCAGGATAGGCGTCGAGAAAACCCGGTAGCAAAGGCGCGATAACTGTCTGGCCAAAGGAACTGGAGGCGTTCACCTTAAGATGACCGCGCACCGCCCCGGCACCGTCGCGGATGCGGTTTTCGACCCGGGCCACGTTGTCGAGGATGCCGGACGCTTCGTCGTAGTAGATCTGCCCAGCATCCGTCAGCGACATGGATCGTGTCGTCCGCGTCAGCAGCGTGCTGCCCAGACTTTCCTCGAGCAACTTGATCTCTCGGCTCAAGAGGGCCGGAGAAACGCCCAGATCTTCCGCCGCCCGCGCAAAACTGCCGCGTTCAACGATGCGGCGAAAGGCGTGCATGACAGAAAGCTTGTCCATCTCGGCGGATACTCGGTCAGGTTTGTCCGCGACCCAAGATCAGCCGCGCATCTGATCAAATAGCACAATTTTTCGGGCAATGCGAACGGCCTGACCTTTTGGCATTGGCGTGGCAAAACACGCTCGATGTATCTGGTTTTGCGTCAATTCGTTAGATTTTTCGCAATGGATCAACTGTCACCTTAGAAGCGTGACCATGTCTGCATAACCACGCGCCGTTGCGTGCTGAAGTGGCGTTACACCGTCGCGATCACCAATGGATTTGTCAGCGCCTGCCTCTACTAGAACTTCGACCGTCCGCACGTGATCTGGTCCGCCATCCCCCAGTACCACAGCCTCGATCAACGCGGTCCACCCAAGATTGTTGACGTGGTCCAGCGGTGCGCCGCCGGCGACCAGTCGGGCGACGACGTCGTGGTGGCCCAGATGCGCCGCAGCTATCAAGGCCGTTCCGTCGTAGACGCTGGTGACGAGGTCCGGCCGATTGCCAACCTGCATGGCCAACGACACCAGTTCAGGATCGTTCGCGACAGCGGCAATGGTCAGAACATCGTAGACACGGTCTTCCAGCGCATTCATATCCGCACCACCCTTGGCGAGAGCAGCGACAACGTCGTCATGCGAGGCGAAGGCGGCGACATGGGCGGGCGTTCGGCCCGCGCGATCTCGTGCATCTACATCTGCACCTGATGCGATCAACCGGTTGACATCGTCCAGGTGCCCTTCGTGGGCTGCTAGATGAAGCCCGGTGTAAGACGCTATGTCTGAGGTTGAGGGTGCTGTCTGTGCATGGGCCACGCCAGTGAAAGCAAACGTGGCGGCTATGATCAGGAAACGAAGCATTTGATTGACCTTTCACATGCGGTGACCCGCCCCGAACAGGGGCAGGTCATGTTTGGTTTATTCGGCGCCAATGGTATCAAGGCCTGCGCGCGCGCAAGTCTCGTCAATCGCGCCTGATGGTGCGCCACCGACACCGATGCCACCCACCAAGGCACCACCGATCTTGATCGGCAAACCACCGGCTTGAATGACCAAACGGCTGTCCATATCGCGCAGGCCGTCGTTTTCAGGGTTTCCACCGATGAAACCGGCCAAGCCGGCAGTGTCGCGGCCCATGCTGGCGGACGTAAATGCTTTGCCCGTGCTTGACCCGACGGAGTGGGGGCCTGCGTTGTCGGCACGCAGAATGACCTTGGTCACGCCGCTGCGGGCGACAATCGCAACGCTGACGTTGTGACCTTCGGCGGCACACGCATCGACAGCAGCCTGTGCCGCTTGGGTGGCCATGTTGAGCGGCAGGTAGGGTGCGGATGGCAAGTCCTGCGCAAACGCAGCAGCAGGTGTGAGAAGAGCGGCGGCAAGTGTAAGTGTACGGATCATTGGATATCTCCCTTTGTGTGACTGATGCACCTTGTCTAGGGACAACGGGTCGACCGCGATATTCGTAGCCACCCCAAGGATATCCGTAGTTCTACGGGTCTACCTGCGCATCCAGCCAGAATCGCGTGAGTTCCGCCGCAGAGGACGTGCCTGCCTTGGCTGCAATCGCGGCACGATGGCTTTCGACCGTGCGCGGCGACAGGCCAAGCGCGTCTGCGATCTGCTTTGTCGTCAGCCCTTTGGCAATCATGCCCAAGACTTCTTGCTCACGAACAGAAAGCTGGGTGATCAGCGCAATCGCTTCGGCATGTTCTTCCAAGGCTTGCTGCCGTGCTTCAAGTTCTGCATGGCCCTTTTGGATGGCGTCGATCAGGTCCTGCTCGTCAACCGGCTTGCTGAGGAAGTCTATCGCACCATTACGAAACGCTCGTCTGCACGCTTTGATATCACCGTGACCACTGATCACGACAGTGGGCCATGTCATGCCTTGTTCGGTCAGTTTCTCTTGCAGCTTCAACCCCGAGATTGCGGGCATCCGGATGTCAAGGATCAAGCATCCCGGTGTCAGCCCGGGCGCTTGGTTCAAGAACGTTTCGGGCGACGCAAAGCTGCGCACGTCCAAGCCGACCGTTTCAAGCAGAAGGGTCAGCGCCTTGCGGATGGCCTCATCATCATCGACCAGATAGACGTGCTTTTTCATGACGAGGCTTTCTGTGGTGAAAGCGGCAGGGACAACCGAAACGTCGTCTCGACCGCTTCGGATACCAGTTCAATTTCGCCGCCCATTTCCTCGACCAAGCGTTGGCACAGCGCCAGCCCAAGGCCCGTTCCGTCTGATTTTCCGGTGACAAACGGTTCAAAGATGCGTGTTCTTATCGCTTCGGGCACGCCCGGCCCGTTGTCGATGACGTCCAATATCGCAGTGCTACCATCGATATCAGCTTTGATCGTGACGTGCGCCGCATCCGAGGCATCAAGTGCGTTGCGAACCAGATTGAAGACAACCTGTTCCAACTCGACCGGATCGGCATCAATCAGAAGCGGTGCTTCGGACAGAGACAGCGTAATTGTGGCCCCTTTGGCCGTGGCGTCCGATGCCAAAAGACGCTGCACACTATGAACGGCATCCTGAAGCGCGCAGGGTTCTGAAGCTGCACGGTTGGGTTTGCTCCAACGCCTTAGCCGGTCAAGAATGTCGGCGGCGCGCTGCGCCTGTGTCACTGTTTCGTCCAGTACCGAGCCCAGGCGTTCAGCGTCGCCCCGCCGGACCAAATGGCGACCGGCCTGGGCTTGGCTCAGAATGGCCGTTAACGGTTGTGCCAATTCATGCGCCATCCCGCTGGCCATCTCTCCCATCGCATTCACCCGCGACGCGTGCGCCAGACGCGTCTCCTGTGCGCTGAGCTTTGCGCGACTTTCTGCATCCGTTCTGCGTGCCCGTTGCCTGACGCCAAATGCCGCAAGAACAAACAGAGCTGTCGCGAGCGAGATGGCAGCCAGCGCTTTGCCCAGCGGCAAGACGTCTGCCACACCGATTGTCAGGGCGGTTTCAAGGATCAAAGGTTGGGACGCACTTCCCAGTGGCTTTGTGAACCCCACCGAGTCGGGTGAAGCCTGACCAACAAGCGCCTTCTGCCCGTCCGGTGTCAAAAGGCGAAGCGATACGGACGGGCGTTGCCAAAAGGGGTCGTCAGTCTCGACCAGCGCGCGGGCATTGATGATCAGCGCCAATCCATAACGAGCCGCATCTGTGTTGGGCGTGCGCTTCACAACCATGTAGTTGCCGGGCATCGTCGGCACTTGCCCAATCCCCAACGCACCTGTCGAGTTGCGGGCCAGTTGAACGACCTGCGCTGCATCCTCGGTCGTAAGTCCGGGCTGTGTTTGCATCGCGGGCTCGGATGGATCAAACGGGATCACATTCACCGATGTGATGCGGGAATAAAAGCGCATGATTGTTGCGGCCACATCCAGGAACAAGTCCTGACGCTCGACCCCGCCTGCCACAAAAATCGCTGACAGCGACGTCAGATGGGCATCATGCTGATCTGCGCGTTGTGAGGCCAAGCGGTGAAGCGTCGCGCTTTTGACAGTCAGTTCGCGAACCAGACTTTGCCGTTCAAGAAACGCCAACCCACCAAGCACCACGGCAACGGCAAGTGCCCAGAGCCACAGGTAACGTGAGATGTTATGTGAATTTGAAGCGGTCATGCCTACTTCTCGCAGGTGAAGCCGCAATCACCAATCCGTATTTCTACGGTCTGCTCAACGCCAACCCGATTCGCCAAGCAAGGATCGTGTGCCGCAAGCCACTCTGGCCGACGCGAGGTATGCGCGAGCAAACACCCCGATCAACATTTCTGAATTGCCGCTGGTTCACGAAACGCAACTTCAGAAATTAATCTGCAATGGTCCGTCCAATGCAGAGACGGTGTTGATGAAGCGGACAGCCTCGTCTGTGCGAACGGACAAATCCTGCGCCGCTTTTTGGGTAGGTGGAAGATTGCCTTTTAAGAACCAGCATCAATGTTCCGCGCGCCGGAATGGATGAGAGAGCTTGCTGCGGTTGATGTCTCGCCCGGTATGAAATTCATGCCCGTCGTCACCCAGTTCCAACTTGCCGTTGAAATGGCGCTGCAAACTCTGCACCCGATGGACATGGTCACGCCTATTTTGGCCCTGACTATGTCCGACCGCGGGTCGCGGTCACAGACCCGGACAATTGGAGCGAAGCGGACAGTGCAAGATTAGCGGCTCATTGTGACGGCGGTTTGCGTCAAGGATGTGGGGACTAATTTCCGATCACTGTCGGGTTTGGCGCTGCTGGTTCGACGTGTATGTCGCGCTTGGGAATGCGGCCCTTTGCTTTGAAAACCTTGAACCCTCCCTTTCGCAATCTGCCTTGTCCAATTTCTGCTGCCTGGTCTCAATATTCGCTGTCGACGGCATGCCGTTGCCCGTGCGCGTTCGGCGCCAGAGGCGTTGCGCACCCTGCCACCGATTGAGATGCTCAGATCAGATCGCGGGGGATGACCTTGTGCCATGTGCGATTGCGCAGTTCGTCGCCGTTTTCCAGCACGCGCAATGTGCCGTCGAGGTGGAATTCAGTCTTGGTCGAGGTCAGTTCAAGCCGGGTTTCGGTGCGGATGTTCCAGCCGTCGCGGACGGTGTCATAACTCTGCTCGATGACCGAGCGGGCTGACAGCGGGTCGTCGTCCCGGATGCGCAGCTCGCGCCGAAGGGAGTGGGCGGTATGGGTGCCGATATCGTCAAAGCGCAGAACACCTTCGCCGAACACGCCGCCGACGCCATCGGTGATATAGACCGTTTCGCCCGTCATGTGATCCTGCAGACTGGTGCGGGCGATGGAGCCGGGATCAAGCTGGGTGACAGGTGTAAGCGGCCCGTGCGCGGGGTCAGGGAAGGTCATCTGGTGCACGTCGCCACCTGCGCGGCGGGGCAGGGACAGGCAGGCATCTTCCAGCGCGACGGTCAGGGTCGCGGCATAGGGCGCGGGCCAGACGATGGGCCAATAGGCGGTGCCGACCGAGACGCGGATCCTGTGCCCCTTGGCGAACCGGTGGCCGCACATATTCAGCGCGACACGGACCTTGGTGGGCTTGCCGGGCTCCAGCGGTTGCGGGTGGTCGTGCCCGTCGCGATGGGTCAGGTTCAGGACCTGATAGCTGACGCGCAAGACCTCGCCCGTTGGCAGAATGTCGCACAGGCGCACCGCGATTTGCGCAACTGGGCTGTCTGATGTCAGCGTCAGGTCAAGATGGGGGCGGCCCAGAACCTCGACCTCGTCTGTCAGGATCTCGGTGTCGAAATTCAGCGACCCGCCATCGTCAAGCCGTTGGTCGGTGGGCATTTCACCGGGCACACCGGCGGCCATCCATTCGCCCGCTGCCTTGCCGTGGCTTTGCGGCGAGCGGATCGAGAGCTCGCCCGCGCCGGGTTTCCCCGCAAGCCCCGATTTGGTCAGCCACAGGGGCATTGGCGTGACCTCGTTTGAGGGCCATTCCACCTCACCGACCCAACGGCCGGGTTGCATGGGGCGGCTGCCATCGGGCAGGGTGGCGTCGTTCACATAGGCGCGCAGCTTGGGCTCATCCATCACGCCGGTGTCGATGCCCTTGAGCCAGTGATCCCACCAGCGCACGGCCTCTTGCAGCCAGCCCATCGCGGGGCCGGGGATGCCGTCATGGGGATAGACATGGCCCCATGGGCCGATGATGCCACGACAGGGGACCGAGAGGTTCTCCAACATCCGCGGGACCGAGTTGGTATAGCTGTCAGCCCAACCCCCGAAGGCCAGAACGGGGCAGGTGATGGCAGCGTAATCTTCCTGCACCGAGCCATGTTTCCAATAGGCGTCATAGCGTTGATGTTCGGCCCAAAGGACGGGGAAGAAGGGCAGGTCGTCGATGCGTTTCAGCCAATCTTCGCGCCAGCAATCGCCGACAATCTCGGGGTCCAGCGGGCGGGCCTGATAAGCCAGCATGATTGACCCCCACCACTGGTTGTCGTTCAAAAGGCAGCCGCCCATGAAGTGAATGTCGTCGCGGAACCGGTCGTCGGTGAAATAGACCGGGATCACGGCCTTCAGTTCCGGTGGGCGGCGGGCGGCGACTTGCAGGCAGTTGAAGCCGCCCCAGCTTTTGCCCATCATGCCGATATTGCCGCTGCACCACTCCTGCGCGGCGATCCAGGACAGAACCTCCAGCGCGTCGTCCTGTTCTTGCGGCAGATATTCGTCTGCCATGTGACCATCGGAGTCGCCCGACCCGCGCATATCGACCCGCACCGAGGCATAACCATGTTCTGCAAAATAGCCGTGCATCGGCTCGTCCCGCACGCGGGTTCCGTCGCGTTTGCGATAGGGGATGTATTCCAGAACCGCTGGAACGGGTGTATCGCGCGCGCCTTCGGGCAGCCAGATGCGTGCGCCCAGACGGCAGCCGTCTGACAGGGTGATCCAAACATGCTCGAGTATTTCGGTGGCCATTGCGAATACCTTTCACTTTGCCTGCTTCATCAAAGGCTATCCTGTGCCGCGTGGCGCAGGTTGTCGACCGATGAATTGTTGGCGCGGCTCCACTCACAGGGAAGTTTGCGCCGTGCCCACAGAGCTAGAGACTGAAAAGACAGCCAAGTCCGAGTTGCCCGAGGTGTCCGCCTCTGGGATAGAAGCTGATATTTGCGACAAACGCGCGGATTACGCCACGGACAGAGGCGTTCCCTGCGCCAGCGAACTTGTCGCAGCGTCCGCCAGCAATTGAGCCCGCAGGCCGTCGATGATCCCTGGAAAAAGCGGTTTGCTATCCAAAACGCCGCGCACGAAGTGCAGCATCTCGGCGCGGTAGGCCGCCTCGTAGCGTTCCAAGAAGAAATGTTGCGCGGGCGCTTTGCGAAAGCCCGCCTCCGACGCGATCTCGACCGTGTTTTCCAATATGTTTTCGGCGCGGATCATGCCCTTCGACCCATGCACCTCGATCCGTTGGTCATAGCCATAGGTCGCGCGACGCGAATTTGTAATCTGGCAAATCTTGCCACTGGCAGTGGTCAGCGTCACGGCGGCTGTATCGACATCCCCGGCCCGCCCGATTTCTGAATCAACCAAGGCCGACCCAACCGCGTAAACGCTGACGGGTTCCTCGCCCAACAAAAATCGCGCCATGTCCAAGTCGTGGATCATCATGTCACGAAACAGCCCGCCCGAGCTTTTGATATAGCTGATCGGGGGCGGCGACGGGTCGCGCGACTGAATGGTCACGATCTCGACCGCGCCGATTTCGCCTCCGGCAATGCGCGTCTGAACATTTGCGAAGTTCGGGTCAAAACGACGGTTGAAAGCGGTCATGAAGGGGACGCCGGATGTCTCGACCACCTTGATGCAATCACGGATGCGATCGGCGGACATATCGACGGGCTTTTCGCAGAAAATGGCCTTGCCGGCCCGAGCGGCGGCGTGGATCAGGTCGTAATGGGTGTCCGTCGGGGTGCCGATGACGACCGCGTCAACCTCGGCACTGTCGATCAGGGCTTGGCTGTCCAACACCTGCGCGCCAGTTTGTGCGGCCAGCGATTGAGCAGGCTCGGCGAAAGCATCGGCCACCGCCGAGACGCGCACGCCGTCGATTTGGCCGATGGATCGCGCATGCACTTGCCCGATGCGGCCGCAGCCCAAAAGTCCAACTTTCAGCATCTCAAGCTCCTTTGAAGGCTTGTAGCACCCGGCGCGTGGCAGCCACCACCGGGTCATGCGTTTCTTTCAGGATCTGCACCCGGTCGAAACGAGTGGGATCGGCGTTCACAGCATGACGAAGGGCTTGCCCAAAGACCATGCGCAGTTCTGTGCCGATGTTGAATTTACAGATGCTGGAAGTTCGGGCAAGCGCCGTGCGTTGCGCCACCGGCACGCCAGACCCACCATGGATCACCAATGGGACGCTGGTGACGGCCTCGATGGCGCGAATGCGATCCATGTCCAGACCGCCTTCTTTGTCCTGCTGCAAATGCACGTTGCCGACCGAAATCGCCATGGCATCCACGCCGGTGTCACGGGCGAACTGCGCCGCCTCTTCCGGGTCTGTCCCGGCCGAGGTTTCGCCGCCCGAGTAGCCGACAAAACCGATCTCACCCTCGCAGGATACGCCAGCCTGATGGGCCATCTGGACGATGGCAGCGGTCTGTCCGATGTTCTCGGTCAGCGGTTTGCGCGAGCCGTCAAACATCACCGAGGTGAAACCGCTGTCGATCGCGATCCGGCAATCCTCAGCCGTGTAGCCATGGTCCAGATGGGCCACGACTGGCACGGTCGCGTTTTCTGCCAAGTGGCGAAACATACGGCCGAGTATGGGAAGCGGTGTGTGTTCGCGGCACGATGGTCCAGCTTGCAAGATCACGGGCACTTCCTCTGCCTCGGCGGCTGCAACGAAGGCGCGCATATCTTCCCAGCCCAGCGTGACCAGCCCGGCCACGGCATATCCGTGCTTCAACGCGGGCTGAATCACGTCTGACAAGGTCGCAAGGGTCATTTGAACTTTGCCACCATGTCCATGATGCCAGGGATCGTGTGCAATTGGGCGGCGTGGGTCGGTTGGAAATACTGTTTCAACGACCGCTGCGAAAGCCCCCCAAGGATGGTGAAATAATACATCTCATAACCCGGCAGAACGGCGCAGGGGTGGTATCCCTTGTCGATCAGAACGGTTGAGCGGTTCATGATGTGATAGGCATCGCCCGGTTCGTTATCTTCGCGCTGCAACATCTGAACGCCGGAGCCATAGTCAGGGCGGAACCGGAAGTTATAGGTTTCGTCATGACGGGTTTCGTCGGGCAGGCGATCGGTGTCATGTTTGTGTGACGGAAAGCCAGACCAGCCGCCTTGGCCGACTGTGTACAGCTCGCTAACCAGCAGTCGACCGACTTGATCGTGGTGGTTTGCACCCAGTATGTGTTTGATTTTACGATGCGTTTTGGTGTCGTCAGACCCGTATTGCACCAAATCAATCGCGTCACCCCGCACGTCGAACGGCTCCAACACCTTGTCGAATTTCGCCCCGGCGATGAAGACCTCGGTGGCGTCGGTGACACAGGTGATGCGCGCATGTGCCCCGGTGGGAACATAGACGCCTTCAGGCTCGCCGTCCCAAACGTCGACCGTCCGGTTGCCCAGTGCCGGATAGGCCGCGCCGTCGACATCTACGTCAACGGTGCCCGTCGCAGGCACGATGCAGGTCTCATATCCCGGCACGGCGTAGTCGAAGACCTCGCCCTTCTTCAGCTTGACGATGTTGAAGTAGTTCAACGGCACAAGGTCATGATCGACATCGACGATGGGCTTGTTTTGATTGTCATGGGGCGCGATATGCATTGGATATCCTTTCAGCAGTCGGTGGGGCCGGGATGCGAGGCGAGATACGCCTCAAGCTCGGCTGTATTGGGCATTGCGGGGGCGCAGCCGGGCTTGGCCACGACGATGGAGGCGCAGGCGGACCCGCGCAGAATGGCGTCGCGCAGTGCTTGCCCGTCCGCCAGAGCGGCCAGAAAGCCCGCCATGAAACTGTCGCCAGCACCGGTGGGTTTCACGGCCTTGGTGGGAAAGATGCCGGTGCGAATTTCTGCTCCATCAGCCAGTGTGATCGCACCTTCAGCGCCCATTTTATACACGACAATCGTGGCAGACGACCCGGCCAGGTCACGCGCCTTGTCTAACCCGTGCGCGATGTCTCCGGCCATGAAGCCGAATTCTTCGTCATTGCCAACGATCACGTCTGATAGGGCGCCAGCGCGTGACAGAACCTCTTCGGCAACCCTCGGTGAGGACCAGCTATAGGGGCGGTAATCCACATCAAAGATGATCGGCAAACCGGCGGCCTTGGCCAGTTCGAACGCCCGGAATGTGGCCGTGCGGGACGGCTCTGCCGCAAACACGGTGCCTGCGGTAATCAACGCGCCGAAGCTTGCATAATCGACCGCCTCGACATCCTCGATGGACATTTGAAAATCGGCAGCATTGTTGCGGTAGATAACGCTTTGATGCTCTTCGACGCGGGTTTCATAGACGGCAAGCGAGGTGCGCTCTTCGCCTTGGATGCGGCTGACATGGGTGCGGTCGACGCCGTATGCGTCCAACTGCCCTTCGCAATACCAACCCACAGCGTCGTCCGACACGCGGGTGACCAAAGCAGCCTGACAGCCGAGTTTCACCAGCCCCGCCGCGATATTGGCGCTGCTGCCGCCCATCGCGACCATCATGTTTTGTGCATTCCGCGTGCGCGTGCCGGGCGGGTCGGGGGAAAGGTCCATGCCGACCCGCCCGATCACCAGAAAATTGCGTTTCGAGATGCCATTCAGGATCACGACCGCCCCTCCGTATTTCCGGCGCGCGCGGCATCAAGCACTTCGGGATAGGGATAGTTCAATCCCAAAAGCTGGCGCATATCCGGGCTGGCCTGATCCAGGAAATCCTGCGGCAGCGCGGCGGGCATGTCCTCCATCGGCTTTACCCATTTCGGCAGGTATTGGATCAGGATGGCGCTGCGGTCGTGATCCGCCTTGTTCGGCATCGCGCAATGCCAAGTGACGCCGTAAAACAGCGCCACGTCGCCGGGCTGTCCGGTCATGCGTTCACACTTGTCGTAGAAACGATCTTCGGCGGTTGGGTATCGCAATTCCCGTTGCGATCCGGGCACATAGCCGGTCGCGCCGCTTTCTTCGGTGAACGGATCAAGCAGAACTGAAACCTGCGCATTCATGGGAAACGACCCGTTCAGGCCAACCGGATGGGTTTCGGGTTTGTGAAAGTCCCAATAGGGGTAATCCACATGCGGTTCCTGCCCGGGACCACCCGGCAAAATGCGGTTGGCCGCGATCGATCCCATGATGAATTCAGTGCCCAGAAAGGCGCGCAGGACATCCATCAAGACCGGATGCGACGCCATGCGCGAAAAGACCGCCCCCTTTGCCAACAAGTTCCAAACCCGGCGTTGCAGGTCCAGTTTGCCAGCGTCTTCAGCGGCCCCCTGAAAATGCGTTACCTTCTCGGCGGCACTTTCCGAGTGGGCCATGACAATGGCGCGCGCCTCGGCGATTTCTTCGGGCGTGAACAGGCCTGAAATACCGACGGCCCCGCCGCCATGTAGCAGTTCCTGAACAATTTCGGCGGGGTTGGCTGTCTGAGCGGTGTAGCGTTTCATCACACGCCCTTGCGCTGTTTGGAGCGGCTGCTTTCCCAGTCCTCATGTGCGGCGCGAACGCGGTCGCTGTCGGTGATATGGGGCGTGCCGACCTCCCACCACGCGTGACCTTCGGTGGTCCAGCCTTCGTAGGCATCGACCTTCATGACGATGACATGGGTGCGGTCCGACGCCTTCGCGCGACTGAAAGCTTCGCCCAACTCACTGGGGTTCGACACGGTTTCGGCAATCGCCCCTTGTGATGCTGCATGTGCTTCGAAGTCGACGCCAAAAGGCGCAGGGATGGTCGGGCAATCGGCGATCAGGTTGTTGAAGCTTTCGTTGCCGGTGTTGTTTTGCAGCTTGTTGATCACCGCAAAGCCACCGTTGTCCAGCACAAGGATGATCAGCTTTTTCCGGCTCAGGACCGACGAATAGATGTCCGAGTTCATCATCAAGTAAGACCCGTCACCGATGAAGACGATCGTGTCCTTGTCGGGCTCTTGTTCTGATTGCGCGATGCGCGCGCCCCATGCGCCAGATATTTCGTATCCCATGCAGGAAAACCCGAATTCGACATCCACCGTGCCGATGTCCAGCGTGCGCCAGTTGGCGGTAACTTCGGCAGGCAATCCGCCCGCTGCGGCCACCACGCGGTCGCGCGGATCGCACAGATCGTTCACAACACCGATGGCCTGCGCATAAGAATTCGGGCGGTTGCCGTGGGACACATTGGCGGCCACATAATCATCCCACGCCCGCCGCTTGTCCTGCGCAGTAGTGACCCAAGCGGTAGGGGCGGCGTAGTCCAAAGCATCGGTCAAGGCGGTCAGCGACAGTTTTGCGTCGCCTACCACTGGCAGGGACATATGCTTGGCCGCGTCGTGGCGGGCGGCATTCACCGATATGAATTGCGCGTCCTTAGCAAAGGCTGTCCACGACCCGGTGGTGAAATCCTGAAGCCGCGTGCCAACAGCGACGATCACATCCGCCGTTTCGGCAATCGCATTGGCGCTGTCCGATCCGGTGACACCGATTGGGCCAATGTTCAACGGGTGGGTCGCCAGCATGTTCGCGCGGCCCGCGATGGTTTCAACGACAGGGATTTGGTGGGCTTCGGCAAACGCGGTCAATTCCGCCACCGCACGCGAATATTGCACGCCTCCGCCGGCGATGATCATCGGGCGTTTCGCACCCGCGAGCGTTGCGGTCGCATCTGCGACCTCATCCGCATCCGGGGATTGGCGGCGGATGCGGTGGACTTTCTTTTCAAAAAACACTGTCGGGTAATCATAAGTCCAACCCTGCACATCCTGCGGCAGCCCCAAAAAGGCCGGGCCGCAATCGGCCGGGTCCAGCATCGTGGCAATCGCGGCTGGCAGCGACTGGACCACCTGCGCCGGGTGCGTGATCCGGTCCCAATACCGCACCACAGGTTTGAAGGCGTCATTCACGCCAAAGGTCGGGTCGTTGAAGTTCTCCATCTGCTGCAAGACCGGGTCGGGCAGGCGGGTCAGGAACGTGTCCCCGCACAATAGCAGCATGGGCAACCGGTTCGCATGGGCCAAAGCCGCACTGGTCAATAGGTTCGACGTGCCCGGCCCGGCACTTGCCGTGCAGAACATGAACCGTTGGCGCAGCCATTGCTTTGCATACCCGGCGGCGGCGAATCCCATGCTTTGTTCATTTTGCCCACGATACAGCGGCAGGTCGTCTTGCACCCCGTGCAACGCCTCGCCCAAGCAGGTGACATTGCCATGCCCGAAGATGCCGAAACCGCCGCCACACAGACGCATTTCCTGCCCGTCAACCTCGATGAACTGGTTGGAAAGCCAACGGATAATCGCCTGCGCCGTGGTCAAGCGGATGGTGTCTTGTGTCGGTGTCATGTCAACGCGAACCTTTCCGGGAAAATTCGACCCTGTGCCGAATGCAGCTTGCGAGATTTCGATTCCCAAGATACAAGTTTTGCAACCGGTTGCAAACTGTATTTCAAAATGGAAGGCAGCATCATGACCCAGATCGGGATCGGCATCCTTGGTGGTGGCTATATGGGCAAAGCCCACGCTGTCGCCATGTCCGCGGTTGGCGCGGTGTTTGATACCGGGCTGCGGCCTCGGCTGGAAATGGTCTGCGCCTCGACCCTTGAAAGCGCTGAACGATACCGCGCGGCCTATGGCTTCGCGCGCGCCACCGATGATTGGCGCGCGCTGGTCAATGACCCGAATGTCGAGGCGATCGTGATTGCCACACCACAAGAAACCCACCGCACTGTCGCGGAAGCCGCCTTTGCTCTGGGCAAGCCGGTGTTCTGTGAAAAGCCTCTGGGCGCCTCGTTGGATGACAGCCGTGCCATGGTCGCTGCCGCCGAAGCGTCGGGTGCGGCCAATATGGTTGGTTTCAACTATATTCGCACCCCGGCCAGCCAGTTCGCGCGCCAACTGATTGCGGACGGAGAGATTGGCGACGTCACTTGGTTTCGCGGCGAACACACCGAAGATTTCTATGCCGACCCCGAAGCGCCCGCGACGTGGCGCACCACGGGCGAGGCGAACGGAACAATGGGCGACCTTGCCCCACACATGATCAACGCGGCGCTCGCCTTGTTGGGGCCGATCACGCGCGTGATGGCAACCGTCGAAACGGTGCATGCCACCCGACCCGGCGGGGACGTTACGAATGACGACCACGCCCAGATGATGTGCCGGTTTGAAAACGGCGCGATGGGTCAGATGTATTTCAGCCGCATCGCGACGGGGCGCAAGATGGGTTATGCCTATGAAATCACGGGCACCAAGGGCGCGATCCGCTTTGACCAGGAAGATCAGAATGCGATCTGGCTGTATCGGATGGAGGGGCCTGAAGCCACGCGCGGCTTTACCAAGATCCTGGCCGGCCCGGCGCATCCAGACTACCTTCCGTTCTGTCAGGGGCCGGGACATGGCACTGGTTACCAAGACCAGATCATCATCGAGGCACGCGATTTTCTTGCCGCGATTGAAACCGGAAAACCCGTTTGGCCAACATTCCGTGATGGGATGGAGGTGAACCGCGTGATCGCGGCCGCCATGACCTCGTCCCGCGATGAGGCTTGGCAAGATATCGAAACGTTCTGAGCATCAGAAAGGCACTTGGATGACAATCAGAATTGGCAATGCGCCCTGTTCCTGGGGCGTAGAATTTGCGCAAGACCCGCGCAATCCCAGCTGGCAATCGGTCCTCAAGGACTGCGCTGCAGCGGGTTATAAGGGCATTGAACTGGGGCCTGTGGGCTTCATGCCCGAAGACCCTGCCGTGCTTGGCGAGGCGTTGGTGAAGCATGAACTGGAGCTGATCGGCGGCGTGGTATTCCGCGCCTATCACGACCCTGACGCTTGGGAAGACGTGCTAGACGCAACGCACCGCACCGCGCGCGCATTGAAGGCGCATGGGGCGGAGCATCTTGTGCTGATCGATTCAATATCGCCACGCCGTGCGCCGACGGCGGGTCGCGCTGACATGGCCGAACAGATGGACAAGGCTGAATGGACAGCCTATCGCGACCGCATCGCAGAAAGCGCGCGGATTGGGGCCGAGGAATATGGGCTGACGGTCGGCATCCACGCCCATGCCGCAGGCTTCATGGATTTCGAACCAGAGCTGGAACGGCTGCTGGATGAAGTGGATGAGAAGATCCTGAAGATCTGCTTCGACACAGGGCACCATTCTTATGCCGGTTTTGACCCGGTGGCGTTCATGAAACGCCACATGGATCGCATCTCGTATATGCACTTCAAGGATATTGATCCAAATGTGAAAGCCGACGTGATCGAGAAGCGCACCGGGTTCTATGACGCCTGCGGGCAGGGGATTTTCTGCAATCTGGGCGACGGCGACGTAGACTTCCCAGCGGTGCGGCAAGTGTTGCTGGATGCTGGGTTCCAAGGTTGGTGCACGGTCGAACAGGACTGCGACCCAACGCTTGATCCCGACCCGGTGGGTGATGCGCGGATCAATCGCGAATACCTTGAATCTATTGGCTTTAGTTGAGGAAATCATCTCATGGCAAAACTGAAATGGGGCATGATTGGCGGCGGTGAAGGCAGCCAGATTGGACCGGCGCATCGCCTTGGTGCGCAGGCGGATGGGCTGTTTGAACTTGCCGCCGGTGCGTTGGATCATCGCCCCGATGTGGGGCGCGATTATGCGCAACGTCTGGGCGTGGCTGCGGACCGCGCATATGGCAACTGGCAGGAAATGCTGGCGGGTGAGAAAGACCGCGAAGACCGCGTTGATCTGGTCACTGTGGCAACGCCCAACGCGACGCATTTCGAGATCACAAAAGCCTTTCTTGAGGGTGGGTTCAACGTGCTGTGCGAAAAGCCGATGACCATGAGCGTGGACGAGGGCGAAGAGATCGTCCGCGTGGCCCAGGCGACCGGGAAAATCTGCGCCGTGAACTACTGCTACTCCGCCTATCCGATGGTCCGCCAAGCGCGCGCGATGGTGCGTGCAGGCGAGCTCGGCAAGGTGCGTCTGGTCGTTACGAATTTCAGCCACGGTCATCACGGCGACGCGACTGACGCGGACAATCCGAGGGTGCGCTGGCGCTATGATCCGGCGATGGCGGGCGTGTCCGGGCAGTTTGCCGATTGCGGCATCCACGCAATGCACATGGCCGGGTTCATTTGTGACGATGAGGTCGAAAGACTGTCGGCCGATTTCGCCTCGACCATTGCCAGCCGCGAATTGGAAGATGACGCGATGGTCAATTTCCGCATGGCTGGTGGCACGGTTGGGCGGCTGTGGACGTCGTCGGTTGCGATCGGGCGTCAGCATGGGTTTGATATTCAGGTGTTTGGCGAAACTGGTGGTCTGCGCTGGGCGTCGGAGCAGCCCAACCAGTTGATTTATACACCTGTCGGGGGCCGCACTCAGATCATCGAAAAAGGCGAGGGTGGATTGCATGAAGAGGCGCAACGCCTGTCGCGCGTGGCAATCGCCCATCCCGAAGGCTTCCCGCTGGCTGTGGCAAACATCTATTGCGATCTGGCTGATGCGATCCGGGGCGAAACCCGCGATGGGCTGCCCAATGCGTCCGACGGCGTGCGGTCAATGGCGGCCGTGCATGCGGCTGTGGCCTCGGCGAAGGCTGACGGCGCGTGGCTGGACGCGCGTCCACCAATGTTTCGCTAGGATTTGAGGACGGGGCGCAGGGTGCCCCGTTCAACCACAGAACACGGGAAAATCCGCGCCTCGGGATACCGGTCGGGTTCGTCCAGCATCGCGACCATCAGTTCGATGGAGGAGGTCACAATCTGACGGATCGGTTGATGGATCGTGGTCAGGTTGATGTTCTCCCATTGGGCCATTTCCATGTCGTTCAGACCGATGATGCCGATGTCGTCAGGGACCGACAGGCCGCTGTCGATCACGGCAGACAGCGCCCCGATTGACAAAACATCGTCACCGCAGAAATAGGCCTGTGCTGGCGTGTCTTTCAGAAGCCGCAACATCTCGCGCCGACCTGCGTCAAAGGAATAGGCATCGGCATAGGAAAAGCTGGTGCGGATACCCGGATGGGTCGACATTTCCGTCATGAAACCGGACAGCCGGTCTTGCGTCGATGTCGCACTTTCCGGCCCGCCCAGAAAGGCCACGTGATCATAGCCACGGTCGACCAGGCAGCGTGCCGCCATGCGACCACATTCGAAGTTGTCGATGCCAACCACATGCACCTGCGGCGCGGACGAATACCTGCCAAAGGAATGCACCACCGGCACGCCTGCATCACGAAATGCCTTGGCGAAGCCCGGAGGAAGGGTGGACGAGGCAACGACCACCCCATCGACCGAGTATTGGCGCAGCATGCGGACCGATTGTTCCGGGTCGACCTCGTCGGTCAGATTGACCAGCAGGGGGCGCAGCCCGCGGTCCTGCAGGCCCCGTGTGAACAGGTCGAACACCTGCAGAAAGATCGGGTTGTGAAAGTTGTTGGACACCAAGCCAATCAGCTTTGTGCGCCCGGTTGTCAGCGACGACGCCAGCGCATTCGGGCTGTAGCCCAGCTCGCGCGCGGCCTTTTCGACCTTGCGCCGCATCTTGTCGGACACCGACGCCCCGTTGGTGAAGGTGCGTGACACCGCCGAGCGGGAAACCCCGGCGCGTTCTGCAACCTCTTTCAACGTGACGGCCATGCATTGCATCCCAGGAAATTCTTGTTTCGAACCTTTTATCTGGTTTTCCAGACAGGTGCAGCATGAAATACCCCAACCCTTTTTGCAACCGGTTGCAAAAATGCGCCAGATGTGCTTTACCTTGAGTCGGAGAGGCGGGGAGGACCGCCCTTTCGCCTAAAGACGGTGAACTTCTGGGAGGAAAACATGACTTCACTGATGAAAAAACTGGTGCTGGCTTCTGCCGTTGCCGCAGCGCCACTGATGGCTGCCACAAGCGCCTACGCGGACGGAGAGAAATACATTCTGGTCAGCCACGCGCCGGACAGTGACAGCTGGTGGAACACGATCAAGAACGGCATCGCCTTGGCTGGTGAGCAAATGGGCGTCGATGTCGAATACCGTAACCCGCCAACAGGTGATCTGGCCGATATGGCGCGGATCATCGAACAGGCCGCAGCGTCCGGTCCGAACGGGATTATTACGACTCTGGCCGACTACGACGTGCTCAGCGGCCCGATCAAAGCGGCTGTCGACAGTGGCGTGGACGTGATCATCATGAACACGGGCACCCCTGATCAGGCCCGCGAAGTCGGCGCCCTGATGTATGTCGGCCAGCCGGAATACGACGCAGGTCTTGCGGCTGGTGTTCGTGCAAAAGGTGACGGTGTGGGCAGCTTTCTGTGTGTGAACCACTACATCGTGCAACCGTCGTCGCAAGAACGGTGTCAGGGCTTTGCTGACGGTCTGGGCATCGAACTGGGCGACCAGATGATCGACGCCGGGCAAGACCCCGCCGAGATCAAGAACCGTGTGCTGGCCTATCTGTCGGCCAACCCGGACACTGACGCGGTGCTGACGCTCGGACCGACCTCGGCGGACCCGACATTGCTGGCGTTAGAAGAAAACGGCATGGCCGGTGACATCTATTTCGGCACGTTCGATCTGGGCGGAGAAATTGTCAAAGGCATCAAGTCTGGTGTGATCCAATGGGGCATCGACCAACAGCCCTTCCTGCAGGCCTATCTGCCGGTCGTGGTGATGACCAACTATCACCGGTATGGCGTGCTGCCGGGCAACAACATCAACTCGGGCCCCGGTTTCGTGACCGCGGACGGGCTGACCAAGATCGAGGAATACGCGGGCGAATACCGCTAATCTTCTGTCCACACGGGCGGCCAGAGCATTTTGGCCGCCCTTTTTGTCTCTTGAAACATCATGTCCTGACCAAGGACGTATGAGGCCACCATGTCCAACGCACCAATTCCATCGGTTGTCGACGAACGGATCAAGACCCGTTCCAGATTCCGCGAAGCCATGATCCGCCCCGAGCTGGGCGGCATCGTCGGCACAATTGCCGTGTTCACCTTCTTTCTGCTGTTCGCCTTCGATAGTGGCATGTTCAACAGCCAAGGGATCATGAACTGGTCGATCGTGTCGGCGCAATTCATGATCATCGCCGTGGGGGCGTGCCTGTTGATGATCGCGGGGGAGTTCGACCTGTCGGTCGGTTCGATGATCGGCTTTGCGGGCATGTTGATCGCGATCTTCTCGGTCACGATGGGCTGGCCGGTCTGGATGGCGATCTTGGTAACCTTCGCCATCTGTATCGCCATTGGGGGTTTGAATGGTTTTATCGTCGTGCGCACAGGGCTTCCCAGCTTTATCGTGACGCTGGCCTTCCTGTTCATTCTGCGCGGCTTTGCGATTTTTCTGCCGCAACAGATCGAGCGTAAGACAATCATTGGCGGCATCAAGGATGTGGCCGAAGGCGATTGGCTGGCGGCCGTATTTGGCGGAAAGATTTTGGGGGGCATGTTCAACTGGCTGGGCGATGCAGGTCTGATCGCCACATTCGAGCGTGGCACCCGCAAGGGGCAACCGGTCGTCGATGGCATCCCCATGCTGATCATTTGGGCCATCATTCTGGTTATCCTGGGCCATGTTCTGCTGACCAAGACGCGTTTCGGAAACTGGATTTTCGCGGCTGGCGGCGACGCAGAGGCAGCCCGCAACTCGGGTGTGCCGGTCAATAAGGTCAAAGTCAGCATGTTCATGTTCACCGCATTTTGCGCCTGTGTTTTCGCAACTTGTCAGGTGATGGAGTTTGGCTCTGCCGGGTCCGATCGGGGTCTTCTGAAGGAATTCGAAGCGATCATCGCTGTGGTCATCGGGGGCGCGTTGTTGACGGGCGGCTATGGCTCGGTTCTGGGGGCGGCGCTTGGCGCGCTGATCTTCGGCGTGGTGCAGCAGGGCCTGTTCTTTGCCGGGGTCGAAAGCAGTCTGTTCCGTGTATTTCTTGGTGTGATCTTGCTGTTTGCCGTGATCCTAAACACCTATATCCGTCGCATCATCACAGGGGAGCGTTGATATGAATCCCGAACACGCACCAATCATCCAGATGAAGAATATCGAAAAGCACTTCGGGTCTGTCATCGCGCTTGCCGGTGTCTCGCTGGATGTGTTTCCCGGTGAATGCCATTGCCTTCTGGGCGATAACGGCGCTGGCAAATCGACCTTCATCAAGACCATGTCCGGCGTGCATCAACCCACCAAAGGCGAAATCCTGTTCGAAGGTCACCCAATGCATTTTGCCGACCCGCGCGATGCAATATCGGCCGGGATCGCTACGGTGCACCAGCACTTGGCGATGATCCCGCTGATGTCGGTCAGTCGCAACTTTTTCATGGGCAACGAGCCGGTGAAAAAAGTTGGCCCCTTGAATTTCTTCGATCACGACTATGCCAACCAAGTGACCATGGATGAGATGAGCAAGATGGGCATCAACCTGCGCGGACCGGATCAGGCCGTGGGCACGTTGTCTGGCGGTGAACGTCAGACCGTGGCGATTGCCCGCGCGGTCCATTTCGGCGCCAAGGTGCTGATCTTGGATGAACCGACATCAGCCCTTGGGGTGCGCCAAACCGCGAATGTTCTGGCCACCGTCGCAAAGGTTCGCAAGCAAGGCATCGCCGTGGTGTTCATCACCCACAACGTGCGCCATGCGATGGCCGTGGGCGACCGCTTTACCGTTCTGAACCGTGGTCAGACACTGGGCACCGCACAGCGCGGTCAGATCACCCCCGAAGAGCTTCAGGACCTGATGGCAGGCGGGCAGGAACTGGTTGCCTTGGAGGGCAGCTTGGGCGGCACAGTCTAAGGGGAAAGACATTGAGCGACCCTCCCGCTGGTGAACGCACCGGCGGGACGGTCGCTTTTGTGCTCACTCAAACACCTCATCTCCGGTCGGCTCGATATGGTCGACCTTGTTCATGTGCTGCCTGAACCGCGCCAATTCCTGATACATCCGCCTGCGCGCGCGGCTTTGATTGCCCAAGGGCCGGTGCGCGGGCAGGGAATGCCACGGGTTGATCCTCATGTTGCGTGCAAACGCCATTTGCGCAGGTTTTTCAAATACTTGCATTGGTATGCGAATGCGCGCGACGGGGATCCATGGCGAAAGCTCCTCGGGCCAGAGCACCGAGGCGTCCTCGATCGGCATCAGGTGAGGGTCGGTTTGGATCTGCACGACCATGTCGAACTCGACCGGTTTTTCGCGCAAGGTTTTGGCCATGTTGTCACGCAGGTAATTGGGTGGCACGCGGCCAAACGGCACGCCGGGGATGTCCATGGGAACGTCGGTGCGCGGCACATAGGAATAGAGCATCGCCTGACCTTCACCCATCAGATAGGGCACACAGCTATAATACCTGTGGCCAAGCGGGTTATATTGCGTCTCGTTCCAAAGCCCCTGCATCAGCATATCAAGCACATGGTTGTCCAAGGGATTGAGGAAATACCAAAGTGGTTCGTCAATCGTGCTCCAATATTGCAGCTTGGCGTTTTCACGGGCGTTTGGGGTGACGAAGGTGGGTGTCACGACGGCGGGCCAGTCTTGCGTGAATTTTTCCTCGTCCATCAGTTTCGGGCCGGGCACATCCATGACTTTGACCGACATCGACCCGAAGCCCACGTCGCGAATATCCTCGGGCACGTCCGGCCCCGGTCCGGCGTATCGGATATAGGCGGGATATTCCCGTTCGGTCGCAAACACCCCGTGGCGCAGATGGTCGGGCAGGTCGGGCAGCACGGTGAATGTGGCTTTGACCAACCCGTGCGTCTTGGTGTTGCCGCCGCGTTCATACGCGCCGGGCTGGAAGTGCAGGTTCATCTGCTCGCGCATCTCGTCGATGATGGTTTGCAGCGCTTCCTCTTCCCAATCAAAGATTTTCTCTTCCGCCAATTCCAGCCCAAAGTCGTCGCGCTTGCGGTTCTTGAGCCGTTGGATCAATCGCGCCAGCGGGTCGCGGACCAGCGCGTTCAGGCGGCGGCGAAAGAACGGCTCTAACCGCCGTTCGATATGTAAGCCAACCTGCGTCGCACGGTGGATCAGACGGCGGATCGGGATCAGGATCGAGCGCATTCGGGTCTCCTATCTGCCATGGCGGGCAATGAATTGCAGGGCGCGCAAACCGGGCAGGAAAAAATAGCCGCCGCCTTTTACGGTTACGAATTGCGGCAGGGGCGTGTGGCGCTCGTCGATCCCGTCGGCTTTCTGGATCGAGAACCCGTCGCTTGCGACCCCGCTGACCGGCGTGCGACCGCCAAGCAGGGGGTCGGCCTCCCCGGTCAGTCCGTTGAACTTGGGCGAGGCGATCCACGCGTTCTGAACAAACTCGAACTGCCGGACCAGATCGGCGCACAGGCAGATAAACAACAGCCCGCAATCGTCGGTTTTGGCGTCATTTTTCACTGCATCCCCGGGCGTCAATTTCGGGCCATAGACCCGCCCGCGCCGCACCAACCGGTGAAATCTGGTCGAGGCAACCAGGTCATGCCGCCCCGGCAGTTTATCGCGCCGCCTGCGGAACCCCAATGTGCTGAGCAACCAGCCAATGCGCCCCTCAAGCTGGTGCGGGTGGTCGCCGGTGCGGGGATTGGCGCGGCGGATATGCGCGCCAAGGGGGCATGACACGCCGTTAACATCGTCCTCATAAGTGAAGTCATTGCTACGCGGCGACCCATCGATATCGTGGCGGCCGTGGATCAAGGGGGTGCCATCCCGTTCGCGCCCGACCATCTTGGCGGCCAGTGCGTCGCGGCGTGTTGGGTCCCCCTCGCTGGCCGCGTCCATGTAGCGCCAGAACCCCGGCACATCCTGCGCCAATTGGCGAAACACCAGATAGCTGCCGTTGCGCCCCAGATCACGCAGATCTGGCGCGTCGGGGGCTTGAGCCAGTACGTCGCGACCCGGCACGCGTGCGTCAAGCAATGGCGAGCCCGAGCGCGCGTTGTATTCGTTGCGGTGCCCCAAGATGACCTCGCCGGGTGAGATCAGGTTGCTGTAATCCTCACGCCCGTGTTTTGACGGCGGATGTGTGTTTTTCCAATCGACCTTTGGCTCGGAAATCCCGTCACGGAAGCCGAATGGTTCGATCCCTTCATTTGGACGGGTGGGAAAGCTCTGGACCAGATCGAACGCTGCGTTGAATTTAGGGCTTAGAACCTCTTTTCTCCAATCCTCCAAACCACCATTGCGCGCATAGAGCATGACCAGCAGGTGCGCGTTCGCCCCGTCCCAGGCCCAGTTTTCGGGCGCATTCTGCCCCGTGTCGCCAAGCCGGCGTGACCGGCTATCCTCGCCCGCCATGCCCGACAGAAACGGCTGGGCGAAGCCTGAAGTGGCATTGTCTGACAGGCCAAACGCCGACAGGCCTGCGGCTGTGAAAGCGACTTGCAGGGCGGTGTCGGGGGGGCTGTCCAGCGTCTTCGCTGATGTCACCGGGGCGGTGCGCAACCACTCGCCTGCCGCCGCGGGGTCTTTGACGGTGCACAAGATGAACTCCGCCTCGACCAATGCGCCATGGCCGAACCGGATCAGCCCTTGCATGTCGTCAAATTCGACGGGATCAGAGGGTATGTTGGGCGTTTTGCTCATATCTTCGACAACCAGTTGCGCAGGGCCTTCGCGCCATTGGGGCGCTTTTCAAGGCCTTTGCGGATTTCACTGTTGCGTGCCATGTCGCGCGCGGTCAGGCCGGGATAGGCTTTGTACCAGACCTGTGTGGGCAGTTGACGATTGCGCAAGTAGCGCTTGAACTTGTCCTCTTGTTCCGCGCCGCCCTTGATCAGAAAGCGCGTCGAAGGGTAGCCAACGCCGTTTGAAAAGACGAGGTTCAAGCCCCACGCGACCTTGTTCACAAAATCATCCATGTAGCTTTCCACCGCCCCGTCATAATTGCTGCAAAATATCACCCGGCGTTTGCCGTCCAAAAAAACCCAGCGCGCAAAATGGATGGTCTGCACGCGGGTCAGATAGCCGCGCCCAAAGATATGGCGGGCTGAATAGTTGACCAGATACAGCGCTGCGGTCGCGATCATCCGCCGGTACGGGCCGGGCTTCACATCACCAAAGGCGGAAAACGGGTTGGTCACATCATGGTCTTCATAGCGGCCCAAATCGGCGATGCGGGCGTCGGCTGGACGGGGAAGGATCTCTGGGTCCGAACGCTCGTGCATACGCAGGCGGATCACGAAAAACGGCAGAGCCAGCAGCAAAAGAGGGGAGATCATCAACAAGATCAGCGGCAAGCTGATCAGGTCAATCCAGTTGGCCAACCTCTCGCGCAGTGTTGTGCGCGCAGGCGGGGTCAGGTGAAGCACGCCACTGGCTCTCTCGCGGCGCACATAATCGACCAAACGCTCGTGGATTTCGAAAGGGTCTGCTGACCCTTGTGCGTTCACCACGTTCGCCAGTTCGTCATGCAAGGCGGCGGCCAAAGCGGCTTCCTCGTGGACCTGACGCACCGTGCGACCGCGCGTGTTGATGTAATTGGCAGACTCTCTGACGTTATGGTCTTCCATCCAGCGCAAAAGATCTGTGCCTTGGTCTACGCCCTCGCAATGACTGAAAACCTCCATCAACCCATCGGCACAGTGGACCATCAGTTCTTTCAAAAACGTTTGCCGATCCCCGTCAACATCACCAAGAAAGGCAAGCTGCATCGGATACGGCTGCGGTTCCTGACCATAGGCTTCGATATCGCGCCATGTGTTCGCCTCGACCAGAAAGAAGCGCGCGACATGCAGCTGGTCGAACCTGCCAAAAGGCACAAGCGCGTTTTCGGGATCAGCGAGGCCTGGCTTCAGGGTCATGCTGTGCAGCAGCGACTCCAATTCTTCTGCCCGGCCTTCCGCGACCGGGGCGAGGATGAAGAATGTGTCTTGCTGCGTCATTGGGGCCTCAGGTTTCCGCGTTGAAATCAAGGGCGAAGTCGATCAGCCGCGTGTCGTCCCAATAGACCTTGCCCAGATACATGCCCGGCCCGATCTGGCGGATCTCATCGCGGATCCACTGGGCGACGATCGAGGTGTCGGAATAATCCAGCACGATACATTCCTTGCCGTCCAGCCAGCTTTTATCCTTATAGACTTTGGCCAGAATGGCGTTCAGCCCGAAGGGCAGGATGCGGTTTTTCAGCACGCATTTCTCGGCGTCAAACACCTTGCCTTGCCACGCGAACCCGTTGATGAAGCGCGAAATCAGCGGTGTGAACCGGGTGCCCGGCGCGATGATCGCGGTGCCCTCGGCCTCGCCATCAGGAATTTCACCGGCATTGGACACGGTGAACAGCGCGTCCAACGCGTCCTGCTCCATGTCCATCAGGGTATCAATATCATATTTCATGCAACATATCCTCGCTTTGGGGTTGGGACTGCGCGTCTTCCAGCACCATGTCGGCGGCTTTCTCGCCGATCATGTAGACGGCGGACGCGATGAAAAATCCGGGGATTTCGGGAAAGACGGACGCATCGGCGATCCGCAACCCCTTGGTGCCGTGCACCTGCAAACGGCTGTCCAGAACGCCGCCCTGATCCGCCGGGCCAATGGGGCAGGAGCAGGACGCATGATGGCCCCAGCAATTGTCGCGCACGAATTGCGCGATTTGTGCGTCGGTTTGCACCTCCGGGCCGGGCGTATCCTCGGCGGCGATACGTCCGTCCTCGTGTAGCGGCGCGCAGAGCTTTCGCACGAATTTGACGCCCTCGACCACGGCGGACAGGTCTTCTTCGCCACCTTCCGCGAAATAGTTGAAGTCGATCACCGGCCTGTCGCGAGGATCGTTGGACGCCAACCGGACACGACCCGCCCGGTTCAACGTATGCGCCTTCAGAACGGCCCAACTTATGTGGTTCTTGCTGCGCGCCAGATCGGCCGCATAACCGGGATAATACCCGTTGAACTTGCCCAAAAGCGCCATGCAGAACAGGTCTGGCACCGCCTGAGCCTCGGACGAGCGCCGGATGACCGCCAGAGCAGCCCCGTTGGTGGCATAAAGGCCGTCGCCACGGTCTTTCCACGTCTTCCACAATGGGTCGCCGACCTCATAGCGGCAGTCAGCCATGCACTCCCACGTGTCGAAATTCATCCGGTTCACCACGGTGACTTCATAACGGTCCTGGAGCGAGCGCCCGACACCCGGCAGCGCCACCTTGGGCGTGATCCCGTGGGGGGCAAGCTCATCGGGGTCGCCAATGCCAGACAGCATCAAAAGCTGGGGCGTGTTGAAGGCACCGCCGGCCAGAATGACCTCTCGCGCTGCGTGGGCATGTCGGGGTTCGCCCAGTGCGGTGCTTGGGTCGGCATGGGCGCGGTAAAGCCGGGCACCTTTCAGATATTCGACCCCGACCGCGCGATTGTCATCGTCCAGAAGCACCTTGGTGGCCAGCGCGTCGAGCTCGACGGTCAGCCGGTCAGGGTGTCGCTGCGCCACGTCCAGAACCCGTTCGCGCGACCCGATGCGCACGCCGTTGCGCGTGGTCAGCGGTGTATAAACCATTCCGTCCGCATCATCGTTGATCCGGTCACGGTCGTTGGGGTCTGCGGCGCTGTTGGCAAGCCAGCGCAGGCGTTGCAGGACGTCACCTCCCACCCCCAGCATCTCGCGCAGAGACGTGCGCACAACGTTCATGATGTCGTCATCCCTGAGGGCCGCGCGCGGGATGGCCTTCTCGGTCGAAAGCCAACCAGCGAAACCGTGGCCTGTCCGATCAATGCCGATCGCGTTCAATATGCGCTGCACGGGCCGGTGCCGACAGTTTTCCAGCTTCTGAAAGGTCTTGTGCATGGCCTCGGGCGACCAGCTTTCATCGCCGGTCAGGTCCGCGATACGCTGCCAATCGGAGTGATGCGGGTAGACGAAGATCATCGCATTATGGGCCGTGCAGCCCCCCAACGTGCCCGCGCGCGGATACAGCACGCCGTCGGGTCCGGATTTGGGGTCGTGGGCCTGCGCATCAGCATCCGCATAGTGGCTGACATGGAAATCCCACCTGATCGCCGCGTTCTCGCTCGCGAACGGATGGAAGGCGGGCACGTCATAATCGTCGGGCAGGCGGTTCGCGGCCTCGTCCATGCCGCGCACGCCACCATTCAGGGATCGCGGGTCGCCACCGGCTTCCAACAACAGCACGCGCATCCCGCCCTCGGCCAGCCGCGCGGCAGCGGTTCCCCCGCCGGCGCCAGAGCCGACGACAATGTAGTCATAGGTTGGCTCCACCGTTCCGCTCCTCAGAAGCGTTTGAGAAAGGCGATAAGCGCGTGCTTGTCTTCGTCCGCGAGTTTGGTGCCGAAGTAATGCCCGCGATTGACGACGAAATCGGGACATTTGCTGAGTTCAAGAAGTGGTTCCACCAGATCAGCAAAGATCGCGCGGGCCTGTTCGTCGCTGGCATCGTCGGGCAACTCCTTCAGGTCGCGTTTGATCTTGATGATCAGCTTGGCAAGCTCAAAATCGTGGCCGATACGCTCCAGCAGGTCAGCTTGGTCCAGCCGGATATTGAGGTTTGCCAGAAGTCCAATGGGCGTGCCCGCAGGGATCGGACCAAGGACGATGTCGCCATCCAAATTGAACAGCCACGGCAGATCGTCGCGAAGCGGGGTCAAAAGTTTCACAAGGAAATCGGGCTGAAACCCTTTCGGCACGATCAGATAGCTCTGCTCGGTTGTGCGGTCGATCACGCCGGGCACCTTGTCGCCCAAGACGGTGTCGCGCAGGCGCTTTTCTGGCCAGAGCATTTTGGTGATACCGTCCTCGAACGCCTGCATCCTGCCATCGACTGACGGGTCCTGATTGTAGTACCCAACCGTGTTGTTCAGCAGATAGGGCGCGGTTGACCACAGGCTGATCAGCGACGGCACACGGGTATAGCCGCGGCCGCCTGCGGGCATTACGTAGTCATATTCCTCGCCCGTTTTCGGGTGATGTACCTTGATCGTCCCGACCGATGGCAGCGCTTTATAGGTGGAGGACGAGAAATTGTCCCAAATGTTGCCCTCAATCGCGTTGGTGGCCAGCGGGCTGCAGGCGTTGGTTTCGAGTACCGTCACCGGGATGCGCAGCTCGTTTGACAGGTAGTTGCCGTCAAGGAAGTCATCTGCATGCACGATCTCGCGCATCTCGGCCTTGAACGCGTCGGTCCGGGTCAGTTCACCATAGCGCTGGAAACAATCCAGATAACCGGGGCCGGAACAGCCGCCCGGCATCGCCTCATAGGCGCTTTCGGGCAGTTTCGACGAATGGCAGCCCGCGCAGTTTTCGGCAAAGATCGTCTTGCCTTGATCCAGCAGGGCGTCATCCTCGGTCAGATGCGCGTCGCCGCCGGGGGCGTCTTTCAAACGGTCGGGGCGCCCGGCCTTGAGGAAGTAGAGCGCCGTCAGGGGCGACTGATCTTCGGTCGCGCGCCAATAGGCCGAGTTCTTCTGCGCGGTCTCGATCTTGATCGGCGTGATGTCCTTCCCGCCCACAATCGGGTTGAAATGACGCGTCCATTCTTCGCTGAACAGCCCGATATTCAGATACACGCGGTTCAGCGCCCCAAGGGCACCCACGGAATCCGCCCCATCCTTCAGAACACGCGGGCTGAGGCTCAGGTCAGGCTCTTCGAAAAACTCGGTCAGCGGGCCTTCCGCGATGTAGTCCTGAAATTGCTTGTTGTCGCGTTCGCCGCCCTCAAGCCGCTCTTCGCCAAAGCGCCTCGCAACGGCAAGCCGTTCTTCAAGCAGATAGATCGCGTTCATCGTGCGCGGGTTGTTGATGTAATCCGGTGAAACCAGCGAGGTATCCAGCGTGCCGGGCCGCGCGGTGTGGATCAGTTGAACCATGTACTGACGCTTGTCCGGCTTCCACGCAAAGACCCGATCAAACCAGAAATACTGCGCGCCGACCGTGGCGTTCAGATTGTTCATGGCGGGGTTTTCGGGGTCCTCTGGCGGATCAATCGGGCTTGGGCCGACATGACAAAACGCGCAGGACATGCCGACGCGATAGGGACGCACGAGGTCGTCGTCGTTGTAGTAGTCGGGATCATTGTAGAAACGCTCCGCGTCCCAGCGGCTTTCGGCGCGTTCGTCGAATTCCGGGTTCGGGAACAGGCGCAAGCCCAGCACGCCGGTTGGCTCCCCGTAATAGGACCAAATGGGCATGTTGCGGCCCCGCGCGCCGATTTCGACGCCGGGATACTTCTCGGCGTTGGCGAAGGGGTCGGGCGCGCAATCGGGTTGGCGCACGTCCAGCCACAGCCCGTGGCGATCGGCGACCGGACCCGTGGCCTCGTCAAAGCATGGTTCGTTGATCAGACCCAGTTGTTCAAACCGATTGCTGCGTTTGGCTTCAAGGCTGGGATGTGACGACAATGTCTTGAGCAGATCGAACTGCCCGAACGTGTCCACCGTCAGCGTGTCCCAGAGCAGATCATTGCCGCCGGTCCAGACCAACCACATGTTGCGGCCCTTGATTTCATCCGGGCTCAAGGCAATCCCGTTGTCCATTTCGGCAAAGTAATCTTCGTCGGCTGGGGGGAATGTGGTTTCGTCGCGGCCCACCAGAAGGGCTTCGTCCCGCGGGCCTGAAAAAAGCTGCGCGGATGCAGAGAGCGGCACCAAAAACACGAGCAAAAAGCGAATTAAAATACGGAGTAACATGGGTAAACTCCTCAGTTCGGCGTATGAAAAAGAATCAACTAAAAGTGGCAAATAATAGCGTCATTGTCGGCGCAGATCGCCTTTTTTGCAACAGTTTCGACTTTTGCTGCGGATTGTTGAGCAAGTTTGGACAGTTGTGGCGGCTCGCTTCTTTGCGCGTCAAAATGCGCTGCGGCTTCGGAATCTGGTAAGGGAAATGATGCGCCCCGAAGGCTGTCACCTGACGGGTTGCGCCGACCGAAAAACAACGATCTGCCCAAGTTGCCCTCACAGCCATTTGGTCCCTGTCGGGTCTCCTGTCGCAGCGGGACCAACAAGGTGAGATCTTGTCCGTAACCAGAAACGATTTGCGGCGTCACAGATGACCTGTTGCGCGCCAATGCGGTCTTACAGTGGGATTGCCATGTGATCCCGCTGGAAAGGGAATGTGTCAGACCAAGGTGGCATCAACCTTGCAGTGCTTCCGCGACCTCGGACTGCGCCGCGGTGAAGGCGGATTGTCGAACCGGGCCGTAGCCACGGATCTCGTCCGCTGCGGCCAAGACACTTGCCCATTTGTCAGCGTTTTCCACCGAAAGCTCGGATTGCGCGCGATCAACCAGCGTTTCAAACCATGCCAGCGTGTCACGGTGCAATCGGGCCTCTGCATGATATCCGAACGGGTTGAGAGCCGATCGACGTAAGGATTTGAACCGCGCAAGTGGGGCCAGCACAGACCCAAGCCACGGCCCGAACGCATACTTCTTGGGGCGCCCGCGGGCGTCTTTGGCCCAGCTGATCAGGGGCGGGGCCAGATGATAGCGAAGCTTCGCCCCGTCGTCGAAAGTGCCCTGCAATGCGTCGTTGAATTGGGGGGATGTCATCAGACGCGCGACTTCAAACTCATCCTTATAGGCCATGAACTTGAACAGGTTACGCGCAATCAGTTGCAGCAACAGGTCAGGCGCGTCGGGATGGGCATCGCGAAACGAAGCCATACGATCTGCGTAGCGACGGGCATAGGCGTCGTCCTGATAGTCGCGCAGAAAGGCGGTGCGGCGCGCAATCATCTGATCAAGCGACTCGGTGCTCTGAGGGGCTTCAAGATAAGCTTGCAGATGGTCGGGATTGGCTTGCATGCAACGACCGATGGCAAAGGCCAGAAGGTTCTTGTCGATGGCCACCCCGTTTAGCCGGATGGCCTGTTGCAGCGCCGCTTGCGACACCGGCACCAAGCCCGATTGCCATGCAAACCCAAGCATGATGACATTCGCAAATACCGTGTCCCCCAGCAAGCTTTCTGCGGTGGCATTTGCGTCAAAGGCGCTCAGGTTCTCGGCACCCACCACCTGGCGTATCGCGTCGGCACGGCGATCAATCTCCAACGAGGCATCGCGGCGCAGCACCAGATCGCCGGTGGGCATTTCCGCGAGGTTCAAAACGACCTGCGTGCCGGGCTTGAAATGTGCCGACGCTTTTGGTGCTGAGCTGACCACGGCATCGCAGCCAATTACCGCGTCGGCAGATGCCTCTTCAATGCGGACCTGATGGAGTTGATCAGGCGATTGCCCCAACCGAATAAAGCTAAGCACTGTTCCGAACTTCTGGGCGAACCCGGTGAAGTCCAATACCGACGCGCCTTTGTTTTCAAGATGCGCAGCCATCGTGATCAGCGCACCAATGGTGACAACGCCTGTGCCACCCACCCCAGTGACCAGCAGGTCAAACGGGTCTTCAAGGGTGGGCAGGGTCGGGTCAGGCAAATGGTGTTCAATGGCTTCAGCGTCCAGTTTGACGCCTTTGTCCCGGCGCAATCGACCCTCGACGGTGACGAAGCTTGGACAAAATCCGTTCAGGCAGGAAAAATCCTTGTTGCACGACGATTGGTTGATCTTGCGTTTGCGCCCCAGTGGGGTCTGCAACGGCTCGACGCTCAGGCAATTGCTTTCGACCGAACAGTCGCCGCACCCCTCGCACACGAGGTCGTTGATAAAGGCGAAGCGTTTTGGGTCTTCCAGCGTGCCACGCTTGCGTCGGCGCCGTTTTTCAGTGGCGCAGGTCTGCTCATAGATCAGGACGGTCACGCCGCTGATGTCGCGCAGTTCACGTTGAACCCTGTCCAGATCTGCGCGGTCGTGGAAACTGGTGCCCTGCGGAAAGTCACGCCGCCTGAATTTGGAGATATCGTCGGACACAAGCGCAATGCGCCCGACACCTTCGGCGCGGCACGCATGCGCGATCCCGGTGACGCTGACGGGGCCATCGACTGGCTGGCCGCCAGTCATCGCAACGGCATCATTGTAAAGGATTTTGTAGGTGATATTGGCGCGTGCCGCGACCGCCTGCCGGATGGCCAGGCTGCCAGAATGATACCAGGTGCCTTCGCCAAGGTTCTGGAAAATATGCTTGCCGCCGTTGAATTTCGACGCGGCCACATGGGGCACGCCTTCGCCGCCCATCTGGGCGTAACCGACCGTTTGACGGTCCATCCAGCTGGCCATGACATGGCAGCCGATCCCGCTGGCGGCGGTCGAGCCTTCGGGGACTTTGGTCGAGCTGTTATGCGGGCAGCCCGAGCAGAAATAGGGGGTGCGTGTTGCGCCGGGAATGGCGATCAACTTGGGCGCAGGGCGCAGGGCTTCGGCCTTTTGAAGCAAGTTTTCGCCGGGAAACAACCCGTCAAGGCGGGCGGCGACCAGAGGCAAAAGCGTCAGGGGACTCAGCTCACCCGTCCATGGGATCAACGGGTCGCCTTGGCTGTCATGCTTGCCGACCATTTTGGCCGGCTTGGCGCCCGGCCAATCATAGAAATACTCCTTGAACTGGCTTTCGATAATGCCGCGCTTTTCCTCTATGACCATGACTTCCTGTTTGCCACTGACGAACCGTAACGCGTCTTGGCGGGCAAGTGGCCAAACCATGCCGACTTTGTAAATGTCGATGCCAAGGCGCCGGCAGGCGGCTTCGTCCAATCCTAAAAGGCGCAGTGCCTCCATCAGGTCCAGATGACCCTTGCCGGTGGTGACAAAGCCAAAGCGGGCGTCTTCGATGTCATATATGCGCCGGTCGATCGGGTTGGCGTCGGCGAAGGCGCGAACGGCGCGCAGCTTGTGTTTGATGCGAGTTTCAATTTCCGGGCTGGGAAGGTCGGCGGCGCGGACATGAAGCCCGCCTTCGGGGATGGAAATCTCGGGCAGAGCGAAGACCCGGTCAGGCGCGAGCTCTACGGTGCGCGCACTTTCGACGGTTTCCGAGATGGCCTTGAAGCCGACCCACGTTCCTGAAAAGCGTGACAGAGCGATGCCGTATTCGCCGAACTCAAGATACTCCGCGACCGAGGCCGGGTTCAGAGTGGGCATGAACCACGCCATGAATGCCACGTCGGACTGATGTGGCATCGACGAGCTGACACAACCGTGATCGTCACCCGCCACAACCAGCACGCCGCCTTTGGGGGCGCTGCCATAGGCGTTACCGTGCTTTAGCGCATCGCCTGACCGGTCGACGCCGGGGCCCTTGCCATACCAGATGGAAAACACCCCCTCGACGTCGCAGTCAGGGTCAAGCGAGGCCTGCTGCGCGCCAAGGACGGCCGTTGCACCCAAGTCTTCGTTGACCGCGGGCATGAAGGTCACCCGGTCGGATGTAAGCCGATCACCGGCGCGCCACAGCTCCAGATCCAAGGCCCCCAAAGGCGACCCACGGTAGCCTGACACGAACCCGGCGGTGTTCAGACCTGCCGCGCGGTCGCGCCGGGCCTGATCCAGAAGGATGCGCACCAAAGCCTGCGTGCCTGTCAAAAAGACACTGCCATGGTCCGCCAGATAGCGATCCTCTAGTTGATAGGGCTTAAGCGCCTGATGGGGGGATGGCATGGTCAAGGCTCCGATTGGGTGATGAACAGGTGAAATTGTAAGCCCTTTGGTCTGAAAAAAATTTCCATATCCGGTCGATATTGGGCTAAAATCGGTGATCTGATCCACTAGGGCGGCAAAATTCGGATGAATTGTTCAACAATGGAAATAGACAAAAGAGATCGCCAACTCCTTTCGTTTTTGCAGGCGGATTGCCGGATATCAAACGCAGACCTTGCAGCGTCGGTCGGGATGTCGGCATCGGCCCTGTGGCGGCGGGTGCGCGCCTTGGAAGACGCAGGCGTGATCGAGCGCTATGGGGCGATGGTGAACCCTCTGGCAATGGGGTTGAGCTTCGAGGCGATCGTGCATGTCCAGCTTGTTCGCCACGATCCCGAAAAGATCACTGAATTCGAACGTGCGATCGCGGACAGTCAGGATGTTCAGGAATGCTATGCGACCACCGGCAGCGCCGATTTTCATCTGCGCGTGCTGTGTCGCGATCTTGCGGCCTATAATGAATTTCTGGACGATTTCCTGTTTCGCCTGCCTGCAGTTTCAAGTGCGCAAACGAATGTTGTGTTGAAAGCGCTGAAACGCAACCGGCCAACGGCGACCTGATCTGTCTATGTGCTGGCGGATGGCGCCGCCATCCAGCGCTCCAACGCAGTCACTTCGGCGGCGGACATGCGAAGGCCCAGTTTGCTACGGCGCCACAGGATGTCTTCAGCGGTCTGCGCGAACTCCTCTGCCTTCAGCCACTTAACTTCCCGCTCCGTCAGGGTTGCCCCGAAATCTATGCCAAGCTCTTCCTTGGATTGGGCGCGGCCAAGCACGGTCCAGGCTTCGGTTCCATAGGCCCGGATCAGCCGTGCAGCCCAGCGGTCTGTCAGGAATGGATAGTCGGACTTGAGCCGCTGGAGGAGCGCTTCGACCCCGTCAACTGGGAAATCACCACCGGGAAGTGCGACACCAGAGGTCCAGGTCGCTGTAGGCTTCGCCAGATTGGGCGCAAGTTTGGCAAGAACGTTTTCTGCAAGCCGCCTGTAGGTGGTGATTTTTCCGCCAAAGATGTTGAGCACGGGTGCCCCGCCCTCTGCATTGATCTTCAGCACATATTCCCGCGTCGCGGCTGTTGCTGAACTTGCCCCGTCGTCAAACAGTGGGCGCACGCCAGAATAGGACCAAACCACATCTTGCCGGGTGATCGGGTCGCGGAAATACTGGTTGGCGAAGTCGATCAGGTATTGCTGTTCGTCCTCGGTGCAGACGGGTCGCGTGTCAGGGTTTTCATGCGGCGCATCGGTGGTGCCGATCAGGGTGAAATCAGTCTCATACGGGATCGCGAAAATGATCCGACCATCTTCGCCCTGAAAGAAATAGGCCTTGCCATGATCAAACAGCTTGGGCGTCACGATATGCGATCCGCGCACCAACATGACACGATCCTGAGAGGTGATATCCAGAACGTCTTCGATCATGTCGCCAACCCAAGGCCCAGCGGCGTTGATTAAGATCCTTGCCTTGTGATGCGTGGTTCTTCCGTTTTCGGTATCTTTCGTTTCTATGTCCCAGTGGTCAGCCCGGCGGGTGGTGCGTATGACCTGCGTGCGGGGTAAAATGCATGCGCCGCGTGCCACAGCATCGCGGGCGTTGAGCACGACAAGACGCGCGTCCTCGACCCAGCAATCAGAGTATTCATAGGCGCGTTCAAACTTCGTCTTCAGGGGCGCGCCTTCAGGTGTGTCGCGAAGAGACAGAGTGGTGGTGCCCGGCAGGATCTTGCGACCCCCCAGATGATCATACATGAACAATCCCAGTCGGATCAGCCACGCTGGCCGGCGGCCTTTCATCCAAGGCAGCGCAAATGACAGAAGTTTCGAGACGGGTGTGTCAGACTCAAACCGCATATCTTTATGATATGGAAGAACAAACCTCATCGGCCAACTGATGTGCGGCATGGCACGCAGAAGCGTTTCACGTTCGGTCAGCGCTTCGCGCACCAGCCGGACTTCAAGATACTCAAGATACCGAAGTCCGCCGTGAAAGAGCTTTGTCGAAGATGACGACGTGGCCCAGCCGAGGTCGTTCATCTCGGCCAGCGTGACGCTCAACCCACGTCCCGCGGCATCGCGCGCAATTCCGCAGCCGTTGATGCCACCACCGATGATGAAGATATCGCTGATCGTCTTTTTGGCCATGTCAGGCATGGGTCGCCCCGCTCGGAAAACGTCATCTGAGTTATGCGCCGATTCCCACAAGAAAGAAAGGAAAAGACTTTCGTTACTGTTCGTTTTGGCGCAACCTGCAACCGTCTGTAAGGAGCGACCATGTCCCAAACGCTGCGCATTCCTGAGATTCTTGAATTGGCCCGGCGCGACGGGAAGGTCTCTGTTGTTGGGTTGGCTGCGCATTTTGGCGTCACCTTGCAAACCATCCGGCGCGATCTGAGCGACCTTGCTTTGGACGGGCGACTGAAGCGTGTGCATGGTGGTGCGATCTTGCCCTCAGGCGTCGCTAATATCGCCTACGAAGAGAGGCGCGCGCTGAACCAGACTGGCAAGTCGCGCATCGCCCGTGCGGTGGCGCGGCTCATCCCGAATGACTGCGCCCTTTTTCTGAATATCGGCACCACAACCGAGGCCGTTGCGGCCGCGCTGATCCATCACCAAAAGCTGTTTGTGGTCACCAACAACACCAATGTCGCGCAGATTCTGTCCGCCAACCCAGACTGCCAGGTGGTCGTGACAGGGGGGGTAAGGCGGCCTGCCGATGGTGGATTGGTCGGCGAACTGGCGGCGCGACTGGTGCGCGATTTCAAGTTTGATTATGCGGTGATCGGGTGTTCGGCGCTGGATGCCGACGGGGATGTGCTCGACTACGACTTGCAAGAGGTCGTGGTCAGTCAGGCGGCGCTGTGTCAGGCGCAGCAAGCGATCGTTGTGTGCGACCACACCAAACTGGCGCGCGCGGCCCCTGCGCGGATCGCGTCGCTGAGCGATCTGGATCTGGTTGTGACGGACACCGACCTGCCCGGAACGCTCAAGCGCAGGTGCAAAGACTGGCGCACCGAAATCATGGTTGCGTGAGAGAAGTTTATGTGGTCACTATTTATGACTGGCGGTCAGTTAGTGGCGCAACCTGACATCACGCGTCCCCCTGAAGCAGATCAAAGAAGCACGCAATGAAGCTTTCAGTGAACGGCACAATTCATGAACTGGCAGTCGAAGATGACATGCCACTTCTTTGGGTTTTACGCGACGAGCTGGGCTTGGATGGGCCAAAATATGGCTGCGGTGTCGCAGTCTGTGGCGCCTGCGCGGTGCATTTAGATGGCGTCGCGGTCCTGTCATGCCAAGTTCTTGCCGCTGACGTGGAAGGTTCGGTTACGACAATCGAAGGGTTGGGCGATCTTGCCGAAATGCAAGCTGTTCAAGCTGCATGGCTTGAACATCAGGTCGCGCAGTGTGGGTATTGCCAAAGCGGGCAGATGATACAGGCGGCAGAGCTTCTGGCAAATACAACGTCACCAACGGATGCCGATATTGACGAAGCCATGTCCGGAAATCTGTGTCGCTGCGGCACCTATCCACGTATCCGCGCGGCCGTCAAAACGGCGGCGCAAAACCTGAAGGGGGCGTGATCGTGGGACGTGCTGGAACCATCGCCCGTCGCTCTTTCCTTGTCGGGTCGACCGCGATTTTGGGTGGGGTGGCATTTGGATTCTATAAATACAAACAACCGTTGGAAAACCCGCTTCTTGACACGCTGGCCGAGGGTGAGGCGGCGCTGACGCCTTATGTCTTGATCGACGCGGAAGGGATCACCCTGATCACACCGCGCGCGGATATGGGGCAGGGGGCGTATTCCGTTCAGGCGGCTTTGATCGCCGAGGAACTGGATGTCGATCTGAACCAGATCAAGGTTGATCCCGGCCCGCCCTCAAAGGCCTATTATAATACCGCCCTTGCGAACGATGCCGTCCCGTTCCCATCGACCAACCAAAGTGCTGCGGCCAACACCATGCGCGGGACCGTCGATTTGGTGATGAAGCTGATGGGCGTCCAGCTCACCGGTGGTTCGACCACCGTGCCTGATGGGTATGAGAAGCTGCGCGTCGCAGGGGCCGTTGCGCGCGAGACATTGAAAGCCGCTGCCGCCGAACAAACGGGTCTGGCCACCACTCAACTGAAAACCGAACGCGGCGCGGTCGTGCTGCCGAACGGCAAGCGCATTCCCTATCAGGCGCTGGCTGCCAAGGCCGCCGAGATCAAGCCCGTTACAGATGTTGTGCTGCGCCCGTCAACCCAATGGCGGCTGGTGGGCAAGCCCATGCAGCGCGTTGATATGGCGGCGAAAACCACCGGCACGCAAAGCTATGGGATCGATATGCGGATGGAGGGCATGGTTCATGCCGCCATCCGGCTAAACCCGCGCAAGGGTGGCGAGGTCATCAGCTTTGACGCCAGCGAAACTGAAGGGATGCGCGGTGTGCAAAAGGTTATCCCCGTCACCGGAGGGGTGGGCGTGATTGCCGACAACACATGGCGCGCCTTTCAGGCTGTGGATGCGATCGACGTGGAATGGGGTGACGCGCCATATCCTGCCGAACAGGACCAGCATTGGCAGGTTCTTGCAGACACGCTTGACAGCGGCGATCAAGATGCCCGGCCACGCGACGATGGTGATGTGGACAGCATGCCCGTGACGATCAAGGCTGAATACCGCGCGCCCTATTTGGCGCATGCACCGCTGGAGCCGCTGAATGCCACGGTTCGGGTCACAAGCACCCGCGTTGATGTCTGGACCGGAAACCAGATCCCACGCATGACACAAGCAAATGTTGCCAAGATCACAGGTGTGCCGGTCGATAATGTGCATGTGCATATCCTGATGATGGGCGGCAGTTTTGGGCACCGGCTTGAAGATGACGTTGTGAAACGCTGTGCAGAACTGGCGATGGCCTTGCCGGGCACGCCGGTCAAGCTGACATTCAAGCGCGAAGAGGACACCGCCCAGGACTTCACCCGCCCCATTGCGCTGATGCGGGGCCGCGGGTCAGTTGAGGCGGGGCACGTAACGTCGATGGATATTCGCGTCGCGTCTCCGTCGATCTTGGACAGCCAGATGGGCGAGCGGCAGGGCATGGGTTTGCCGGGGCCGGATGCGACCATCACACAGGCGCTTTGGGATCAGCCCTACGCGATTCCGCACTATCGCGTGACGGGCTACCGGTCGCCAAAGTTGGGCCCGGTCAGTTCGTGGCGGTCAGTCGGGGCGTCGCAAAACGGGTTCTTTCACGAGAATTTCCTGAACGCTTTGATCCACGAGGCTGGGGCCGACCCGGTCGAGGAGCGCCTCCGCCTTATGACGGATGAGCCGTCGCGCAAAACACTTGAGGCCGTAGCCGAGATGTCAGGTTGGGGCGGCGCGCTGGGCGCAAACAAAGCCCGCGGCGTAGCCTTCTGCCTGTCCTTCGGCACCCCCTGCGCGCAGATTATCGAGATCACCAATGGCGAGGATGGCATCAAGCTGGACAAAGTCTGGGTCGCCGCCGAAGTCGGCCGCGTCATTGATCCGGTGAATTTCGAGAACTTGGTGCAGGGCGGCGTGATCTGGGGGCTTGGCCACGCGATCAACAGTCAGATCACCTATTCCGACGGCATGGCCGAGCAAGACAACTACTACGATTTCGAAGGTTTGCGCATTTATCAAACCCCCGAAATTATGGTGCGTGGCTTGGAGAACCGTGACCACGTCACAGGGGTGGGCGAACCGCCCGTGCCACCAGCCGCGCCCGCCTTGGCCGAGGCGATTTTTCAAGCCACCGGCACCCGCCCGACCGAGATGCCATTTGCCAATAGTTTCACTTTCGTCTGACCGCCTAGCCACCACTCACGAGGTCAGACCCAGCGCGCCCGTCAGAAATGGCGGGCGCGTTTTTTATCCGCCACGCCCTTTGCGACCCGCCCGCTGTCCCGGTTTGCCAGCCGTCGAACGCCCCTTTGTCTTGGTCGCCGCTTCCCCGGCCGCCTCGATCGCGGATTGCCGCGCCAAAGGGTCGTCGGCGATCGCGAGTTCCACCGCTTCCAGCCGGTGCACCTCGTCACGCAGGCGGGCGGCCTCTTCGAATTCGAGGTTCTCGGCGGCTTTGCGCATATCGGCCTTCAGGCTGTCCAGATGCGCGGCCAGATTGTCGCCGATCAGCGGTTTTTCGATGGTCGCCGTGACGCGCGACATATCGGTGTCACCTGAATAGAGACCCGACAGCACGTCATCGACGTTCTTCTTCACCGTCTCAGGGGTGATCCCGTGTTCAAGGTTATAAGCCTTTTGCTTTTCGCGCCGCCGTTCGGTTTCCTTCAACGCGCGCTCCATCGAGCCGGTGATCCGGTCGGCATACATGATGACGCGGCCCTCGGCATTTCGGGCAGCGCGGCCGATGGTCTGAACCAGTGAGGTCTCGGACCGCAGGAACCCTTCTTTGTCGGCATCCAGAATGGCGACCAGACCACATTCGGGGATGTCCAGCCCTTCGCGCAGCAAGTTGATGCCGACCAGCACGTCAAACGCCCCAAGGCGCAGGTCACGCAGGATTTCGATCCGTTCAAGCGTGTCGATGTCCGAGTGCATGTAGCGCACGCGGATACCCTGTTCGTGCAGGTATTCGGTCAGGTCTTCGGCCATGCGCTTGGTCAGCGTTGTGACCAGCGTGCGCATGCCGCGTGCGGCGACTTTGCGCACTTCGTCCAGCAAATCGTCAACCTGCATGTCGACCGGGCGGATTTCGACCTCTGGGTCAATAAGGCCGGTGGGGCGGATCACCTGCTCGGCAAACACGCCGCCGGTCTGCTCAAGCTCCCAACTGCTGGGCGTGGCGGACACGAACACCGATTGCGGGCGCATTGCGTCCCATTCCTCAAACTTGAGCGGTCGGTTGTCCATGCAACTGGGCAAGCGGAACCCGTGTTCGGCCAAAGTGAACTTGCGCCGGTAGTCGCCACGATACATGCCGCCGATTTGCGGCACGGATACGTGGCTTTCATCCGCAAATACGATCGCATTGTCGGGGATGTATTCAAACAGGGTGGGCGGCGGTTCGCCCGGCGCGCGACCGGTCAAGTAGCGTGAATAATTTTCAATGCCGCTGCAGAACCCGGCGGCCTCCAACATCTCGAGGTCAAACTTGGTGCGTTGTTCAAGCCGCTGCGCTTCTAGCAGCTTGCCCTCTTCTTCGAACTGGATCAGGCGCACGGCAAGCTCTTGTTTGATGCTTTGGATCGCCTGTTTCAGGGTCGGCGTCGGCGTCACATAATGCGAGTTTGCATAGACGCGCACCTTTTCCAGCGTGTCTGTCTTGGCCCCGGTCAGTGTGTCAAACTCGGTGATGCCTTCCAGCTCTTCGCCAAAGAAAGACAGGCGCCAGCCGCGATCCTCAAGGTGGCTGGGCCAGATTTCCAGACTGTCGCCGCGCACCCGGAATGACCCGCGCTGGAAGGCGTTGTCATTGCGCTTGTATTGCTGTGCCACCAAATCGCGCATGATGGATCGCTGGTCGTATTCCTTGCCGACTGTGATGTCCTGCGTCATGGCGGTATAGGTTTCCGGCGAGCCGATGCCGTAGATACAGGACACCGAGGCCACAATGATCACATCGTCCCGCTCCAGAAGGGCGCGGGTGGCCGAGTGGCGCATCCGGTCGATCTGTTCGTTGATCTGGCTTTCCTTCTCAATGAAGGTATCGGACCGCGCCACATAGGCTTCTGGCTGATAATAGTCGTAATAGCTGACGAAGTATTCGACCGCGTTGTCAGGGAAATACCCCTTCATTTCACCATAAAGCTGGGCTGCGAGCGTTTTGTTCGGGGCCAGAATGATCGCAGGGCGCTGCGTTTCTTCGATGATCTTGGCCATGGTGAAGGTCTTGCCCGTGCCGGTCGCCCCCAAAAGCACCTGATCACGTTCACCAGTTTCCAGCCCGCCGACAAGTTCTGCGATTGCCGTGGGTTGGTCGCCTGCGGGCTGGAAGGGTGTGTGCATGACAAATCGCTTGCCGCCCTCAAGCTTGGGGCGGGCCGTCGGGGCGAGGGTCGGGCTGGTCAACGGGCTGTGGGTCATGCGAATCCTTCCGCGCTTAAGAATGGTCACATTTTGTTCTTCTTCAAGGGGTAAGGAATACTTTACCCTTTTCTCCCCATAATTGGCGAGTTGAGCGCACAGGCCCTTTCTAGGACACTGACTCTCAACGCCGCAAATGACAGACAGTGTCAGGCGAACCAAATAACAACCAAGAGTTGTTGGCGGATGAAGCGACAAATTTACGTCGCTATCACTGCTTTTTGGTAAGCATCTATTAATAAATAAAAATAATGGAAAGAAGTTCGCGCTGCATTTGAAAAAATGCAACTAAAAGTGTTTTTAGGTATTGCGACGGCTGATCATTCTCGCTAGGTTCATCAAGCAAGCAGCAGAATGGACTGTCGGTGGCGGCGAAACACCCACCCCACCCCTCGCTCCCTCGCCGGTTACCGGCAGTCTTTCTGCACTTCCCCCCAGCCAACGCATCTTTCTGCACCCGACACGGCGTGCCTAGGCTTCAATTCTGTGCAGCAATGTTGCTTTGCTGTTGAATTGAGCTTGAAAAGCTAAGCGCCATGCCGGATAAACTGCGCAGTCTTTGAAGGAGAAGCAGGATGCCTGCCCGTATCTATCAACCCGCTCGCAACGCCATGTCCTCTGGTATGGGAAAGACCAAAACCTGGGTGCTGGAATTTGCGGCAAACGAGCCGCGCGATATCGATCCTTTGATGGGGTGGACAGGGTCGTCGGACACACAAAGTCAGGTTCGGCTGAAGTTCGACAGCAAGGACGCGGCGCTGGCCTATGCGAAAGAACATGGGATCATGGCGACTGTGCAGGACCCACACAAACGCAAACCGAATATCCGACCCGGTGGATATGGCGATAATTTCGCAACCAACCGCCGCGGTCCCTGGACCCACTAAGACCCCTGTAAATCGGGGCAAAGTTGTCTCGAAATCGGGGTAAGGATCCCGCGAACCACCGCCCGGATCAATAGGTTGGTCTCGTGACCGAAGCGCACACAACATTTAGAGTCATGGGCGACCGACCAGGTCGCCTTCTTTGTTTGTGTTGAACAGAAAGCTATTCTGATCGGTCTCACACGATCCATCATTCGCAGCGAATGTTTCGAGGAACGGAGAGGGGCGAGGGCGGCGACAAGGCACCATTAAACGAGGAGCGTGTTTCTCTCGGCGCGCGTAGGTTGTTTCGCGTAACCTGCAGATCGGGGACTATCGCGTGCAGACAGTTTGGTGCATCGGGATGGCCAGCGGATAATGGGGAAGCTCTACGCTTCTTGCAGCTTGATCGTTTGTGAGCCGACCCGCCCCGGGTCACCAGTGAAAGAATTTAGTCGAGTCCGACGCCTCCCAAGACGCGCATCCCCTTTGCGGCGCGCATCGTTGCGGCCTTTGAGCGATATCTCGTCGTGCAATATCTAACCGGCTCGTCAGGACAACAAAGATGCACTTTGACTTTATCGTCCGGTGACTTGTTTCAGACTAAGAATTTCTTAACCGCAGAAATCTGAACTTGGGCCGCGCCGTGTTGAGACCGGAAGTGTGCAAAGGCCAATTGCGGCCGATATGCGGCACCGATATCGAGCGCGATGGTGCGATAGTCTTCGATTCCGTCGCAAACCTTCAGATCGTCGGGCGTGACAATATCGCGCCGAAGAGCGGGCGTGTGACCATGAACGATAACGGTCGGTTTATGGTAACGCCGTTTTGGGTTTGGATCTCGCAAATCCCAACCCTCCCGATGTGACAGAAAAGGGTAACGCATTGTCGCCCAGTGGTCCTCGATCGCGACAAAGAACCGATCCTGCGCCAGAAACTCGGCGATATCACCGTAAGGATGAACGCCGGCATGAACAAAGAGTATTTCTCCGAGGTACTTATGGGTTGGTCCTTCGGCCATCCTATGCAGATATTCAGGATGCAACACCCGCTTGAGTTCTTCGGTGATCTCGCCCGAGGAGTGCTTGCTTTCTGACATACCGATCTCAGCCAAGACGCTACCACCACCATCTGAGACCCAGCGAGAGAGCAGTCTGGGTGAAGACAGCGCGAAGATCAGAGACAGATCATGGTTGCCGGGCAGGACGTGCAATTCGTCCGCACTGGCGAACTGGCTTGCCCCCATCGCTATATCAACGGCGCGGACCGATTCAGGTCCGCGATCAATCAGGTCTCCGAGAAAGACCAGATGCCGCGTGCGCGCCTGTCTTGGCGTGATTTTGATCTCGTCCAACACTTGTACAAGCAGGTCAGCCTGCCCGTGGACGTCACCGATCGCGAATACTTCCATCTCTTCTGGCAGGTCGCTGGGCAGGCCTCGCCATGGCAAGCTATAAGAAGCATAGGGCTGCGGGTCATCAGGCATGGCTCTCCAATCTGTTCAGGTTGGGTTTGCGTGGCGACATTGGGCAAAATCAGCGCTGCGCCATTCGTTACTGAGATGCTGGTGAGCGGCTTGGCAATTTGCCGTCAGCGCGTTTCAAACGTCCAATATGGGATTCTGATCGAACTGCGACATCAGAGTTTTCCAAGTCCTTAATTCGACGTCATAACCAAGGTCTTCCGCGATCCCTGCGATGTTAAGTCGATCGACCGCTTTGGGGTTTTCAGTGTGAACAAGGATGAGTTTTTCGCCTCCCCCATACTTAATGCGGTGCAGTCTTTCATGCACGATCTCGCTGACATCAGACGCTTCACCAATGCCAGCCGCGCCGAAGACAATCACGGCGTGACCTGCGACATTTTTTTCTATGGCTTTAAGGCCAAAACCTGAGGTCGCGACAAGACCTTCTATAATCAAGACTGTATCGAAGACGAAGTGACACCGCTTCCTGAAAAGCTCGGTGTCCCCCATGTCATAGATGTTCAGATCGAGCGGCAAAAGGACCGTATGTGCAAGCTCAGCGTCGTCTCCATGTCTGCCAGAAGCCAGAGTGCCGCGCCGTCGGTTATCAAGCGATTGCACCTGTTGCACTGCGTCATCGCCAAAACAGACGCGCATCCCAAATGAGGCTGGGGCTTCAATGTCGCAGCCTTCCGCATCACCTATGTACAGAATGTCGTTCGCCTTCATGCCAAAGCCCCTTGCCGCGCTTTCGAGCAGGACGGACCTGCCACCACGCGTTTCGGTAGCTTCCGATACGATGACCAGATCGGCATCAGAGGGTAAGGCGTCGATTGCAGATCTTACTTGAGCCTTTGGAAGCTCGGTTAGGACCACGATAGGCAAACCCGCGTCGTGTGCGGCCTGCCAGATTTCGGCCCCCCTTCGCGAAATATGAAATCCTAGATTGGCGTTGAGTTCTCGTGCAATCCGAACGTTTTCAGGCAGGGCCTGGTGTTCAGTCAAAAGTGATCTGACAAGATCAATGCAAATAGCGCGCGGTCTGCTGCGATGCGTTGTCATAATGGTCTCCACATACAATATAGCGGCCGGAACTGATTGTAGAATTCAAACAGCCCCCGGAAAGCTGCGGCGCTTTCAGACATCCTTGAGCCCCTCGCGGACCAAGTCTTCCGCAATGAGGGCTTGAAGCTCCGAGAATTCCAGCGCGCGGGCTCTCAACCCCGCCGCTTTCCGGCCCAATCGTTCGGTCAGATTGTCCGCCGTCGCTGGGTCGTTCAGCCGGTACCACCGCGACACTGTTCGCGCCCATGTTCTGCTGGCATCGATCCCGCAAAGCCGCGAAGTACTTATCAAAGGTCCTCTCAAGGTAGGGTGACCGGTCTGCATTCCCACAAGTATCGCCCCACCATATTCAGGATCACGGATTGCTATCCAGGGTGATATAGTCGGCGCATTTTTTAGATCATCAGATGTGGGGCCACTGATACCGAGTTCAAATGAACGACTTGTCATGCGTCTCATCAACTTCGAAATCAACCGCTCCCTGCAAGACAACCAATCACCTATTGGAACACACCGCGCTGGACCCACCTTAACGTATCGTACCGATGGGGTCAGGGCCTCGAATGCCTTAAGAACCTCAAGCGGAATCGAACCCGTCACCACATAAGAATCACCGCCCGAAGCCACAGAAATAACGGGGTCTGCTTGCTTCAGAGTTTCCAGAAGAATGAGGTCATAAGCATTCGGGTCCAACTCAGCTCTCCCACACGCATGCGTCGATTAGATAATCGCTTTCCGACCGGTGAAACTCGCGCGCGTAACCGACGCTCACGTTGCGCACATCCGTCTTGCCGACTATTGCGCGCAACCTTCTGTGGGAGTGACCGAAGAACCAAGCGTCGGGTTCAAACCTTTCGATCAGGTCCGTCATGTCAGAGTGAAAAGCTGGCGTGAGATCGTCGATCGGTCCGGCGACGGACAAATGCGGTCCGTGATGGGTCACAACAACAGTGCGGCCAGCATCGCCGGCAGGATGAGGTGTCATCAACCCGCGCTCAAGCCAATCTCGATGGTCACGGTGAAGTGCCAGAATATCTTCGGGTTCTATTTCACTGACCGACGGCTGCCAACCAATCCCGTCCCCGGTGGCCAGCGGTTTAACAGGGATCTCCTTCCAAATCTGTGAGTAATCCCGCATGATACGACCAGCGACACCCATGGCTTTCTCCGCGTCCCCGACCAGATCGAAATCGGTCCAGAGTGTGCAGCACAGGAGCCGTGTATCGCCATGGCGCAACTCCGCCTGCTGAACGAAATGCGCTCCAATCGACCGTGCGTGTTCGGCGAGAAGATGTTCGTCGGTCAATGCCGCGCCATAATAATCATGGTTTCCCGGAATGACGTAGATGCGCTCTGGCGCAATATGGTGTGTCAGATAGGAGAGGCCTCTGATCCACCGTGTCGGCGGCCCGTTTGTCAAATCTCCAGCAATGAGAAGCGCATCGAGTGAGCCGTCGAAGAGACGTTCAAGCCCGCTCGCAGTCACGACATTTTCACCAGCCCGTTCATAGCTGTCGATATGAAAATCCGCCAGGATTGCGATCCGGCCGCTCTCGTACGGTATTGTGTGATCCACGTTAATTTCCCTCGATCGGTCGGCAGAGCTTTGCCGTTACCTGACAGCGGAGCAAGATGCGTGTCAACTCATTAAATAACTGTTTTTAAAAGATTATTTGCGAATAGTGAAGCCCTCACTTTTTTCGCGCATCTTGGGATATGGCGATGCCCTGTAAGGCAAGGCCGGACGCATCTTTTCCCTGCGTTATTCGCAAGTATAGTCATTTGCGAAAAATCGTACGGATGGCACCAACGGCCCATTCCGGTCATTGATCGTCTAACAAAGCACCGCTGGGTAGCATCCGGAAGCAGGCATTGTTGACAACACAAAGCACCCTATAATGCGTCGAGTAGCTGAGGAGGGGATCTTGCTGGAAGGTGAATCAAATTTGATAGCGTACCAAGTGACGCGTAGATATTGATCAAATAGAAAAGGCGGCACTATGACCCACGTCACATCATCTGCTACCCAGTCTGGCCGTATCGCGGCTCTTCTCGGTCTCAAGAATGCCGCCAAAATGGACGATGTCGCGCTCGCGGACAAGATCGCTGAGGGCCTTGAAGCACAGGCAGCCATCGCTATGGAAGCCGCCTTAGGACCGACGATCAATGTCGTCGGGCATATCATCCCTGAAGCTACATTCAAACGCGCGTACAAAGCGCGCAAGCCGTTATCGCGTGAGATGAGCGATCGCCTTTATGAGGTCGGTAGGGTCTGGGATTTAGTTTGTCGCAGTTACGACGGAGATGAGAATGCGGCTGCGGCCTTCTTATCGCGCAGCCACCCGTTTCTTGGTGGCCGAGCACCCTTGGAGCTTGCTTGCAGAAGTTCAGCTGGCGCAGATGCTGTGGTAAATCTGATGCACCGTGCGGAGGCTGGCTTCTCAGTGTGATGCAGAGATCAATGTCGGCATGCCGGATCTGGAATGCTCCAGACACAAACCGGCAAAATCTTCGATGTGTCAACAATTAAGCCCTCCGGCCCGACAGGATCCCATCGCGAGGGTAAAGTTCAGAGATGTCGGCATAGCCGCTCGGAACATCCAGCACGATGTGGATATTATTCGCCTACTCTCTCAAGCCGGAGCGCCCACTGGTTCTCCCAGTGACTTCCGTCGGCGGTTTCAGGCAGATGACGTCTGTAACAAGAGGGAGTTCTGGGCCGCCCGGACGGCTCTTTACCGACTTTCAGCGACCATACTGTATCTATGATGCAGCTTCCCGAAAACGGACGCTGACAACAGGTCCATGTGAGTTAGTATCGATGATAGGGAAGCGACTATCCTTATCGGCGTCATGGCCGCGCTTGATCCGCTAAGCGTCCGAAAAGGCGTGACATTTGGAGTTTGGTTGACGCCACTTGCCCGCTCAACGATACAGGAACAAACTATAAACGCGAGGCGACTGAGCATGTCAAAGAACATCATTATCTTTTCAGACGGGACTGGCCAAGTTGGTGGACTGCGCCCAGACCAACGCCTCTCAAACGTCTACAAGATGTTCCGCGCGATGCGGCCTGGACCTTCCTCCCCAATCAGTCCCGCCAACCAAGTCTGCTATTACGACCCGGGTCTGGGTGCGGGGGAAGTCGGAGGCTTCACACTCAAGCGCATAAGGAACATTCTCTCCGCAGCGGTCGGGACCGGTATCGATGAAAATGTCATCGACTGCTACGAGAACATCATCGCCAACTATGAGTCTGGCGATCGCATCATCCTCATTGGATTTTCCCGCGGTGCATACACTGTCCGAGCCGTAGCTAACGTGATGAACCTCTGCGGTGTCCCGACACGAATGCCGGATGGCACAGACGTGCCCAAGTTTGGACCACGTCTCCGCAAGATCGCCAGCGATGCCGTGAATTTCGTGTACAACCACGGCAACGGTCGTCCGCGAGGATTGCAGCCCCATTACGAACGTCGCGAAGAACTCGGACGGCGCTTCCGCCAAAAATACGAGAGCTACGTGCCTGACGCGGAAGAGGACGTGCAGGGCAACGTGCAACCAACATTCATCGGCGTCTTTGACACAGTCGCCGCACTTGGGAACGCTCAAGTAACGGTTGTCGCTTGGTCAATTCTTGCGGTTCTTGTGGGCCTCATCGCTTTAATGATCTGGAACTCCGTTAGCTGGATTTTCTGGGCACCTCTCGTACTGCTCTTTGGTCTGATCATGTACTGGTATGGAAAGCTGCGCTGGTCGCAGTGGAAGTATTTCTCTCCAGACGAGAGCAACCCTCTCCGGATCACCAACATCTGGGACTGGCCGAAGATCTGGAAGTTTGGCCACCGGGCTGTCTGGAACCTCGAGAATTACGACAAGTGGCTCGATTCTGACGTCGGCCATGCGCGCCACGCGTTGGCCATCGACGAGAACCGCAAGAGCTTCCCCCGTGTGAAATGGGCTATGCCTGCCGAGGCCAAGAAGACCGAGGGCCGCAACCCACCGTGGCTAATGCAACTCTGGTTTGCAGGATGTCACAGCGATGTCGGGGGCAGCTACCCCGAGCCCGAGTCACGATTGAGCGATATTGCGCTCCAGTGGATGCTCGAAGAGCTCAAGGAATGCGTGCCGGATATCCGAATCAACGATGATATGCTGTTCGTGTACCCGGACGCTTTGGCCATGCAGCATGAAGAAAAATTTATGTTCAGCTACGGACCTTTCAAACGTCGTTGGCCATCGAAGCCTCGAGAAATCCACCCGGGTTTTCCGCTGCATCCTTCCGTGCTTGAGAGATTGGGTGCCACAAAAGTATCTCATGTGGGAGAAATGAAGCCTTATCGGCCTGTGCAACTTATGGATCATCCAGGAGCAAAAGAGTTTTACAAATAGAAACACGCGATTAGGCATGAGTGCATTGCGGCCACGCAAAGGACGGCCCTTTGCGGTCATTGACCAGCCGATCTGCTGCTGCGATGCGACCCGTTGAAGCAGTCGTTCGCTGCAGTTGCAAACTCGTAATGCAAACCAACCCACAGTCAGTGTTACTTACCCAATATGGCGACGTTGGCGGGTGAACTGGGTATCGGCTCCTCAAGGAGAAGTGACTAAATTCCGATTGCCAATGTAAGTTTTAGCCGCTATCTAGTGAAGAGTTACCAAAGCGGTAATCTGATAATGATAACCAAATGGGTAACTAAGAGATGAAGGTTATATCTATACAAAGGATCGAACACTTCATCAAAACGCACAAGCGAGGGAACGAAACTGCGGGCGCACTCCGGGCATGGTACCAAGAAGCGGTTGCGGCAAAGTGGAAGAACCCAGGCGAACTAAAGGCTCAGTACCCTAATGCAAGACCGGTCGGGAAAGGAAACGGGGTAACGATCTTCAAAATCAAGGGGAACCATTTCAGACTAGTAGTTCGGATCAACTACCAAGCTGGAGTCATCAAGATCGAGTTCATCGGAACCCATAATGAATACGATGAAGTCGACGTAGGAACAGTCACATGGAAAAGCTAGATATCAGACCAATCAAGACCGTAACTGACCATGCATGGGCCATGGAGCAGATTGATGCGCTGATGTTGCAGGATGAGCTTCCTGAAGAAGACGTTCGCAACCTCGAAGTGCTGGCAATCTTGGTCGAGAAATACGAGAGCGAGCATTTCCCGGTTCAGCTTCCGACACCGGTAGAAGCGATTGAGTTTCGCATTGATCAACTCGGTATCAACCGCACTCAACTTGCCACCGTTATCGACTTCCCGAAGTCGCGTGTCTCGGAAGTGCTAAATGGAAAACGCAAACCGTCACTAGACATGATGCGAGCACTCCATGAGAAGCTAAGAATTCCAACAGATGTGCTTCTGGGCAAAGCCGAAGCAACGCTGCCTGAGCCCTGCCCTAACGTAGACTGGAAGTCTTTTCCAATCACGGAAATGTTCAATCTAGGATGGCTTGGGAGCGTTAAGCCGAAAGCTGATGAGATCGAAGTTTGCATTCGAAACCTAATGTCGGCGGCACGAGTTTCTACCCCGCAGTTTGCGGGAGTTCGCTTCCGTGGCGCTGAGAACAAAGAGCCCAATCCTTATTCTGTGAACGCCTGGCTCATGAAAGCCATGGGTGAGGCAATAAACTGCGAGAGCGAGAATGATTTCATTACAGATGGCGTGGGGCATTGCTTTAGACGAGAGATCGCCAAGCTGAGCCTGTATTCCGATGGACCAAAGCGTGCATTTCGCAAGCTCGACGAAGCGGGCATCACCGCCGTTTATGTCCCTTGCTTGAAGAAGACGCATATCGACGGCGCATGTTTCAGCCTTCCAAGTGGCAAACCTGCAATCGCTGTTAGCCTACGCCACCACAGGCTCGACAACTTCTGGTTCACCCTGCTGCATGAATGTGCGCACGTAGAGCGGCACTTGTCCGACGAAGGTATAATCATTGACGAGACAGAGGGTTCAACCGGAGCATTCGGTAACGATCCAATTATGGAAGACGAAGCAAACACATTGGCCCGAAGTGCTTTGGTGCCAGACGATATTCACGACGAGCTAAGTAGAGTAGCAGGGAATATTTCCAAAGCGAAGGTACAGTCTTACGCTCGTAAGGCGGATGTTCATGAGTCGGTCATTGCGGGCCAAGTACGTGCGATGACGGGTCGATACACTCATTTTGCAGGGATGGTAGGTCAAGGCGAGGTTGCCAAAGGTCTTGGATGCGTTCGTCACTAGATTTCTATTGACAACCGGTATTGCGAAGGAACAATCCCCTGAGCTCTACCTAAACTTCAGCTTAGGCCATCTAACGACTATGCAAAGTCTGCTTGATGTACTTTTATTGAAAAACTCGAAAATTTGACAGCTGCATTTTTCTGCCAAAATCTGTTGCGGTGGCCAAATTGAAACCGAGTGCCCGGTGCAGCCTCTGAGAGCGTCAGACACTACCAACGTTGGTCTTGGGGCAGCCCTGACGGACGAAGCTATCCTCGCCATCGTCAGTTGCATCAAATCCCTTGGTCGCCGGACATTCGCGACCTCCATGACAGGATTGACGAAAGGCGATAGTCGGGATGCAACGCGAGGTGCTGATCGCAGGTTCGGCACATTATTTCGCTTTTGCCTGCCGAGAATACAGTCGGCGGAACGAAATACCATCTGGCTCGTTATGTAAGTGCAGTGGCTATCGACTCAATTGCAAGCAACAGTAGGAGGATGTCATGGATCATCAGAAGCAGAATGGAGAGCGCGGAATGGGATACGGCCTTTTTTCAGCTATGATCGCCACATCAACAGTCGTGATGTTTGCGTTAATGTATCTCAATACTTACGCGCTCGATCACGTCTTTTTCTCGCAAACCCGGATGTGGATGGCCCTTTACATGGGTGCGGCGATGGCAGTTATCATGCTTTCTTTCATGTTGGGGATGTACTCCAATCGTAACCTCAATATCGCAATCTTCATCGGGGCCATCGTCGCCTTTGGCGTCTCACTATGGCTCGTGCGTAGCCAGGAGACCGTGGAAGACCTCGCCTGGATGCGCGCGATGATTCCGCACCATTCCATTGCCATCCTGACCAGTGAGCGGGCTGATATTTCTGATCCGCGTGTGCGTGCTCTCGCGGATGCAATTATCGAGGCTCAGCGCGGTGAGATTGCCGAGATGAAGCACTACATCAGCGAAATCGAAGCCAATGGCGACGCCGCTCCGGGTACGCCGAGGTACAGCGTTGATTAGGCTGGGCGAGAGAGCCATGACAGCGGCAGAGTTCGAGCCCTCAACAAAGGATGGTAAACCGGTTGCAACAATCAAGACTAAGGGCATCTTCGGCGGTGCTGACCATGGTAACATCATTGGAAAGCCTGAACACATGGACTTCCGTTGACTTACCGGTTTCATCCACCGTTTCAACTCGGACGCACCAAGTCGGATCGCGTTTGGACGCGGCGTCAGACTGTTGTTGAGGGCCGCCAACTGTGGCCAGCGCTGCCTGAGCATTTTTCTGTTCAACCCGCGTGTCCAGGGCGATCTGACGCGCTTTCGTATAGAGATCGATCCGCGCCCTGGCAGTCGAGGGCTTTGATAATTTTTTCGGACGCTGACTTGCAGTCTCTGTAACTCATGCCGGGAATGTGGAAGGGCACCATACGCATCTCCTATTGAAACTGCCTATAGATCAACCCGACGCAATCGCAGGGCATTGCTAATGACCGAAACCGAAGACAGGCTCATCGCTGCTGCCGCAATCATTGGTGAGAGCAGTAAACCGGTAACAGGATAGAGCAACCCGGCGGCAATCGGCACGCCAAGCGCGTTGTAGGCGAAAGCGAAGAACAGGTTTTGCTTGATGTTGCGCAGCGTGGCGCGCGCCAGTTTGCGCGCCCGCACGATGCCCATCAGGTCGCCGCCCAACAGGGTGATGCCGGCACTTTCCATCGCCACATCAGCCCCGGTGCCCATGGCGATCCCGACATCGGCCGCGGCGAGGGCAGGAGCGTCATTCACCCCGTCGCCCGCCATGGCGATCTTGTGGCCGTCGCGGCCCAACTGGTCAATCAGGTCCTTCTTGGCTTCAGGCAACACTCCCGCGCGCACCTCGTCGATACCCAGCTCGCTTGCCACCGCCTGCGCCGTGCGCTCGTTGTCGCCGGTCGCCATGATGATGCGCAGCCCCTGAGCGTGAAGTTCATCGATCGCCTCCGCGGTCGAATCCTTGATCGGGTCGGCAACCGCAACGATGCCCACAAGCGCGCCGTCGACAGCGATAAACATGGCCGTCTTACCTAGGCTGCGCAAAGCGTCCGCCTGGGTTTCCGCCTTTGCCGTGTCCAGCCCCATTTTCAGCATCATCGCGGCATTGCCAAGCGCGACTGAGCGCCCTTTGACCTTGCCGCGCACACCTTTGCCGGTGACCGCCTCGAAATCGGTCGCTTCATGTCGGGTCGCGTTTTGTGCCTCCGCCCCCTCGACAATCGCTTCGGCGAGCGGGTGTTCTGAGCCACGCTCAAGCGCTGCGGCAAGCGACAACAGGTCAATTTCAGGCAGGTCGGCCAACACAACTGTATCGGTCAACTTTGGCTTGCCCATAGTCAGCGTGCCGGTCTTGTCGACGATCAGCGTATCGACCGCCGCCATCCTTTCCAGCGCCTCTGCGTCTTTGATCAATACGCCCGCCTGCGCACCGCGCCCCGCCGCCGTGGTGATCGAAATCGGTGTTGCCAAGCCAAGCGCGCAGGGGCAAGCGATGATCAGCACCGACACCGCCGAGGCGATGGCGAAGACCAGCGCGGGTTCCGGGCCAAAGATCAGCCAAACGACGAACGCGAAAATAGCGACGGCCACCACGGTTGGGACGAAGATTGCCGAGACCCTGTCGGCCATCCCCTGAATCGGGGCGCGCGAACGGCGAGCGTTTGAGACCATCGCCACAATCTGCGCCAGCACAGTATCGGCCCCGACCTTGCCCGCTTCGATCACGAGGCTGCCGTTATGGTTGATCGTGGCCCCGGTCACCGCATCACCCGGGCCCTTTTCTACTGGCATCGACTCGCCGGTCAGCATGCTCTCGTCCAAACTGGAGCGGCCGTCAATCACCACCCCGTCCACCGGCACCGCGTCACCGGGGCGCACCCGCAACCTGTCCCCCTCCATTATATTTTCCAAGGGCGCATCATATTCCGTGCCGTCGGGCAGGATACGCCGGGCGATCTTGGGCGCGAGATCCAGCAACGCCCGGATGGCATCGCCGGTGCGCTCGCGGGCGCGCAACTCCAACACCTGTCCGACAAAGACCAGCGTCACGATCACCACCGCCGCTTCGAAATAGTTGCCGACCGCATCGCCCGTCCGGTATTGTTCCGGAAACACGCCGGGCAGGAATGTGGCGACCAGCGAATAGAGATAGGCCGCCCCGACGCCGAGGCTGATCAGGGTCCACATGTTGGGTGCGCGGTTCAACACCGACTCCCAGCCGCGCTTGAAGAAGGGCCATGCCGCCCAGAGGACGATGGGCGTTGCCAACACGAATTCCAGGTAGCTGGCCGTCTGGTGTCCGATCCAGTCGCGCACCGGCAAAGCGACCATTTCACCCATCGCCAGAATAATCAGCGGCACCGCCGCCACCGACGAGATCCACATCCGGCGAGTGAAGTCGGTCAACTCCTCGCTCGGTTCGTCCGAGGGCAGCATCGGTTCCAGTGCCATGCCACAGATCGGGCAGTCTCCGGGTTCATCGCGGACGATTTCCGGGTGCATCGGGCAGGTAAACTGGGCGTCCGCAGGGGCCGCCCTCTTTTGCCCGGCGGCGCGCCCCGAGGCATAGAACCACGGATCCGCCTCGAACTTCGTTTGGCAGCTCTCAGAGCAAAACTGGAAGGCCTTGCTTTGGAACTCCGCGTGACGCCCGTCGGGTTTGACCGCGACCATCATCCCACAGACCGGGTCCTTTGCTGTCTCGGTCCCCGCCGGAATGTCGGGCGCCGTGTGATGATGATCGTGCTCCATGTTCTGCCAACCTTTCTATGTCGCGTTTCAGCTTGCGGCCTCCAGCAGCTGGAATGTCAAGCCAGTTTCAACCGTGGTCGGGAGCACCCTTTTCAGACCGTCTCCGCATGGCCATCCAGAGGAGTGGCAACCCGGTCACAAGCCCGAGGCCAAGCACTGCCCAGGTTGCCCGGACCAGGTTTCCACTGGTCGCCTCGCCTCCGAAATGGGCAAGCACGAAACTGGCCGGAATGATCCCCACAAGCGTAGCGACGGCGAAACGCCAGAAGTGAAGACGGCTCAACCCGGCAGCGTAACTGACAATGTCGAATGAAATGAAAGGCATCAACCGGCTGGCGAAAACGGTGAAGGTCAACGCGTTCTGAGAGCCGAGCCAGCCCGCATCCACCTTGCGACCGAGCCATCCAACAAGCGCATCGCGCCCAAGGAACCTGGCCAGGGCGAAGGCGATAAGTGCCCCGAGTTCGGCCCCGACAACGATGTAAACGGTCCCCAGGGCATGCCCATAAGCGGCCCCGGCTGCCAATGCGATCGGCGCGCTTGGAATGGGTGTCGCGACGATCGCGATTGTCATGAGGGAGACGATAAGGACCGGCCCCCATATCCCCGCGGCCTCGACCCAGCTGGAGACTCTCTCGCCATCGAAGCTTTCTATGACGTTGGCGAGCGGCCCTAAGGCCAAGGCGGGAATGCTGAGGACCAGCAGCGCGCCGGCCACCATTCGTGCGGTTCGCCGGGAAAGAAACCGGCTTATTCGAGCTTCACAGAACATGGAGCGCAAACATAAGGGTTACCCCCAACAGGTCGATGCCGACGCTGAATGGTCCGGCACAGCTACATGTCTCTGTTTCTTGGATACTGTCGGCTACCATACCGCCTTGTCTCCCAACTATTGACGTTCGAAACCAGTACCCTGACGCATTCGCGCTCCGGCGATGGGAAGGTTATGTAGCTGCCAATCAGGCCGCGTCGACAGCTTCGCGCAGCATCTCGCGGACCTCTCCCGCAACACTGTGGAGTTGGTCGTTGTCGATAGCCTGCATTGACGCCACTGGGTCGATGGCGCTGATCTCTGTGCTGCCGCTTACTTCGCGCAGGATAACGTTGCAGGGCAGCATCGCGCCGACGCGCGGTTCTATCCCGATCGCTTTGTGGGCCATCTGCGGATTGCAAGCGCCAAGGATACGATAGCCATTCATATCCACGTCAATCTTCTCCTTCATCGTCGTTTTGACGTCAATTTCGGTGAGGACGCCGAAGCCTCTTTCGGCCAAGGCGTCTCGAACGCGCATTTCCGCGTCGTCAATGCTGACGCCTGTAAGCGAGCGGTCGTAAGTATAAGTCATTTCTTTCTCCTTGGGGTCACTTTCGCAGCTGCTTTTTCGGTGCAGGATGTCCCAACATGATCGCAGTCGTTGCGAAAAACAGCCAATCGGTAATAATTCTAAGACTCATCAGATTTACCTCCGTTGAAGCTGGTCAAATTCTGCATCGATCCACCACCATGGTTCAGCACCAAATATGGGCACTGGCCCGTGGGCCGACGCCCAAAAGATTGCTCAGTTGTCGTTCATCATGTCGCCATTGCCCATGCTTTGGCCATCACCAGGCTGCATCTGCCCCATTCCTTCGCGCATTTGCTGCATGCGCTCCAACTTGTCTGCCGGAGCCATCATTTCTTCAGCTGTAACGGCGCCGTCGCCATCGGCGTCCAAGTGCTGGAACCGATCCACCATCATCTCACGGAGCATCGCGCTGTGCAGCATCTCGAATTCTTCGATAGACAAGGCGCCGTCGCCGTCGCTGTCATATTCGGTGAGCTTGGCCTGTAGTCCGGCGCGCATTTCCTCGGGCGTCACCGTGCCGTCACCGTCGGCGTCGAACATCTGCATCATGCCACCCACCATCGGGTGCATTCCGCCCATCATGCCGCCGCCCATCATCTGGCCGTGCATACGCTGCATCATGCCCATCATCTGGCCGTGCATACGCTGCATCATGCCCATCATGTTGGACATGTCTCCCATACTGCCCATCATTCCAGAGCCGTCTATCATCATCATGTCGGCGCGGTCGTTCGAGCCGGGTTGTCCGCCGTGTCCGTGATTGGATTCTGCGATTGCGGTACTTCCGATTGCAGTTGCAGCCAAGACAGCCGCTGTGAGCAAGATTCTGCGGGTCATTGTGATTTCCTCGTGCTTTGGTTTCGATGGACTTCATATGGTAGCGATAAGTCGTGGTGGAATGCCGAGAAACAACGGTTTTGTAACACCTCGTAGCAAACGCCACCCTTGTTACATTTCGTGACAATTCTCATCGGGAAACCCAGGCGGCAATCGCTAAAAGGAGAAACATGAACGAACAGCCTCATATCCTTGTCGTGGACGATCATCGCGAAATCCGCGATTCCGTTACGCGGTACCTGGAGAAGAACGGCCTGCGCGCGACATCTGCACGAGATGCTGTCGAGATGGACGCCAAGCTGGCAAAAGGACAGTTCGATCTCATCGTCCTGGACGTCATGATGCCCGGCGAAGACGGGTTATCGGTCTGCCGCCGCCTGTCATCCACAGGCGACGTGCCGATCCTGATGTTGACGGCACTCGGCGAAGAGACGGATCGCATCGTCGGGCTGGAAATCGGAGCGGACGATTACCTTTCCAAACCGTTCAATCCCAGAGAACTGCTTGCGCGGATAAAGGCCATCCTGCGGCGTTCGTCGCTGCCCGAGACCTATGCTGGTAAGTTATCAGGACGACGCATCGCCTTCGCACAGTGGACCTTGGATACCGACAGCCGCTTGTTGACCGATGAGAACGGCGCGCGTGTGGATCTTACAGGCTCGGATCTCAAGCTTCTGGTCGTTTTGCTCGAACGGCCGCGTCTCGTTCTGAACCGTGATCAGCTTCTCGATCTCACCGCCGGGCGCGCGGCTTCCCCCCTTGATCGGACGATCGACAATCAGATCAGCCGCCTGCGCCGAAAAATCGAGGCTGATCCATCCCGTCCTCGCTTAATCACGACCGTACGCGGTGGTGGATACTGCCTGGCAACCGATGTGACGGAGTTGGGCTGATGACGCGTCTCTTTGACAGCCTGCGCGGCCAACTGGTTCTGTTGATCATCGCTGCACTCGTGACAGCCCAAGTGGTCAGTCTCTGGTTGTTCGTGGACGAGCGGAGTCTCGCAGTTCGCGCCGCGCTCGGGTTCGAAGCGGCCGGGCGGGCTGCGAATGTGACACGGTTGATCGAGGAAGCGCCTGCTACGCTGGAACCAGCTATTCTGCGGGCGGCCAATTCACCACTGGTGCGCTTCGAGGTGTCGGAAGCGCCTGCCGTCGATCACGAGACCCACGCGGACAGCGGTGCAGTCGAGGCAAGGGTCCGCCGTCTTCTTGGCCCCCCCGACGACCGCGAGATACGCGTGGAATTGCACGAGGTCGACCACGAGATCCTGCCGATGCCGCATCTGGCTCCCGAGATGGCCGAAATGCACCTTGCGATGATGCGGGGCGACCTGTCGGCAATCGAAATGCAGCTATCTATTGCCCTGACGGGCGGACAGTGGCTCAATGTCGGCACAAGGTTCGAGCGCCCGCCGCTACAATGGCCTTGGATGTCTTTGGTGAGCTTTGGCATCACGGCTGCCATCATTCTTGTTACCGCTTTCTGGTTTCTTCTGAGCCGTCTGACCGGTCCGCTTCTGCGAGTGTCTGGTGCCGCTGACAGGCTCGGGCGTGGCGAAAATGTCAGGCCGCTGCCATTGATGGGACCCGCAGAGGTGCGCGAACTAACACGGGCGTTCAACAGAATGCAGGACAGGTTGACCCGTTTCCTCGCCGACCGGACCCGGCTTCTCGCTGCGCTCGGACATGACCTTCGGTCACCTCTCACGGCACTCCGCGTCCGCTCGGAGATGGTCGACGAGCGGGAGACGCGCGACAGCCTCATTGCCTCGATCGAAGAGATGCAAGAGATGGTGGAATCGACTCTTTCCTTCGCGCGAGGGATCGCGGGCTCAGAAGACTACGAAACGGTCGAGCTGGGCGCATTTCTCAAACAGCTTCGCGCCGATATGCTGGAAAGCTTTGCATTGCAGGAAGGCGAGACCATTCGCCTGCGACTGCGGCCGCAATCGGTCAGGCGCGCGCTTCGAAACGTCATAGACAATGCGGAACGCTATGGCGGAAAGGTCGATGTCAGCTTTGGACGTGAGGACGATCACGCCTTCATCTTAATTGGCGACAATGGACCCGGCATACCGAATGCTGACCTCGAACAGGTCTTCGAGCCCTATTTCAGGCTTGAGAAATCTCGTTCGAGAGAGACTGGAGGAACCGGGCTTGGGCTGTCTATCGCCCGGACCATCATCCGGGCACATGGCGGCGACGTCAGCCTCGCAAACCGAGTGGAAGACGGCCTCGTCGCGACCGTGACGCTCCCGCTGGAATCGCAATCCTTGGAAAACAAAAGGACAATGACATGAAATTTCACAACCCAATCATTGCCGCAGGACCTCTCATTTTCGTCGCGGCACCGGGAGTGGCCGATACCTATGAGGGATTCGGCCACATGATGTGGGGTGGCGACCACGGAATTTTCGGTGGCCTGATAATGTTGATTTTCTGGGCGCTTATCATCGGCTTGATCGTGCTCGCGGTTCGCGGGTTTTCCAACCACCAAGTCTCTGACAATAGGCAGAAAGCAATCGATCTCCTACGTGAACGATTTGCCCGCGGCGAAATCGACGACGACGAATTCGAGCGTCGGCTGGCAAAGCTGGAACCCGGCATACAGAGATGACTCCACTAACGGCAATGTGAAGGCGGGGTCTGCAGCCGAGCTTGACCTTCCAGGTCGGGAATGCCGCATGACCGAGACAACGAGCAACTTACCGGAGTATCCATATGATACCTGAAATTGGACAATTCGCACTGGCACTGGCGCTGGCGATTGCATTGGTGCAGAGCGTCCTGCCCATCCTCGGCGCCTCCCGTGGTGATCTCGTTTGGATGCGAAGTGCGCGGGCATCGGCGCTCGCCCAACTTGTGTTCATCGGCATCGCTTTCGCCGCCCTCATGCGATCGTTCACAGTCAGCGATTTCACCGTCAGGAATGTCGTCGAGAATTCGCATTCCCTCAAGCCGATGTTGTTCAAGATCGCAGGTACTTGGGGGAGCCATGAAGGTTCTCTACTGCTCTGGGTGCTGATACTTGCTGCCTTCGGGGCAGGTGTCGCCCTGCTCGGGACCAACATTCCCGATGCACTGAAGGCGCGCACCCTGTCGGTGCAGGCTTGGATCAGCACTGGTTTCCTATCTTTCCTGCTGCTGACCTCCAATCCGTTCGAGCGTGTGTTTCCGCCACCACCGGATGGCAACGACCTCAATCCACTGCTTCAGGATGTCGGGTTGGCGATGCATCCACCGCTCCTTTACTTCGGTTATGTCGGGTTCTCGATCGTGTTCTCCTTCGCAGTCGCTGCGCTGATTGAGGGCCGTGTGGACGCGGCTTGGGCCCGCTGGGTGAGACCGTGGACGCTGGCAGCCTGGATGAGCCTGACAGCGGGCATCGCGCTGGGATCTTGGTGGGCATATTACGAGCTTGGTTGGGGTGGGTGGTGGTTCTGGGATCCGGTTGAGAACGTCAGCTTCATGCCATGGCTTCTGGGCACTGCGCTGTTGCATTCGGCAATCGTCACCGAAAAGCGCGATGCTTTCAAAAGCTGGACGATCCTGCTGGCAATCCTGACATTCTCACTGTCTCTGCTGGGCACATTCATTGTTCGCTCCGGCCTATTGACCTCGGTTCACGCGTTCGCGGTCGACCCCGAACGCGGACTCTATATCCTCGGCTTGCTGGGTCTCTCTATCGGCGGCTCTCTTACGCTATATGCCTGGCGCGCCCCGTCGATGGAAGGCGGCGGTCTCTTCGCACCGATCAGCCGCGAGGGCGGCCTACTGATCAACAACCTGCTGCTGGTAGTCGCCACAGGAACGGTGCTGGTCGGTACACTCTATCCGTTGTTTACTGAGGCGTTGGCCGATCAGAAAATTTCTGTCGGCCCCCCATTCTTCAATGCGTCCTTCATACCGATCATGCTGCCTCTATTGATGATTATGGCCGTTGGTCCGTTCCTGTCGTGGAAGCGTGCCGACCTGAAGGGGGTATTCCAACGCCTCCGTTTTGTCGCTCTGTTATCAGGGCTGGCCGCGCTTGCGGTCTGGTACCTGACCGAGGGTGGGCCCGCTCTGGCCTATCTTTCAATCGCGATTGCCACCTGGCTCCTTCTGGCGACACTGCGCGAATGGGCGACCCGGATCAGGCTATTCGATGTGCCGTTCGCGCAGGCCTTTCGAAGGGCGCGCAACCTGCCTCGTGCAGCCCACGGCATGACGCTGGCACATGCAGGCCTTGCCGTCGCGGTCTTTGGCTTCGTCGGGTCCAGCGCCTGGAAATCCGAGGAAATCGTATTCGTCCAGCCTGGTGCCGAGATTGCGATTGCAGGGTTCGACGTGCGCTTTGACGGTGTCGAACAACTGCAAGGTCCGAACTATACCGCCGACCGGGGCACGCTGGTCGTCATGCGCGACGGTGCATTTATCACGATTCTCTATCCTGAGCGCCGTTCCTACCCGGTGGCTCAGAGCACGACCACCGAATCGGCCATCCGCTCGACGCTGGCGGGCGATCTCTACGCCTCGCTGGCCGAACCAGCAGCGGAAGGTGCGGCGCAATCGGGCGCTTGGACTTTGCGCATTCTTTACGAGCCGCTGGTCAACTTCATCTGGATCGGATCGGCGCTACTGGTGCTGGGCGGCGGCTTGTCGCTATCGGATCGGCGCCTGCGCGTTGGCGCACCGCGTCGTTCCGCCACACTCAAACCACAAGCAACGCCGGCGGAGTAAAACCATGAAACGATTTCTCGCAGCCACGCCGATCCTGATTGCCCTTGTCTTGGGCGCCTTCTTCCTGTGGGGCCTCAATCCCGAACGAGATCCAAACGCGATCCCGTCGGTCCTAATATCTCAACCCGTGCCGGAATTCGATTTAGACGCCTTGGACGGCGTCGGCGTACCGGGTCTGTCACAGGCATACTTGACGGACAATCCCGCGCCGGTTGTGGTCAACGTCTTCGCCTCTTGGTGCGTCCCCTGCCGTGCCGAACATGCTGTCCTGACGCAGATGGTCGAACGCGACGGCGTGCGGCTCATGGGGATCAACTACAAGGACAAGCCCGAGGACGCGCGCGCTTGGCTCGAAGATCTGGGCAATCCCTACGAACGGATCGGGTCCGATCTAAACGGCCGCGCCGGAATTGAATGGGGTATTTCCGGCGTCCCCGAAACCTTCATCGTTTCGGGCGATGGCACAGTTCTCTACCGCTATGTCGGTCCGGTCGTAGGTCCTGACGCGGAAGAAAAGTTTGCGACCGCGCTCACGCAGGCACGCGCCATAAATGGTGCGGGAACATGATCCGAATCGTTGTCCTCACGGCTCTGATCTTGATCGCCTTGCCGCTTGCCTCACATGCCGTCGAACCCGACGAAATGCTGGCCAACCCGGTCCTGGAGGTGCGTGCGCGCGCGATTTCGAAAGATCTGCGCTGCGTGGTCTGCCAGAATCAGGACATCGACAGTTCCAACGCAGGCGTTGCGCGTGACCTGCGGCTGCTGGTTCGCGAGAGGCTAATGGCTGGCGACACCGATCAGCAAGTGTTGGGCTATATCCAAGCCCGCTATGGCGACTATGTTCTGCTGAAACCGCCCTTCAAACCGGAAACCTACGTTCTTTGGTTGACGCCCCTCATTCTCTTTCTGATCGGCTCCGGCGGCGCGGTCGCGGTCCTTGCCAGATCCGGTCGGCGAATGGCGAATGCAGACCTGAGCGACGAAGAGGAGCGCCGGGTTTCCAAACTGCTGGCACAGACTGGAAGGAATGAATCGTAATGCTATGGATTATCTTTGCGTCCCTGGCGCTGCTTGCAGCAATTTGCCTGCTGCTCCCCCTGCGATCGCTCCGCTCGGACATCTCCGGCCGCACCGAAGGGTCCGTTTCCATCCTGTCCGATCAGTTGCATGAGGTGCGCGCCGATGCGGAGCGCGGCCTGATCACGAAGGAGGAAGCCCGCGCTGCCCTAATCGAGATCAAACGGCGCATACTGTCGCTGGAACGGAAGAGCCAGCACGCGGAACCAGCCAGATCTGCTCGCTCTTCAGGCATCGTCGTCTGGGCGACTGCCTTGATGGTACCTTTGGCGGCAGGCGCACTCTACATGCAACTGGGATCGCCCGACCTGCCGAGCCTGGCGTTCGCCGAGCGTGAGGCGGAGCAAAACCAACAGGTTGAAATCACCGGGTTGACTGAGCGTTTGTTGGCCCGCTTGCAAAGCGATCCGGGCGGCGGCCCGACCGAAGGTTGGATGTTGCTCGGTCAAACCTATATGCGCATGGGCCGCTACAGGGATGCGGTTTCCGCCATGGAGAACGTGACCGAGCGCCCCGATGCAACCTCGGCCATTCTTTCGCAATACGCCGAGGCGATGATCGCTGTAGATGATGGGATCGTGACACCCGCTGCCCGCAAAGCCATCGCAGCGGCACGCGACATGGACCCATCCAATCCGGCAGCCACCTATTACGAGGCCATTGCGCTCAACCAGGCCGGCGACAGCGAGGCGGCCCACGATCTGCTGACTGGCCGTCTGGGCACGGCCACTGGCCCTGCCCCCTGGATGGAAGCGTTCATCGCCCAGGCCAACCGCATCGGAGAGACACTTGGCCGCGACCTCGTTAGCCTGGCAACATTCGCTCCGACGGTTAACAGAGACACGCCTGGCCCTACCGCAGCCGACTTGGCTGCGTCGGCAGATATGAGCGAGCAAGACAGGAGCACCTTCGTCCGCTCGATGGTCACGCGGCTGGCCGAGCGGTTGCAGGACGAACCTAATGATCTGGACGGCTGGATGCGGCTTGGCAACGCCTATCGAGTGCTGGGCGAGATGGAGAAGGCGCGTGCGGCCTATGCGGCGGCCGAGAGGTTGACCGAAAGCCTGCCATCCGGCGACCCGCGAGTGCAGCGGATCAGGCAGGCACTAACAGAACTTCGCAGCTGACGGCGCGCCGCGCTTCGGCACGCAACCGAGGATGCGAAACCTTGCTGGCGGGATTCGGACGAATTGACAGGGATGCACTGCGCGATGCGGATCATTGCGCGTCGTAGGTCTGGTCAGTGTAGTGAGAAGCAGCAGGATGGTGCGCATGGGGCGATCCTGATCCTCTTTCGTTCACGTTCTCAGGACGTCGCTGGCTCGTCGTGTTTCTCCTGGCCGCATTCTGCGCTGCGGCCCGCGTGTGCGATCCAGCACATGTCGCAGACCGGGTCGCCATTGGACAGAGTACGCTTGCGGAAATAGTGGCCCCGTCGACCATCCCCTGCGATGACGTCGGCACCGGGCCAGTCGTAGCGGCACCAGCTCTGCCGGAACGCTTCCAAGGAGTCGGGGTCGTCCTCCGCCCGGGCCATGCGGCGCACAAAGCTCTGCGGCGGGCAATGGGTGAAATGGGTCAACAGGTCGTCGCCGTCGCGGCTGACCAGAACGGCATAGCCTGGCGCGCCGGAGGGTGTGAAGGGGAACACCAGCAGCGCGCGGATGGTCCAGCGCAGCCGGCGACCGGAATCGCGGGTGAGCAGGCGCACGGGCAGTGCGCTGAACGCCAGCATCCGCCGGTAGATGTCCCAGCCGAGATCAGCAACCACCTGCCGTGCGGAATCGGGCGCGATGGCGCAAGCGCGCAGGCTGCGGTCGGCAGCCATCGTCCAAATCGCCATTTCCACCATCATCTGGCTACCGAAAGTCGGAAGCTTTGCCTGCCCTGCATGGGAGCGCAGGTGGTCTGCCTCCGTGGTCATCGCCACTACGAATGCCTCGATTTCCGGCGCCAGCCAGCGGGTCTCGCGCCCCTCCGTGTCGCGCAGGCCGCGTATGACAAGACCGCGCCGCGCCGCCCGGGCGACGAGGCGTCGGATCAGCTTGCGTGCCAACCACAGGCGGAGCGAACCGTCAGCCATTGCCGGCCTGACGGTCCGAGGTAATATCGATCATTTCGGCGCCGCGCTCGTCGAGACACTCGGTTTCGGTCTGGAGCGTTACGAAGAAGAAGTCGTGATCTTCGCGCAGCACGCGATGTGCCCGTCGTTGCACCGCCTGGGGATCCGCGCCGTCACCGACGCGGAGATGGGCCGAAAACACGTTGCGCCCGCTGGTCAATGTCCATGCGTGGACGTGATGCACATCGCGCACCCCGTCGAGCGTTTCCAGATCCGCGATCACCGACTCCAAATCGATCTCGCTCGGCGTTGCCTCCATCAACAGCCGCGCCGCATCTCGCAGGATGCCCCAGCTGGCCCAGAGCAACACGAAGCCGAATGCCATTCCCAAAAGCGGGTCGATCATCAGGAAACCGGTAAAGCGGATCACCAACGCCGTGACGATGATTAGCAGGCTGCCCACGAAGGTCTGGATGATATGCCAGAGCGCGCCGCGCACGTTCATGTCGCTCTGGCTCTGTTTCCAGATGAGGCCAAGCGAAATGAACTCTGTCACAAGGCCCCCGGCCGCGGCAAGCAACATCGGCCCTGTCGGTAAATCGATCGGTGCATTCAGGCGCATCGCCGCCATGTAAATCACGACCAGCGCCATGCCGGCCAGAAACCCGCCATTGACCAGGGCGCCGAGAATCTCAGATCTGTACCAGCCAAAGCTGAAATCCGCATCGGCAGGCCGGCGGGACAGTCGGGCCGCGCCTAGGGCTACGAGGATTCCGCCCACTGCGGAAAACGTGTGGAATGCATCCGACAGGACCGCGATCGATCCGGTCCACAGTCCGATACCCAGTTCCACGATGAAGTAAACGCCAGTCAGCCAGGCCGAGATGACCATGCCCCGACCACTTGTCGGCATGTGTAATCCGTGCCCGCCGATATGGGTTTCTTTTTCTGCACTCATTGAACATCCCTCCTGAGACATTTAACAATTCCTATCCAGCATAGGCAGAACAACCACATCTTAATCGCCCGAAGCGACTGATCTCTCCGCCGCTTTCTCGAACGCGGAGAGCACAGCCTCGGACGACAAAAGCTCAGGCAAGACGATCCCCTCCGGCGCGCCCGGCCCATAGACCGCGTTGAACGGGATACCGTAGCGGTCGAAGCTTTCCAAATAGCGTGAGATTGAGTCGTCAGGACGGGTCCAATCGGCCTGCATTGCCGTCACACCCGACGTGCGGATGGCGCTTAGGACCGGCTCACGGTCGAGCACAAGCGCTTTGTTGGCCTTGCAGGTGAGGCACCAATCGGCGGTCACATCGACGAAGACGACTTCTCCTCGCGACACGAGCTTTGCAATCTCTCCACGGTCGAATGCGGTCCATTCTGTCGCCAAGGTGACGTTCGGTGTGCTGGCCTCGGACAGATATCCCGCCGAGACAATGGCCAGAGCAGCCATGACTGCAGCTCCAGACAAGCGGATGCCCGTAGACAGCCGATTGAAGGAAAGGATCGTGACCAGGATCGCACTGAGTGCCAGAACCGCAAGAGCCGAGCGAACCCCGCCAACACCGATGAGCACCCAGAACAGCCAGCCGGCCGTTCCCACCAATGCCAGCCCGAGCAGAATCTTTAGCCACAGCATCCAGCGGCCCGGCTTCGGCAGGTGCGAGATCGCCGCTGGAAACGCGGCAACAAGAAGATAGGGAAAGGCCAGACCCAAGCCCAGAGCGGTGAATATCACCGTGATGTCGAGTGCCCCCCCGGCCAAAGCAAAAGCCACGGCGGTGCCGAGGAAGGGCGCCGAACATGGCGTCGCGAGGACGGCTGCAAATGCGCCCGTGGCAAAGTCGCCAGTATAGCCTTTTCCGCGACCAGCGCGCGCGAGTCGCGTCTGCAACGACGACGGGACGGAGATTTCAAACGCCCCGAAAAGGTTGGCAGAAAACACTGCGAGTATTAGGAACATCACCGCCAGAAATAAGGGGTTCTGGAATTGCAGGCCCCAGCCCACAGTCATCCCAAGACCGCGCGCCGCGATCGTCAAAGCCGCAAGCGTCCACATGAACGCTAATACGCCGAGCGCGGAGACCGCAAACCCCATGCGGATGCGACCCCTGCCTTGATCTCGCATCTTCATAGTCGATGAAAGTTTGATAGAGAGTACCGGCAGCACGCACGGCATGACATTCAAAATAAGCCCGCCAAGGAAGGCGATTGCGGCAACCCAAGCCAGTTCTGCCACGCCCGGCAGCACGCGATCAAGCGTGAAGGGTGGCTTCGGCGCTTCATCGGTCAACTCCGCGAACAAGCTGGCCGAGCGCTCGCCATCTGTCACTGTGAGCCATAAATCGGGCAAGTCCGTCTCCACATTCAAAACGGGCAGACGGGCCCAGAGCAGATGACTACCTTCGCCCAAGCGGATATCGGGCTTGCCAAATGCCGTTCCCGCGCCCAGTTCAGGAAAGACATCCGGGCTGTCAAACGGTTGCTCGCTTCGCGCGGCCAAAGTCAGCGCCGTCATATCGGGATCGAAATAGGCCGACTGAATCGAGATACCACTCTCAGCGCCGTCGTCCGGAACCTTTTTCACATAGGAAGAAATGAGCGCGGCCGCAGCGGCGTCAACGCCGCTGGCTCGTGGCAATGCGAGCGTTAGCGTGAACTCCTGCGGGACGCAAACAATCGAACAGGTCAAGAGCGTGACATTGGCATTCAAATGTACTGGCGCGCCAGGCTCGGCCAATGTGATGCGCAGCGGAAGCACCACGTCATCGTGATATCCGAAATTCTCGATCCCGAAAGCGGTGAACCGTTGCGGCGCGGGCCACAACAAATTGACCTCCGCTACATTCTCCGACCCGGTCCAGTCGATCGATGGGGGAGTGCCGACCTCGCCGGGCGACCGCCAATAGGCTTTCCAGCCCTCGCCCAGATTCAAATGAAGCCCGGCTGACAGTGACATCGCGTTCGGGCCAACACCGTTCTCGGCAACGATCAGACGCGCCTGGACGGCCGTGTTGGAAAAACTCTCGGACTCGGCCGCATTCGAAACGTTAGCCAGTCCCGCGCTGGCGCAGATCAGCAAGATCAGCCTTGAAGCGAAAACCCGGAAGAATTTTTCCAACACGTATTCTAACATTGGGACGTCCAATTTTCCTCGATCTCCATCTCTGCAATACGCAGGATAGTAGCCTCATCGACCTGGCCTTGGATAACCGTTCGACCAATCACCAGCGCGGGCGTGCCAATGAATCCGAAAACCTTCGCCAGAGCCGCACTGTTCTCCAATTCTCTGACAACTGCGGCGCCCTGCATGTCGGCAACCAGACGCCTGTGATCGATACCGATGTCCTGTGCCAAAGCTTGTAAGTATTCCGGCGTCGCCACAAAGGGGGATTTCATAAGCCGCTCATGAAAGGCGACATAGGCGCCCTGGCGCTTCGCCGCCAGAGCAGCCTTTGCCGCAATATCCGAAGGCTGCCCGAGAAGCGGCAATTCATGCCAATTGACGTGTAAGTTGCTGTCGGTACGCGCGTCGAGTGCGGCAAGGGTTTTTGTCTGGACACGACAGAAAGGGCAGTAATAATCCGAAAAGGACGCGGCCGGAACGAGTTGTGTTTCAGACAGAAAATCGCCGTACAACGCGCCGCAAATATCTGCCCTGACACGCGCCTCAGCTTCCGCTAAAATATCGGTGTTCGGAGCAATCAATCCGAAGAATGGATCGAATCCACCCGAACTTTCCCCAACAGATAGCCTACGAAATCCCAGTGGATTGTGAACTTCGTCGAAGTTAAGCTCGGTCGGACGAATATCTGGAAAATACCTGAAACCAACATAGGCAGCCACAAGAGCCGCGAGAACCCCCAGAGTATGTCGCCGCTTCTCAATCATATCTTGTCACTTTCTCCTTCACTCCAGATCAACGGCGAATCCCCTCCTGCCTTCTTGGCACTCAAGCACCGCCAACCCACTGTCGGTAACCCGCTTTACCATACAACCTTCGGGGAGGTCGGCCACTTGGCGCTTTGAGGTGATTTGGGTATCACCGCTGGGATTGCATTGGCTTATTGTCTGAGCACACGCGCCGAGCAAGAGTGTGATCAGGAGCAGTAAAAACCAGCGAAAGATACTTAACCTCGCCACCATCTATTCGACGGCTACACTTTGATCCGTCTGGATCCGCCCATTGCCGGTCTGCCTGCCCTTTTCGCCAGCTGCCCCATGGCATGCTATCCCCATCATCCGATGAGCGATCACATGAGCGCCGACACAAACAAGAACGGGCGCGAATGCGGAGAGTCCGAAGGACAGATCACTTGAATGCCTACCTGCGACTGCGAAAGCCGCAACGGGAATTAGCATCACTGCGCAGCAGGTCCACATGGCGTATTTCATCAGCCGCATTTCGCTCGATTGCTCAGGAAGAGTTTCGCGTTCATTCATTTCATTACCTCTTCAATACAGGTGATGGGCTAAAGGCTTCCTGCACCGGAAGGTCAATGTTACAAAAGGATACAAAAATCACTGTTTTGTCAGAGCGCTCTCGCTTGACCTTCCCGTGCTGGAAGGTGGTTTATCCTACTTAAATAGCCACATTTCAGATATGAGAGCAGGCCAATATGAGGCAGACTGAAAAGACCTTCGATCGACGTCGATTTCTAATGACGAGTGCCAGTGGCATGGCTTCATTAGCGGCTCCATCCGTGCTTTGGGCTCAGCAAGCTGCACCAGCGACGCGCAACATTTCCTCTTTTCGGTTGCACGATTGGCAGGATCATTTCGACACTCTCGGCAAAGGCATCTTGCTGTCAGATACGATCACAAAGGTTCTTCAGCACTGGACCGCCGATGGTGAGATGCGCATCTACCCGACATCGGTACCAATGTCGGACGAACTGACACGCCGTGGCTATACCGAGATCGTTTTTAAGGATAACGCCCCCGACTGGGCGCCGACCCCAGCGATGATTGAACGCGACCCCAGCTTGCCGCGTTATGTGTCGCCGGGGCCGGACAACCCGCTGGGCATCCGCGCGATGCATCTGAGCTGGCAGTATTATCGCATTCACGGCACCAACGATACGCGCAAGATCGGTCGTAAATCATCGAACGGCTGCATAGGCCTTTATAACGAGCATATCGTCGAGGTGTTCAACAGAACGCCCGTTGGAACACAGGTCAAACTCATTTAATCGCGTCATCAGGTTGCAGAGGAAAAAGCAGTATGAACAAGACATTGATGGCGATAATTGCCTTCTTCCTCGTTGGTGGGGGGGCGATCTTTTGGAACGCAATGCAACCTGCGCCGCAGGGCGCGAGTCATTCGATGGTTCCACCCGATACCAGCAACCTGGTCGAGGGTGCTGCGATCGTGGATGTGGCGCTTCCCGCGGAACTGTCGGCAGAAGCACAAATGGGGAAACGGGCGTTCGAAGCGAAATGTATAGAGTGTCACGCAGCGAATGCCGCGGGTCAAAATGGCGTCGCACCGCCGCTTGTCCACAAGATCTATGAACCCAGCCATCATTCCGACATGGCGTTTATTCTTGCAGCGAAGAACGGTGTGCGGGCGCATCACTGGCGTTTCGGCAACATGCCTGCGGTTGAGGGTCTGACCGACGGAGACGTCAAAATGATCGCGCGTTACATTCGTGAACTCCAGAAGGAGAACGGCATCTTTTGAGCGACGAAAAAGTCATAGTCGGGCCTTTCGCCTTGATGCGCGCGATTCTTTTATGCGCGCTCTTCGCATTCGGCTTGGCCCCTCAAGGTGCTGAGGCGCATTCTTCCACCCCCGCTGCGACAACCGAAACCCACGCAGTAGTTGATGAGGGTCATGGCAAAAATCACTCGGTTACCCAAGAGGTGTTCGGGCATTGCCATCCTGGAACTGATTGTGCGCTTGCCGCGATCGAGGTGGATCCAATGCATACAAACCAACTCGGACGTACGGTGACCAACAGGTTTCGGCTTCTCCCTACAACGCGTGATGGCATCGGACCCACCTACGAACCGCCGCCGCCGCGATCCCTTACCTGATCGGAGACACCTCGAAATCAGGATTTGAAGGATCACGACATGAGATATACAGAGATTTTTACTTCAGCCGTGCTTGTCGGCGTGGCATCGGCGGCACTTGCCCATGGCGGCGCGACCGGTATCGTGAAGGAGCGCATGGACGCGATGTCGGCGATGGGCAAAGCCGTGAAGCAGGTCGCGCCCATGATGAGCGGCGAAACCGCCTATGATGCCGACACGGTGCGACACGCCGCAGAAACCATCGGCAAGCATGCTGGCGACACCATGACCCGCCTGTTCCCGGAAGGCAGCGGCGGCATGCCTTCGGTCGCCAAAGATGCGATCTGGCAGGATTGGGAGAGCTTCGCGAGGCTTGCGGAAGAATTGCACACATACTCCGAGGGCTTGGCCCTTGCCGCTGACAACTCAACCGCAACTCAACCGGGCGCGATGCCGAGTGCGGGCGCCATGATGGGTGAAACCGACATGATGGGAGCTGACACGATGATGGGCGGCGGTGGCATGAAGGCCGATAACGCCATGAGTCGTGAAGAACTGGCTGAAATGCCGGTCGTTGCGGTTTTCGCAATGGTCAGCAACACCTGTTCGTCCTGCCACAGCCGCTTCCGCGCCGAGGCGAAGTGAGATGAGGCGGGTTCTTGCAGGTACTGCCGTCTTTGCCCTTGTGGGCACGGCGGCCGTCGCGGCACTGGTGGCCTGGCCGATCGGCCATCCGCCCGCCGAGATCGAGTTGACCGGTGATGTCCAACGCGGCGCCTATCTGGCGCGCGCGAGCGGATGCATCGCCTGTCACACGAATTTCGAGGGTGGGGGGGCTCCGCTGGCCGGAGGCGCGCCGCTCGAAACCCCGTTTGGCGTCTTTTATCCCCCGAATATAACCACCGATCCTGAGAATGGCGTCGGAAACTGGAGCGTGTCGGAATTTGCGATGGCCGTCAGGCAAGGGGTTTCGCCCGAAGGTGAGCCATTTTTCCCCGCGTTCACATATCCGTTCTACGCGGATTTTTCCGATCAGGACATCGCCGATATGTGGGCGGCGTTCCAGACGGTCGCACCGGTGGCAGCCGCCGCGCCACCGCACGACGTTGGTTTTCCGTTCAACCAGCGCTGGGGGTTAAAGCTCTGGCGCGCGGCGTTCATTGGCGATCCGCAAACCGAACCCGTGAGGGGGAAGAGTGACGATTGGAACCGGGGTCGTGAACTGGTGCGTGGTGCCGCCCATTGCGGTGCCTGTCACACTGGCCGAAACCTTGTAGGCGGGCGCATGCCCGATGCCGTTTTTGCAGGCAACGACGATCTGCCAGGTGGAAATAAAGCCCCGTCGATCCTGTCCGATGATCTGCTAGAACGCGGGTGGACAGTCTCCAATCTGTCCTTCGCTCTGCAAAGTGGGGTTACCCCGTCAGGAGATATCTTCGGCGGCAGCATGGGTGAGGTCGTCCAGAACGGTACGCGGTTTCTCTCGGAGGCGGATCTGAAAGCGATGGCGATTTATCTTCTCGACAGCGATGTGCCTGGAGGCAGGACGTTGGCCGGCACGCCAAGAAACTATAAAAACATTGATTAACACGGCGGGGCGGCTCGCCGCCCCGACTACTACAAGGACATGCAGAAAAATGGCAACACGGCGAAAATTTCTTGGGCAGGGTGCGGCGATGATCGCGGCCGCGACTGTACCGACTTTGGGACGAGCTGCAACGCCACGATTTAGCCAACTCACGGCGCGGCCCGCAACCGTCCAGCTGGCTCCACGGTCATTCCCGGAGACGAAAATATGGGGGTATAACGGCGAGATGCCAGGGCCCGAACTGCGGCTGGCACAAGGAGCGCGGATTCAGAAAACGTTCCTGAATGAACTGCCTCAAGCGAGTTCAATCCATTGGCATGGGGTCCGCATCGATAATGTGATGGACGGGGTCGCCGGTCTGACACAACCAGCCGTCGAACCAGGACAAGGCTTTGACTATGATTTCGTGGTACCTGATGCTGGCACCTATTGGTACCACGCACACAATCGGTCGGCCGAACAGGTCGCGCGAGGGCTATACGGGGCGATAATTGTGGAAGAGGCCGAAGCACAGGATATCGACCGCGAGGAGGTATTGATCCTTGACGATTGGCTTCTCAATCCCGAAACGGCGCAGATCGATCCCGATTTTGATTCCCGTCATGATCGTAGCCATGCGGGACGGCGTGGCAACTTCATCGCCACCAACGGACGCCACGACCTGACGCTGGACGTGAAACAGCACGAACGTCTGCGCCTGCGGCTCATCAATGCGGCAAATGCCCGAATATTCGTTCTGGCGCTTTCCGGTATGGAAGGCTGGACGATGGCGTTGGACGGCATGCCGCTAACCCAACCAAAGCCCTTGACCGACGCTCTGATCCTCGGACCAGGCCAGCGTGCCGATCTGATCGTCGATGTGACAGCTGAGTCTGGCAAAACCGCCCACCTCGTGCGCATCGAAGACCAAGAGGGTGCCTCCCAGGTGGCGTTTCCAGTGTCGGGCCGCGCGGCATCGGCGCGCCGTGAACCACCGCGTCCCTTGCCTTCGAACCCGGGAATGGATGTGTCCGGCACCAAAAAGGCCGTGACGGCGCGCCTTAACATGCAGGGCGGCGCAATGGGTACGCTGGATGCGGCCATTCTGAACGGCGAACGCAAGAGCTTCCGCCAACTGATCGAGGCGAACCAGTTCTGGTCCTTCAACGGAACGATAGGGATGACCGATGTACCGCTCGTGAGCGTTTCAAAGGGTGAGACAATTAAGCTGGATATCTACAATGACACCTCATTTCCCCATGCAATGCACCTGCACGGAATGCATTTCCGCGAGGTGACCAAGGACGCGGGCCTTGGTCACCTCCGTGACACCCTGCTAATGTTCGGCGGCGAGACTCGAACCATCGCCTTCACCGCAGACAATCCGGGAAAATGGCTTTTCCACTGTCATATGTTGAGCCACGCTGCTTCCGGTATGATGACCTGGCTTGAGGTGACATGATGCGGAAATACTTGATCCTTTCTGCCGGACTCATGTGCTTAATCGCGGCTGGCGCATGGTTGATGACGCAAGCTGTTGCGCAAACGAATGATCTTTCTGCGAGTGTTGATCTGGCGCAGGGCGAGCAATACTATCAGGACTACTGTGCCTCCTGCCACGGCGCGAACCTCGAGGGTCAACCCGATTGGCGTTCACCCGGACCGGATGGCGTGTTGCCCGCTCCACCGCATGACGAGACGGGCCATACATGGCATCATCCAGACAGCGTGCTCTTCGATTACACCAAGCTTGGCGGCAAGGCCGCCCTTGCCGCACAGGGCGTCGATTTTGAAAGCGGCATGCCCGGCTTCGGCGATCAACTGACCGACGATCAGATCTGGAACATACTCGCCTATATCAAATCAACATGGCCAGACCGGCAGCGCGAGTTGCAGGCTGGGCGCAGCGCCGCCGATCGCCAGAGACAAGGAAATTGAGAATGCACCGAACGAAAAGCACCGCCTTGGCGCTTGGCTTGGCCATTGCGCCGATCGCCAGCTTCGCACAGGAGTTGAGCGATGCGCGGATCAAAGAGCTGGCGCTGGAAGCGATCCGTGAAAACCCTCAGATCATCATGGAAGCAGTCCAGTTGCTCGAACAGGCGCAGGCGGCCTCCCAGGCTGAGACGGCAGCGGACGTTCTTAAAAACCAGCGCCAGTTGCTCGAGCATGATCCGAACGCGCCAATTCTGGGAAATCCCGAGGGCGATGTAACCGTCGTGGAGTTCTTCGACTACAACTGCCCTTACTGCAAGCGGGCCATGTCCGAAGTTCAAGGACTGCTCGACGCCGACCCGAATGTCCGGCTCGTCTATCGTGAATGGCCCATTCTCAGCGATGGTTCGGTATTTGCAGCCAAAGCCGCACTGGCCGCAAGAGAGCAGGGCAAATACGATGAGCTTCACTGGGCGTTGATGGGCATGAAAGAACGCGCCGAAGAAGCGTCAGTCATGCGCTTGGCCGAGGAAATCGGGCTTGATGTCGAGCAGCTTCGTGTCGATATGGAAGCACCCGAGGTGCAGGAGCATATCGACGTGTCAATGCGTCTGACACAAGCGCTTGGCTTCAACGGAACGCCATCTTTCGTGATTGGCGAAGACCTCGTGCCCGGCTTTGTCGAGCAGGAGCAACTTGAGGCTCTGGTCGACAAGACACGGGAAAGCGACTGATCTCGCGCCTCAGTCACGTGATGAAATGGCGCCGAACTCATCGGCGCCAATTTCCGTATCAGGTCGCGGCCGGTGCCTTTACGTCATATCCGGCATCGCGAATTGCTTCGGAAACGGCTCGCTCGCTCAAGAAGCTCTCCACCTCCACAATATGCGCCCTAAGGTCACAGGAAACCCTGGCGGTTGGGTCGATTGTCTTGATTGCCTTTTCGATGGCAGCGGTGCAGTGCCCGCAGTTCATATCCGGAATGCTCAATCTGGTCATGTCTGTCTCCTCTGAATGTTCCTTTAAGTGAGGTCTTCCACCGTGGGAAGGTCAAGGGCCGAGGAAATACCCGCAACCCTATTGACCTTCCAGTAAGTGGAACCCCTATCTATGGGTTAAACATACTCAGGAGTCGTCCATGTCAACCTCTCAAACCCTTCGGCTTTCCGTGCAAAACATGACCTGCGCCTCCTGCGTCGGACGGGTCGAGCGAACCCTGTCAGCGCTTCCGGGTGTTAATGACGTCCATGTGAATCTCGCCAGCGAGACCGTGCAGGCGACGGTCGATGCACCTGAGCGGTTATCCGACATCATGTTGGCGCTCGACGAGGTGGGCTATCCTGCGCGGACCGAAAGTGTGCGTCTGAATGTGGCCTCAATGTCCTGCGCCTCTTGTGTAGGGCGGGTGGACAAGGCGTTGGCGGCGGTGCCGGGCGTCCTGGATGTCAACGTCAACCTCGCCTCGGAAACCGCGACCGTCAGCTACGCCGAAGGTGTCGTGGCGCTGGCCGATCTGCTGAAGGCGGCCGAGGAGGCGGGCTATCCGGCGGAACCGGCAGAAGAGACCGTTGCCGAGGATCGCAGCGCCCGCAAAGACATCGAGGCCAGGGCGATGGCGCGAAAAACCGCGCTGGCCGCCGCCTTTGCCATGCCGGTCTTTTTGCTGGAAATGGGCGCGCATGTGGTGCCGGGGGCGCATGACCTGATCGGGCGCACCATCGGGCATCAGACAAGCTGGCTGATTCAGTTCGTGCTGACCACGGTTGTTTTGGCCTGGCCGGGTCGCGCCTTCTACACCAAGGGCTTTCCGGCCTTATTCAAAGGGGCGCCGGATATGAACAGCCTTGTCGCGGTCGGCACCTCGGCGGCCTATCTCTATTCGTTGGTGGCGCTGTTTGCCCCGGATCTGCTGCCCGAAGCCTCGCGGGCCGTCTATTTCGAAGCGGCTGCCGTGATTGTGGTGTTGATCCTTCTTGGCCGCTGGATGGAAGCACGGGCCAAGGGCCGCACCGGGGCGGCGATCCAGAAATTGTTGGGCCTGCAGGCGCGCACCGCGCGAGTGTTGGTGGATGGGGAGCCACAAGATGTTGCCATCGAACGTATCCGCACGGGCGATATCCTTGTCGTGCGCCCAGGCGAGCGGATTGCCGTGGACGGCGAAGTGACCGACGGCAGCGCGCGCGTCGATGAAAGCATGATTACGGGCGAACCGGTGCCCGTGGCCAAGACGACTGGCGATCCGGTCACCGGCGGCACCGTCAATGGCACCGGCGCCTTTCAGTTCCGCGCCACCCGCGTCGGCGCCGACACCACACTGGCGCAGATCATCCGCATGGTCGAAGAGGCGCAGGGGGCAAAGCTGCCGATTCAGGGCATGGTGGACCGGATCACGCTGTGGTTCGTGCCTGCAGTGATGGTATTTGCGGCGCTGACCGTTCTGGTCTGGCTGGTCGTCGGCCCTTCCCCAGCGCTTTCCTATGCTCTTGTGGCCGGCGTGTCCGTGCTGATCATCGCTTGCCCCTGTGCGATGGGTTTGGCCACGCCGACCTCGATCATGGTCGGCACCGGACGTGCGGCGCAGATGGGAGTGCTGTTTCGCAAGGGTGATGCGCTGCAGCAATTGTCCAACGTCAGCGTCGTGGCCGTCGACAAGACCGGCACCGTGACCGAGGGCCGCCCCGAACTGACCGATCTGGTTTTGTCCGACGGGTTTGAGAGGGCCGAGGTCTTGGCGCTTATCGCTGCGGTCGAAGAGCAGTCGGAACATCCTGTCGCCGATGCTATCGTTCGGGCCGCGCGTGCTGAAAACGTCGCACGACATGAGATCGAAAAATTCAAATCTATCACAGGGCACGGCGTACGTGCAGATGTGGCTGGACGTGACGTCTTGGTCGGAGCCGACCGCTTGATGACACGCGAAGGGGTTGAGATTGGCCTGTTGGCCGATGAAGAACGGCGTCTCGCAGAGCAAGGCCGCACCGCGCTTTTTGCAGCCATCGACGGGCGTTTGGCCGCCGTGATTGCTGTGGCCGACCCCGTAAAACCTGCCAGTGCAGCGGCCATCCGCGCGCTGCACAATCTGGGGCTGAAGGTCGCCATGATCACTGGTGACAAACGCGAAACCGCAGAAGCAATCGCTCGTGAAACAGGCATCGACCACGTGATTGCAGGCGTATTGCCGGATGGCAAAGTCGAAGCACTGGACGAATTGCGCGGGAACGGGCGGCAAATCGCCTTCGTCGGCGACGGGATCAACGATGCCCCGGCTCTCGCCCATGCAGATGTAGGCATCGCCATCGGAACCGGAACCGATGTGGCCATCGAATCCGCCGACGTTGTGCTGATGTCGGGCGATCTGCGCGGTGTGGTTAATGCGTTCGAAGTCTCCACCCGCACCATGCGCAACATTCGGCAAAACCTGTTCTGGGCCTTCGGCTACAATGTCGCGCTGATCCCCGTGGCGGCGGGTGTCCTTTATCCGGTAGCCGGTCTGTTGCTGTCGCCCGTCTTGGCTGCGGGAGCGATGGCGCTCTCCTCGGTCTTTGTTCTGACCAACGCATTGCGGCTTCGCAGCGTTCGCCCCGCCATGGACGAGACTAAGAATGTTCACCCCGCAGCCAGCCTTTCCCCTGTTCCAGCCGAATAAGAAGGATATCAAAATGAATATCGGAGATGTCGCAAACCGATCTGGATTACCAGCCAAGACAATCCGCTACTATGAGGATATCGGATTGGTAACGCCGTTGCGCAGCGCCAATGGCTATCGCAGCTTTCGTGACCGCGACGTACACAAGTTGGCATTCTTGGGACGAGCCCGAGCACTCGGATTTAGCATTGAAGATTGCCGGAATCTGCTGAAGCTCTACGAGGACGATGATCGCAGCAGCGCTGAGGTCAAGCAGATCGCCGAAGAGCATCTTGATCAGATTGACGGGAAAATAAACGAGTTGACAGAAATGCGCGCAACGCTGGCGCGCCTGGTGGATGCTTGCGCGGGAGATCACCGACCCAACTGCCCCATCTTGGCCGATCTTGCAAAAACACCGGAGGAAATCGCATTGCTGAACGAGACCAGTTAGGACGGGCAGGCGGGTATAGATTTGGCTGCTGGGGCCGATCGACGCGACCAAGACGTACGAGTCATGCGCCAAAGGGAAGGTAACAAGCGGCGCAAGAACGCATATGACCGCATCCGCGCTTTTGTCACCATATATGCCGCCGCAAACCAACCAAACAAAGCCTGATCCTAGATCCCGAGGATTTCCAATATCCTCAGGACCGGCAAAGGCATTTGTCTGTATGACTTGGATCAGGCATGAACAGAGGGTTCACTTCGTAAGTGAGTCCTGAGCTCCCTCCATATCATCTACGAGGCGCCCCCGAGAATTGGACCTCCAGCAGACAGTTTAGTCCAACGAAATACGGTGAGAAAGAAATGCACCCTGGTGCAAATTTGCAATTTCCTTCAATCATTTCGGTTTGCGAAAAACTGGTAAATGAATGTCGGTTATGGAAGGCAGAGCCTAATGAAATAACGCGAAATCTGAACATGTGAGCCTTGCGAAAAAGCTAGCTCTCCGCGGTGTCGCCGCATAAAATCATGCTTTTAAGATTGTTTCGTAGCCCCCAGCCAGGGAGGATCGTTTCTTTGCACCATCCTAAGCTGATCGGCTTGGCCAATGGATGTAGTTATCAGTGAACTTCATCAGAATGCCTCTCCGGTCTGTTGTAAATGGCGAAAGTGACGGAGGAAGATGATGCCCATATTCTCAGAATACAGAGCCAAATTGTACGAGTACGCGCTCAAACAGCCGCGATACGACCTGGCTAACGTCACAACAACACCGCCACACCTCATGCAGATGATCTGCGAGCGATCTGGTCGTAAAACGCAGCTCACGAATGCTGACATTGTCGACAACTTGGCACCGACATTTGACGAAGCTCGTAAGCTCGATGTGCTGCGTGCGAGCGCGCTCAGGCATGCGCTGGATCTCTTAGACGAAGGCCAGGACCGCATTCACAAGAGCTCTCTGGTGCCGGAGGTTACTGACTTCATTTACGACAAACTGCCGGGTGGGCAGCCCATGTACTACTTCAACCTCTGGGACGTGATCAAAGCTCTGCGGCCTACCGCTGTTGAAGCTCGTGAAGCTGAAAAGCCAGCTCTTGAGCTGAAGCAAGAATGGCAGGGCTTTCTGAACAGCCTGACACCGCCACTGTCTTCTGATGGCACTGAATGGAACGATGAAGACCTGGATTTTTGATATGAAACGACGTTCAGATGAAATCGACCCGGTGAAGTTCCCTCAGCTGTTTTACTTGTTGTGGTACAAAACGGACGTCATCACACCCTGGCACGCGCTTGAAGCGTACAAACGCCAATGGCGCTTTGTGAACTATGAAATGATGCACAACGATGAACGCTTGCTGCTCATCGAGCTGATTGACGAATTATCGTGTGGTGTTTTTGAACCATGGTTTGATGAACAAGGACATGATCGGCGCCCGGTCACCATTGAGATGAAGATGATGACTTACGAAGAGTTGATGGAAGATCGAACCGAGTTCATCGGTCCGCCACAACCGTCAAAATTTCAAGTCAAGCTGACGGCTGCGGAAGAGCAGAAGCTTCAAGAATTTGCTGATCGCATGGTCTCCTATCAAATGGCAAAAAGATCAGATGGCACAAGCTCAGACTGACATATGTATGACAGCTGGTGGTTGCATTTAACGGGCGTCGATTTCCTTAACAAATGAAACCGTTAGCAGAATTTGACCGGCTCTCGGTTGATCGGGTCGAGGGAGTGATAACACATTGTCGTTCATTTCTTGTCTGGTCGTTGTGGGTCGTCAGCGGCATGTCACTTCTCGCAGCGGACATTCATAGTCGGGAGTATGATTGTCCGTTGTGCGGGACTTTGCGGGCTTTCGCTGCACCTGCGCCAATGACCGGTTTCGGCGATTGGCGCAGAGCGATCCAAGTCTGATCGAAATCAGGCCGGCGCTTCCTTTGCGCCTGTCATGAACGCAACCGCGTCGGACATGGTGTAATCTTTCGGATCGATCACACACAGACGTTTGCCGAGGCGATGAACGTGGATGCGATCAGCGACTTCGAACACGTGCGGCATGTTGTGGCTGATCAGGATGATCGGGATGCCGCGCGATCGGACATCAAGGATCAATTCCAACACACGGCGGGATTCTTTGACGCCAAGGGCCGCTGTGGGTTCATCCAAGATGATCACCTTGGACCCGAATGCGGCAGCTCGCGCCACAGCCACACCCTGACGTTGACCACCCGATAGCGTCTCGACCGCTTGGTTGATGTTTTGGATCGTCATCAGGCCGAGCTCTGACAGTTTGTCACGAGCGACTTGCTCCATCTTGGGGCGATCCAATTGGCGCAGCCATTTGCCGCGAAAGCCGGGTTTGCGAATTTCGCGGCCCATGAACATGTTGTCGGCAATGGACAGAGCAGGTGACATGGCGAGGGTCTGGTAGACCGTTTCGATCCCTTCTTTGCGGGCATCAATGGGGGACGTGAAGTGGACTGGTTTGCCTTCAAGAAACACCTCCCCTTCGTCGGGGATGACGGCCCCGGAGACGGCTTTGATCAGTGACGACTTACCTGCCCCGTTGTCGCCGATCACTGCGAGGATTTCACCGGGATAGAGATCGAAGTCACAGTGATCCAGTGCGGTTACTTTGCCGTAGCGTTTGACCAGCCCGCGGCCCTTGAGGATGGGTTCAATCGACCCATTCGCGATGTTTTCCATCAAAGTCATGCTGAAACCTTTCTGATCCACTGATCTACTGCGACAGCACCGATGATGAGCGCGCCGATAAGGAGGAATGTCCACTGTGCGTCAGCACCGGCAAGGCGCAGGCCAAGGGTAAAGACACCAACGATAAGGGCACCAAACAGCGGCCCCATGATTGACCCGCGACCGCCGAACAAAGAGATGCCGCCAATCACAACAGCCGTAATGCTTTCGATATTCAGCAGTTGGCCGGATGTCGGGCTGACAGACCCGATGCGGCCAATCAGCGCCCACCCTGCGATGGCACAGATGAAACCTGTGAAAGCATAGACAGAGATCAGCGTGAATTTGACGTTCACACCTGAAAGCTGTGCCGCGTCTGGGTCATCACCCACCGCATAGATGTGGCGGCCCCAAGCGGTGTGCTTAAGAGCATAGGCGAGGAAGGCAAAGATCAGGACCATTGCAATGACGCCAAAGGTAAATGTGGCCCCGCCCCGCCCGGCTTCGTCCGCGCCAACTTTGAAAGTCGTCCCAAGGAACTGAAGCAAAGGCGCATTTTCCTCGATGTCTTGCGCACGGATCGTTTCGTTAGCGGAATATAGGAAGTTAGCAGCCAGAACGATCTGCCACATGCCGAGAGTGACAATGAACGGCGGGAGCTTCATCACCGCCACAAGCCAGCCGTTGAACGTTCCGATCAACGTCCCGAACGTCAAGCCAATTACAACGGCGATCTCAACCGGAATACCGTATCGGAACGTAAACTGCCCCATGATGACGCTGGACAGAACTGCGATTGCCCCAACGCTGAGGTCGATACCCGCGGTCAGGATCACGAGGCTCTGAGCAGCAGCAACGATGCCGACGATCTGCACTTGTTGAAGGATCAATGTCAGCGCGAAGGGAGAGAGGAACCTCGACCCCAACAAAAGCGCGAACAGGATGATTGAAACAAGGAGGACGAACAGCGGCACAAGTGCAGGGTTCACATGCAAGGCGTGTTGCAACCTCGCGAGAAAGCCTTTGCGTTCGCTGAACGAAGCCACTGTATCTGCTGCGGGTGGCTTGATTGCGGCTTCAAAATCGTCGGCGTTGCCAGACATTGTTCGATCCCCTTGTGATGAATTGGATATCATGCAGGATCATATCCCGCTTTGGAAAAAGGGGCGGGAAAATTACCCGCCCCTAGTGTTGCACCTATGAAAAGATGCGGGAGGTTTGGCTTAGCCCCAGCAAAGGTCTGTGCCTTCGGCAACAGAAATGCTTTCCACGCCGTCGGCTGGCTGATCTGTGACCAAAGCAACACCTGTGTCAAAGAAGTCCTTGCCAGGCGTGTTCTCAGGCAGTGTGCCATCAGCTGCGTATGCCGCAATGGCTTCAATACCAAGGGCCGCCATGCGCAGTGGGTACTGCTGTGACGTTGCGCCGATCACACCGTCGGCGATGTTCTGAACACCAGGGCAACCGCCATCTACGGATACGATTAGAACATCGTCTTCACGACCAATGGAACGGAGTGCTTCGTATGCGCCCGCAGCGGCCGGTTCGTTGATGGTGTAGACAACGTTGATTTCTGGATCAACGGCGAGGAGGTTTTCCATCGCAGTACGACCGCCTTCTTCGTTACCGGCTGTTACGTCGTTGCCGACGATGCGCGCATCATCTTCGTCGCCCCATTTGTCAGGGTCGCCAAGGTCAATGCCAAAGCCCTGCAAGAAGCCCTGATCGCGCAGAACGCCAACAGTCGGCTGGGAAACAGCAAGGTCAAGCATAGCAATTTTCGCGTTTGCCGCGTCGTCGCCAAGCTGCGCCGCAGCCCACTGGCCGATCAGCTCACCTGCAAGGAAATTGTCTGTCGCGAATGTCGCGTCAGCCGCGTCAACCGGATCAAGCGGTGTGTCGAGTGCGATAACCAGAAGGCCCGCGTCACGTGCCTGTTGAACAGCGCCAACAATGGATGATGTATCGGACGCCGTCAGCAAGATACCGGATGCACCGTCAAGGATGCAGGTTTCAATCGCGGCCACTTGTGTTTCGTGGTCACCGTCAACCTGACCAGCAAAGGAACGAAGCGTGATACCAGCCTCGGTAGCAGCAGCTTCTGCGCCTTCGCGCATTTTGACGAAGAATGGGTTGGTGTCCGTTTTGGTGATCAAGCACGCGGAAACGGCGTGGCTGTCAGCCATAGCGGAACCAGCAGATGTAATGGCAGCAAGAGCAGTGCCGATGAGCAACTTTTTCATGATGTCCTCCCAGACAAGTAATGAGTCAGAGCCTCCACCCCGACGTTATTGCGACCGGTATTTCCCGTCGCTTGACCCTAAGAGACGTGATTCTCAATCATCTGTCAATTAGTTAGTTAAGTTTTCTTATTAATATGTTTACCTGCATTATATGGCTGTTATGGTGCACGGTATGGAAGATGGACTCATCAGATCAATCAGCACCGGTCTAAGCCAGAAGGGCGTTCGCGATCACAACGAACGGCTCTTATTGTCGCTGTTGCAGCGTAATGGTCCGATGCCAGGAAGCGATCTTTCGAAGCTGGCCGCGCTATCTCCGCCTACGGTCTCAAGTATCCTTCGACGCCTTGAAGGTGAAGGGATTCTCGAACGTGGGGACCCTGTGCGGGGCAAGGTCGGCAAGCCGTCGATCCCGATGCGATTGGCTTCGAATGGCGTGTTCTCGTTTGGCCTCAAGATCGGGCGCAGGTCGACTGATCTGGTGCTGATTGATTTGAATGGCGAGTTGCGGGAAGAACGGCAATTGACATACCCCGTGCCCGTTCCAGCCGACATTTTTACATTCCTTGAGGACGGTGTGCGAAGCATAACGGATGCGATGGACGCCGAGCATGCCAAGCGCATTTGCGGCATCGGGATCGCGGCCCCCTTCGAGATGTGGAACTGGCCCGACCCATCCATGGACATGTCAGCAGCAATCGCACCTTGGGAAGGCATTGACCTTAAGGCAGAAGCGCAGTTGCGAACGCAACTGCCTGTGCTCTTGTTGAACGACGCGACTGCAGCCTGTCAGGCCGAACACACCTACGGTCGCGGCAAAGAATTTCGGGACTACGCCTATTTCTTTATTGGCGCATTTATCGGCGGCGGGATTGTCTTGAACAACTCGGTCTTTGAAGGGCGCAAAGGCAATGCGGGCGCGCTTGGGTCACTGCGCAGCATCGGGCCTAACGGTGAAAGCATGCAGTTGGTCGATATGGCGTCGATCCATCAATTAGAATTGCGCCTTCGCGAGGTCGATCTTGATCCGCATCAGCTGTGGTCTGACCCAGAAAGCTGGCACAACTTGTCACGCTATGTTGACCCCTGGCTGGGCCAAACCGCCCAAGAACTTGCCAAAGCGGCCTTGTCCACATGTTCCGTCATCGATTTCGAAGCGATCTTAATCGACGGCGCCTTCCCTGCCAGCGTTCGTGACGATCTTGTCAGCCGCGTCCGCCGATACGTTTTGACCCAAGACACCCGAGGCCTGATCCAACCCCGTATCGAAGGCGGCAGCATCGGCGGCAAGGCTCGTGCAATCGGGGCCGCCACACGTCCCATCGGAGCGCAATTCATGATGCAGGCAAGCGTTGGAATGACGGTCTGATTGAACGGTTTGCGTGTGAGGCCCATCGTTCAAAAGGCATACATCACGATCAAATCAAGACAGCACATACATGTTCAAATCGGAGGTTAATATGCGAGTTCTCTTTACAGGCGGCAGCGGCAAGGCGGGAAAATGGGCGATCCGGCACTTACTGGAGCAAGGTCATCATGTTGTGAATGTCGATCAAACGCCTTCAGGGCTCGACTGTCCGGAATTGCTGATTGATCTTTGCGACGCAGGGCAAGTCATCGGGGCCATGTCCCAATTCGTCGAATTCGGGGAACTGGACGCGGGCACCGGCGTCCCCACTTATGACGCCGTTGTGCATTTCGCCGCCATCCCCCGCGTCATGATAGGCACAGACGGCGAGTGTTTTCGCCAGAACACTTTGACCACCTATAATGTGCTCGAGGCCGCAACGAAGCTGGCCATTCCCAAGGTGATCTTTGCCAGCTCAGAAACAACTTATGCCATCTGCTTTGCGGACGGAGAGCTAAAACCGGATTTCGTACCCGTCGATGAAACCCATCCAACCGTCCCTCATGACAGTTATGCCATGTCGAAAGTCTGCAACGAAATGACGGCAAAGTCCTTTCAGGCACGCACAGGTGCCGACATCTATGGGTTGCGGATCAACAATGTGATTGAACCGCACGAATATGCCGAGATGTTCCCGGCCTTTGTTGAGGATCCGGCCCTTCGCCGCCGTAATATATTTGCCTATATTGATGCACGTGATCTGGGGCATATGGTCGATTGCTGCCTAAAGGCAAACGGGCTGGGCTACGAAGTGTTCAACGTTGCAAATGACGATACGTCGGTTGGCATCACGTCGGATGAAATCATCCAGCAGTTCTATCAGGGCGTCGAAGTGCGCGGCGAAATGGGCGCCAACAAGACCTTCTTTTCCAACAAGAAGGCTAAGAAGGTGGTGGGTTTTCAACCAAAACACTCATGGCGGGATACCCTAGAGTAGATCGCAGCTAGCTGACGTTCGAACTAAATGCAGCATAGGTCGAAGAGGGCTCACAGCCGACCTTCGCCGCACGTTGCATGAAATGCTGCTTTACGGAATGGGGTTGCTGCTCTTTTAGAGCCTGAATAACTCTCGTAATGGAGTGAGCATGCAGTCTGGTTTGTCCATACGCGATATTGAGCGCATCCATTGGATGTCGCTGGCTCATCGCCTTCCTGAAGGCGGGGTAAAAGCTAAGTTTCAAGATAGTGATTCTTGTGTTGATCATTTCGAGGCAGTGCGGTGGCAGTCCGGGGTGTTCTGCCCGCGGTGCGATGCACAAGATATCGCACCGAAAAGTGCGCGAAAAACATATCGCTGCCGAAAATGTGCCTACCATTTTTCCGCGACAGCCGGAACTTTTGCACATGGCGCGAACAAAAAACTGCTCACATATTTCTTAGCTGCCGAGGACATCATAAAACGCAAAGCAACGATGAGCAGCTTCGACATCATCGGGGCGCATGATTTCAAAGATCGCCATGGATTGGCCTATGAAACTGCGCGCCGTATTCTCAAATTGTTGACGGATGAACTTCTGCTTGAAGATGGTGGTCACATTGGCCGCTGCATCTGCTCAGAGGCAATCAACCTACCACCAAATATTGAGTTGGGTGGACGTGATCATTTCTTCTGGCTGCTTGAAGCCCTTCAGACACACGGTACCGGTCAGTCAGGCATTTGAACAAAGTAGACAGTCCGTCCACATCTCGTTTCTGCTGACCTATTCCCAGATTTAAAGCCTCACCATAGGTATCGGTCAAAGGATGTTCATGTCTGATGTGAATGCGAAAACGAACTAAGCTTTGAAAATCGGAGGCACCTGTGTGTTTGAGGTTTTAATAGCAGTCAAGATTTTCGCTAAGTACATGAATTGAATATAAAAAATGACTCGACTCAACGATGCGAAAGTGCATTTTGAGCCTGTCTTGAAATGAACGGTCCTTTATGGGCCATGATCAGATCTCCAGTCACGGAGACGTAAACAAATACTGCGTCGTGTACGTGGCGTGACGAAGTGATGGCCCTTGGGCCCAGACGTTGATTGCTACACCGAAAAGGTCCTCGAGGCCCTTTGGAAAGTAAGTCCTGTTCATCACTTCATAAATAAAAATAACCGCCCAGGATCTTGATGGCGCGGACCAGTGGAGACGTGCCCGATGGGTGACGAGACAAAATATCAAGCGGCGATCCCGAGGTCAATAAGTGGTAACCGAGGTGCAAGGTGTTTGCCCGGCAGACAACCCAAATGTGGTGTTTGTCGCATTGCGTACGGGCGCTGCGAGGCCATGGGAAAACGCTCTGAAGGAAGTTCATTCGGCGGCCGCCACGGTGCTGGAGGCACAGGGTTATGAGCGCAGCCAGAAAGCACTTGATGCTGACGCCGGCGAAGAGCCGCGCTGTCCGCAAGATTCCAAAATCTTCAAAAGGCCATTTCGTCGGTGAGTTTGTCTATAACAATATCAATGGCAAACCTCAGCGCATTGGATTTGCCAGCTACACGGAATTCAAGACGGCGATCTGCCTAATTTATCGCGACGACTTTGCCGATATCGAAGAGCAGTTGGCATCACTGCCATTTAGCCATCCCAGAGGCACCTCGAGTGAGCATTTCTTCGATTTTAGATTCACTACAAAGGGTGGTCAAAGAATTTGCATCTCTGTTAAACCGGAACGGATTGCCACAACTTATGCCTACCAAGCAACGATCGGCGCTGTGAAGAGTGCCGCGATTGGCAATATTTGCGATGCAGTGGCGACTGTTACGGAACGCAACATCAGCCCGGTCGAGCTGCATAATGCAGAACTCTTTCACGCCGCCCGCCAACCAGAACCTGAAATCGATAAGATCGTCACAGAGGGCCTGTCTCGGCTTGACGCAACGATTTCAATCAGTGAATTCCTTGCAAGTGTAGGACTCGGTGGGCGCGGTTTCTTCAGCGTAGCTCGGGCCATTCGCTTCGGTCACGCACGGCTGTTCGCCCCCGAGAAGATCCGTGGAAAGACGCTCATTGAGCGTGGAGAGGCTGCATAATGGCGGCCCCCTTCCAGAAAAAGGTCAAAGTCCTTTTGGAGAAGGACTGTGAGTTTGCCATTGGTGTGCGGTCAGGCAGAGTCCTCGAGCTGCGCGATGAAGGTTATCTGATTTTCTGGGACGAGTGGACAAATCCGGATACAGGCGAGTGCCACGCCTCAGACTGTGGTGTGATGTCCTATGACGCGATCGTCACGGAGAACAAATTCGGCACCCTGAAAATACTGAGGCGCCCGCGCGCCCATGCACACGATCCGAAGACGCACATCCGACGTGTTGAAAGACTAGCCCGGGAAGTCGCTAGACAGCGATTTAGAAAAGAATACGTACTGGCTATTCAGGAAATGCTTGATACCGGAATGTTGCGTCCTGTGCGCGACGATTTCGACGACAAAATCATTGACATCGTCGCGCATGGTAAATTTCGTTATGACAAATATCTCGCTGGGCTCGCAATCCGCGATAGCAAGCGCGGGGGCACGCGATCTCAAAGGTCTAAGAAAGAACGCGAGAAAGCTATTGATTTTCACCACGGCTTCAAATGCGGACACACGATGTGGAAGTGGTATTGGCTATGGCGTGATCATGGCGATGATGGCCTGTTCGACAATTATCGAAACTGCGGGAAGTACCAGCGTTATGACGACGCCACCCGTGCCACGATTGTAAGCATCATACTCGAGCTGCTGGATGAAGAGCGACCCACGGTAAAGTCGGTGGTCGAAAGCGTCCAAGCGTGGATTGATGCTGAAAACGAACGGCGTGAGCGCCAGCCTATCCCAGAAGCCAAAATGCCACGGCCGGGCTATGACTATGTACTTAAACTGATCAAGGAAAATGCGCCGCTTGATCATAAGATACGGAAGCATGGCTGGGACAAGGCATATAATCATTTCCACGGCCTTGGCGTCGGGATCGAGACATCTCGTGCATTGCAACGTGTCGAAATCGACGAGTATACCGTTGATCTCTTCGTACTCATGCAATGCACCAAACTATTCAAGCATTTGCCTAGATCGATCAAAGATATACTTGGCCTAGACGGGGCTGCGCGGCGGGTGACGCTATCTGCGGCAATTGACGTACATACACGCTGCCTGCTTGCACTTCAGATTGTGCCAGCTGGCACTGAAAGTCCGCTGCGTCACACCTTAGAAATGATCTACTCGGATAAGAATTCGATCGCGGACGCGGCCGGCGCCAAGTTCGACTGGCCAATGTCTGGCGCTCCCGAAATGGTCGTGTTGGACCGTGGCCCGGGATACGTCACCGACGATGCCTACGAAATTCTGAGCAGCCTCGGGATTACCAACATGGGCGCACCTGCGGGCAAGCCTTGGTTGAAGCCGTTCATTGAACGCGTCTTTCGCACCATCCACAGCGATCTATTGGTTCGCTTTTCTGGACGTGCCTTCAGCAACGTGGTCGAACGTGCAGATAACGATCCCGCTGAGCGCGCAACGCTGACATTGGAGGCTTTTTTGGGCTGGCTGACACGTTGGACGGTCGATGCCTATCACACCAAAAAACATGAGGGGCTTGGCATGTCGCCGAGACAGGCTTGGGAGAAGGCGATCAATGAATGCCATCCCCGTTCCCTGACAAGCGACGAAATGCGTGAAGTTTTCGGGGTTCCCGGTCGCCGGAAGCTGAGCCGCAATGGTCTTCGTATCTGTCACATCGACTATCAGATTGACGCTCTTCTGGAGAAGTTCGTGGACACCGAGGTGGAGCACTTTGAGTTCCTCCGTTGGGATGGAGACATCGGTACCATCAGCGCCCGCTGTGACGACGGACCCTGGTTCACTGTCACGGCTAAAGACGAAAGGTGGATCGGCAAGACCGACACAGACTTGCTCGAATGGCTTGATGAACAAGAAGGTGAAGACCCTGAAGAACGGCGCGCTCGGCGCGACTTTCTCTTGGATGTGACCGCTGAGTCCGTCCGGCTGAAACGGCTAAAAGGGCTGATATCTCTCCCCAAGACACCTGCCGAGCTACGCAAGGACGTTGAAAGGTTCATCCGTCACGCTGACACGGCAGAGCGGCGTCACAAAGCTGGACCCTATCGCGGTCTACTTGATGATCGGGACAGCGGTACTGATCAGGTTTCACGTAATAGGGCCGAACCAAAAGCGAATTTGGCGAGCCATTTAGACGACGGCAACCCCGAATATGACGACGATTCAATGGAGTAAAAATGAACGAAATGAAGAATAACATCCCGGTCTCTTTGACCGAAAAATTAGCTTGGCTGGACCAAAGATATTGGAAATTTGGAGTTGAACGCGATTTTGAAGACAGTCTGATCGACATCTTTAAGATGGATGATGACGGCCAAAGGACAGCTGAACCGCATCATGATCCGCTAACCGATGAAACTAAGGGGCTAATGGTCCTTGGTCAATCAGGGAACGGTAAGACCGCGTTGTTGAAACGGGCCCTCCGGGTGGACCCTGTCTTGACCGAATTCAAAGTCAATGAGGGTGGCAATGCACTCTACATCGCGGTCCCGCCTGAGGCGACAATCAAGAAACTGGGGGAGATTATTCTGGCGAAGACCGGCTATGAGAAAGTAAACCCAAAGCTGCGTGCCGCGGATTCCTGGGAGATGGCAAGGCATCGCTTTGGTCTCGTCGGCATCAAAGCACTGATCATTGATGAGTGTCACCACATTTTTCGCGCTGGTGCAGGACGAGACAGGCCCGCCGCCATTCAGGCGCTGAAACATATCGTGCAATCCGAGCACAGGGTGGCCCTAATTATCGCGGGTGTTCCGAGCTTGAGAACAGCGATCATGTCAGAAGAAAGTGGGGAGACCTTCCGTCGTTTCAGTGAGTACACTCTGAGCAAAATTCGCCCCGGCTCTCGTAGCGCTGCAACCTTTGGTAAGAACTTTATGAAATGTGCTGGGGTTATGGGGGTAAAGGTCGCAGAAGAGGATGCGATTGCCGAGCGTATCTTGTTTGCTGAGCAGGGTCAGATCGGAAAAAGCGTGGCTTTGGGCAAGGACATCTTACGCGCCGCACTGATGCGAAAACAGGACGCCATCACTTTGGCCGCTGCCGAACGTGTTTACCGTAAATCGAACTCGGGTCTCGATGTGACCCCATTCGATGGGGGCGATTGGGATGCTGTGAGGACAGAATTAACGGCGATCGGTTGGGGGCAGTCATGACCCTCTGGCCAAGCCTTAATTTTGATCGAGATGAAACATTGCTGTCGTATGCAGACCGGTTGTCGATGATGCACACAGGCTGCGGTATGGAGCGTCTGGTCAAAGATCTTGGGATTAATATTGAGCATTTTACATCCGGACGCGAGGACGCGGTCTCAGCCTTTGCAGGGGCCACGGGATTGCACCAAGTCGAAGCCCACAAGGCGGCCATTCGTGTCTTGCAGCGCGGAGCTTCATTTCGTGGAGAGCCGGTCTCCAAGAACTTTCTGAGCCCACGCGTGGCCCGGTGCTGCCCTGTCTGCTTGGAGGAAGACGGAGACATTGCTGATCGGCGGTTTCGGGTGATCTGGGGCTTTCGCCATGTGGCCCGCTGCGACCTGCATTCGTTGTGGCTGGAGGACGTCCCGTTTCGCGGAGAAACCAGTGTCCGTCGCGCAACTGGGCAGCATAGGATTGAGGCGCGGCGCCCAGCGACGCCTGAAATTCCTGAGTACCTGAGCTGGTTGCGTGCGCGTCTGACATCTGGGTTTCCTGATGAAAGTAAATGGCTTGAAGGCCAATCACTGGAGCAGGTTCTCGGCGCATCAGAGATGCTCGGCGCAGTTCTGCAACATGGACATAAGGTTGCGTTGAAGAACCTCTCTTCGGCGCAGATGGAAGAGGCGACAGATATCGGTTTTTCGATCTATGTCGACGGCCGCGGCGCTGTAGAAGAAGCACTCGACACAATACGTGCGCAGTCACCAGCTACGGCGGTGCAGGCAGGTCCACTGGCCCACTATGGCAAGCTTTATGACTGGCTCGACCGACGGAGCAATTCCATTGACCCCGGTCCAATCCGTGACATTCTTCGGGACCATATCGTCAAGAACACCGCCGTTGAGCCTGGTACAATGTTGCTTGGTTTGGAAATCTCTGAACGGAAGTTTCATACGCTGTATAGCCTGTCCTTTGCAGTCGGCATTCGTCGCCCTCGTCTTGCCCGCCTCCTAAAAAAGCTTGGTTTGATACCTGAGGACGCGACCGAAATCGATGCCGGAAACATGATCTTCGAGGCAGAGAAGACAGTTCCCCTGATTGAAGCGTTCAAGAGCGCGATTCCGCTTCACGATGTGCCCACATATCTAGGTGCATCGAAGGGGCAGGTCGAAACGCTCTATAGGATCGGTGCAATCCTTCCGTTAGTTCCGAGGACTGAGCGGGGTTCTGTTCGCAATGTGGTTTTCGGCAAAAAACACCTGGATGATATCCTGACACGCATCAGTGATTTACCTGTCCTTGAAGATTTGTCCTCAGACACGCTTCACCAGTTATCTTATGCAAGTCAGCGAGGGGCAGGGCGGTTCGAGCTGCTTTTTCAGAACATTCTGGACGGAAAAAGCCCAGGGTTTCGGCATCCAGAAAGGACAGGAATTTCGTCCATCTATGTCGATGTCAGCGCCTTGATCGCCAGCAGATAATCTGCCTGATTTTCCAAAAAACCGCGTTGTTCTAAGCTCGCTTTGGCGGGCTTTTTTGTTGGGTTTTTATCTTCGATCGCGAAATCTTTGCCCGATTTTCGCGGGATCTTTGCTCCTATTCAGAATTTGAAGAAATTAAGGTATTGTAAAGTAAGGGAAAATTTTGAAACATCGAGACAACTTTGCCCCGATTTTCAACCCCTAACAGTGGCCAATACAGTCAGCCTCGCGTCTTTCGCGGGGCTTTTTTGTTTTGGTCTTCAGGTGTTCAAAAGATTGCGCACGGCCGCTTCGAATTCGCGGGGTTTTTCGGCATGAAGCCAGTGCCCTGCCTTTGGAATCTTGGCCAGCTTCGCGTTCGGAAAATGGGCTTTGATAAGCGGGCGATGTTCCGTTTTGACATAGTCCGACAAAGCGCCCGACAGAAAGAGCGTCGGGCCATCAAACCCTCCCGTGACATCGGGAAAGCCTACGACCTGATCCATGTCGCGCTCTAGCACGTCAAGGTTCAGCCGCCAGCGCCGCTCTTTTACATCAAGGGACTGGAGCAGAAAGGCGCGCACCGATGCCTCGTCCAAAACCGATGCAAGCTGACGATCCGCGTCGCCACGTGTGTTGACCAAAGACAGATCAATGCTGCGCATTGCCGCAATCATCCGTTGCTGGTCGTGGGTATAGGCCACCGGGGCGATGTCGGCGACCAAAAGACGGCGCACCATTGAGGGATGGTTCAGCGCCAGCACCATCGAAGCCTTGCCCCCCATCGAATGTCCAATCACGTCGGCTTCGCCACCTGTCGAGGCAACGACCTGCGCCAGATCATCTGCCATATCGGCGTAGTTGTGCGATGTGGTCCATGGGCTGGCGCCATGGTTGCGCATGTCAACGGTCACGACACGCCGGGTGTCTGCCAGGCGTTTCGCGATCACGCCCCAGTTGCGGCCAGACCCAAAAAGGCCATGTGCAATCAAGATGGGCGGGTGGCGATCATCATCGCCAAATGACTGAGTTTCAAGCATGTGTTTTCATAACGCGGGTGAACGCAGGCTTGAACCCCTTTTTCACACCACATCTCGCTTCGCATCTTGGGCGTCCTTCGCTAGTGTCGGCACAATGATCAGGACGAATTTTTCGGGGGCCTCGTGGATTTACAGACACGCACAGAACGGTTGGCACAGCTGCTGGAACACCGGCTGGACATCCGCGGGGCTGGGTTCGAGGTGAAGCTCAAAAGAGCTGGCCGTTTGTTGCCGCGCTATGTGCGGAAGGAAGGCGCTTTGTTGGTCGAAGCGCTGCGACAGGCGGCGCATCCGCGGCTGGCACGCAGGTTGGACATTGACAGGTTGTCGCGCGCGGCAGATGCGCTTGAACGCCATCTGCTTGATGTCGACCCTTGGGACAGACGGCGTGGCATTGCCGTGATGGGGGCGGCCAGCGTTCTGTTCAAGCTGCTGGTGGTTGCAGCATTGGCGCTTGGCGTGCTGTTCTGGCGCGATTATCTCTAGGCTGGTTGCAGAAAGCGATGTCGTGACAAGCCGGGATGCAACCGTTTTGTCGCGAGGATCAGCGCGCACCATGTGAGCTTGAGGTTTGTTGGAAAATACAGCCCCAATCGGAAGACTGGGGCTGTAAACTATCAAAAAAGGTTCGAAAAGTGAAAGCTCACAGGTTCGGATAAAGCGGGAAACGCGCGCAAAGATCTGCGACTTTTGCCCGAACCGCCTTTTCCACGTCTCCGTTGCCATCTGCCCCATTGGCGGCAAGCCCGTCGACGACCTCGACAATCATATCAGCGATCAGGCGGAACTCGTCTTCGCCAAAACCGCGGGTGGTGCCTGCCGGGGTGCCAAGGCGAATGCCCGAGGTTACAGTGGGCTTTTCCGGGTCAAACGGAATACCGTTCTTGTTACAGGTGATATGTGCGCGGCCCAAAGCTTTGTCGACGATGTTGCCGGTCACGCCTTTGGGGCGCAGGTCCACCAGCATCACGTGCGTGTCGGTGCCGCCGGTTACGATGTCCAGACCGCCCTTCATCAACTGATCAGCAAGAGCCACTGCATTGGCGCGGACCTGTTTCTGATAGGTCTTGAACTCAGGGCGCAAGGCTTCACCAAATGCCACGGCCTTGGCGGCGATCACGTGCATCAGCGGGCCGCCCTGAATGCCGGGGAAGATGGCCGAGTTGATCTTCTTGGCCAGATCTTCGCGATTGGTCAGGATCATCCCGCCACGTGGCCCGCGCAGGGTTTTGTGCGTTGTTGTGGTCGCCACATCGGCATAGGGGAAGGGCGAGGGGTGCTCGCCCGCTGCGACCAGCCCTGCAAAGTGGGCCATATCGACCAGCAGGAAGGCACCGACACTGTCGGCAATCTCGCGGAACTTCGCAAAGTCGATCTGACGTGGAATGGCCGACCCACCGGCGATGATCAGTTTGGGCTGATGTTCCTTTGCCAGCGCCGCGACCTCGTCATAATCGATCAGGTTGTCTTGCTTGCGCACGCCATACTGCACGGCGTTGAACCACTTGCCCGATTGGTTCGGGGCCGCCCCATGGGTCAGGTGCCCGCCCGAGGCAAGGTTCATCCCAAGGATCGTATCGCCCGGCTGGATCATCGCCATGAACGCGCCCTGGTTCGCTTGACTGCCCGAATTCGGCTGCACATTGGCAAACTCGCATCCAAACAGTTCTTTGGCGCGATCAATCGCCAGCGTCTCGGCCACGTCCACATACTGGCAACCGCCATAATAGCGACGGCCCGGATAACCTTCGGCGTATTTGTTGGTCAGGACCGTGCCCTGCGCCTCCATCACGGCGGCGGACACGATGTTTTCCGAGGCAATCAGCTCGATCTCGTCGCGCTGGCGCCCCAGTTCATCAGTGATCGAGCCCCACAGCTCCGGGTCGCGGGTGGCGAGGGATTCGGTAAAAAAACCTTGGTCACGGGTGGCAGTCATGCGCGTAATCCTTGGGTTGGAAGCCAGATGTCTGGATTTCCTATCGGAAACGCTGCGGATCGCAAAGACCGGAAAGCGACATCGGTGCGTAAAGACGCGGCAATTTCTGGCAACTTGGGGAAACATGTGTTTCTTTCGGAAACCAAGGGTCAGGGGCAGGAAACCAAATATGAGCCAGAAAATAGCATTTGTTGCCAGCGACGCGCCGATCGCACAGGACGCCCAGGCTGAATTGACGGCGCGCTATGACAACGTGGCCTGTGACAAGGCCGATGTTATCGTCGCCCTTGGCGGCGATGGGTTCATGCTGCAAACCTTGCACGACACGCAAGAGCTTTTGGCGCCGGTGTATGGCATGAACTGCGGCACGGTCGGGTTTCTGATGAACGAGTATTCGCCGGACAACCTGATCGAGCGGTTGATCGAAGCCGAAGAAGAGGTGATCAACCCCTTGGCCATGCGCGCAGAAAACGCAGATGGAGAGGTTCACCATGCGCTTGCGATCAACGAGGTCAGCCTGCTGCGCGCTGGTCCGCAAGCCGCGACTTTGCAGATCAGCGTCGACGGCCGGGTGCGGTTGGATGAGCTCGTCTGCGACGGCGCGCTGTTGAGCACGCCGGCGGGGTCGACCGCCTATAACTATTCGGCGCACGGCCCCATTTTGCCGATCGGGTCAGATGTCCTGGCCTTGACGGCCATGTCTGCCTTTCGTCCACGTCGTTGGCGCGGGGCGCTCTTGCCAAAGCAAGCGGTCGTGCGCTTTGATGTGCTTCAGCACAAGAAGCGCCCGGTGATGGCGGACGCGGATGGTCGGTCGTTTCCGAATGTCGTATCGGTGGAAATTCAATCCAAGGACGATATTTCCCACCGGATCCTGTTTGATCCCGGTCACGGGCTGGAAGAGCGTTTGATCCGCGAGCAATTCGTCTAGCCGCTGGCTTTGTGATCAAACCAGCTTTCGCGTTTGCGATAGATCGTCGATGGCGACACGCCCAGAACCTGCGCGGCTTTGGGGACAGATCCGCCTTCTGCGCGGATGGTGTCTTCGATTATGATCCGTTCAATCTCAGCCAAGCTGCGCCCGATCAGGTCAGGATGAGAGGACAGGTTGGGCGGCGTTTGCCCGGTCCAAGCCTGCCCGGCGGCGGCCTGAAAATCTGCCGGCAACATATCAATTGTTACCTGCTCTCCGTCATGCAGCAAGACCACGTTCCAGATCACGTTAATCAACTGTCGCACATTGCCAGGCCAAGGATGTGACAAAAGCAAGTTCATCGCGTCGGGTGCAAATCTGCGAAAATTTCGGTTTTCGTCCTGGGCAATCTGTACGAGCTTGGTGTTGGCAATGGCCACGATGTCCTGTCCACGATTGCGCAGTGCAGGAAGGGTGATTGGCACGACATGGAGCCTGAAATACAGGTCTTCACGCAACCGCCCGGCTTTGATTTCTGCCTGCGCATCGGACGTGGTAGCGCAGATGATACGGGTGTCGACTTTCAGGGGATGTGTTTCGCCCAATGGCAAAATCTCACCGGCTTCCAGAAACCGCATAAGCTGCTTCTGAACTCGCAGGTCGGTATGCGCGATTTCGTCCAGAAACAGAGTTCCGCCATCTGCAGCCTGTGCGGCACCGATCTTGTCGGCATGGGCTGCGGGAAATGCCCCGCGTTTGTGGCCAAATATCTCAGAGCCAAGCGTGTCTGGATCAAGCCGCGCGCAATCGACCACGACAAATTTGCCTTCCGCCCGGCCGCTTTCGGCATGGATGGCGCGCGCCAGAAGCTCTTTTCCAGTGCCCGTTTCGCCTTGGATGAACACAGGCGCGACCGAGACCGAAACTGCATTCAAGGCCTTCAGGACGGGCTCCATTGCGATATCGGACAGGATCATCCCGTGTTTGATGTTGTGTCCCGCAAATCTTGTTGGAGCCTTGTCGTCGTCGTCGGGTGTTTCGGACGAATGACCGCGCGCGCGCCTTTGCGGGGCTATCGCACCAGCGTTGCGAAGCGTTGCTGTCACGGTCTTTCGCAACCGTTCCTGGGTGAAAGGAAAGAAAAGGCAATCGACCGCGCCAAGTCGCATCGCCTCGGCCGCGTCGTTTATCTGATCGCTTTGCGAAATCGCCACAACCGCAGTTTCGGGCGCTCGTTTGCGAAGGTCCGACAACAACTGCAATGTGCTTTTCTTGCCGATCGTCAGGGACAGCAGAACCAGATCAGGACAGTCGCGGGCCACGCTTTTCGCGGCTTCGGTCAGTGAAAAAGTATAGGTCGCGGTGCAGTGCAGGTCGTCAAAAAGCTGCTGTGGGAACTGGGCTTCCGTCGCAAGTGCGGTGACGATAAGGATCTTGCAGTGTGAATTTTCTGCCGAAACGAGCGCTTCTGGCACGCTGCGATCGTCGCGACCTTTACCTGTTTCATTCATAAAAATTCACCTGACATAGGCCCAATCGCCGGAAATTGGCGCACCTGTAGATGTCTATACCCTCACCAACGCGAAAGACCAAAAAAAATCACCCCCGGTAATGTGCCCGGAGGTGACTGTCTTGAGCTGCGCCTGCCAGCGTCAGGAATACCCCAACCCTGCAAGCGCGTCCTTGATCTCGTCCAGAATGGCCGGGTCGTCGATGGTAGCAGGCATCTTGTAGTCCCTGCCGTCTGCAATCGACACCATGGTGGCACGCAAGATCTTGCCGGATCGTGTCTTGGGCAACCGATCCACAACCACGCAAAGCTTGAACGCAGCGACGGGGCCGATTTTCTCGCGCACCAGCTTGACGCATTCAGCGCTGACCTCATCATGTGGACGATCACAACCGGCGTTCAGGCAAATGAGACCCAACGGAAGTTGGCCTTTCAACTGGTCCGTGACGCCGATGACGGCGCATTCGGCCACGTCCGGGTGGCTGGCCAACACCTCTTCCATTCCGCCCGTGGACAGGCGGTGACCGGCGACGTTGATCACGTCATCGGTGCGCGCCATGATATACAGATAGCCGTCTTCGTCCTTGTAGCCCGCATCGCCGGTTTCGTAATAGCCGGGGAAGGTGGTCAGATAGCTTGATCTGAAACGATCTTCCGCGTTCCAAAGCGTTGGCAGCGTGCCCGGAGGCAGCGGCAGCTTGATAGCAATCGCGCCAAGTTCACCTGCCGCCATCGGATGCCCGCCTTCATCCAGAATTTGCACATCATATCCAGGCATTGGCACCGAAGGAGAGCCAAGCTTGACCGGAAGCTCCTCGATCCCAAGAGGGTTGGCAGCAATCGCATAGCCCGTTTCGGTTTGCCACCAGTGGTCGATCACGGGCACCTTCAGTTGATCTTGTGCCCAGACGATGGTGTCAGGGTCGGCACGCTCGCCGGCCAGATAAACCTGCTTGAGGCAGCTCAGGTCGTATTTCTTGACAAACTCGCCCTTGGGGTCTTCGCGTTTCACGGCACGAAAGGCGGTGGGGGCGGTAAAGAAGCTTTTGACGTTGTGCTCCGAGATCACCCGCCAGAAGGTGCCCGCGTCGGGGGTGCCGACGGGTTTGCCTTCGAACACGATGGTGGTGTTGCCATGCACCAGAGGTCCATAGGTGATATAGCTGTGGCCGACGACCCAACCCACATCTGACGCGGCCCAGAAGACATCGCCTGGATCCACGTTATAGATATTTTTCATGGTCCAGTTCAGCGCCACCAGATGCCCGCCGGTGTGACGGATAACGCCCTTGGGCTGACCTGTGGTGCCCGAAGTATAAAGAATATAGGCGGGGTGGTTGCCTTCGACCGGCAAACAATCGGCAGGTGTCGCAGCCTCTTGCAAGGTATTCCAGTCATGGTCGCGCCCGTCGATCAGGTCTGCAGGGTTTTCTTCGCGCTGCAAGATCACTGTGAAGTCTGGTTTGTGGGTGGCGATGTCGATCGCCCCGTCCAACAGCGGTTTATAGGCGATGACGCGACCCGGTTCGATCCCGCAGGAGGCAGCAATGATTGCCTTGGGCTTGGCGTCATTGATCCGCACGGCCAGTTCGTTGGACGCAAAGCCACCAAACACGACCGAGTGAACCGCACCGATGCGCGTCACGGCCAGCATGGCGACCAGAGCTTCGGCAACCATCGGCATGTAAATGATGACGCGGTCGCCCTTCTGCACACCTTTGTCGCGCAGCCCGCCCGCCAATTTGGCGACACGCTCTTTCAGCTCTGCAAAAGTGATCTTGGACTGCCGCCCGGTGATCGGGCTGTCATAGATGATCGCGATCTGATCGCCGCGACCGTTTTCCACATGCCGGTCCACCGCATTGTAGCAAGTGTTCACCATGCCATCCGAGAACCATTCATAGAGCGGTGCGTTGTCGTCGAAAAGCGCCTTCGAAGGGGGGGTGTCCCAGCTGATCGCCTTCGCGGCGTCCATCCAGAAGCCTTCCGGGTCTGCCTGCCAAGCGGCGTAGACGTCATTGTATGCCATGGTGCACTTCCTCCAATTTCCCTCGTTGAAAGAGTTACGCGCCCAAGTTGGTTTGGGGCAAGCGCCACGTCGCCCTGCGCGGCAGTTTACCGCGAAAAATTTGCAGATGCGCTGGAAATAGACTGCAAACTTTTGCAAACAGTAGTGTAATCTGCGCCAAAAGTTTGAAAAAGGCGAGATTTGCAAATCTGCAAACCTCGCCTTGCAAACTTTGACGGCCGAGATTCGCCCGTCAGCCGTAATGCGCGACCGGCGTGCCGGCGATGGCGGACATGTTCAAAAGCCCACGCGCCGTGATGGACGGGGTCACGATATGTGCCCGGTTGCCCATGCCCATCAGGATGGGCCCGACCTCAAGCCCGCCGCCTTTGACCTTCAGCGTATTGCGCACGGCGCTGGCTGCATCGGCGTTGGCAAAGACCAGCACGTTTGCCGGTCCAGCAAAGCGGGCATTCGGGAAGATGTGGTTGCGCAGGTCTTCGTCAAGGGCGGCGTCGACGTGCATCTCACCTTCATAGGCGAAGTCGCGCGGGGCGCTATCCAGAATTTCCAACGCGCCGCGCGTGCGCACACCGCTGTCACCGGCGTGATTGCCGAATTGAGAATAGCAACACAGCGCGATTTTCGGCTCGACCCCGAAACGACGCACGTGGCGTGCCGCCGCGCAGACCGTTTCGGCGATCTGATGAGCGGTCGGGATATTGTGAACATGTGTGTCGGCGATGAAAAGCGGGCCGTCTTGAAGGATCATCAAGCTAAGTGCACCAACCGGGTGCAGGGTCTCATCGCCCAAAATTTGCTGGATATAATTCAAATGCCACAAATATTGCCCGAAGGTGCCCGCGATCAGGCTGTCTGCATGGCCTTGTTGCACCATGATCGATCCGATGGCGGTGGTGTTCGTGCGCATGATGGCCTTTGCCAGATCAGGGGTCACACCGTGGCGTGCCATGATCTGGTGATAGGCGGTCCAGTATTCGCGATACCGATCATCACGCTCGGGGTTCACGATCTCGAAATCCTCGCCGGGTTTCAAAGACAGACCCGCACGTTTGCAGCGGCGCGCAATCACGTCCGGGCGACCGATCAGGATCGGTTTATCCGTGGTTTCTTCTAACATGGCGTTTGCAGCGCGCAGCACGCGTTCATCTTCCCCTTCGGCAAAGACGATGCGGCGTTCAGCGGTTGCAGCGGCCTCGAAGACAGGGCGCATGATCAAGGCGGAGCGGAAGACCGATCCGTCAAGTTGTTCCTTGTAGGCCTCAAGGTCTTCGACGGGGCGCATGGCGACCCCACTTTCCATTGCGGCCTTGGCGACGGCGCTGGCCACGACCCCCATCAGGCGCGGGTCAAAGGGCTTCGGAATAAGGTAATCCTCACCAAAGCTAAGCTGTTCGCCCTTGTAGGCGGCGGCCGCCTCCGCCGAGGTGGTGGCGCGCGCCAAGGCGGCGATGCCTTCGATGCACCCAAGCTGCATGGCGTCATTGATTTCCGTCGCGCCGACATCAAGTGCGCCGCGGAAAATGAATGGGAAACACAGGACATTGTTGACCTGATTGGGGAAATCTGACCGACCCGTCGCGATGATCGCGTTTGGCGCGACCTTGCGCACCTCGTCGGGCATGATTTCGGGCGTCGGATTGGCCAGCGCAAAGACGATCGGGCGATCGGCCATCTTGGCGACCATCTCGCTTTTGAGCACGCCCGGCCCGGACAGGCCGAGAAACAGATCTGCCCCTTCGATCACATCGTCCAGTGTTGCGGGTGTGGTGCCTTGGGCATAGGCCGCCTTTTGCGGCGTCATATCTTCTTCGCGCCCTTCATGGACAAGGCCAGCGATGTCGCACAGCCAGACGTTCTCGCGTTTTACGCCAAGTTTCAAAAGCATGTTCAGGCACGCGATGCCGGCTGCCCCGCCACCCGTTGAAACAACCTTGATCTGGTCAAAGGATTTGCCCGCCACCTGTAGCGCATTTGTAGCGGCAGCGCCGACAACGATCGCCGTGCCGTGCTGGTCGTCATGGAAGACGGGGATGTTCATTTTCTCCCGGCAGATTTGTTCAACGATGAAACAATCGGGCGCCTTGATGTCTTCCAGATTGATCGCACCGAAGCTTGGCTCCATCGCACAAACGATTTCCGCCAACTTTTCCGGGTCGCTTTGGTCCAGTTCGATGTCGAAGCAATCAATGTTGGCGAACTTCTTGAACAGCACCGCCTTACCTTCCATCACAGGCTTCGACGCAAGCGCTCCGATGTTGCCCAGCCCCAAAACTGCCGAGCCGTTCGTCACAACCGCAACCAAGTTGCCGCGTGCGGTAAAACGGCTTGCCGCCGTTGGGTCCTTGGCGATTTCGGTGCAGGCTTCGGCCACCCCCGGCGAATAGGCAAGGCTAAGGTCGCGTCCGTTGGCCATGGGCTTCGTGGCGCGGATCTCCAGCTTGCCGGGCTTGGGGAATTCATGGTAATCCAAAGCCCGCTTTCGGGGGTAGTTGTCGTCGCTCACGATGGCCTCCTGATGAAAGTTTAGTCTTAAACTATCTTGCGCCGGACATACACCAATGGTGGCACGGCGATCAAGTCTGCTGGTGTATTCATAGCATGATCGTGCCGCAGTGCTTTGTAAATCTACAACCTGCGTTTGCCCTTGCATCCGATCCCGTGCCGCGCCACGGTGTCTTGATACAGAGACCCGATCGAAGAAGGATGCCCCATGTCGCTTCTGGATGCCGCGAAAGCCGTGCGCGAAAACGCATATGTGCCTTACTCCAACTTCAAGGTTGGCGCCGCGCTGCGTTGCGCCACCGGCGCCATCTATAGCGGATGCAATGTTGAGAATGTCGCCTATCCCGAAGGCACCTGTGCCGAAGCGGGTGCTATAGCTGCGATGGCGGCCGCCGGGGATCGCGATATCGTCGAGGCGCTGGTGATTGCGGATGCGCCGTTGCCGGTGACCCCGTGTGGCGGGTGCCGGCAAAAGCTGGCGGAATTCGCCGCGGCGGACGCCAAGATCACCATGATGACCTTGGCGGGTGACACATTGGTCATGACCATGGCAGAACTTCTTCCGGGCGCTTTTGCCACCGAGCATATGGTGAACACATGACGCGCGCTTTTCTGATCGTTATGGACAGCGCGGGCTGCGGTGGAGCCCCTGACGCGCATGCGTTTTTCAATGACAAGACCGTGCCTGATACCGGCGCCAACACGCTGGGGCATATCGCCATGGCCTGCGCCGATGGCCGGGCTGAAGAGGGACGTTCAGGCCCGTTGAAAATGCCGCATCTTGACGGGCTGGGCCTTGGCGCTGCCATACGGCTTGCCTCTGGCGATGAAACTCCGGGGTTAGCGGCCGAACCGCAAGGGCTTTGGGGCGCTGCCCAAGAGGTTTCGCTGGGCAAGGACACGCCGTCTGGCCATTGGGAGATTGCAGGCGTTCCCGTCCCCTGGGAATGGGGATATTTCCCTGATACGCAACCGGCTTTCCCCGAAGCATTGACGCAAAAGATCTGCGAGGTGGCCGGGGTCGACGGTGTCTTGGGCAACAAGCACGCCTCTGGCACGGAAATTCTGGAGGAGTTGGGGCCGGAGCATATGCGCACCGGGTTGCCGATTGTCTACACATCGGTCGACAGTGTGATCCAGATCGCCGCCCATGAAGAACGGTTCGGTCTTGATCGTCTGATATCGCTGTGCGAGGCGATTGCCCCAATGGTGCACGATATGCAGGTTGGCCGCGTCATTGCGCGCCCCTTTCTTGGCACCGAAGCCGAAGGATTTTCGCGCACCACCAACCGACGTGATTTCGCCATGACACCACCCAGCCCGACACTGTGCGATTGGGTGCAGGACGCGGGTGGAACGGTCCATGCCATTGGCAAGATTGGGGATATTTTTGCCCATCGCGGCATTGATACGCTGAAGAAAGGCGCTGATGCAGACCTGATGGAGCATCTGGTCTCTGCGATGGACACGGCACAGGACGGCGATCTCGTGTTCGCGAATTTCGTCGAATTTGACGCGCAATTCGGTCACCGCCGCGACGTATCTGGATATGCGCGCGCACTGGAATGGTTCGACGCAGAACTGCCAAGGGTGTTTGCCAAGATGCGCGCGGGCGATCTTGTCTTGTTTACCGCCGATCACGGCAATGACCCCACTTGGGTCGGCACCGATCATACGCGCGAACGCGTTCCGGTGGTTGGCGCTGGGCTTGGCGTGCGAGAAATCGGCCTGTGTGGATTTTCCGATATCGGAGCGTCGGTCGCGGCGCATTTGGGGCTGGAAGAGCGCGGCGCCGGGAGTTCGTTTCTATGAGTTTCAAGGCGTTGCCGAAAGTCGAGCTGCACCTGCACATCGAAGGTGCTGCGCCGCCGGAGTTCATTCGAGGGTTGGCCAAAGAAAAGCATGTCGATCTGTCAGGCATCTTTACGGATGATGGGGGCTATGCGTATCGCGACTTCTCACATTTTCTAGAGGTCTATGAAGCGGCGACCTCGGTTCTGAAAAGTCCCGAGGATTTCGGGCGCCTGACCAAAGCCGTTCTGGAAGACTGCGCTGAGGCCGGCGTGGTCTATGCCGAAACCTTCCTGTCGCCGGACTTTTGTGGTGGGCGCGACGTGGGCGCGTGGCGCGAATACCTGGCCGCCATTCAAGAAGCCGCCGCCGAATGCGAACGCGATGCCGGTATCACGTTGCGAGGGATCGTTACCGCCATCCGCCATTTCGGTCCCGAACCCGCCCGCGAAACTGCGATCTGTGCACAGCAAACCGCAGGGGACTTCATCACCGGGTTCGGTATGGGGGGCGACGAAAACGCTGGTAAGCAAGGCGATTTTGCCTATGCGTTCGACATGGCGCGCGAGGCGGGCTTGCGCTTGACGACCCATGCCGGTGAATGGCGCGGGCCCGATGAAGTGCGCGCTGCGCTGGACGATCTGAAGGTCGAACGGATCGGTCACGGCGTGCGGTCGATCGAGGATTTGACCTTGGTCGAACGTCTGGTCGAAGACGACATCACGCTGGAGGTATGCCCCGGTTCAAACGTCTTTCTGGGCGTCTATCCCGACCTGTCAGCCCACCCGATCGCCAAACTGCGCGAGCGCGGCGTGAAGGTGACCGTGTCGACGGATGATCCACCTTTTTTCCGCACCGATCTGGTGACGGAGTATGAAAACCTGTCGCGGCAATTCGGGTGGGAGATATCTGATTTCAATGCCTTGAACCTGACGGCCATTGACGCGGCTTTTTGTGATGATGCGACGCGCGCGCGCGTGCGAAAAAAACTGGAGACCCAAGATGTATGACCATCTGACCGTCGTGAAACACCCTTTGATCCAGCATAAGCTGACGCTGATGCGCGACGAGACAACACCAACCAACCACTTTCGCCAGCTTCTGCGCGAGATCAGCCAGTTGCTGGCCTATGAAGTGACGCGCGAGTTGCCGATGGAGAACAAGCGCATCCGCACTCCGATGCAGGAAATGGACGCGCCGGTTCTGGCAGGGCGCAAGCTGGCGCTCGTATCAATCTTGCGGGCTGGCAATGGGTTGTTGGATGGGGTGTTGGAATTGATCCCTTCGGCACGGGTTGGCTTTGTCGGGCTGTATCGCGACGAAGAAACGCTTGAGCCGGTGCAGTATTACTTCAAGGTGCCGGACTCGCTTGAGAACAGGCTGGTGATTGCCGTTGATCCGATGCTTGCCACGGGAAACAGTTCGGCTGCGGCGATTGATCTGCTGAAACAGGCAGGTGCGACTGATATCCGTTTCATGTGCCTGCTGGCGGCCCCCGAAGGTGTGGCCCGGATGAAAGAGGCCCATCCCGATGTGCCGATTATCACCGCGTCGCTGGATGAAAGGCTGAACGAAAAGGGCTATATCGTGCCCGGGCTTGGCGATGCCGGGGACCGGATGTTCGGAACCAAGTAGGGGAAATATCCTTTACTTGCCGTGGGGTATGTTTCATCCTCGCCTCTAGTTTTCGTTTAGAGGCACAGATGAACCCTTTCAAACGCGTCACGACATGTGTTGTCACCGTCAGTTTTCTTGGCACTGCAGCGCAGGCCATGAGCCTTGCCCAAGCTGGTGAACCTGCTGAACGCCCCCCTGCCAGTTTCGCGGGCGATCAATATGTCGACAGTCGCGGATGTGTCTATCTGCGGGTTGGTGACGAAGGTGCCGTGTCCTGGGTGCCCCGTCTTTCGCAGGACCGACAGGTTATGTGCGCACGCCATACCGAAGGCGCTTGGGCGGCTGGATCGGCGCGCTCTGCCGTTGTGTCTGTCGAACCGCAGACCAACCGTGGCGAAGTCACGCGTGTGGTCAGGGTGAACTGTCTAGAGGGTTCAACCGTTACGCAGGTAGATCTGGGCAACGGGCAAACTGTGCCGGTGAATTGTTCACCGGGGCAAACAGAAGCTGTGAGCTATCTCGTAGATCACGACAACGCCGAGCGCACCCGCGTCATCGCTGCACCGCCCGGCGCCATGGTCGACGTCCAGCCCCTGACCGACCCTGTCGTGGCATCTGCGGGACAATCGGCAGAGATACCCGTAAAGGGCTATCGCGGTGGCTACCGCGTTGTTGCACGCGAAGATGTCGATCGCTTCCCTGCGGGCACTCGCGTTGCCCCCCCGACCTATCCGGCGTCGAACGCAAAAGTCGTCGTGCCATCGGGCTATCGTAAAGTCTGGGACGATGACCGGCTGAACCCGAACCGTGGTGTTCAGACGGGCGAAGGGATGCGCCAGACGCGAATGGTTTGGACTGACACTGTGCCGCGCAGGCTTGTGTCGGAGACCACAGTGACGTTGCACGGGGCCAAAGCCGGAGCCGCCCGGTCCAACCCGAAATCATCTGCATCTATGCAAGAAACCGTAACGACGCGCGCACAGCCCTCAGCCCCGACGCCTCAGGCGACGGGCCATCGCTACGTTCAGGTTGGGCGCTATGCGTCACCAGCCAATGCCAAAGCAACCATCGCCAAGCTGAGGGCGCTGGGGCTGCGCGTTTCCAGTGCCACGTCGAAACGAGGCGGAAAGACCGTAAAGACCGTTCTGGCGGGACCGTTTCAGACCCAGTCAGATCTTCGGTCGGCCCTGTTGCGCTTGCGCGCATCGGGCTTTTCGGACGCCTTTACCCGCAATTAATCCGGGCCAACCATCCGGGCAAATTATCGGCACTGCCCACGCCAAACGCAGAGGCAGTTCATTCGCCGCATATGCCTTGCAGGCGCACCCAGTCTGCATCGCTTAGCAGGGGGGTGGCGTCGCTGAGCGGCACAGGGTCGGCTTCGACCAGATCCAGTGTGCTTTCCCCGGTCAAATCAAGCGCATAAGCATAGGGCGTCGAACGGACACCGGCCGCCTTGAACCGTGCCAACAGCGTGTCGCGGTCAATCGTCGCCGGTGTTGAGGTCAGCAGCCATTCGGCGTAGCTGTCGATGACGGTGTCAGGCAGGTCTCCGGTCGTCAACAACCGGACCGTCGCCTTTAACCCGGCATGGTCCAGCAGGGCCTGGATCGGGTCGGTGGCGCGGCGGCGCGCATCTTCTGCAAGAAGAAAGCCTGCGACGACATCCGGTTCTTCGTAATCCTCGATCAAAGAACGGTTGAGCAACGTGATATGGCCGGGGAGGTGTGTGGTTGTCTGCACACCTCCGGACAGGACGATCATGCGCGGCGTATTTGACCCCAGGACGCGAAATCCCAGCTGGTCCAGCGCTGCGCGTCCTGTGCTTCCTGTGCACTGCTGCCCCGCAACGCGACCGATCCGGTTCAGGATCCGTTGGCCGATTGCGTCGCGTGTGGGTGTCGGAACGACCGAAACCGTGTAGTTGCGCAGCGCATCAGGCAGCCAGAACACGGTCAATGCGACCAACCCTCCGAACAGACCGGCCGTTACCCAGTGGCGCAGGCGGCCGGGATGGGGCCTGCGTTTCTCGACCACGGTGCGCACCTTCTCGATCGCCTTGATCAACGTATCATCGTCGGTTTCCACCTGTTCGGTGGCATCGGTGCCAGGGGCGAAAAGTGCGGGGCGTTCGCCGGGGTTCAGCCGGATGATGGCAGGCAGTGACCAGTGGGTCAGCGCCATGTCATGCGTGTCAGAAATGGTCAGGGTGGCATCGCCAAGCGACAAGACGACGTTGCGGCGCTGTGCCTCGGGCGAGGCACGCCACAAACCGGGGGCTTCCAGCCGTTGATATTTCGTGAGGGCCGTCATTGTTTTGGTGCGGCTCATCTGCTCGTTGTGCTTTGGGGCAGGATACTCTTACGAAGGTCGTCCGGCAATGTGCCAAACGGTTCAGTTTGCATTCTTGATCCGGTTGCGCAGCTCAAACTTCTGAATTTTTCCTGTTGCCGTCTTGGGCAGTTCGCAGAATTCGACCGTTTTTGGTGTCTTGAACCCGGCCAGTCGTTCGCGGGCAAAGGCGATCAGATCGTCGGCGCTGACATCGGCGCCGTCTTTCAATTCGACAAACGCGCAGGGGACTTCGCCCCATTTGTCGTCCTGTTTGCCAACCACAGCGCACAAGCTGACCGCCGGATGGTGCATCAGGGTGCCCTCGACTTCGACCGAGCTGACGTTTTCACCGCCCGAGATGATTATGTCCTTGGACCTGTCGGTGATGCGAATATAGCCGTCTGGCGTCTGATGGGCGATATCGCCGGAATGAAAATACCCACCCTCGAAGGCCGCGCGGGTTGCGTCCGGGTCCTTCAGATACCCTTTCATGACCGAGTTGCCGCGGATCATGATCTCGCCGATGGCTTCACCATCCATTGGCACCTGCTCCAGCGTGTCTGGGCTCAAGACGGTGATGTCCTCCATCTGCGGCATCGCAACGCCAGTGCGCGCTTTGAGAGACGCTTTTTCCGCCTGCGACAGGTGATCCCATTGCGGGCCATTCCACAGGCATTCGGTGATATGCCCATAGGTTTCGGTCAGCCCGTAAACCTGCGTGATGTTGAACCCCAACGGCTCTATCGCAGCCAGGGTCGCGGCGGCCGGGGGGGCGCCGGCAGTGAAGACCTCGACCACGTGGTCGAAAGAACGGCGATCTTTGTCAGGAGCATTCACGATCATGTTCAGCACAATCGGTGCGCCGCCGAAATGGGTCACGCCTTCGTCGGCGATCGCGTCATAGATCGCCTTGGGAGTGATTTCCCGGCAGCAGACAACCGTGCCGCCAAGCACTGGCATCATCCAGCAATGGTTCCAGTTGTTGCAATGAAAGAGCGGCACAATGGTCAGATAGCGCGGGTAAAGTGTCATGCCCCAACTGATCGGTGTGCCCATGGTCATCAAATAGGCGCCGCGATGATGATAGACCACGCCCTTGGGGCGCCCCGTGGTGCCAGACGTATAATTCAACGCAAGGCTTTCCCATTCGTCCTTTGGCATGACCCAGCTGAATGCCGGATCACCTTTCGACAAAAGCGCCTCGTATTCGGGATAGCGCCCTGTCGCCGGATGACCCGCGTGCTCGTCGGCGACTTCGATGATTTCGGGTTCGATGGGCGCGCCGTTCGCTTTTAGCAGGTCAATGGCGGCCTCGGCCAGCGGCAGAAGTTCGGTATCAACAAGCACGGTGCGCGCTTCGCCATGGCTTAGAATATAAGCAACGGTATCCACATCGAGCCGCGTGTTTATGGTGTTGAGCACGGCGCCGCAGGCCGGTATCGCAAAGCTTGCTTCCACATGTGCCAGCACATTGGGTAGAAGCGTGGCCACCACGTCGCCCGGTGCGATCCCGCGCGCCTCCAACACCGACGCGAACCGCGTCACTCGGTCATGATAAGCCGCATAGGTCAATCTACGCGGCCCATATACCAAAGCTTCGCGGTCTGGAAAAATAAGTGCGGCCCGTCTGAGGTGGGACAACGGCGTCAGCGGCACGAAATTCGCCGCGCATTTTTCAAGGCCCGTTTCGTCACTCATCCATCCCACCGTCGCGTCTCCTTGGATTGTGCCCCGGCATTCCTGCCGCGTATGTCGTTTTTAGAGCAGACCAGATCGTGCTGGGCGCGGTCAATGGCTTCAAGACGCTATGACAGGTGAAAAACGACATGACTTCAAACCGGACAATTGCGGCGGCGGGTGCGATTTGCATGGCCATGTTCCTTTTGGGGTTTATGGACAATTTTGTAACGGTGATTGCGCGCGATCTGGGGCTTTGGCAGTTTCACCTGATGCGGGCGGTGCTGGCCGTCGCCATTCTTTTGGCTCTTGCCCGCATGGGGCGGGCACAGCTGACGCCTCGGCGCCGCTGGGCCGTCATGCTGCGGGGCGGGTTCGCCGGGGTCGCCATGCTGATCTATTTCGGCTGTCTTGCATTTCTGCCCATTGGGCAGGTGGCGGCGGGGCTGTTTACAGCGCCGATCTGGGTGATGCTGATTTCAGCGCTCTTTCTGGGGCAACCGGTGGGTGCTACCCGCATCGCAGCGGGTGTGATCGGGTTCATCGGCGTTTTGATCGTGCTAGATCCCTTTGAGAACGGATTGAACCTGTTCGCGCTTGTCCCGGTGAGCGCCGGGGTTTTCTATGCAATCGGTGGGATCGCCACGCGCCAGTGGTGCGACGGGGAAAGCGCCTTGTCCATGCTTCTCTATTTCTTCATGTCGCTTGGTGTATTCGGGTTGATCGGCGTCGTGATCATGACGGTCTGGCCGCATGCTGTTCCACCCGGTGAGGCAGGGTTTATCCTGCGCGCTGCTGTCTGGCCGACGCCTCTGGCGCTTGCCTTGACGGTGATGCAAGCGGTCGGATCGATTGTTGCGATGGGGCTGGTCTTCAAGGGATACCAATGGGGCGATGCGTCTCAGGTCGCGATCTACGAATACGTGCTGTTGCCCTTTGCGGCGGGCTGGAGCTATGTGCTGTTCGGTGAACCGATCAGCGCTCAGATGCTGTTGGGTATGGCGATGATCGTGATCTCTGGTGTCATCATCTCTCTGCGCTCGCGCGGGGTGTGAAACCGCGCTAAGCTCTCTGCATGATCATTTCGCGTGGCCGCAAGTATATCTTTGTTCACCCGCCCAAAACGGGTGGCACGTCGCTGGCGTTGGCGCTTGAAAATCGCGCGATGGCTGATGACATCATGCTGGGTGATACGCCCAAGGCAGTCAAACGGCGGCGACGGCTGAAGAACATCACTGCCGCTGGGCGCCTTTGGAAACACTCGACCCTGCGCGATATCGTGGGTCTGGTCACACAAGCCGAGATCGATCGCTTTTTCATCGTTACCTTGGTGCGCAACCCGTGGGACAGAATGGTGAGCTACTACCACTGGCTAAAGGGTCAGCATTTCGACCACCCCGCGGTCGACCTTGCGCATGTGCTGACCTTTTCGGAGTTTCTGAACCACCCGTTTGTTGCAGACAGCTTTGCCGCCGCGCCATTTGGCGACTATGTCACCGATGCGCGCGGGCAAGAGCGGTGCGATCTGTTCGTCAGGCTTGAGCATCTTGCGCTTGATATCACCCCTTTCGAGGCGCATCTGGGGGTCCGCCTTGGACCGTTCACCCATGAAAATGCGTCAGATCGCGACCCAGATTACCGGCCTTACTATTCGGATGCAGATGCGGCGCTGTTGGCACAAATTTGTGCGCCGGACATTCAAAGATTTAGCTATAAATTTTAATGGCTTAAGTGTGGTGGCCTCGAATCATGAAAACCACGTGTCCACCTTGTGGCAGGACAAAGCAGGTCAGTTAAAATCCATGCTTTCCAAGTGGTAAATGATTGTTTCCCCACTCACGCTAAAGCCCCGCCCAAAATGCGATTGCGCGCGCGGGTGGCATGATGACACCAAACCTCCTTGGAATGGGCAGGTTTATGGCGAAATCGCCGCACCTTCTGGTCTCATCGCCCAAAGTGTTAATCGCCGATTGGGCACGTTGAAACGAGGCCAGAACGTTGTGTTCCGATGCGCTTTCTGACCCCAATGACAGCCATAGGAGAGCCCCATGTTCCTGAATACCCAAACAGACTTCGCCAATGCCCTGCCGGTCGAAATGGCTGCGCTGATGCGCCCCGCAGACACCAAGTTGTCAGGGTTTGTCACAGGCACCAAGGTCGAAACCGCCTTCGGGTGGCGCGCCGTAGAGACGCTGACACGTGGCGACGCAGTGCACACGTTGGACGGCGGATTGCGTGTTGCGCAACAGGTGAACCGCCGCACCTTGTCGGTTGACCGTGCGCTGCATGTGCCCGGCGGTGTGCTTGGCAATTGTGCCGATATGGTCTTGATGCCGGGGCAGGGCGTTCTGATCGAAACTGACTTGGCCGAAGGTGCGTTTGGCGCGCCGATGGTCTTGGTGCCCGCCGCGGCCTTGGCGGGTTTTCGCGGCATTAGCTGGGTCTCACTGGCCCATCGCAACACCAAGGCGCTCGAGGTGATCGAACTTGGCTTTGCAGAGGAAGAGGTCGTGTTTGCCGAGAGTGGTGTCTTGTTGGGCTGCTATGGGGCTGAAGCTGATACTGGAAAACGCAGCTACTACAAACATCTGACCTTAGACCAGGGTCAGGCCTTGATCGGCTTGCTGATCCATGGGTCGCCCTTTGACCTGGCCGCGTGACCACCAGTCAGAACTGAAAACGGCCCGGACGTCGCATCCGGGCCGTTTCGTGCTTAAAGATTACGCGTGTTAGGCTGCGTCTTGTGCGGTGTCGAACCGGCCATAGAACGTGTCGCCCTTGTCGGCCAGATCGCGCAAAAGGGCAGGCGTTGTGAACCGCGCGCCATGGGCGGCGGTCAGGCCATCGCAAATCTCGACCGCTTTGTCCGCGCCGATCATGTCAAGCCAGCTGAACGGGCCGCCGGACCACGGCGCAAAGCCCCATGCCAGGATCGCGCCCACGTCGCCTTCGCGGATGTCTTCCAACACACCTTCTTCCAGCGCGCGGACAGCCTCCAAGACTTGGCTCATCATCAGGCGATGCTTCACCTCAGTCAGGTCGGGCTGGTCGTCAGCCTGCGGGAACTTCCCTTCAAGACCTTCCCACAGTCCGGTGCGCTTGCCCTTTTCGTCGTAGTTATAGAAACCCGCATTGGATTTGCGGCCCAAGCGGCCTTCGTCCGCCATCCAGAAGATGATGTCGTCCACGGCACCGTCGGGGTAATCGTCGCCCATCGCGGCCTTGGTGGCCTTGGCAATTTTCACACCCAAATCAATCGAGGTCTCATCAACCAGCTGCAGCGGTCCCACCGGGAAGCCCAGCAGTTTCGCGGCACCTTCGACCAGAGCAGGGCTGACGCCCTCGCCAACCATACGCATCCCTTCGTTGATGTAGGGAATGATGCAGCGGTTGCAGTAGAAGAAGCGCGCGTCGTTGACGACAATCGGCGTCTTACGGATTTGGCGCACATAATCAAGCGCCTTGGCCACCGCACGCGGGCCGGTTTCTTTGCCCTTGATGATCTCGACCAGCATCATGCGTTCAACAGGGCTGAAGAAGTGGATGCCGATGAACTGATCCGGGCGTTCAGACGCCTTTGCCAGCTCGGTGATCGGCAGGGTCGAGGTGTTGGTGGCATAGATGCAGTCTGGGCCCACCACGGCCTCGACCTTCTTGGTCATTTCGGCCTTTACGCCCACGTCCTCGAACACCGCTTCGATGATCAGGTCCGCACCCTTGAGGGCCTCCAGATCAGTGGTGGCGGTGATGGCCGACAGAACGGCCTCTTTCTTCTCAGGCGTGGCTTTCTTGCGGGCGATGCCTTTGTCCAGATAGCCCTCGGAATAGGCTTTGCCTCGGTCGGCCGCTTCTTGGGTTTGGTCGATCAGAACGACCTCCATCCCGGCCATGGCGGATACCAGCGCGATGCCAGCCCCCATCATGCCTGCGCCCAACACGCCGACTTTCTGGACCGACTGGTCAGCCACGTCTTTCGGACGCACAGCGCCTTTTTCAAGCGCTTGCTTGTTGATGAAGAGCGAGCGGATCATGGCGCTGGATGACGGGTTCATCAGCACGTTCACGAACCAGCGACATTCCACGCGCAACGCGTCGTCAAACGGCACCATTGCGCCTTCATAGACGGCTGCCAGCAGAGCCTTGGCTGCCGGATAGACGCCATTGGTCTTGCCGTGGATCATCGCAGCCGCCCCCACGAAGGTCTGGAAGCCAGCGGGGTGATAGGGTGCGCCGCCGGGCATCTTGTAGCCCTTGGCGTCCCACGGTTTCACGATGTCGGCGTCGGTGGCGTTCAGAACCCACTCTTTCGCGCGGGCTTGCAGTTCATCGGGCGCGACAACCTCGTCGATCAGGCCAGCCGCTTTCGCTTTGTCTGGCGAAACAGTCTTGCCTTCCAAAAGGAATGGCGCCGCCGCCATCGCACCCATTTTGCGCACAAGACGGGTGGTGCCGCCTGCGCCGGGGAAGATGCCGACCATGATTTCCGGCAGGCCGATCTTGGCCTTCGGATTGTCCGCCGCAATGATGCGGTGACAGGATAGCGGGATTTCCAGACCGATGCCAAGCGCGATGCCGGGCAGGGCGGCGACGATCGGTTTGCCGCCCTTGTTGGTCTTGGGGTCCATGCCCGCCCGTTCGATCTTGCGCAGCACACCGTGCATGCCCATGACACCGTCAAACAGACCCTTTGCCGGGTTGTCGCCCGCATCATTCTTCATCTGCGCGATGACGTTCAGGTCCATTCCACCGGCAAAGTCCTTCTTCGCCGAAGTGATGATCGCGCCTTTCACGGCGTCGTCTGCCAGAACGGTGTCGATATGGGCGTCCAGCTCGCGAAGCGCGTCATAGGACAGCACGTTCATGGATTTGTTGGGGACATCCCAAGTGATGGTGGCGACGCCATCGGCGTCCACGGAATAGTGAAAATCAGCCATAATAACGTCTCCTTCTTACACGCGTTCAAGAATGGTTGCGGCACCCATGCCCGAGCCGATGCAAAGCGTGGCCAGACCGGTTTCCTTGTCCGCGCGCTCCATTTCGTCCAGCAGGGCGCTGAGGATCATCGCACCAGTGCCGCCCAGCGGGTGGCCCATGGCGATTGCGCCGCCGTTCACGTTCACCTTGTTGGTGTCGGCGTCGAAGGCTTGGATGAAACGCAGAACGACGGAGGCAAACGCCTCGTTCACCTCAAACAGGTCGATGTCGCCGAAATCCATGCCAGCGGCTTGCAGCACGCGTTCTGTGGCCGGAACAGGACCGGTCAGCATGATCGTGGGATCGGTGCCGACTTTCGATGTCGCTTTGACCCGCGCCCGCGGTTTCAGCCCGTGGCGTTCGCCGAATTCCTTGTTGCCGATCAGGATGGCGGCAGAGCCATCGGCAATCCCGGAGGAGTTGCCCGCGTGGTGCACGTGGTTGATCTTTTCCAGATGCGGGTATTTCAGCAATGCCACGGCATCAAAGCCCGGCATCGCCTCGCCCATCGCCTTGAAGGACGGGTTCAGGCCGCCCAGAGTCTGCATCGTGGTTTCGCGGATCATCTCATCCTCGGCCATGACGGTCAGGCCGTTCTGGTCCATCACCGGAATGATCGATTTGAACCGACCGTCCGCACGGGCGGCAGCGGCGCGTTTCTGGCTTTCAACCGCATAGGCATCGCAGTCGTCACGGCTGAAGCCAAATTCGGTCGCGATGATGTCGGCCGAGATGCCCTGAGGCACGAAATAGGCCTTCATCGCCAGATAGGGGTCGGCGGCAATTGCCCCCCCGTCCATGCCCATCGGCACGCGGCTCATGCTTTCCACGCCACCGGCGATATACGCATCACCCGCACCGCCTTTGACTTGGTTCGCGGCCATGTTTACGGCTTCCAGACCTGAGGCGCAGAAGCGGTTGATCGACACGCCCGGAATACGTTCGTCCAGGTCGGAATAGAGCACCGAGGAACGCGCCAGACACGCGCCTTGTTCACCCACTTGGGTCACGTTGCCCCAGATCACGTCCTCGACGGCATGGCCTTCAAGGTTGTTACGGGTTTTCAAAGCGTTCAGCGCCAGTGCGGACAGGCGCACAGCGGTCACCTCGTGCAAGGTGCCGTCTTTTTTGCCTTTGCCACGCGGGGTTCGCACGGCGTCATAGATATAGGCGTCGGTCATCATTCGTCCTTTCGAGATCACGCGCGGTCCGCAGGGGAGCCGGGCATCAGGTCATAGGGGTGTTTCCAGCCGGGCGTTTCCGAAATACGGGTCAGCCAAGCATCGATTGCGGGCCATTCGGCGCGGTCAAAGCCAAAGGGTTCAGGGTAAAACAGGTAGCCACAGCACGAGATATCGGCGAGCGTGATGGCGTCGCCGACCAGCCAGTTGCGCTTGCTCAGTTCGTCTTCCAGCACTTTGAAAGCGCCTTTCAAACGAGCCTGATTGAAGGCGATCACTTCGGCAGGGCGCTTGTCTTCGGGCAGGAAGTTCATCAAGAACCGGGTGTTTCCCGCGACCGACGACATCTTGTGATTGTCCCAAAACTGCCAGCGCAGGATTTCACGCCGTTCATTCGCGCTACGCCCGCCCAGCTTGCCGGATTTCGAGGACACATAGTCCTGAATGACGCCGGATTGCGACAGCGTCACATCCCCGTCGATCATTACCGGCACCTCGCCCATCGGGTTCAGTTCGCGAAACTCGGGGCTGCGGGTTTCGCCGTTGAAGAAGTCGACGAAGACGGGTTCCCATTCCAGCTCGGACAATTCCAGTGTCAAAGCGGCTTTGTAGGCGTTTCCGCTTTCACCGAAGCAATAGAGTTTGATCGTCATCGTTCCCTCCCGTTGAACGTGGCCCGCATCAGCGTTTGCGTGCGTCCAGTTCAGAGTTGAACAGCCGCAAACGGGCCGTCAGGTTTTCTTCGTCCGTTACACTGTCGAAATGCTCAAACAGGAAGGACAGGGCTTCACCTTCGTCAAGCCCTGCCTCTTTCGCGAAACGCCTGAGCCGACGATAGCCATCCTCTGTCATGGCACAGGGGAAGCGGCGGGTCAGTTTGAAACGTTTCGGCATGGTCTCTCCTTGCTTGGGTTGCCCAGATCAGAACGCGTCAGCGTCCAGAGCCATCACGGTCTCCGCGCCGCTTTCGATGCGGGACAGATGCATGGCCGTGGCGGGCAGGCGGCGTGCCATATAGTAGCGCGCGGTGGCCAGTTTGGTTTCATAAAACGTGGCGTCAGCTGCGCCGTTTGCAAGGGCGTCCAGCGCAGCGCGCGCCTGTTGTGCCCAAGCGTAGCCCAAGCAGACATGACCAAACAGGTGCATGAAATCATAGCTGCCAGCGAGCGCGTTGTTGGGATTTTTCATGCCGTTTTGCATGAAATACATCGACGCGGCTTGCAGGTGCTTTGACGCTTCTTTCAGCGGCTCGATGAAATCCTTCATTTCATCGCTGTCCTGTTCTTTGCAATAGGACTTGATCAACTCAAAGAACGCCATGATCGGCTTGCCGCCATCTGCGGCCAGCTTGCGACCCACAAGGTCCAGCGCCTGCACGCCGTTGGCCCCTTCATAGATCTGGGCAATACGAGCGTCGCGGACGAACTGGCTCATCCCATGTTCTTCGATATAGCCGTGGCCGCCAAAGACCTGCTGGGCCAGCACCGTCATGTCAAAGCCCTGATCGGTCAGGAAGCCTTTCAGGACAGGTGTCATCAGGCTGATCAGGCCGTCCGCTTCTTTGTCACCCGAACGATGCGCCTGGTCGATCAGCAGCGCGCCCCAGAGCAGGAAGCCGCGCGCGCCTTCGATAAAGCTTTTCTGGTCCATCAGCGACCGGCGGATATCCGGGTGCACGATCAGCGGATCGGCGGGGCCGTCCGGGTTTTTCGCGCCCGTCACGTCGCGCCCTTGCAAACGGTCCTTGGCATAGATCACGGCGTTCTGATAGGCCGCTTCGGCTTGCGCCAGACCTTGCATGCCCACGCCCAGACGGGCCTCGTTCATCATGGTGAACATGGCGCGCATGCCTTTGTGCATGTCACCCAGCAGATAACCCGTCGCCTCGTCGTAGTTCATGACACAGGTCGCGTTGCCGTGGATGCCCATCTTGTGCTCGATATTGCCGACCGTCACGCCGTTGCGTGACCCGACCGAGCCATCTTCGTTCAGGTTGAACTTCGGCACGATGAACAGCGAGACGCCCTTGATGCCGTCAGGCCCACCAGGGATTTTCGCCAGCACAAGGTGGATGACGTTTTCCGACATGTCGTGATCGCCGGCCGAGATGAAGATCTTCTGGCCCGAGATTTTATAGGACCCATCATCCTGCGGTTCGGCCTTGGTCCGCATCAGACCCAGATCGGTGCCGCAATGGGGTTCGGTCAGGTTCATCGTCCCGGTCCATTCACAGCTGACCATCTTGGGCAGATAAGTCGCTTTCTGCTCGTCCGTGCCGTGCGCCAAAATGGCCGACGCGGCACCGTGAGTCAGGCCCTGATACATGGTGAAGGATTGGTTTGCGGCCGAGAACATCTCGCCCACAGCCGTGCCCAGCAGAACGGGCATGTTCTGACCGCCGAATTCTTCGGGCATGTCCAGCCCAGTCCAGCCACCTTCCTTCATTTGCTCAAACGCGGCCTTGAAGCCAGCGGGGGTATAAACCACGCCATTTTCCAGACGGCACCCTTCATGGTCGCCGGTGATGTTCAAGGGCGTAAGAACCTCGCTCGCGACTTTGCCGGCTTCTTCCAGAACAGCACCCGTGAAATCGGGTTCCAGTTCGTCATATCCGGGGATGTCTTGTTTGTCTGCCTTGAGCACTTCATGCAGAAGGAAGGCCATGTCCTTGGTCGGAGCGGTGTAGCTGGGCATAGAGGTCGTCCTTATTTCGGGTCTGAATTGTCATCGTCGAATGTGGCGATCTTTTCGTTCACCCAATTCAACTGTTTTGTCAGATCGTCGATGGCATCATCCAGCTCTTCGCGTTGACGTTTAAGGTCTTCGAGATGACCCAAAGCCACGTCGTAGGTCCGCTTAAGCTGCAGCTTTTGTTGGTCGCCGCGGTGATACAGGTCCAGAAGCTGGCGAATTTCTTCCAGCGAAAAGCCAAAGCGCTTACCGCGCAGGATCAGCTTCAAACGTGCGCGATCACGCCTGGTAAACAAGCGTTTCTGGCCTTCACGGATCGGCGCGATCAACTCTTTCGCTTCATAAAAGCGGAGCGTGCGCGCGGTGACATTGAAAGCCTCGCACATCTGGCGAATGGTCATGAGTTCGTCGGTCATACTATCTCCAATCACTACCCGACACCGGCAACATGATCTAACCGGGTCTTCTTACAATGTAGCTTTACGTTTACGTAAATGTAACGTGGCGTCAGGGTTTTTCTTGTCGTAACGTCACGTCTCGAAAATCGAGGGTGACGTAACGGTATGTTTTTCATATAAAAATCAACTTACGCTAGGTAAGTCAAAAACTGCTCAAAAAAGCACAAACCCGCCAGAGCAGCAGGAAAACAAGGGAATCAGGCGGGTCTAGCCCAGCGCTTTGGCAACATCGTCACGTAGCTTTTGCAGATCTTCGATGCTTTCAGACAGCTGGTCGAATTGCGCGCGCAGATCGGTTAGCTGGCGGTCAGCAAGCTCGACCCAAGCGCGGTTCTGGGCCTCGGTTCCCTTTTCATCGTAGATCAAAAGCCACTGTCGAAGCTCTTCCAAAGAAAACCCGAAGCGTCGCCCCCTGAGAATCAACGTCATGCGAGCAACCTCGCGCGGGGTGTAGAAACGCGACCGGCCTTCCTTTTCGGGGCTCAGCAATTCGATGTATTCGTAGTATCTGAGCGTGCGCGGGGTAACGTCGAACTTGGCGCACATTTCCTTGAAGGTCAGGCGGTCTTCGGCCATGAGGATTCCCTTGCGGTCTTTTCAACAGCAAGCGTAATGGACCCGCGCGCATGGTGCAATTGCGTAGAACCACCTGCGGCGCGCGCCCATGCCCGTCAGTTCATGAAACCGGGTGCCAGAAAATAGAACGTATAAGCGACGATCAGCGCTGGGATGGTAGAATAAAGCGTCGCCACAATGGCGGCCTTGGGGTTCAGCGCAATCGCTGGGAACAATGCGTCTCCGTCGTTCGAAATGGCGTTCCCGACAAGCGAAGCAAACGGAATGACGCCATTCAGAAATAGCGTAGCGACCAGAACCTGCGGACCGCAACCGGGGATCAGGCCCACAATAATGGCCATGAGCGGCAGAAGCGGCGCAATTGACTGGAACAGCAATTCAATGTCCAGACCCGCGAACTCCGCCACATAGTCATACGCCAGGTAGGCACCGATCACCCAGACCGAGATGAAGCTGGTTTCTTCGGCCATCCGTGTGATGGGGCTGTCTTTGGCGTTGGTCATCGCGGCCAGTTTCGACGTGGCCCAAATTGTCAGGCCCAGAAAGGTGCCGGTCAGGGCAAGCCACTGGACCGGTATCCCGAAGATTGCGTTGATTTCGACCTGTGCCAACTGCGCAGCGCCAACCGTGAAGCCCGGAATGGCGAGCAACAGATACGCGATGTCTTGCAAGCGGGTGCGCCCGATCAGCGGGGCAAGCTCGCAACTGGCAAGATTTCCAGCGCGGTATTCCACTTTATGGAAGTGGTCGACCAGCCAGCCCGACAAGATGCCGACGACCAGAGACAAAGGCAGCACCACAAGGGCTGCATCGGGGCGGGTGGCGATCAACAGAAAGGCCGCATCACCCATGGTGGCGGTCAGTGTCGCGACCACGGCGCCAAAGCCAACATGGCCCGAGCTATAAGCCGCGACAACGACAACGGCACCGCCACAGCCCGGTGTGGTGCCCAGAAGTGCCGCCAGCGGCACCTGTGCTCCGCGTGCTCTGGACAGGCTTTCACCGATGTCAAAATCGAACAGTCGCTCTGCGCCATAAAAGATCAAAAGCGTGGCGGCGACGAAAACCGATACCTGCACATAGGCATCGGTCATCAATTCGCGTGTCAATTCACCCAGATGGCCGGGGGCAAGCGCCAGAACAGCCATGATAGCCAGCACCAGCAGGCGCCTAGGGCGAAACGTCCCCACGGGGGCGGTAATGGCTGTTGCGTCAGTCATGACTACTCTTTTAGTTGCGAATAATTCTTAATTGCGAAAGTAGGGGCTGGACGCGGCAATTGCAAGGGCCAATAAAAGGCAGGAAGCGCCAAAGGGGAACTTGGATGATCAAGAATCTGACGCCAGAGAAAAAGGCTGAAATTGCCCGGAAATTTACCGAAGCGATCCCTCATTGCGGTGCCTTGGGCATGACGCTTGACGCATTGGGCGAAGGCGAGGCGGTGATGTCCATGCCCTATGATGAACGCTTTATCGGCGATCCACGCTCGGGTGTGATCCACGGCGGTGCAGTGTCGGCGCTGATGGACACCTGCTGCGGATCTGCGGTGATGAGCCATCCCGACGCGCCTGCGATCACCGCGACGATTGACCTGCGCATCGACTATATGCGCCCTGCCACACCCGGCCAGAAGATCACTGCCCGTGCGACCTGCTACCACGTCACGCGCTCGGTCGCGTTTGTGCGTGCGGTGGCGCTGGACGAAGACGAAAGTCGCCCGGTCGCGACCGCAACAGGCGCATTTTCGGCGGACGGCGACCCAAGACGGCGCTCCACCGAAATCTCAGCCGAGATCAGCGGAGGCGAAAAGCCATGAGCGGCACGCCTAAGCGCCCCCGTCCCGAGCCCGTTGAAGTGGTCAAGCAGCGCCGCGATGCCACCTTGTCTGCACTGGTCAACAGCGTGCCTTATCTGACCTTCCTCGGGATCAGCATCGAACGCCACGGGGACGAGCTGACGGCGATCCTGCCGTTTTCGGACAAGCTGATCGGCAACCCGTTGCTGCCTGCTATTCACGGCGGGGTCACGGCTGCGTTTCTGGAAACCGCGGCGGTGATCGAACTCAGCTGGGTCTCGCTGTGGGAGGATATGGAGACGGGCAAGTTGGACCCCGGCACGCTGGGGCCGGACAACCTGCCATATCTGCCCAAGACCATCGACTTCTCGATTGATTACCTGCGCTCCGGTCTGCCGCGCGACGCCTATGCGCGGGCGCGGATCGTGCGGCAGGGGCGACGTTACGCGTCCGTCCATGTCGAGGCGTGGCAAGACAACCGCAACAAGCTTTATGCGCAGGCCACGGGCCATTTCCTGATGCCTACGAAATGAACGGGGCCGCTGCCCGAACCTCGCCCATCACGCATCGTCGCATTCTGGCCGTCGCGGGACCGATTGTCCTGTCAAATGTCACCGTGCCCATTTTGGGAGTGGTCGACACAGGCGTCATTGGGCAGTTGGGGCAAGCGGCACCGATTGGTGCAGTTGGGATCGGCGCCGTTGTCCTGTCGAGCTTCTATTGGCTGTTCGGGTTTCTGAGAATGGGCACCGCCGGCCTGACGGCGCAAGCCTATGGCGCGGGGCGTGCGGGCGAGGTGTCAGCCATGCTGACGCGCGCGTTGTTGATTGCAGCCACAGCGGGACTGGCGCTGATCGTGCTGCAAGTCCCGTTGTTCTGGTCGGCGTTCAAAGCGGCACCCGCCTCAGCCGAGGTCGAGCGCATGGCGCGGGACTATCTTGCCATCCGCATCTGGGGCGCGCCGTTTGCCATTGCGATCTTTGCCTTCACCGGCTGGCTGATCGCTTTGGAGCGTGCCAAATCTGTGCTTGTCCTGCAGGTCGCAATGAACGGCGTCAATCTTGTTTTGGATTTCTGGTTTGTCCTGGGGCTTGGTTGGGGGATTGAAGGGGTCGCTGTTGCCAGCCTGATCGCCGAACTTGGCGGCGCGGTGCTGGCGCTTTGGCTGTGCCGGGATGTGTTTGCCAATGCCGCATGGCGTGATCGGGCGCGTGTGCTGGATACAATGACATTGAAGCGCATGGCGGTGGTCAACTCGGACATCCTGATCCGGTCGCTGATGCTGACCGCGATCTTCACCAGCTTCATGTTTTTCGGTGCGCGGTTCTCGGACGTAGAGCTGGCGGCCAATCAGATTTTACTGCAATTCCTGAATGTGGCCGCCTATGCGATGGACGGGTTCGCCTTCGGGGCCGAGACCTTCGTGGGGCAGGCGCTGGGCGCACGCAACAAGGCGGGGCTGCGCCGGGCCGCGATCATGTCCAGCCAATGGGGGGCAGGCATATCGGGCGTGTTGGCGCTGGGGTTTTTATTGTTTGGCGGGATGGCAATTGACCTGATGACCACCGCAGAAGACGTGCGGGCAATGGCGCGGGTGTTTCTTGTCTATATGGTGTTGGCCCCATTGGTGGGGTGGCCGTCATGGATGTTGGACGGGATATTCATCGGTGCAACCCGCACGGCTGACATGCGCAACATGATGGTGGTGTCCACCGTGATCTATATCGTCGCGGTGCTGACCCTGATGCCCTTGTTCGGCAATCACGGTCTTTGGTTGGCGCTTCTGATTTCATTCATCGCACGTGGCGTGACACTTGGTTTGCGCTATCCGGCGTTAGAGGCAGCGGTTTAAAGAATGTCGATCACGCTTTCGGGCGGGCGACCGATGCGGGCCTTGCCGTCTTTGATCACGATGGGGCGTTCGATCAGTTTGGGGTGCGTGACCATGGCAGCGATCAGGTCGTCGGCGGGTGTGTCTTTGGACAGTCCTAGCTCTTTGAACAGCACTTCGCCTTTGCGCATCATACCGATTGGGCTGACACCAAGCGCGGTCAACACCGCGCGCAGGGCTGTTTCGTCCGGGGCGTCGTCAAGATAGCGGCGCATGGTCACATCCTCGCCGCGCGCTTCAAGGAGCGCCAGAGTCTGGCGCGATTTTGAGCAACGCGGATTGTGCCAAATCTCGGTCATAGCCAGTCCTTTCGACCAGTGCCGACCGCGTCTGACACATGATCAAAGCCGTCGCGTTCCAAAAGCTTATCGAGCCCCAAGGCGATCTCTTCCACCAAGCTGAGCCCCTTATAGGCCAGCGCCGAATACAGCTGCACGATAGAGGCACCGGCGCGGATCTTTTGATAGGCATCTTGGGCCGACGCAATGCCGCCCACCCCGATCAGGGGCATCCTGGCGTCCGTCAATTCGGACAGACGGGCCAGAACGCGGGTCGATTTCTCAAACAAGGGCGGGCCAGACAGACCACCGGCCTCGGTTTTATGACGGCTTTGCAACCCGTCGCGCGACAAAGTGGTGTTGGTGGCGATGATGGCGTCCACGTTGACTTCTTGCGCCACAGCGGCCAGTTCGGCCAATTCCGCATCGGTCAGGTCGGGTGCGATCTTCAAGAAGATTGGCGTGTATTTGTCCTGCTTTTCGCGTGCGCCCAGTACAGCGGACAACACCCCGCGCAGCGCATCTGCCCCTTGCAGGTCACGCAGTTTCTCGGTGTTTGGCGAACTGACATTGACGGTGGCGAAATCCACGAATGGTCCGCACGTTTCAAACACCCGCACGAAATCGGCGGCGCGATCGTCGCTGTCCTTGTTTGCACCAAGGTTCAGCCCAACCGGCACCGGACGGCGACGCGACCGGCGGGTCAGACGGGCGGCTGCGGCCTCCATCCCTTCGTTGTTAAAGCCAAAGCGGTTGATGACGGCTTGGTCCTCGGACAGTCGAAAAAGGCGAGGCTTGGGGTTGCCGGGTTGCGGGCGCGGGGTCACCGCGCCGACTTCGACAAAACCGAACCCGGCTTGGGTCAAGGCGTCGACGACAGTGGCATTCTTGTCATAGCCTGCAGCAAGCCCGATGGGGTTGAGAAGATCCATGCCACAAAACGTCGTCTTGATACGGTCGGTCGTTACCAAGCCAGAAAAAGGCACAACGCCCGCTTTCATCGCCATCAGTGCCAATCCGTGCGAACGTTCCGGGTCGATTTGGTGAAGCGCCTTCAGCGCGATTTTTTCGATCAGGTTCATGCCAATGTCTCTGGAAAGATGTGCCCGTCGGGGCCAAGGGGCAGGGCGCGGTGCCACAGGGCTTCGGACAGCATGAGGTCACGGTAAAGATGTGGGAACAATGCGCCACCGCGTGATGGTTCCCATTTCAGAGCGCTGCCCAACGCATGTGCATCAAAGGCAACCAGCATCAGCCCGTCTTCACCGGCAAAATGCTTTGCTGCGGTTTCTTGGGCCTGCTCGGCGGTCGAGAAATGGATAAAGCCATCGGCAAGATCGACTGGGGCGCCCAGCGTTTTGCCTGTATCTTGAAACATTTGCCATTCATCGGCGCGAAAAATTTTGTAAATCTGCATGGCCTTCATGTGCCGCGCAGGGGCTTCGTCGTCAAGTAACATTGGTCGATCTGCACAAAAGCCTCGCATTTTGTCCGCATCCTTCCCGTTACGTCAACGTGCTGTGCAGATCGTGATCTTTGACAAGGTGACCCGACTCGCGTCACCTTGTTTGCAGACCATTAAAACCAGGGGGATCCCATGATTACGCGTTTCATGACTACGGTTGCGGCATTGGCCGTTACGGCTGGCACAGCGGCGGCAGACTATACGTTGACTGTTCTGCACACGAATGACTTCCATGCCCGTTTCGAACCGATCAGCAAATACGATTCCGGCTGCTCCGCGGAAGACAACACTGCGGGCGAATGTTTTGGCGGCTCTGCACGCCTTGTCAGCGCCATCGCCGAGGCGCGCGCGCGCTCGAACAACTCGATCCTTGTGGATGGAGGCGACCAGTTCCAGGGCACGCTGTTTTATACCTATTACAAGGGCAAGCTTGCCGCCGAAATGATGAACAAGATGGGCTATGATGCGATGACCGTGGGCAACCACGAGTTTGACGACGGCCCCGAAGTTCTGCGTGGCTTTATGGATGCGGTAGATTTCCCGGTCCTGATGTCGAACGCTGATGTCTCGGGTGAGCCGCTGTTGGCGGGCGAACTTGCGAAATCGACCGTGATCGAGCGCGGCGGTGAAAAACTGGGTCTGATCGGTCTGACACCACAAGACACCGACGAACTTGCCAGCCCCGGAGACAAGATCGTCTTCACTGATCCGGTTGGCGCGGTGCAGGGAGAGGTCGATAAACTGACCGAAATGGGTGTGAACAAGATTATCGTGCTGAGCCATTCGGGCTATGGCGTCGATCAGAAAGTGGCGGCCGGCACGACGGGCGTGGACATCATTGTGGGTGGGCACACCAACACGCTGCTGTCCAATTCCAACGAGCGCGCCGAAGGGCCGTATCCGACCATGGTCGGGTCGACCGCGATCGTGTCCGCCTATGCCTACGGCAAGTTTCTGGGCGAACTGAACGTCACCTTTGACGACGACGGCAACATCACCGAGGCCAAGGGTGAGCCGATCATCATGGACGCCGCCGTCACTGAGGATGAAGCAACCGTTGCGCGCATTGCCGAAGCTGCGGCACCGCTGGATGAGATCCGCAACAAGGTCGTGGCCCAAACCTCCGAAATGATCGACGGCGAACGGGGGTCGTGCCGCGCGCAGGAATGCGCGATGGGCAACCTCATTGCTGATGCGATGCTGGCGCGTGTGAAGGATCAGGGCATCCAGATCGCGCTGCAAAACGGTGGTGGCATCCGGGCTTCGATCGACGCGGGCGAAGTGACGATGGGCGAAGTCCTGACGGTGCTGCCCTTCCAAAACACGCTGTCGACCTTCCAGGTCAGCGGTGAAACCATCCTTGAGGCGCTTGAAAACGGCGTAAGCCAGTATGAAGAGGCCGCCGGCCGCTTCCCGCAAGTGGCGGGTATGAAATACACCTTTGATCCGGCGAAACCGGCAGGCGAGCGTGTGTCGGACGTGATGGTGATGGAGGGTGATGCCTTTGCACCAATCGACCCGGCCAAAACCTATGGCGTTGTTTCCAACAACTATGTTCGAAACGGCGGAGACGGCTACAAGATGTTCCGGTCGGCAGAAAACGCCTATGATTTCGGCCCAGACCTTGCGGATGTAACGGCCGAGTATCTGGCCAATATGGGAGCGATGGCACCCGTGCTTGATGGGCGCATCACCAAGAAATAAGGTGGTTGATCACCTGACCAAGCCTCCGTCGGGAAACTGGCGGGGGCTTTTTCACGCGGTGTCGCGCGCTGATCGCGGCGAAACGGCGCTGGCCATCACTGTGTCGGCGCGGTTACCGCGCCCAACGGCGCGTCGCCGCGTCAACCCGTGCACCGAAGCGACGGGCGGTGTCCAGATCGTCTTCGAGCAGGTCTTCTTCCGCTCCAAGCTGCTCGGTCACCATCAATCCCAGCCAACTTCCGTCGCGGTTCACGCCGGGCTTGTCAGGATTGGCGGGCGCGCCGATTTCGGCTTGCCCAACCCAGACCATGCCCATCTGGGCAGCAAACACCGAAAGCCGTTGCAAGGTCGCCAGCTTATCGCCCGACGGATGGATCGCCGTGGTAAACCCAGCGGCCAGCTTGTCGACCCAGATCGCGTGTTCCCATCGCTCAGCCGCGTCCTCAAGGAACAGGCTGAACCGTGCGGCAGCGGATCCCATATAGGTGGGCGCCCCAAAGATGATGGCATCGGCGCGATCGAGTGCTTGCCAATCAAGCGCTGTCATATCCGCCACGTCGATAAGCTGGGTGTCGCTCGCGGCTATCCCCTCTGCGATGGCAGAAGCGATCCGTTCCGTGTGTCCAAAGCCCGAGAAATAAGGCAGGCAGATCAAAGTGTTTTTCATGCAGCCAAGATGACGAAACTGGCGGCGAAGTCAAAGGCAAGCTAGGATCGCCCCATGTGTGGACGTATCGCCGTGACCCTTCCGCCCGACGCGATGGCGCAGCTCTTCTCGGCGCAACCATCGAACAACTTGCCGTCGGTGCCCAACTTTAATGTGTGCCCCACAACGCAAGTTTCGGTTGTGTCCTTGATGGGTGGCGCGCGGCGCTTGGCCCCGATGCGCTGGGGGTTTGTGCCAAGCTGGTATAAGGCACTCAATGATGGGCCGTTGTTGATCAACGCCCGCGCCGAAACCATCGCCGAAAAACCCGCGTTTCGTGCAGCCTGCCGGACCCGCCGCTGCCTTGTCCCGATGGACGGGTTCTATGAATGGCTGCGAGACGGTGATCGGAAGCTGCCCTATTTCGTCACCCGAAAAGACCGCGCGCCTTTGGTCTGCGCTGGCATTTGGCAGGACTGGGACCACGACGGCGAAACACTGTCGAGCTTTGCCATCGTCACAACGGATGCCCCCGCCCCCTTGTCCAGCATTCATCACAGATGTCCGGTGGTGATTGACCGCGATCACTGGGGCAAGTGGTTGGGCGAGGACGGACACGGCGCGGCGGTCCTGATGGTGCCGCCGGCTGATGATGTGCTTGTCATGCGCCGTGTCTCGACGAAGGTGAATTCCAACCGGGCGACCGGGCCGCAATTGATTGAACCCATTGAAGACGAAGCGCTTTAATCGGGCGCGTGGATATGGCTAACTTGGGCAAGAGCAAACGAAGCAGCCTGCGTGGCGATCACGCGCGCGTCAAAGAGGACCGCAATGTACGACGATAACTATCTGGCCCGTGCTATTTCACGGGCCTCGGACGGGCGCCATGACGCGATCTTTCTGTTTGATCAGCAGATGGGCAGACCCCAAAGTTATGGGGCGTTCTGGGCCAACGCAGAAAGGATGGCGGCCGCCTTGGTGGCGCTGGGTTTGGTGCCGGGTGATCGCGTCGCCGTTCAGGCCCCGAAAGAGATTGCAATGCTGGAGCTTTACGTCGGCACTGTTCTGGCGGGGGGCGTGTTCTTACCGCTGAACACGGCCTATACCTCGGACGAGGTGAGCTATTTTCTGGGCGATGCCACCCCGCGCGTCTTCGTGTGCGCACCTGAAGCGCTTGAGGCGTTAACCCCTGTCGCCCAAGGCGCAGGCGTGGCGCATATTCTGACGTTGGGGGCTGGAGAGCAAGGCACGCTGGTCGCCGCACGAGACGCGCAAGCCCCTGGGTTCACGCCCATCGCACGCGACCCGCTGGACCTCGCCGCGATCCTCTATACCTCGGGCACGACAGGGCGATCGAAAGGGGCGATGTTGACTCATCGGGCGTTGGCCTCAAACAGCGAAACGCTCTGTGATTACTGGCGGTTTACCGACACAGACGTTTTGATCCACGCGCTTCCAATCTTCCACACCCATGGCTTGTTCGTCGCGACCAACGTGACGTTGATGTGCGGCGGATCAGCGGTTTTTCTGCCGGGGTTCGATGCCGACGCAATCATCGCCGCCATGCCGCAGGCGACCGCGTTGATGGGCGTGCCGACCTACTATACCCGGCTTTTGAAAGACCCGCGTTTGGCGGATGCGTCAAAGAATATGCGGCTGTTTGTGTCAGGCTCGGCCCCGCTTTTGGCGGAAACCCACGACCGGTGGCGCGAGGTCACAGGCCACGCAATCCTAGAGCGTTACGGTATGACCGAGACGAACATGAACACCTCGAACCCCTATGATGGCGACCGCCGCGCGGGAACAGTGGGCCTGCCACTGCCGGGGGTCGAGGTGAAAGTCTGTGACCCCGACACTGGTGCGACCTTGCCCGAGGGTGAAATTGGCGTGCTTGAAGTGCGCGGCGACAATGTCTTTGCGGGCTATTGGCAGATGCCCGACAAAACTGCCGAAGAATTGCGGCCTGATGGGTGGTTCATCACCGGCGATCTGGCGATGATTGACGCAGATGGCTATGTTACCATCGTCGGGCGCGGCAAGGATTTGATCATCACAGGCGGCTTCAATGTCTACCCGAAAGAGGTTGAAGCCGTCATCGACGATCTGCCGGGCGTGCTGGAAAGCGCCGTCATCGGCGTGCCGCATGAGGATTTTGGCGAGGGCGTTGTCGCCGTGGTCGTCGCGCAGCCGGGCGCGTCCATGGATGAAGCCGCAATCATGGCGGGCGTTGCGGGCAAACTTGCCAAGTTCAAACAGCCCAAGCGCGTAATCATCGTGGACGAGCTGCCCCGCAACACGATGGGTAAAGTGCAGAAAAACGTGATGCGCCAGACCTATGCGGATGTGCTGAAAGCTTAAGGCTTGGGCGGTGGACCATCCTTCAGGCGGTAACCCAACACCGCCCCATGCAAATAGCTGCGTCGCAGCCGTGGGAACGGAAAGCGGGGCAGGGTGCGGGTATGGACGGGGAGCTCGACCCCGCGCCCAAGTGCCATATCCGCCAGCCGTGCGCCCACCCACGTGCCCATCGCGACCCCGTTGCCGTGATAGTTCATGCCAGCCCAAGCATTGTTCCAATCGCCGACCGGCCCAGCATAGGGCAACAGATCGCGCGAAAGGCTGACGAGGCCGGACCAGAAATGAGGCGTTTCGATATCGGACCAAGCAGGGAACATGGCCGCGAGTTCTCTGTTCAGGCGCGCGCGCATTGCGGCTTGCCCCTGCGCGCTTGCCCCCACATTTCCGCGCGCACCGAACAGGAAACGCCGGTCGGGCAAAAGGCGGAAATAATGCAGCAGGTGGCGGCTGTCATAGGCCATCAGATCGGTGGTCCAGCCTTGCGCGGCGATCTCGTCTTCGTTCAGCGGACGGGTCACGAGGATGTTGGATTGCAACGGCAGGTATCGCCCGGTCATCCAATCCGGCAGGCCGTCGGTGCCATACCCGTTCGTGGCAAGGATCAGCTTTTGGGTCGTCAGTCGTCCGGTTGGCGTCTCAAGCAGATAACCGTTGTCCGTTCGGGTGATGTTCACCACCGGGCTATCTGCATGAACGGTTACTCCGGCGTTGCGGGCTGCGTCAGCTAGGCCAGACGCATATTTTCCGGGGTTTAGGGCAAAGCCCAACGGCACATGAAGCCCGCCATGAAAGGTGCCAGCCATGCCGCGTGCGGCCAGTTCAGCGCGTTCGATCAGCGTGGCCCTTACGCCATAGGCTGCCCATTCTTCCTGCTCAGAGCGCAGATCGGACATGATCCGGGGATGGTGGGCCAGTTGCAGTTCACCATTGGAATGGGTGTCGGCATCTATGTCGTGGGTGTCCAGAAGGTGGGCCACAAGATCAATCGCATCGCGCTGGGCGTCGAAATAGGCCTGTGCTGCGTCCGCGCCAAAGCGCTTCCGGATCGCGCTAAGGCCCAGCTTGTCACCGCCGATGCAGCAAAACCCGCCATTGCGACCGGACGCGCCCCAACCGGGGCTATGCGCTTCCAGCAGAGTGACCTGAACGCCCGCTTGCGCCAAGTGAAGCGCGGCAGAGAGACCGGTATAGCCACCGCCGATGACCGCCACTTCGGCGCGGGCATCACCTTCCAGCGACGGCCAATCCCCTTGCGGCACGGGCCAGATACATTCGGCCCGTGCGGCGCCGGAATACGCGTAGTCTTCGTAAATACGGCGCGTCATGGGCCTTAGAGGCGGCCAAGATAGGCGCGATATTCAACATGACTGATTTCATTGGTCAGTTGGTCGATTTCATCCAATCGCACGGCGGAATAGATGTCGCGGTAGCGTTCGCCAAAGATGTCGGCGGCGATGTCGGATTGCGAGAACCGGTCGACAGCGCGGATCCAGTCTGCGGTCAAACGTGGTGCGGTCTCGGCGTTTGGGTCATCCAAGGGCAACGGCAGGTCTGGTTTCGTTTCCAACCCATGCAGAATGCCGCCGAGAATGGCGGTGATCACCAGATAGGGGTTCACATCTGCCCCCGCGATGCGGTGCTCCAACCGGGCACCGGGGCCCGAGATCTCGGGCAGGCGGACACCGGCGGCGCGGTTGTCATAGCCCCAATCGGGGGCCGAGGGGGCAAAGCTCATCGGGCGATAGCGGCGATAGGAGTTCAGGTGCGGCGCAAAGATGGCCTGCAGATCGCGCATGGTGTCAAGCGACCCACCCACCGCTGCGCGCAGCGTATCAGACGCCTCTCCGCTGCCATCGTCAAAGATGTTCTTGCCCTCACGATCCACGACCGAGGCGTGCAGATGCATCCCATTGCCGGGGTGGTCGGCATAGGGTTTGGCCATAAACGTGGCCTCCATCCCGTGATTGCGTGCGACACCGCGCACCAGCCGCTTGAACAACAACGCCGTGTCGGCGGCCTTCATCACGTCATCGGTATGGTGGAAGTTCACCTCGAACTGACCGGGGCCGTATTCGGCGATCAGTGTGTCGGTGGCGATACCTTGAATGGCCGAAACCTCAAGAATGTCGTCCAACACATCTTGGGTGCGTTCCAGCACCTCAAGGTCATAGTTCTGCGCGTCCGGGCTGCGGTCGGGCGGGGTTGGGGGTTCGTCTTCGCTCTGGCGCGGTTGGATCAGATAGAATTCCAGCTCGCTCGCCAAGACAGGATGCCAACCTTTGTCGTGGAACCGGTCAACCATGTTTGCCAGCAACTTGCGCGAGGATAATTCACTGATCTTGCCGGTATCCGGGTCAAGCATTTCGACCTGAACCTGCGCCATGTTGCCTTTGGCCCACGGCACTGGTTTCAGCGATCCGGGGATCGGCACGATGCGTCCGTCCGGGTCGCCGACAACGATGCCCAACCCGGTTTCTGTCACCTCTGCGCCCAAGATATTCGGCACATAGGTCGAATGGGGCAGGCGCACGGCACCTTCCGTCAGCTTCTTTTCGTCATCGCCCGGCAGCCATTTGCCCCGCAGAACGGCATTGATGTCACACAACATCAGCTCAAGCCGGTCCGGTCGGCCATGGGTTTTGCAATACTGCGCGTATTCCTCAAGAAAATCGCTCATAGGATGGCCTCTTGTTCGTCTTTCTGACGTTTGGCAATGGATCGTTTCGAGGTGAGCGAGGCACCAATCACACCCACTGTCACAAGGCCGATCATGATCGTGGACAGGGCGTTGATTTCAGGACTGACCCCCAGACGCACCGCCGAGAAGATTTTGATCGGCAAAGTCGTCGAGCTTGGGCCCGAGGTGAACGAGGCGATCACCAGATCGTCCAGCGATAGGGTGAAGGCCAACAGCCAACCCGATACGACCGCCGGCATGATGATGGGTAGGGTGACAAGGCGAAACGCCTCAAACCCCGTACAGCCCAGATCAAGCGCGGCCTCTTCCAGTGACTGGTCGAAGGTCACAAGGCGCGATGACACCACGACCGACACAAAACACATCGAGAATGTGGTGTGTGCCAGCACGATCGTCAGCACCCCACGATCCAACCCGATTGCGATGAACAGCAAAAGCAGCGACAGACCGGTGATGACTTCAGGCATCACGAGGGGCGCATAGATCATGCCCGAAAACACTGTGCGACCGGGGAAGCGGCCCGCCCGCACCATGACATAAGCGGCCATGGTGCCCAAAACGGTGGCAATGGACGACGACATCACAGCCACTTTCAGCGTGACCCATGCCGCGTCCAGAAACGCCTCGTTGCGGAACAGCTCGCCATACCACTTGGTCGAAAAGCCCGACCAGACGGTGACAAGTTTGCCTGCGTTGAACGAATAGGTGATCAGAATGATCATCGGGATATAGAGGAACGCAAAGCCCAGCGTCAGGGATACGGTGTTGAACCAGGATAGACGCCTCATTTCTCGGCCTCCCGCTGTTTTTCTTCGTTCCGTTGGAACAGAACGATGGGGATGATCAGAAGCAGCAAAAGGACGACGGCGACCGCAGAGGCAACCGGCCAGTCGCGGTTCGAGAAGAACTCCTCCCACAAGACCTTACCGATCATCAGGGTTTTCGATCCGCCCAGAAGGGCCGGGATGACAAACTCACCCATGGCCGGGATGAACACAAGGAACGATCCCGCGATGATCCCCTGCTTGGACAGCGGCATCGTCACCAGCCAGAAGGCTTTCAGGCGGGAACATCCCAGATCCTCGGCCGCTTCCAGCAGGCTTTCGTCCAGCCGTTCCAGCGCCGAATAGATCGGTAGGACCATGAATGGCAAATAGGTGTAAACGATGCCGATATAGACGGCGAGGTTGGTGTTCAGGATGACCAGCGGTTCCTGAATAACGCCCAGATACATCAGAAGCTGGTTCAACAGCCCCTCGTTCGACAGGATCGCTTTCCACGAATAAACGCGGATCAGGAAGCTGGTCCAGAATGGCAGGATGATCAACATCATCAGGGTCGGGCGCCATTCGTCCGGCGCGCGGCTCATCCCATAGGCGATGGGATAACCGACCATCAGCGTTAGGATGGTCGAGATGATTGCGATCTTCAGGCTGGACAGATACGCCTTCCAGTAAAGATCGTCCGAGGCGAGCCAGAAGTAATTTTCCAGATCAAGCGCAGTCCACCAGGCCTTGATGCCTTCCCACCCTTGCGAGATATCAAGCGTCGGGGTGTAGGGCGGAATGGCCAGTGCGGTGTCTGACAGGCTGATTTTCAGCACGATCAGGAACGGCACCAGAAACAGGGCGAGAAGCCACAGATAGGGAACAGAGATCAGGCCAAAGCGTTTCATTGGTTCAACACCACGCCGGCCGTGTCGGTGAAGCTAAGCCAGACCTTTTCTTCCCACGTGATCTGGCGGCGTTGGATGCGTCTTGTGTTGGCGACCTGCGCCTTGATCGTTTCACCCGAGGCAGTCTCGATCACATAAGTGGACATGTTGCCAAGATAGGCGATGTCCAGAACCTTGCCCTTGATCACGTTCGTCTGGTCCTTGGGGCGTGAGGTATAGATGCTGAGTTTTTCGGGCCGCACCGCCAAGGTCGCAACCGCGCCTGCTTCTATTTCGCTGCGTGCGATACCTGTGAGTTCTGATTGCCCTTCGGCCCAACTGATGGACGCATGCCCTTCGCTGGTCTTGGTCACATTGCCCCTGATCAGGTTCACGTCGCCAATGAAGTCTGCCACATAGATGGATTTCGGTTCTTCATAAATCTTCGAAGGCGTATCCACCTGAATGATTTTGCCATGATCCATCACAGCGATCCGGCTGGCGACGGTCATCGCCTCTTCCTGGTCGTGGGTCACGATCACGAAGGTGGTGCCGGTCTTTTCCTGAATGTCCATCAGTTCAAACTGGGTGTCTTGGCGCAGCTTTTTGTCCAGCGCGCCAAGCGGTTCGTCCAAGAGCAGCAGTTTCGGAGCTTTCGCCAGTGACCGCGCAAGCGCGACGCGCTGGCGTTGACCGCCCGAGATTTGATGCGGTTTGCGGTTGGCGAATTTGTTCAATTGGACAAGAGACAGCATTTCCTCGACACGCGCTTCGATCTTGTCTTTTGGCTGTTTGTCGCGTTTCAAGCCGAACGCGATGTTCTCAGCCACCGACAGGTGCGGAAACAGCGCATAGCTTTGAAACATCATGTTCACGGCGCGCTTGTTTGGCGGGATATGAGCCACGTCCTGCCCGTCGATCAGAATCTTTCCCTCGGTTGGCGTTTCAAATCCGGCAAGCATCCGCATCATCGTGGTTTTGCCACAGCCAGACGGGCCCAAAAGCGCGAAGAATTCCTGCGCATAGATGTCGATGGAAAGGTCGTCAATCGCAGTGAAGTCACCCCAGCGTTTGGTGACATTCTGGAACTGGATCAAAGGCTTGGCCTGGGTGTCTTCCCATGGTGCGAAAACAGAGACCGGTGCGGTGGCGGCGTCAGACATGATAACCTCGGGAGGGGAAAAGGTGGCGCCCCCCGCAGGAGCAATCCATGCGGGAGGCGCAAAGGCTAGGGCTTAGGTGCCCGATTTGATCTTGGTCCACATACGCGTCAACACGCGCTGCACCTTCGATTCATAAGGCGATTTAGTATAGAGGTTCTTTACAGTCTCTTCACCCGGATAGATCGCCGGGTCGCCAATTACGTCCTCTACAAGAAACTCTTGCGAGGCTTTGTTGCCATTCGCGTAATAGACGTAATTCGACGCTGCGGCCATGTTTTCCGCATCCATGATGAAGTTCAGGAATGTGTGCGCCGCGTCCGGATTTGGCGCGTCGGTCGGGATTGCCATCTGGTCAAACCACATCAGCGACCCTTCGGTAAACGCGTTATACGCAATCTCGACGCCATTATCGGCTTCTGCTGCGCGGTCACGTGCTTGCAGCACATCACCAGACCATCCGACAGCGACACAGATATCACCGTTGGCCAGCGCGTTGATATATTCTGAACTGTGGAACTTTTGAATATAAGGGCGGACCGCCAGCAGGACAGGTTCAACCTTTGCAATTACGTCCGGGTCGGCGCTGTCAGGATTTTCACCCAGATATTTCAATGCCATCGGGATGATCTCGGTGGGGGCGTCCAGGAAATGCACACCGCATTCCGCCAGTTTCTCCATGTTCTCAGGGTTTAGCACCAGTTCCATGCTGTCGATTGGCGCGTCGTCCCCAAGGATTTCCTTCACCTTGCCAACGTTGATCCCAAGCCCCGTCGTGCCCCACATATAGTTGATCGAATACTCATTGCCGGGGTCGTATTGTGCGGTGCGCGCTTCAATCACGTCCCACATGTTGGCGATGTTCGGCAGCTTTGACTTGTCGAGTTTCTGGAATGCGCCTGCGGTGATTTGGCGTTGCAGGAAGTCAGCGGTCGGCACAACCACATCATACCCTGAACCACCGGCCAGCATCTTGGTTTCCAGAACTTCGTTTGAATCGAATACGTCATAGACCAGATCAATCCCGGTCTCTTCTTCAAATTTCGCCAGCAGATCTTCGTCGATATAGTCGGACCAGTTATAGACGCGCACTTCTTCGGCCATGGCGGCGCTTGCCCCCAGTGCGGCGGCGATGCCGAACGTTACCCAAGTCTTCTTCATGTTTGGTTCTCCCTGATTTTGAGGTTTGACCCTCGATTGGCTACATTTGATCAAAAAAAAGCCCATCGCGCAATATGGTAATATTTTTCGAGACGTAGTAGTTTGCTTCCAAAGATTATCTTTCGTGCCACAATAGGCAAAACATTTGTGTCAGACGGAGGTCACATGGCCGAGAAACCTGTGAAGCTGCCCGATCACCAGCGTGTTTACCGCAAACTTCGCGAGATGATTCTTTTCGGAGAACTTGCACCGGGGCAGCCCGTCACCATTCAAGGACTTGTTGGCACGCTAGGTGTTGGCATGACACCGGTGCGCGAAGCTATTCGGCGGCTCACATCCGAAGGTGCGCTGGTCTTCAAGGGAAATCGCCGTGTGTCCGTGCCTGAACCCGATATGGCTCAGTGGGATGAAATCGCGTTTGCACGGCTTTGTATCGAGCCTGAATTGGCAAGAAAGGCAACAATCAAGATCACAAGCGACGCATTGGCGCGGCTGGCGGACTATGATGACCACCTGAATGCGGCGATCGATCGTGGCGATGTGCGCGGCTATCTTGAAAACAATTACCGCTTTCATGCGTTTCTGTATGATCAGGCCGAAACCGAAGTGCTTTCTTCGATTGCCAACATGCTTTGGCTGCGCGCCGGGCCGTCCTTGCGGGTGGTGCTGGGGCGCTATGGCACCGCGAACCTGCCCGACAAGCACGCAGAGGCAATGGAGGCGATCAAGGCTGGTGACGCCGATGCAGTCGCAGCCGCGATCCGTGGCGATATCGAACAGGGAATCGCCCAAGTTCGTGAAACGCTGATGGCCGAAAAGATTTGATCAGATTCTTCTCTGGACGTTGACACTCCGATTTTTGATCATATTCTGGGGCCAGCTTTTCGTAGGGCTGCGGCATCGTATGATTCCATGCCTGTCATCCCCGCTTTCGACAGTTTCCAGGAGGTCCTGACATGAACAAGATCACAAATCATCTGCCCACGGCTGAACTTCAGGCCATCGATGCCGCCCACCATATGCACCCCTTCACCTCGGATGGAGAGTTGAAGAAGAAGGGTGCGCGCGTGATCGCATCCGCTGATGGCATTTGGCTGAAGGACAGTGAAGGTGAGCAGGTTCTTGATGCCATGGCGGGTCTGTGGTGTGTGAATATCGGTTATGGCCGAGAGGAACTGGCCGATGTCGCCGCGCGCCAGATGCGCGAGCTGCCCTATTACAATACATTTTTCCAGACAACGCATGTGCCCGCCATCGCGCTGGCCCAGAAACTGGCCGAACTTGCGCCGGGCGACTTGAACCACGTTTTCTATGCCAATGGCGGCTCGGACGCCAATGACACCAATATTCGCATGGTGCGCACCTATTGGGCCGAAAAGGGCCAGCCCGAGCGCGACGTGATCATCTCGCGCTGGAATGCCTATCACGGTTCAACCATCGGCGGCACATCGCTGGGGGGCATGAAAGGGATGCACGGGCAGGGCGGTTTGCCGATCCCCGGCATCGAATTCATCGACCAGCCGCATTGGTATGCAGAGGGCGGCGATACGAAGCCGGAGGCGTTCGGTCTGGAGCGTGCCCAGCAACTGGAAGCCAAGATCAAGGAAGTTGGCCCTGAAAAGGTCGCAGCCTTTATCGGCGAACCGGTCCAAGGCGCTGGCGGCGTGATCGTCGCGCCCGACGGATATTGGGCCGAAATTCAACGCATCTGCAAGAAATACGACATATTGCTGATCGCAGACGAGGTAATCACCGGCTTTGGGCGCACTGGCAACTGGTTCGGCAGCCAAACGTTGGACATCAAGCCTGACATTATGACCGTCGCCAAGGGTCTTAGCTCTGGTTACATCCCGATCGGCGCGTCGATCGTGTCGGACAAGGTCGCAGAGGTTTTGGCCGCGACCGAGTTTAACCACGGCTACACCTACTCCGGCCATCCGGTCGCTTGTGCTGTCGCGTTGGAAAACCTGCGAATTCTGGAAGAAGAAGGCGTTGTCGAGCATGTGCGTGATGTGGCGGCTCCGTATTTGGCCGAAAAATGGAACGCCTTGGCAGATCATCCCTTTGTGGGCGAGACCAAAATCGTCGGGCTGATGGCGTCGCTTGCGCTAACCCCCGACAAGGCGATCCGCGCGCCGTTCGCCGCAGATGCCGGCACGGTTGGATACATCACCCGTGAACGGTGTTTTGCCAACAACCTGATCATGCGCCACGTGGGCGATCGGATGATCATTTCGCCGCCGCTGGTCATCACACCGGACGAAATTGATACGTTGATCGAACGCGCGCGCAAATCGCTGGATGAGGCGTATGAGATCGTGAAGCAAAAGGGCTTGCTGGTCGCAGGCTGATTGATCCGGGCAAGGCCGGCCTCTGTGCCGGCTTTTTCCACTTCAGGGGACACTGATGGACATTCTGACCGCCAACGACAAGGTCGGCGCCTACCCGGCGTCGTGGTATAGCGCGACCGCCGATGCACCGGGTCCATACCCGGCGGCGCAGGGCGATCTGGCATGTGATGTCTGCGTTATCGGGGGCGGGTTTACCGGGCTGTCTGCCGCGCTGCATCTGGCCGAGCGTGGCTTTGATGTGCTGCTGTTGGAAGCGCACCGCGTTGGTTTCGGTGCCTCGGGTCGCAATGGCGGTCAGGTTGGCACGGGCCAGCGCCTTGAACAGGATGAACTGGAGGAGATGGTCGGCAAGGACGATGCGCGCAAGCTTTGGGATCTGGCGCTGGAAAGCGTGCAGCTTGTCCGCGATCTAGTCGCCGCCCACGCCCCTGATGCCAATTATGTGGACGGCATCCTTCATGCTGACCACCGTGCGCGGTTCGTGCCACACAATCACGCCTATGCCCGCAAGCTGAATGAAGACTATGATTATGACCTGATCCGCGCCGTCGACCGGGAAGAAATGCGCCACCTTTGCGGTTCAAAGGCGTATCACGGCGGCACGTTGGATATGGGGGCGGGGCACATTCACCCGCTGCGCTATGCCTTCGGTCTTGCGCGGGCTGCCACGGCAAAAGGCGCCCGGATTCACGAGGTCAGCCGCGTGACCAAGGTGACCGACGGCCCTACTGTGCGGGTGGAAACGGACGGCGCAAAAGTATCGGCCAAACATGTGCTTTGGGCGTGCAATGGGTATTTGGGTCATGCCGAACCACATGTCGCGGCCCGCGTTATGCCAATCAACAACTACATCCTTGCCACAGAACCGCTAGACGAAGGCTTTGCCAAAGAGCTGATCCGCGAAGGTCATGCCGTTGCGGACAGCAAGTTCGTGATCAACTATTTCCGCCTTTCAGAAGACAACCGGATGCTGTTTGGCGGCGCAGAAAGCTATGGCTACCGCTTCCCGAAAGACATCGTCAAGTTGGTGTCAAAGCCGATGTTAGAGATCTATCCGCAGCTAAAAGACACCAGGATCGACTATGCATGGGGCGGAACGCTTGGGATCACGCTGAACCGGATGCCACATTTTGCACGGCTTCAAGGCAATGTTCTTACAGCCTCTGGTTATTCTGGGCATGGGGTTTCGATGGCGACGCTGGGCGGCAAATTGGCGGCTGAAGCGATTGCCGGTCAGGCGGAACGCTTCGATATGATGGCGTCGGTGCCCACGCCACGTTTTCCCGGCGGTGTCGCGATGCGCTGGCCCTTGCTGGTGGCCGCGATGTTCTGGTTTTCCTTGCGCGACAAGCTTTAACGGGCTGGTCCGCTGACATCGCCCGGCGCGACGGCGACTGATTTCACCACAGCGAACACCTCTGATCCCTGCCGCAATTCCAATGAATGAACCGAGCGTTTGGTCAACCGCGCCAACACCCGCCCGGCGGCTGTGTCCAGTGAAACGACAGCCCCCGGCCCGTCGCCCATGCGAATGTCAGCAATGGTGCCGGGCAGAATGTTCAGAGCCGACATTCCTTCGGGCCGGGTCTTTGACAAGATCACGTCTTGCGCTGCGATGCGCAGACGCAACCTGTTACCGGGCGACTGGGCCACATGGGGCAAAAGCAGTGGCAGGCCGCCCGCGTCAAGCTCGGTCAACCCGTCATCATGATGCGTTTTCACCCGCGCTTCGATCACGGCTCCCATGGCGCGATCCCCGCCGGGGGCAAAGCTGGGATCACCAAGCACCTCGGCGGCGGAGCCTTGGCGGATCACTCGACCCGCATCCAGCGCGACGACGGTGGTGGCCAGCCGTGCGACCTCGGGCGCGGAATGCGTGACGTAAAGGATCGGCACATCGCTTTCGTCCCGCAACCGTTCGAAATACGGTAAGATTTCGGCCTTGCGTGCGTCATCCAGCGCGGCCAGCGGTTCATCAGCCAAGATCAGCTTCGGGCGGGCCAGCAACGCGCGACCGATTGCCACCCGTTGCTTTTCTCCGCCAGACAAACGGGCCGGCCGGCGGGCAAGCAGATGCGACAGGCCGAGCATATCGACCACCCGGTCAAACTCTGTCGGGTCCGCCGGGGCACGCGATACCGTGCGCGCAAAGTTCAGGTTTCGTCGAACGGTCATATGGGGGAACAGGCGGGCATCCTGAAAGATATACCCAAGCCGCCGCAAATGGGTCGGCACATGCAGCCCAGTGGCGCTGTCCATCAGCACCGTATCGCCCAGTGCGACGCGCCCTGACGCCGCCCGGTTTAGCCCGGCGACCGCGTCGATCACGGATGTCTTGCCTGACCCCGAGGCCCCAAACAACACCGTCAGCCCTGAGGGCGCGTCAAAGCCGATATCAAGGGCAAACCCGGCCATTTCTTTTTGAAGGTGAACGGAAAGTGCAGCAGGTGTCATGTGCCCTCCATCCGGTTGGCAACGCGGCGGGCAAGCACCTCGGACAAGACAAGCGCGGTCATGGCGATCACGATCGAGATCACCACCAGCCGCGCCGCCGCGCTTTCCCCGCCGGGAACCTGCAAGAAGGCATAAATGGCCGAAGGCAGGGTTTGCGTTTGGCCGGGAATGTTGGAGACGAAGGTGATGGTGGCGCCGAACTCTCCCATCGCCTTGGCAAAACCAAGGATGGCCCCCGTAAGGATACCGGGCAGCGCGAGCGGCAGGGTGACAGTTGCAAAAACCATCAACCGGTTTGCCCCCAGTGTCGCGGCTGCGTCTTCGAGACGGGTATCAACGGCCTCGATCGACAGGCGTATGGCACGCACCATCAATGGAAAGCCCATGATGGCTGCGGCCAAAGCGGCCCCCGTCCATCGAAAGGCGAAATTGATACCGATCAGGTCCAGACCGCGACCAACCGGACCGGTCACACCGAAGGTCAGCAGCAACAGATAGCCGGTGACCACCGGCGGAAGGATCAAAGGCAGATGCACCAGCCCATTCACGATCTGTTTGCCAGCGAACTGCCAGCGAGCAAGTGCGTAGGCCACGAAAATCGCCAAGGGCAGCGACAATGTCATGGCCCAAAAGGCGACCTTCAGCGACAATGCGACGGCCTGCCATTCCTCTGCCCCAAGCCAAGACATCACGATGGCTCCAGTGTTGCAAAGTCGTGCGCATCGAAAACGGCGCGTGCCGTGGGCAAGGCCAAGCGGTCCAGAAACTGCTCTGCCAGCGGCGTGTTCCCACCGACAATGGCTGCGGCAGGGTAACGGATCGGTGGGTGGCTGCCTTCAGGAAACGCGTAAATGATCTGCACGCGGGCGTCGGCCCTCGCGTCGCTTGCATAGACGATGCCAAGCGGGGCTTGCCCCAGTGCCACAAGCGCCAGCGCTGCACGCACATTGTCCGACTGCGCCACACGCGGGGCAACGGTGTCCCACAGTCCGAAATGGTCAAGCGCGGCCTTGCCATAAATTCCTGCGGGCACAGCATTGACCAAGCCCATGGCCAGCCGACCGTCGCCAAGACGTGCGATCAACGCGCCCTCCGCTTTCAGGTCGAACGTGGCCGGGTCGGTTTCGGTTGCGGGCGCCACCATGACAAGCGTGTTGCCCACGGCATCATTGCGCGTGCCATCGACAAGCACACCTGCGGCTTGCAAGACATCCATCCAGTCTTGGTTGGCAGACACGAACAGATCAGCCGGCGCACCTAGCGTGATCTGCCGCGCCAAAACCGATGACCCCGCATAGGAGAGCGTGACCTTGTGCCCTGTTTCGCCCTCGAACTGGGTGGCGATTTCGTCAAGTGCTCCCTTCAGGCTTGAGGCTGCGAATACGGTCAGCTGGTCGGCGGTCGCGGGCAGCGCACCCGCCCACGACAAGGCCAGTGTGATTGCGCAAAGCACCTGCCGACATGCAGATGGGGTGGCGCGGGCAAGGGGTTTGGCAATCAGCAAGTGTCTCATGGTCGAAGAGCAGATAACGGCAAGCCGGACGCAGCGGCAAGGGCTTTCCGGGTCTGAGGTCTTCGTGCCGCATGGCGGGTGCGACGTCTCGGGCGATGCCGCGATTGGCTGCGCGGCACCATTTATCAAAAAAAACCAATCAATCCTTCAATTAATATCGGAAACGAAAAAGGTTGGTTTGGTGACTGCAAACAGATTGTATGAAAGATGAGTTTATATCAGAGGGCCCGATCATGACCAACTCCACCTATTATGCACCGCACGGAGGATTGCCCCCCCAGACCCAGCTTTTGACAGATCGGGCGATGTTCACCGAAGCTTATGCCGTTATCCCAAAGGGGACCTATAGCGACATCGTGACGAGCCTTCTGCCGTTCTGGGACGATGCGCGGTTCTGGGTGCTGTCGCGCCCGCTGTCGGGGTTTGCCGAGACGTTCTCGCAATACATCGCCGAGGTGTTGCCGGGTGGTGGTAGCGAACGGCCCGAAACCGAAGACGGTGTCGAGGCGGTGTTGTTTGTCGTCGAAGGGTCCATGACCCTGACGATTGATGGCACTGCGCACGAGATGGGCGAGGGCGGATATGCTTTTTTGCCGCCGCAGACCAAGTGGTCGTTGCGCAATAATGGCAAGGCACCGGTGCGTTTCCACTGGATTCGTAAGCAGTATCAGGCGGTCGATGGGTTGGACGCGCCAGAGGCGTTCGTCACCAATGAAAACGACATCACCCCAACGGCCATGCCGGATACGGATGGCGCTTGGGCGACCAGCCGCTTTGTGGACCCCAACGATCTGCGCCATGACATGCATGTGACGATTGTCACGTTCCAGCCGGGCGGCGTCATTCCCTTCGCGGAAACCCACGTGATGGAACACGGGCTGTATGTGCTTGAGGGCAAAGCCGTCTATCGCCTGAACCAGGATTGGGTCGAGGTTGAGGCCGGGGATTACATGTGGCTGCGCGCCTTCTGCCCGCAGGCCTGTTACGCGGGTGGGCCGGGGCCGTTCCGGTATCTGCTTTATAAAGACGTGAACCGGCACATGACCCTGAACGCGCCCAAGATCTAAGGCGACCCAAGGCCGCGCGACACCCGCGCAGCCGCGTCGGCCACCAATGCGCCGATCCTCTCGACCTCGCTTTCCGGTATCCGGTGGGTGGGGCCGGAAATCGAAATGCCCGCCACCGCCTCGCCATAGATGTCCCGGATCGGGGCGGCGATGCAGCGCATACCTTCGGCCTTTTCCTCGTCATCGAACGCCCAGCCTTTTTCGCGGATGCCTTTCATCTCTTCTTTCAGGGCAGAGGGCAGTGTGATCGTCTTGCCAGTAAACTGAGTCAGGCTGGCCGTGCGGAAATACTGGTCCGCGCGGTGGTCCGAATAACAGCTCAGCAACGCCTTGCCGATGCCGGAGGCGTGCATGGGCGACAGGGTGCCGGGCGGAAAAAACGCGCGGATGGATTCGTGCGTTTCAACCTGACTGATGAACATCACGTCGCCGTTTCGTTCGATCCCAAGGTTCGAGGTCTCGCCTGTTGCCTCCATCAATTCGCGCATGATGGGGCGGCTGCGTTCCACGATGCTGCTGCGGCGCAAAAAGGCCGATCCTATACGGAACGCGGCCGATCCGATGTGCCAGGTCTGGGTGCGCTGATCCATTTCAACGAAATTTCTGGCATGCAAAGTTGCAAGAACCCGGTGCATCGTTGCCGGGGATTGGTCCAGATGCGATGACAGTTGGGACAAGGTCATGCCGTTTGCATGGGCCAACGTATCCAGCACATCCAAAGCCCGATCCAAGGCCAGAATGGTGGTCTGCTTTTCATTGGGATTAAAGCTTTTCGGGCGACCCATCCGCCGTTTGGGGGCTTCCATTTTCATTCCCTTCGAACAAAACGAACAAGACCTTCTGGAAAATATTGAAAGTCGTGCTCGATTAGTGAAAAAGTCAAACCATTGATAATAATTGCTAATAACATGATTAACCCAATAATGAAATACTTTTTCAAAAATATATCACCGGATCGACCCCTTGGTTACTGTTGTTGAAACCGCCAATAGGAGGGCAGAATCATGAGCTTCCAGAACCCCGTATTCATTCCAGGTCCGACCAACATGCCCGAAAGCCTGCGCAAGGCTGTCGACATGCCGACACTGGATCACCGCTCGCCCTTGTTCGGGCAAATCCTGCATCCGGCCCTAGCGGGTGTGAAGCAGATTTTGAAAAGCGAGACGGCCAAGATTTTCATCTTCCCGTCGACTGGCACAGGTGGCTGGGAAACCGCGCTGACCAACACGCTTTCCGCAGCCGACAAGGTTCTGGCCGCGCGCAACGGTATGTTCAGCCACCGCTGGATTGATATGTGTCAGCGTCACGGGTTGGACGTGCAGATCGTCGAAACCCCTTGGGGTGCCGGGCTGCCTGCCGACAAATACGCCGACATTCTGAAAGCGGACAAGAACCACGAGATCAAGGTAGTTCTGGCCACACATAACGAAACCGCAACCGGTGTTCGGTCGGATATTGCCGCCGTGCGTAAGGCTCTGGACGCCGCAAACCACCCGGCGATGCTGTTCGTTGATGGTGTCAGCTCGATCGCGTCGATGGATTTCCGCATGGACGAATGGGGCGTGGATATCGCCGTCACTGGATCGCAGAAAGGCTTTATGCTACCCGCCGGTCTGGCGATTGTCGGCTTCTCGCCGAAAGCCATGGCCGCACTGGAAACCGCCACGCTGCCGCGCACCTTCTTTGACGTGCGTGACATGGGCAATGGCTATGCGAACAACGCCTATCCATATACGCCTGCGGTCGGTCTGTTGAATGGTCTGAACGAAGCGTGCAAGATGATCCTTGATGAAGGTCTGGAAAACGTCTTTGCCCGTCACCACCGCATCGCGGAAGGTGTGCGTCAGGCGGTCAACGCTTGGGGTCTTGAGCTTTGCGCGGTATCGAAAGACGTGCAGTCTGACACCGTCAGCGCGATCAAAACGCCCGAAGGCTTCAACGCCACGGATATCGTCACCCATGCGGCCAACAAATACGGCGTCGCTTTCGGTGTTGGACTGGGCGAGGTCGCCGGCAAGGTGTTCCGTATCGGCCACCTTGGCAGCCTGACCGATGTTATGACACTGTCAGGGATCGGCACCGCCGAAATGGTGATGGTTGATCTGGGTCTAGATATCAAACTGGGCTCGGGTGTTGCCGCGGCGCAGGAATACTATCGCAACAACGCTGTTTAATCGGGAAGGATACCACGACAATGTATATCCCAACGCTTGCAGACATGCTTGTCGCTCATGAGCGCATCAAGCCACATATTCTTCGGACTCCAGTTCGCACGTCGGATTATCTGGACGAGCTGACGGGCGCCAAACTGTTCTTCAAGTGCGAGAACTTCCAGACGCCGGGCGCATTCAAGGTGCGCGGTGCCTCGAACGCGGTGTTTGGGTTGGATGAGGAACAGGCGAAGAAGGGTGTGGCGACGCATTCGTCGGGCAACCATGCCTCGTGCCTCAGCTATGCAGCCATGTTGCGCGGTATTCCGTGCAACGTGGTCATGCCGCACACCGCGCCGCAGGCCAAGAAAGACACCGTGCGCCGTTATGGCGGCAATATCACCGAATGTGAGCCGTCGACGACCTCGCGCGAGGAAACTTTCGCCAAGGTGCAGGCCGAAACCGGTGGCGATTTCGTGCATCCCTACAATGACCCGCGTGTGATTGCGGGGCAGGGGACATGCTCGAAAGAGCTGATCGAGCAGGTCGATGGGCTGGATTACGTCGTTGCCCCCATCGGTGGTGGTGGCATGATTTCAGGCACCTGCCTGACCCTGTCCAACCTTGCGCCGGAAACCAAGATCATCGCGGCGGAACCGGAACAGGCGGACGATGCCTATCGCAGCTTCAAGGCGGGGCATATCATTGCCGACGACGCGCCCAAGACCATCGCCGATGGTTTGCTGGTGCCCTTGAAGGATTTGACGTGGCATTTCGTGTCAAACCACGTGTCCGACATCTATACTGCGTCCGACCCCGAGATCATCGAGGCGATGAAAATCACCTGGAAGCACCTGCGCGTTGTGATGGAACCATCCTCCGCCGTGCCTCTGGCCACGATCCTGAAAAACCCCGACACGTTCAAAGGCAAACGTGTTGGCATCATCATCACTGGCGGCAATGTCGATCTGGACAAACTGCCGTGGCTGAACACCTGATTGGGAGACTGAACAATGAATGCACCGACTGATTTTTCGAAGTTCGACGTGGGTTTCGACATTCCCGCCAAACCCGGCATGGACGAGGCGGATATCCAAACGCCATGTCTGATCCTGGACCTTGATGCGCTTGAGCGTAACATCAAGAAGATGGGCGACTATGCCAAAGCGCACGGGATGCGTCACCGCGCCCACGGCAAGATGCACAAATCCGTGGACGTGCTGAAGCTGCAACAAGACCTTGGCGCGGCTGTTGGCGTATGCTGCCAGAAGGTCTCTGAGGCTGAAGTTTTTGCCCGTGGCGGCATCAAGGACGTGATGGTGTCGAACCAAGTGACGGAACCGGCCAAGATCAAACGTCTGGCTGAAATGCCGAAACTGGGCGCGCGCGTTCTGGTCTGTGTAGATGACCCCGAGAACGTCAAAGCGCTGTCAGATGCCGCAGTAGCGGCGGGCACAGTGCTTGAAGCGCTGGTCGAGATTGACTGCGGCGCAGGTCGTTGCGGCGTCAACACCACGCAAGACGTGGTGAACATCGCCAAGCTGATCGACGCGGCCCCGAACCTGAAATTCGCCGGCATCCAAGCCTATCAGGGCGCGATGCAGCACATGGACCTGTATGAAGATCGCAAGGAAAAGCTGGACGCGGCCATCGCGCAGGTTGCCGACGCGGTTCAAGGTCTGAAAAGCAACGGTCTGGAGTGTGACATCGTTGGCGGTGGCGGCACCGGGTCGTATTACTTTGAGAGTGCCTCGAACGTGTATAACGAGCTGCAATGCGGATCCTACGCGTTCATGGATGCCGATTACGGTCGTATCCTCGACAAGGACGGCAAGCGCATCGACGATGGTGAATGGGAGAACGCGCTGTTCATCCTGACCACCGTGATGAGCCACTCGAAAGCTGACAAGGCAATCGTGGACGCCGGCTTGAAAGCGCAATCAGTCGATAGCGGTCTGCCGTTTATCTATGGCCGTGACGATGTCGAATACCTGAAATGCTCGGACGAACACGGCGTGGTTGCCGACCCGAACGGCGTGTTGAAGGTGAACGACAAGCTGAAGCTGGTGCCCGGTCACTGTGACCCGACCTGCAACGTGCATGATTGGTATGTGGGCGTGCGGGGCGGCAAAGTTGAAACCGTCTGGCCCGTATCGGCGCGCGGCAAAGCTTACTAAGACAACCTCCCTGAACTGGTGGGGCCGGGTCTGGTCCCACCGATTTCTCTAGGATTAATGAACATGTTTATCGTTCCCGAAAAAGAAATCGCCGCCCTTGTGACGCGCAAAGACAACTTTGATGCGGTTGAACAGGTGTTTGCCTCGATGGCGGGCGGGTCGGCCTATAACTTCCCGGTGATCCGTGAAGCGATTGGTCACGCCGATGCCCTTTACGGGTTCAAATCCGGGTTCGACCGGGCGGCGCTGAATCTTGGTCTGAAATCAGGCGGTTACTGGCCCGGCAATGCCGAAAAAGGGCTGACAAACCACCAGTCAACGGTGTTTCTGTTCGACGCCGACACCGGCAAATGCCGCGCCGTCGTCGGTGGCAACCTGTTGACCGCCCTGCGCACCGCTGCTGCGGCTGCCGTGTCGGTCGCGCATCTGGCGCGCAAGGACAGCAAGGTTCTGGGCATGATCGGGGCAGGGCACCAAGCCACGTTCCAGCTGCAAGCCGTGGCCGAGCAGCGCAACTTTGAAAGAGTCGTCGCGTGGAATCGGACGCCCGAAAAACTGGCCTCGCTTGAGAAGGTTGCGGGCGAGTTGGGTCTGCCGTTTGAAAGCGTCAGCCTTGATGAACTGGGCGCGCAGGCGGATGTGATCGTGACGATCGTGTCCAGCCAAGTGGCGATCCTGAAAGACGCGCAGGTCAAACCGGGCACGCATGTTGCCTGCATGGGCACCGACACCAAGGGCAAGCAAGAGGTTGAAGCCGCCCTTGTCGCGCGCGCCACGGTCTTTACCGACGAAATCGCGCAGTCGATCAGCATTGGCGAAGCGCAGCACGCGGTTGCCAACGGGTCGCTGAAACAGGCTGACATCTCGGAAATTGGCGCGGTCATCAATGGCGACCATCCCGGCCGCAGCGCGGACGACGAAGTGACGCTGTTTGACGGCACCGGCGTTGGCCTGCAAGACCTCGCCGTCGCCTCAAAGGTGGTCGATCTGGCCATCGAGAAAGGCATCGCGATCGAGGTCGATTTCTAAGCATTTTCAGGTCGCCGGGCCGTCGGCGACCCCCTACCGGATGACCGGACAACACGACCGAACCGTTTGCGGTTAGTATCGGCATGACAACACGTGGCGCAAACCCACAGCATGCTGAACGCGGTGCCCCAGCGGCCCGCACCTTGGAGGAGGAACAGAACATGGCACTGGACAACAAAAGCGACGACAAACGTCAGGAAGCTTTGGATTACCACGAGTTTCCACGCCCCGGAAAACTTGAGATCCGCGCCACCAAGCCGATGGCCACTGGACGCGACCTTTCGAATGCCTACAGCCCCGGCGTGGCGGATGCCTGCCTTGAGATCGAAAAGAACCCGGCGGATGCCGCGCGCTATACGTCAAAAGGCAATCTGGTTGCTGTGATCTCGAACGGAACGGCCGTTCTGGGTCTGGGCAATATCGGCGCGCAAGCGTCCAAGCCCGTGATGGAAGGCAAGGCGGTTCTGTTCAAGAAATTCGCGGGCATTGATTGCTTTGATATCGAGGTCAACGAAACCGACCCCGAAAAGCTGGCCGAGATTGTTGCCAAGCTGGAACCCACCTTTGGCGCGGTTAACCTTGAAGACATCAAAGCGCCCGACTGCTTTCTGGTGGAGGAGCTGTGCAAGCAGAAGATGAACATTCCGGTGTTCCACGACGACCAGCACGGCACGGCGATTGTGGCTTCGGCGGCGGCGTTCAACGCGCTGATCGTGGCGAAAAAGGATGTGGCCAAGATTAAGGTTGTGGCCCTTGGCGCGGGTGCTGCTGGCATTGCCTGTCTGAAAATGCTGATGGTGATGGGTGTCAAGAAAGAGCACATCACCATGCTGGACAGCAAGGGCGTGGTGCACACGGGCCGCACCGATCTGAACACGCAAAAGCAGGAATTCGCCCGCGACACCGACATGCGCACAACCGATGATGCGATGGTCGGGGCGGACCTGTTTCTTGGTGTCTCTGGCCCCGGTTTGCTGACCAAAGAGATGGTCGCGAAAATGGCGGATGATCCGATCATCTTTGCGCTGGCGAATCCCACACCCGAGATCATGCCCGAGGTCGCCCGCGAGGTTGCCCCCGGCGCACTGATCGCCACGGGTCGGTCGGATTACCCCAATCAGGTCAACAACGTGCTGTGTTTCCCGTTCATCTTCCGCGGAGCGCTGGACAGTGGCGCGACCGAAATCAATGACGAGATGAAACTGGCCTGCGTTGAAGCAATTGCGAGCCTTGCGCGCGAAACCACCTCGGCGGAAGTGGGTGTCGCCTATCGCGGCGAGCGTCTGACCTTTGGGCCGGAATACCTGATCCCGAAACCGTTTGACCCGCGCCTTCTGCCGACGATTGCCACAGCGGTCGCACGCGCCGCGATCGCGTCAGGCGTGGCCACGCGCGCGCTTGATCTGGACGAATACAAGACGACGCTTCAGGGCGAGGTCTTCCGGTCCTATTCCATCATGCGCCGTGTGTTCGATGCCGCCCGTGCCGCCAAGCGCCGGATCGTGTTTGCCGAGGGTGAAGATGAACGCGTGTTGCGCGCCGCCCAGTCGATGGTCGAAGAAGGGGTCGATACGCCGATCCTGATTGGGCGTCCCGAAGTGGTCGAGGCGCGATTGGACCGCGAAGGGTTGAAAATTCGTCCGGGCAAGGACTTTGAGCTTGTGAACCCGGAAAACGACCCGCGCTATCGCGACTATTGGGAAACCTATCATAGTGTTCTGGCGCGCAAAGGCGTCACGCCCGATCTGGCGAAAGCCATACTGCGCACCAACACCACGGCGATCGCGGCTGTGATGGTGCGTCGCGGCGATGCCGACAGCATGGTTTGTGGCACTTTTGGCGAGTTTCGTTGGCACCTGAACTATGCCACACAGCTGCTGGCCGAGGGTGAATTGCATCCGGTCGGCGCGCTGTCTTTGGTCATCCTTGATCAAGGCCCAATGTTCGTGGCCGACACGCATGTCAACATCGAGCCCACTGCGCAACAATTGTCAGAAACCGTGGTTGCCGCTGCACGTCACGTTCAGCGGTTTGGGATCACACCGCGGATTGCGCTGTGTTCGGGCTCGCAGTTTGGCAACCTTGACAGTGCCTCGGGTCGTGCGATGCGCGGGGCTCTGGACATTCTTGACGCTCAGGATCTGAACTTCGAATACGAAGGCGAGATGCACACCGACGCGGCCCTTGACCCGGACCTGCGCGAACGTCTGTTCCCCGGTGGGCGACTGACGGGCAAAGCAAACGTGCTGGTCTTTGCCAACACGGATGCCGCAGGGGCCACACGCAATATTTTGAAGTCGGTCGCGGGGGGGCTGGAAGTTGGCCCTATCCTGATGGGAATGGGAAATCGGGTGCATATCGTGACGCCCTCGATCACCGTAAGGGGAATTTTGAACACCGCTGCATTGGCGGGATCTGCGGTGTCCAGCTACGGCTGAGCATCGGGTTGTAGGTCGAGGATCGCCGTAGGAGCGTTCCGACCTCACGGCCATAAACACACATTGGAGGAGGATAACCAAAGTGTCAGCACTTACTACAGACGTGGACGCAGTTGACGAGAAACTGCCGCCCGCGAAACTTTTCACGCTCGGACTACAGCACGTTCTTGTGATGTATGCCGGGGCCATCGCCGTGCCGCTGATTGTTGGCCGCGTTCTGAAACTTAACCCTGAACAAGTGGCCTTTCTAATCTCGGCCGACCTTTTTGTGTGTGGCGTCGTGACCATCATCCAATCGCTGGGCGCGTCCAAATGGTTTGGCATCAAGATGCCCGTCATGATGGGCGTGACCTTTGCGTCGGTCGGCCCCATGGTGTCGATCGCCGTGGCAAACCCCGGCGTTGATGGGGCGCGAATGATCTTCGGGGCCATTATTGGCGCCGGTATCATCGCGATGCTGATCGCGCCACTGGTCAGTCGCATGTTGCGATTCTTCCCACCCGTTGTCACAGGCACGATCATCCTTGTAATCGGTGTTACCTTGATGCGCGTTGGGATCAACTGGATCTTCGGTCTGCCTGTCGGCCCCACCGCCCCTTCGGTCATGGACCCGTCCCACATTGACTGGCTGAACCAAGTGAAAGAGCTGGGCGCGGGCGTTGTGCCGGAAATCCCCAACGGGCTGAAGCTGGCCCCGACTGTGGATAACGTGAAATACGCCACCCCGCAAAACATGATGATCTCGGGCCTTGTGCTGTTGACCATCGTGCTTGTGATGAAGTTCGCAACCGGCTTCCTTGCCAATATCTCGGTCCTGCTGGGCATTATCGTGGGCGCGGTCTTTGCGGCCTCGATCGGGATGATGAATTTTGACAGTGTCGGCCATGCGGGCTGGTTTGCCCTGATCACACCTTTCCGTTTCGGCTTGCCGATCTTCGATCCGATCATGATCCTGACCATGACGCTTGTCATGATCGTTGTGATGATTGAATCGACCGGTATGTTCCTGGCCTTGGGCGAGATGTGCAACAAGAAGATCGAACGCCCGTCGCTGTCGGCTGGCCTTCGGACAGACGGTCTGGGCACGCTGATCGGTGGGGTGTTCAACACCTTCCCCTATACATCCTTCAGTCAGAATGTGGGCCTTGTCGGCGTGACCGGCATCCGTAGCCGCTATGTCTGTGTGGCCGGTGGTGCGATCATGATCGTGCTGGGTCTGGTGCCCAAAATGGGCGCGCTGGTCGAAGCCCTGCCGGTTGCCGTTCTTGGCGGTGCTGGTCTGGTGATGTTCGGCATGGTTGCCGCAACTGGCGTGCGCATTCTGGGTGGCGTTGACTTCAAGACCAACCGTTACAACGGTCTGATCGTCGCCATTTCGCTGGGCATGGGGATGATCCCCCTGATCGCGCCGCAGTTCACCATGTGGTTGCCGCACTCGATCGAGCCGCTGATCCACTCGGGTATTCTTCTGGCGGCGATTGCCTCGGTTGTGTTGAACATCGTGCTTAACGGCACCAAGGACGTGTCAGAGGAAGAGCTGGTGCAGGCCGCTAAGCAATCAGATGGTGGTCACTGATCCACTGATCTGACAAGCTGGTAAAATTGGGGAAGGGGCTTTGTCCCTTCCCTTTCTTGTTGGCAAAGGAAAAACGCATGTTGCTGGGGATCACCTTGCTTTATGTCGGCGCGGTGCTGGTGCTGAACAGCATCTGGCTGGCGGGTCGGATTGAAGATCGCGAGATCATCGTGATCAATGTGGCTGTCGCGGCGATTTCGACCTCTATCGCGTTGGGCTTGGCCATCGGGGCGACGGATCAGACCGGGATGCGCGACGCGGCGATGACGCTGCTGTTTGCGATCACCTATGGGTGGGTCGCCTATAACCGGGCGTCCGGCAGTGACGGGCGCGGGCTTGGCTGGTTCAGCCTGTTCGTCGCAATCACCGTTCTGCCCATGGCTTTCGTGGCTGCGCCCCCATCCCTTTGGGGCATGTGGATGGCGGCAAACTGGGCAGCGTGGTCGGGGTTGTGGTTTATCTATTTCCTGGAACTGGGGTTGGGCTGGAACATCCGCAAGCTGACGGTCGCGACGACCTTTGCCACGGGCGTTCTGACCGGCTGGCTGCCGGGTCTATTATTCTTGCATAGCGTGATGCCCTAACGGGTCAGGCCGCGAGGAAGCGATAAAAGAAAACGGCGCTCATCGAGAAGCCGATAATGGCGATGATCAGGCGCAGGACCGGCACCGGGATCGCGCGGGCGACGGGGGCACCGGTATAGCCGCCAATGGTGGACGCCACCATCATCACCAGCGCCTGCGGCCAGGCGACCAGCCCCGCCACCGCGAAGATCGCGACAGAAATGGCGGACAGCGCGAAGGACAGCCCGTTTTTCAGCCCGTTCATCTGGTGGATGTTGGACATGCCCCAAAGCGAGAACAGCGCCAGAAGGACGATCCCCAACCCGCCGTTGAAATAGCCGCCATAGATGCTGATCAAGAACAGCCCGACCGCGCCATAGGGGGTGACGGATCGTCTGTGCTTGGCGCTCCAGTCGCGCAACTGATTGCCAAACAGAAAGACCAACGTCGCCGCGAGCAGCAGAAACGGCACCACGGCCGAGAACGCCTTGTCGGACGAGATCAGCAGAAGTCCCGCCCCGACAACCCCGCCCGCGAGTGTGACCAATGTCAGTTTAACCATCAGTTTGCGGTCAAAGCTTTTAAGCTCAGGCAAGAACCCCATCGCGCCGCCCAGATAGCCGGGAAAAACCGCAACGGCGCTGGTGGCGTTCGCGGCCACAACTGGCACGCCGGTAAAGACCAATGCGGGCAGGGTCAGGAAGGTGCCGCCACCGGCGATGGTGTTCAAAACACCCGCCGCATAGGCCGCGATGGCAAGGATGATGAAGTCTTGCATGAAGGATGCTCGTCTTTGGGTTGCCCCATTCTTAGGGGGCTGGGGTAAGGGCTGCAACAAAGGAAAAGGCGCGCCACGATGGGCGCGCCTTGTCCGTTCTGCGGGCCCGGTTCGGGCCACCTATCACTTCTTGCGTTTCTTCGGCGGGATCAGGTCGGTGATCGTGCCTTCGAACATCTCGGCGGCAAAGTTCACAGTTTCCGACAGGGTCGGGTGCGGGTGGATGGTGTGACCCAGATCGACCGCATCCGCGCCCATCTCGATCGCCAGCGCGACTTCGGCGATCAGGTCGCCCGCGTTGGGGCCGACGATGCCCGCGCCGATCACCCGATCATCAGCCTCGTCAAAGAGCAATTTGGTGATCCCTTCAGAGCGTCCCAGCGACAGTGACCTGCCCGAGGCTGCCCACGGGAAGCTGCCCTTGCCGACCTTGATACCCTGCGCCTTGGCCTCGGTTTCCGTCAGGCCAACCCATGCCACTTCGGGGTCGGTATAGGCGACAGACGGGATGACGCGCGCGTCAAAGAAGCGCTTTTCACCAGCCGCGACTTCTGCGGCGACCTTGCCTTCGTGCACCGCTTTGTGCGCCAGCATCGGTTGGCCGACCACATCGCCGATGGCGAAGATATGTGGCACACCGGTGCGCTGCTGGTTGTCCACGTTGATGAAGCCGCGTTCGTCCACGGCAACACCAGCTTTTTCGGCGTCGACCATTTTCCCGTTGGGCTTGCGTCCAACCGCGACCAACACCTTGTCGAACGTGTCGGTTTTCTCGCCGTCCGGGCCTTCCATCGTGACCTTCAGGCCCTTCTTCTGCGCCTCGACCGCAGTGACTTTCGTCTTGGTCAGGATCGCTTCATAGCGCCCCTCGATCCGCTTGTGCAAAGGCTTCACGATGTCTTTGTCGGCGCCCGGAATGATCTGATCCATGAACTCAACAATGGTCACTTTCGACCCCAGCGCATCATAGACCGTGGCCATTTCCAAGCCGATGATCCCACCGCCAAGCACCAACAGGCGCTTCGGCACGTCTTCAAGCTCCAACGCGCCAGTTGAATCGATCACACGTGGGTCGTCATGCGGGATGAAGGGCAGGGTGACGGGTTCGGAACCCGCCGCGATCACGCATTGATCGAAGCTGACTTTGGTGATGCCGTCATCGGTCTGCACCTCGATCATGTTCGGGCCAGAGAAGCGGCCATAGCCGTTCACGACCTGAACCTTGCGGCCCTTGGCCAGCCCGGACAGACCACCCGTCAGCCCGGTCACGACCGAAGATTTCCAGTCGAGAAGCTTCTTAAGGTCCACCTTGGGTTTTGAGAAGGTGATGCCGTGCTCGCCCATCTCTTCCGCCTCGGTGATGACCTTGGCGGCGTGCAGCAATGCCTTCGATGGGATACAACCCACGTTCAGGCAGACCCCGCCAAGCGAGCTGTCTTTTTCGATCAGCACGACCTTTTTGCCAAGGTCAGCAGCGCGGAAGGCGGCGGTATAGCCACCGGGGCCAGAGCCCAGAACAACCACTTCGCCGTGAATATCACCGGGGCCGGTTGCCGTGCCTGTCGCCGCAATAGCGGCTGGGGCAGGGGCGGCGGCGTCCTGTGCGGCCGCCGTTGCTTCGGCAGGCGCGTCACCCGCGTCGGCTGCGTCCAGCACCATGATGACCGAGCCTTCGGACACCGTGTCGCCTTCGGCCACTTTGATTTCCTTCACCACACCTGCGGCGGGCGAGGGCACTTCCATCGTGGCTTTGTCGCTTTCCAACTCTAACAGCGGGTCTTCGACCGCAACCGTGTCACCCACGGCCACAAGAATGCCGATGACCGGAATGTCCGAGAAATCGCCAATATCAGGAACTTTTACATCCATGTCTTCGTTCCCCTTACAGCATCAGCCGGCGCACATCGCCGAGCAGGTGTTTCAGTGTTGCGTTGAAGCGCGCGCCAAGCGCACCATCAATCGCGCGGTGATCAAACGACAGGCTAAGCGGCTGCATCAGACGCGGCACAAAGCTTTCGCTGGCTTTGTCCCAGACCGGCGAGATTTTGGCCCGCGTCAGGCCCAGAATGGCCACCTCTGGCGCGTTGACAATCGGCGTAAAGCCGGTGCCGCCAATGCCGCCCAGAGACGAGATTGTGAAGGTAGCACCGGACATATCGGCGGCTTTCAACTTGCCGTCACGGGCTGCGGCGGACAGGCTGCCCAGTTCCTTCGATATCTCGATGATACCTTTGCGGTCTGCGTCTTTCACGACCGGAACCATCAGGCCCTGCGGCGTGTCTGCTGCAAAGCCGATGTTATAGAAGTTCTTCTTGATCAGCTTGTCACCATCGGGATGGATTGACGAGTTGACCTCCCAATGGTCCTTCAGGGCCGAGACGCTGGCCTTAATCACGAAGGATAGAAGCGTCACGCGATAGCCTTGTTCCTTGGCTGCCGTATCCAGTTCTTTGCGATAGGCGTCCAGCTCGGTGATGTCGGCCTCTTCGTCGACAGTAACATGGGGAATGTTCAGCCATGCACGGTGCAGCGCGGGGCCGCTGAGCTTTTTAATCCGTGGCATTTCGACATCTTCGACGGGGCCGAACTTGCTGAAATCAACGGCTGGCATCGGCGGAATGCCCATGCCGCCGCTGGCCGCGGCACTCGAACCAGCAGGTGCGGACTGAGTCTTCAGGAAGCCAGTCACGTCTTCACGCAGGATGCGACCTTTGCGACCCGTGCCGTTCAGCTTGGACAGATCAATATCAAGCTGGCGGGCAAAGGCGCGCACCGACGGGCTGGCATGGGCCTTGCCAAAACCGGCATCGGTGACAGCCGCCGGGGCGGCAGCTGGTGCAGGTGCGGCTTGTGGTGCAGCGGCGGTCGGAGCAGCCGGAGCAGGGGCCGCTGGTGCTGCCTCGTCAGCCGGAGCAGCGCCTTCGCCTTCCAGCAGAAGAATAAGCGAGCCTTCGGACACGTTGTCGCCTTCGGCCACTTTGATCTCGACCACTTTGCCAGCAGCGGGGGAAGGAACTTCCAACGTCGCCTTGTCGCTTTCCAATTCAACAATTGGGTCTTCTTCGGCAATCACGTCACCAACGCTGACCAGAACGGTCACAACGGGCACGTCGGAAAAATCACCGATGTCGGGAACTTTTACTTCGATCGTCATTGTATAATCTCCTGTCTGTCCGTTCACACCAAACGCGGGTTGGGTTTGTTGCCGTCGATGTCATATTTGGAAAGCGCATCTTGCAGCTGTTTCTTCGTGACGTTGCCGTCGCGGTAAAGGTCCACCATGGCGGCGGCGGCGATGTGGTTTGCGTCCACTTCAAAGAAGCGGCGCAGGTTCACACGGCTGTCCGAGCGGCCAAAGCCGTCTGTGCCCAGCACCGTATAGCGACCCGGTGCACAAGACCGGATCTGTTCCGCGAAGTTTTTCATGTAGTCGGTCGCCGCGATGATCGGACCTTTGGCCTTCGACAGCTGTTGGGTCACGAAAGGCTCGCGCGGGTCGGAAAGCGGGTTCAGTCGGTTCCAGCGGGCCGCATCCTGACAGTCGCGCGCCAATTCGTTGAACGAGGTTGCCGACCAGATTTCTGCCGTGACGCCGAAATCTTCTTTCAGCATTTCGGCGGCCTTGATTGCCTGCACCAAAATGGTGCCCGACCCCATCAGGGTCACGTGCTTCTTGCCGGGCTTCTTGACCTCTTGCAGGCGGTAAAGCCCCTTGATGATCTCGTCCTCGACGCCCATTGGCATGTCGGGGTGCGAATAGTTTTCGTTCATCAGGGTCAGATAGAAATACACGTCCTCCTGATCGACATACATCCGTTGCAACCCGTTATGAACGATCACCGCCACCTCGTATTGGAAGGTCGGGTCATAGGTGATGCAGTTCGGGATGGTGCCGGCCAGAATGTGGCTGTGACCGTCTTCGTGCTGCAAGCCTTCGCCGTTCAGCGTGGTGCGTCCGGCGGTGCCGCCCAGCATGAAGCCACGCGCGCGGCTGTCGCCTGCGGCCCAGGCCAGATCGCCGATCCGCTGGAACCCGAACATCGAATAGTAGATGAAGAACGGGATCATCGGCACGCCGTGATTGGAATAAGACGTCGCCGCCGCGATCCAATCGGCCATAGCGCCAGCTTCGTTGATGCCTTCCTGAAGCACCTGACCGTTGATGCTTTCCTTGTAATACATCATCTGATCGGCGTCTTCGGGCGTATAGTTCTGCCCTTCGGGGTTATAAATCCCGACGGACCGGAACAAACCCTCCATCCCAAATGTGCGACTTTCATCCGGCACAATCGGAACGATGTTCTTGCCGATATTCTTGTCCCGCAGAAGCGTGGTCAGAATGCGCACAAACGCCATGGTGGTCGAGATTTCGCGCTCGCCCGTGCCCTTGAACTGGGCGGCGAACTTGTCCAGGCCGGGGATTTCCAGCTTCGGGGTGTCGCGCCAGTGACGCTTGGGGAACTCTCCGCCCAGCTTCTTGCGCTGATCCGCCAGATAGGCTTTTTGCGCATTGTTCAGTTTGACGAACGGGGCGTTTGGCAAGTCCTCGTCGCTGACGGGGATGTCGAAACGGTCGCGGAAGGCACGCAGCTGGTCCACAGCCAGTTTCTTTTGCTGGTGCGAGGTGTTCATGCCTTCGCCACCGGTGCCCATGCCGTAACCTTTGACGGTTTTCACCAACAGGCAGGTGGGCTGGCCCTTGTTGTCCGAGGCGCGTTTGAAGGCCGTATAAACCTTTTGCGGATCATGCCCGCCCCGGCGCAGCGCCCATATCTGGTCATCGGTCCAGTCTTCAACCAGCGCCGCCGTTTCAGGGTATTTGCCGAAGAAATGCTTGCGGATGTAAGCACCATTCTTGGATTTGAAGGTCTGATAGTCACCGTCGACGGTTTCATCCATCAACTGACGCAGACGGCCCGAGGTGTCTTTTTCAAGCAACTCGTCCCAGCCTTTGCCCCAAAGCAGTTTGATGACATTCCAGCCTGCGCCGCGGAAGTCGCCTTCCAGCTCCTGCACGATTTTGGAGTTGCCGCGCACGGGGCCATCCAACCGTTGCAGGTTGCAGTTCACGACGAAGATCAGGTTGTCCAGCCCTTCGCGGGCGGCCAAATCAATCGCGCCGCGGCTTTCGGGTTCGTCCATCTCGCCATCGCCAAGGAAGACCCAGACCTTGCGGTCAGCCATGTCGATATGGCCGCGGTTGTGCATGTATTTCATGAACCGCGCCTGATAGATCGCCATCAGCGGGCCAAGACCCATCGAGACGGTCGGAAATTGCCAGTAATCGGGCATCAGCCATGGGTGCGGATAGGACGAAAGACCGCCGCCATCGACCTCGGAGCGGAAGTTTTCCAACTGCTCTTCGGAAATGCGGCCTTCCATGAAGGAGCGCGCATAGATACCGGGGATCACGTGGCCTTGGAAAAACACAAGGTCGCCGCCGTGAATGGCAGATTTCGAGCGCCAGAAGTGGTTCAGCCCGATGTCATACATGACCGCCGAGGATGCGAACGAGGCGATATGCCCGCCGTATTCCGACGATTCCTTGTTGCGGCGGACGACCGTCGCCATGGCGTTCCAGCGGTTGATGGTGCGGATGCGCCATTCCATGTCCAGATCGCCGGGGATCTCGATCTCATCATCAGACGGGATGGTGTTCTGATATGGCGTGGTGGCCGAAAACGGAAGGTTCGCGCCGGCCGCACGGGCTTGTTGAACCGATTTATCCAGCAGGAAATGGGCGCGGTCGGGGCCGTCCCTGGCGATGACGTCTTCAATCGCTTCCTGCCATTCGCGAGATTCAATTGGATCGATATCATTGGGCAAATCAACCATGGAGGGGTCTCCGTTTTGTGCTTTTCATTAAGCGATAGTGATCTATCGCGTGGGCTTTGCCCACACAGTTTCTTGATTTTGTCCGGTCGGATACGGGGAACGCGGGTCAGAAACATCGCGGCGATGGATGGCGGCGGCCGCGGATTTCTATAAATCTAGACACTACTTTGGGTTGGTCCGACGCCCCGGAGCGGGGCGTCGGAATGTTGGTTATACGTGGTCGTCGCGCGCGATCGAACCATGTCCATGTCCGGCCATACCGCCGGAGACTTCTTCGGTTGCCTCATCCGCCAGTTCGTGCGGCAGGATCAGGTTCAGGACAATCGCGATCAGGGCTGCGGGCAGCAGGCCCGAGGTCAGCAGGATACGCGCTGTATCAGGCATATGCTGAAGCGCGCCCGGCTCCAGTTGCAAACCCAGACCGATGGACAGGGCAATCGCGAAGATCACCATGTTGCGGCGGTTCCAGTCCACATCCGACAGCATCGAGATACCGGCGGCCACAACCATGCCGAACATCACGATCACGCCGCCGCCCAGAACTTCAATCGGAACGGTGCGGATGACGCCGCCGACTTTCGGAACCAGCCCGCAGATGATCAGGAAGATCGCGCCACAGGTCACAACGTGGCGGCTCATCACGCCGGTCATGGCGATCAGGCCCACGTTCTGGCTGAACGAGGTGTTGGGGAACGCGCCGAAACAACCGGCAACGGCCGTGCCGACACCATCGGCGTAGGTCGCGCCCTGGATTTCCTTGTCGGTCGCTTCACGGCCAGCACCACCTTTGGTGATCCCCGACACGTCGCCAACCGTTTCGATCGCCGAGATGAAGGCCATCAGGCAGAAGCCGATAACCGCCGCGGCAGACAGCTCGAAGCCGTATTTGAAGGGCATCGGCAGGGCAAAGGCGCTGGCGCGGCTCCACGATCCGGTGATGGCTTCAATCGACAACATGCCAACCATGATCGAATAGATGTACCCAACGACCAGACCAATCAGCACAGCCGAAATCGACAACATACCTTTGGTGAAGAACTTCAGGCCAAGGGTCACGAAGATCACGATCAACGCCGCAGACCAGTTCAGAAGCGAGCCATATTCAGGGGTGCCAATCGCGGGAACACCGCCAGCGGCATACTGAATGCCAACCTTCACAAGCGCCAGACCGATCATGGTTACGACAAGGCCGGTAACAAGCGGGGGCAGGGCAAAGCGCAGTCTGCCAACAAATGTCCCGATGATGGCATGGAAGATACCGCCGATGATGACGCCGGTGAACAGGGCCGCCAGCGCGTCAACGCCTTTGCCTGCAACCAGCGGGATCATGATCGGCAGAAACGCAAACGACGTCCCTTGAACGATGGGCAGTGCTGCACCAATCGGGCCCAGCGTGATCGTCTGAAGCAACGTCGCGATGCCAGCAAACAGCATCGACATCTGGATCAGATACAGCAGTTCCGGGAAATCGGGTGAATTGGACCCAAATCCGAAACCGGCAGCACCGGCCACGATGATCGCGGGCGTGACGTTTGATACAAACATCGCCAAGACGTGCTGGATGCCCAGCGGGATCGCCTTGTGTAGGGGTGGGGTAAAGTTAGGATCGCGCAGTTGTTCTGCCGTCCCAATAGAATTGTCAGCCATGGTTTCCTCCCGTTTGACTGTTTTGATGTCCAGCTTCTAGGGCAAGAGCATCAGGCTATGGATTCGACGACGTAGGGGTCGTCGAACCAATACTCTTCCAGGTTCGCGCCATCGCCGATCCGGTCGACAACGATGAACTGGCCTGGCTGTTCGATTGGGGCGAGCACACCGTGCCACACGCCCCTGAGCAAGTTGATGGATTGGCCCGGTTGCGACACGAAGGCCTTAAGATTAACGGGAGTGCCGTCCTGATCATCGGCAACAACCACAAGCATCGGCACCTTTGATACAGGCACGAAGGCCTGACTTCCGTCCGGGTGGCGTTCGACCATATCGACCACATGTGGAAACTGGCGCGCCTTGGCGTCAAACAGGCTGATGCCGGCTTGGCCATCGCCAAAATCCATCCGGGCAAGGTCATGGTGACGACCGCACATGCCCTGGTTGATGATCTTGTCTGGCGTGCCTTCGACCTCGATCACGTCGCCGTATGGGGCGAACGCGGCTGATGTCAGCGGCTGCGTGGAAAGCAATTCAGTCACGGAAGCAGATCCTTCAGGCGGAATTGCGCGATGCGTTCAACCTGACGGCAGGCTTCCGCGAATTCCGTATCGCGGTCGTTGTCGATCCGTTCATTGAAGTTAGCCAAGATCGAAGCCTTGTCGTGATCACGCACAGCGATGATGAACGGGAACCCATGTTTTGCAACATATTCGTCGTTCAGCTTGGTAAATGTTTCGCGTTCTTCGTTGGTCAGGAAGTCCAGACCAGCCCCGGCTTGTTCCGAGGTGCTTTCGGCTGTCAGCTCGCCCGCCGCGGCAAGTTTCCCGGCCAAGTCAGGGTGCGCGGTCAGAACGCCAAGGCGCTCTTCTTCGGACGCGACACGGAATGCGCGCGACAGGGCGTTGTGCACGCCCGCAGCGCTGTCATGGGCCGGTCCCAGTTCCAGATCGAAGGCGCGTTCGGCGATCCAGGGGGAATGCTCAAAGATCGAGCCATACAGCGACACGAACCGCGCCTTGTCCATCTGACTGGGGCGTTCGAACCGTTTGGGTGGATGGGTCTTGGCCCAATGGTCGGCAATGTCGATGCGGCGCGGGGTCCAGACGCCGTCATGGGCCTGAATGTGGTCAATGAACCGCTTCAATCCGGCGATCTTGCCGGGGCGACCCACAAGGCGGCAGTGCAGACCGACCGTCATCATGGCAGGACGCCCAGCTTCACCTTCGGCATAGAGCGTGTCAAACGCGTCGGTCAGATAGCGGCCGAAATCGTCACCTGTCACCCAGCCGGGGGCGGTGGCGAACCGCATATCGTTGGCCTCTAACGTATAAGGAATGATCAGCTGATCACGGTCGCCGACTTCCATCCAATAGGGCAAATCGTCGTCATACGTATCCGACACATAGGCAAACCCACCTTCTTCAGCGGCCAGTCGCACGGTGTTTTCCGAACACCGGCCCGTATACCAGCCGCGCGGCCGTTCACCGACAACTTCGGTATGCAGGCTGATTGCTTCTTCGATCGAGGCGCGCTCGGCATCCTCGGGCATGTCTTTGTGTTCGATCCACTTCAGACCGTGGCTGGCAATCTCCCAGCCCGCATCCTTCATCGCCTGAAGCTGTTCAGGGCTGCGCGACAACGCGCGGGCGACGCCATAGATGGTCAGCGGAATATCGGCGCCAGTGAACAGACGGTGCAGACGCCAGAACCCGGCGCGCGCGCCGTATTCATACATCGATTCCATGTTCCAGTGACGTTTGCCGGGCCACGGGGCGGCACCGGGAATGTCGGACAAGAAGGCCTCGGACGCGTCATCGCCGTGAAGCACGCAGTTTTCCGCGCCTTCTTCGTAATTCAACACGAATTGAACCGCGACCTTGGCATTGCCCGGCCATTGCGGATTAGGTGGTGTTGGGCCGTAGCCACGCATGTCACGAGTGTAGCGGGTCAACGCGAGTCTCCTTGAATTTCAGTTTTCTTATAGCGCAAAACAATCACTGCAACTTTCATATTTTTTTTGAAAGAGCTTTTTGACAGTTCTCTATGTATTGATAACCAAGCGCGCGACATTAATGAGCCAAATCAGAAGGAGACGCGAAATGACCGGATATCTGACAACGCACGTTCTGGACACGGCCCGAGGTTGCCCGGCTGAGGGGCTTGAGATCGACCTGTATCGGATCGAGGGTGAGACACGCACCCACCTGCGTAGCCTGAAGACCAATGATGATGGCCGCACGGACGAACAAATTTTGCCCGCTGGTGAGTTTGCCATCGGAACATATGAGCTTGTATTCCATACGGGTGCGTATCTGGATGCTATAGGCACCCCGCCTGAAGAACCCCGGTTCCTTGATGTGGTTCCGCTGCGTTTTGGGATGTCCGAGCCTGCGCATTACCACGTGCCGCTTTTGCTGTCGCCGTTTGGCTATTCGACCTATCGCGGCAGCTAAGGCGTTTCGCCTTAGTCCGGCATAGACGCCAGAATATGATCGACCATGAAATCGATGAACAGGCGGGCCTTCGGGTCTTGCCTGCGTCTGTGCATGTAAAGACAGGCCATCTGGATTGGAAGCGGCGGCTCTTTGTCCAGAACCGTGACCAAACGGCCAGCGGCAAGGTGATCTGACACTTCGAACTGCGGCTTGAGGACAATCCCGTGCCCCGCCAAAGCCCAGCCGGTCAGGATCTCGCCATGATCCGATTCGAATGGACCCGAGACCGTGACCCGTTTGACCCCATCAGGCGCTTGCAAGGGCCATTGGAATTCCGGCGCGCCCGGATAGCGCAGGTTCAGGCAGACATGCATGTCTGTTTTCAGCTCGTCGCTGCTGGTTGGCTGTCCATGGCGCTTGATATAATCAGGCGAAGCGCAAAGGACACGCGGGCAATCCGTCACCTTGCGAATGCGCAGGTTGCTATCCTCCGGCACGCCCAGAAAAAAGGCAGCGTCCAACCCTTCGGCAGCCAAATCAAGCTTACGGTCAGACAGGCGCAAGCGGATATTGATCAAGGGGTAGGCCTCGTGGAACTTCGGCACGGCAGGCGCGATGAATTTCTGACCGACCCCAAGCGGCGCGGCCACATATAGCGTTCCGCGGGGCGACCGGGTGATGTCGCTGATGTCTGCCTCGGCTTCGTCCACCGCTTCGAGGATCTTGATGGCGCCCTTATAGAAGGTGTTGCCTTGCTCGGTCGGGTTCAGCTGGCGCGTTGTGCGCTGAAAAAGCCTGACATCCAGATGGTCTTCCAGTTGCGAAATGCGCGACGATGCGACGGCTGCGGAAATCCGCAAGTCGCGCGCAGCCGCCGACATGTTTTCCAGTTCATAAACGCGGACAAAGGTCCGAATATTGTCCAGATAGGCCATTCTATTCTTCGTTTTTTTTTGAAGCAGCTTGGGTTTTTTCCCTAATACACGATAATCCTGTCATGCACTAGCTTTGGAAAAAATGTAGGAGGAACACCCCATGCAAGATCTTGCTATCATGTGGGACTGGCTGGCCTTTGCGGTCCGTTGGTTGCACGTCATCACTGCCATGGCCTGGATTGGCTCGTCCTTTTACTTCGTCGCCCTTGACCTTGGGCTGCGCAAAGCTCCGGATTTGCCTGTCGGCGCCCATGGCGAAGAATGGCAAGTTCATGGGGGCGGGTTCTACCACATCCGCAAATTCCTTGTGGCCCCGGAAAACATGCCGGAACATCTGATCTGGTTCAAATGGGAAAGCTATACGACTTGGTTGTCGGGTGCGGCCCTTTTGATGATCGTTTACTGGGTTGGCGGCGAACTTTACCTGATCGACGCCCAGAAAGCAGATCTGGCGCTGTGGCAAGGTATCGCGATCTCGGCTGTGTCCTTGTCGATCGGTTGGATTGTCTATGACCGGTTGTGCAAATCGACGCTGGCCGAAAACCCCACGGTTCTGATGGTTCTGCTGTTCGTTTTGCTGGTGGCAATGGGATATGGCTATAACCAGATCTTCACGGGCCGGGCGACGATGCTGCACCTTGGCGCCTTCACCGCGACGATCATGACCGCGAACGTGTTCTTCATCATCATGCCCAACCAGCGCATCGTGGTGAAAGACCTGCAAGAAGGCCGCACGCCGGACGCCAAATATGGCAAGATCGCCAAGCTGCGCTCGACCCATAACAACTATCTGACGCTGCCGGTCATCTTCTTGATGCTGTCGAACCACTATCCGCTGGCGTTCGCCTCGGAATACAACTGGATCATTGCAGCCCTTGTGTTCCTGATGGGCGTGTCGATCCGCCACTACTTCAACTCGAACCACGCGGGCACAAGTGACCCCAAGTGGACGTGGTTGGTGACGGCGGTTTTGTTCATCATGATCATGTGGCTGTCGACCGCACCGTTGGAGAATGACACGCTGGAAGAGGCCGAAGCCCGCCCGCTGAGCAAAACCGAGCAGATCTTCGCGAACGCCGAAGGGTTTGAAGAGGTCCAGGACATTGTCCTGGGCCGCTGCTCTATGTGTCATGCGCGCGAAGTCTTTTATGACGGCATCCGCCGGGCGCCCAAGGGCATTCATCTGGAAACCGCCGGTGACATCACCCGCGCCGCGCGTCAGATCTATATTCAGGCCGGGGTAACGGTGGCAATGCCGCCCGCGAACGTGTCCTTCATGGAGGAAGAAGAGCGCAAGAAAGTCGTGGCTTGGTATCAAAACGCGTCCAAGGATCTGCCGTTCTATATCGCATCGAACTGAGCCGCCCTGCGAGACGACAAAACAAAGGCCCCCGCGACAAGGTCGCAGGGGCCTTTTTCTTGTCTGCGATCATGTCCGCGCGGGGGTCACCCTGTCGCAAACACCGAAAGCTGGCGAAGGATTGTCGCCACTGGCTCAGATAATCTCATCCTCATCGAACAAAGGATCGGCGCTAAGCTGCGCGGCCATATCATCGACCGCATCGGCCGTGGCGTTGCGTTTCTGAACCTTGGCGATGTGAAACACGCCGTCGCCTTCATTCACGACAGGAAGGTTGGTGCGCCCGATGATCAGCCCGGCGATCGGGGCGATGACCTCGTGTTCGACATCCCCGAACGGGTTGGAGACGATCCCCAAAACGTCGCCTTCATCAACCGCCTCCCCGGTGGATCTGAACATCCGGATCAAGCCGCCTGCCGGTGCGCGCACCCAGCTGCTGGACGTGGAATAGGCGCTGTCAGTCTTAGACTTGCTGACCCCCTTGACGGGGATCATGTCCAGCGCATGCATTACCCTAAGAATACCGCGCACGCCCGCGCGCACGGCAAATTCATCGAATCGCAGCCCTTCGCCCGCTTCGTAAAGCAACATACTCACGCCATGGTCCAGCGCGGCCTGCCGCATCGACCCTTCGCGTAACGGGGCGGTTAGGATCACTGGCGCGCCAAAAGCCTCGGCAAGGGCCAATGTGTCAGGGTCAGCGGGCGAGACGCGAATTTGGGGCAAGTTGGTGCGGTGTATCGCGGCCGAGTGCAGGTCGATGCCGAAATCCGACCGGGCGACAATTTCTTTCATGAACAAATGGGCCAAGCGGCTGGCAAGTGACCCGCGCGCGCTGCCTGGAAAGGACCGGTTCAAATCGCGACGATCGGGCAAATATCGCGAATGGTTGAGAAACCCGAACGTGTTGACGATCGGCGCGATCAGGATCGTGCCTCGGATATTGCCCAGCATACGCGCCTGCATCAAACGGCGCGCGATCTCGACGCCGATCACCTCGTCGCCATGCACCGCTGCGCTGACAAACAGCGTGGGGCCGGGTCTGCGCCCATGAACCACATGAACCGACATGGTGACCGGTGTGTGGTCCGACAGAACGCTGACCGGCAGGTCTACGGTTTCGCGCGTGCCCGCAGCGATCTGGTGGGTGCCAATTTCAAAAGGCGCGACCTTCAGCATCAGCCTTTGCCCCGCGTCCTTGTTTTGTTTGGCTTGGCGTTCTTTTCAAGATACTCGATGATCTTGTCCGCCACGTCGATACCGGTCGCCTTTTCGACGCCCTCAAGCCCCGGCGAGGAATTGACCTCCATTACCACCGGGCCGTGATTTGACCGCAGCATGTCCACGCCACAGACATTCAGGCCCATTGACTTGGCGGATCGAACCGCAGTTAACCGTTCTTCCGGTGAAATCTTGATCGCCTTAGCCGAGCCGCCACGATGCAAGTTCGACCGGAAATCCCCCTCGGCGCCTGTGCGTTGCATTGCTGCGATGACCTTTCCGCCAACCACAAGCGCCCGAATGTCGGTGCCGCCGGCTTCTTTGATGAATTCCTGCACCAGGACGTGAACATTGGCACCCCGAAACGCTTCGATCACCGATTTGGCGGATCGATTGGTGTCAGCCAAGACAACGCCGATCCCTTGTGTGCCTTCCAGAAGCTTGATCACCAATGGGGCGTCACCAGCAAGCTTAAGCACCTGTTCGGTCTGCTTGGGGTCGTTGGCGAAGGTGGTCACCGGCAAGCCGACACCTTCACGTGCCAAAAGCTGCATGGACCTGAGCTTGTCTCGCGATCGGCCGATGGCAACGGATTCGTTCAGCGGAAAGACGCCCTGCATCTCAAACTGTCGCAACACCGCCATGCCGTAAAACGTCACTGACGCACCGATGCGCGGAATGATTGCATCGTAGGCTGGCAGCTTTTCACCCTCGTAATACACGTCTGGTCGCCGTGACGCGATGTTCATATAGCAACGCAGCGTGTTGATGATGTCCAGTGAATGCCCCCGTGCTTCCGCGGCCTCTTTCAGGCGCTGATGGGTGTAAAGCTTTGAATTAACGGCCAGCATTGCGAGTTTCATCGGTTTCTCCCTGAACCTCTGGCGTGATGCCTTTTGGCTTTGTTGTTGTGGCGCCTAAGGCGTTTCGGCGGATTTGCCGATTGCATCGCGCATCCGGGGCGGCCCGGCAAGAAAGGAACTGCCCGGATCCACAAGGACATGGCGACCGCGAATGGCCGTCCGCCCGAGGATCAAGTCGAACTCCATTTTCTTTCGGTCTGCAAGCGATACTTCAATGTGCCAGCAATGACGCCCAAGTAACAGGGTCGTTCGCACGATCAATCGACGCTCTGGAATTCCGCCGGTGTTTTTGATTTCCCGTTCGCCCAGCAATTGGGCTTCAACCTGCGACAGTTTTCGCTTGCCGTTTACGGGTGTCAGAAAGCGGACCCATTCCTGATCGTCCCGAAAAAAGCGCTGCTGTTCTTCGGCATGCAGCGCGGATGTGCGTGCGCCCGTATCAATCTTGGCTTTGACGCGGCTGATCCCGAAATCCGGCAAGCCAACGTTTTCTCGCCAACCGATCGTCTCGAACGTGCGTTTGCTTAATTTTTTGGGCGGTTTCAAGTCAGGCGACCTTTCGAACAAGGCAGGGCAAGCGCTAAGCTGTGCGACGAGGTGTCGTGCAGCGCACCACCTGTCTCCAGCGGCGCAAATGGTTCTTTCGGAATAACTTGGGTCAAATTGAATGTCTCATTCGCTATTATCAAAGCCGGTCCGGTCTGCAGTTTCGCGTGCTGGATTCGGCCCGAGTGCGCTCTTTTCCTGTGTTGCCTGACCCACCGATCGCGACACCAATAGAGCAAGGTAAACGCGGGCAAGGCCCAGATGTCATTGTTTCCCATTTTGACAGCTCAGGTAAACCAAAAACATGCGAGGAAAGCGATGTGCCTCTCGGCGATCCACTGATGTCCCGCCAATTTGGCGCTTCGTGACGTCAGAGGCGATCGCGCATGCGCTGCCTTTGCGGTGCCAAACAATAAAGATTTCTTCTGGATGGGGATGGAGGCGAGTACCGGAATCGAACCGGTGTACACGGATTTGCAATCCGCTGCGTCACCACTCCGCCAACTCGCCATCCGTGGTGTTGGGCTTCTCTAGCGCCAATGGCAGGGACTTGTCCAGCCCGGAACTGACAGGGGCGCAGTGGTCGTTTCATTTAGGGTAGCTGCGGCGCCCGGTCGCGATCGAAATTGCACATATTTCCTTGCGGGATTGCCGCTATAGGCTAACTATGGCAAGAGAAGCCCGACGTTTCAGATAAGATAGGCTAGCTATGACCAATTTTGCCATGCGCCGCACAAAGATGGTGGACACGCAGGTTCGCCCTTCGGATGTGACCAAGTTCCCGATCCTTGACGCCATGTTGTCCGTTCCGCGCGAAGATTATGTGCCGGATTCCAAGCGTGAAGCGGCATATATGGGCGAGAATGTCGACCTGGGCGGAGGTCGCGTAATGCTGGAGCCGCGCACGCTGGCCAAGATGCTGGATGCTGTGGATATACAGGCAGATGAATTGGTGCTCGATCTTGGGTGCGGGCTTGGCTACAGCTCGGCGGTGATTGCCCGTCTGGCCGATTTCGTCGTGGCCGTGGAAGAAGACGAAGCGATGGCTGCCGAAGCGCAATCCACCCTGTCCGAGCATGGCGTGGACAACGTGGCGGTCATTGCCGGTCCGCTTACGGCAGGCAATGCCAAGAACGGACCATATGACGTGATCATGATCCAAGGTGCGGTCGAAGCCGTGCCGGATGTTCTGACCGACCAATTGAAGGATGGTGGTCGCATGACCTGCATCTTCGCAGAGGGGATGCTTGGAACGGTGAAAATCGGCTATAAGATAGATGGGGCCATGGTTTGGCGCCACGGGTTTAGCGCAGGCGCACCGCTGATCGCCGGGTTCGAAGCGCCACGGGGCTTCGTATTGTAAAGCTGTTAAAATGCTCTTGCCGGAACGGCGACGCGGGTTAGGAAAAGGGAAAAAGATGACCATTGGTATCAAACGCAAACTTACAGGCGTGGCCATGGCGGCGGTGCTTTCGGTTGTTCATGTTCCCGCAGTGATGGCGGAAAGCCTGTCTGACGCGATGGCCTCGGCCTACAAGCACAGCGGTTTGCTGCAGCAAAACCAGGCCCTGTTGCGTGCGACGGACGAAGACGTTGCGATCGCGCGATCCCGTCTGCGGCCCGTTTTGTCATATGCAATCCAGCATGGCTGGACTGATCCGACATCACTTGTATCGAATGATGACTATTGGGAAACGTCCGCGACGTTGACCGCAGAGATCCTCATTTTCAACTTTGGTCGCGGGAAGATGGCGGTCGAAGCGGCGAAAGAGGTCGTGCTTGCGACGCGCGAAAGCCTTGTCGGTGTTGAGCAACAGATCTTGCTGCGCGCTGTCAAAGCCTTTCTGGATGTGCGCTCGGCTGCGGAAAACGTGCAATTGCAAGGCAATTCGGTGCGCGTTCTGACACAGGAATTGCGCGCTGCGAATGATCGCTTTGAAGTGGGCGAGGTCACCCAGACCGATGTGGCGCTGGCACAGGCGCGCCTTGCAGCTGCCCGGTCCGGCGCGGCGTCTGCTCAGGGTAGTCTAGCAATCGCCCGTGAGGAATACAAAGCCGCGATTGGCCATATGCCAAATGGATTGTCCACGCCGCCTGCCTTGCCAATGACGGCCAAGACACTGGATGCCGCCAAGGCGGTCGCCCGTGAACGCCACCCGGACATTCTGGCCGCTCAGCACAATGTTGCTGCGGCAGATCTGGCGATTGCAATTTCCAAGGCCGCGATGAAGCCGTCGGTTGTCGGCACGGCGCGCACCACATGGGCCGACCGTTCGACCTTTCCGTCAGGCACCGATAGCGTGAACAGCAGCGTCGGCGTTGCCATTCGCGGCGAGATTTACTCAGGCGGCTTGCGGTCGGCTGAATACCGTAAGGCTGTTGCACAAGCAGAGGCCGCGCGGGCAGGATTGTATCAGGTCCGCTTTGGGGTCGATCAGGGGGTCGCCAATGCTTGGGCGCAACTGGCGATTGCGGCTGCATCCCTTGAAGCGACAGAACGTCAGATCCGCGCAAGCCGGGTTGCTTTGCGCGGGGCCCGCGAAGAAGCGACACTGGGGTCGCGCACCACATTGGACGTGTTGAACGCCGAGCAAGAGCTTCTGGACGCCGAAGCAAGCCGCATCGCAGCTCAGTCAAACCAGTATCTGGCTGCCTATTCGTTGCTGTCGTCGATGGGTTTGTTGACCGCCGAGCACCTGAAGCTTGGCGTTGTCACTTATGATCCCGAAGCCTATTTCAACACGGTGCAAAGCGCGCCGGTGCATCGCGTTAGCCCTCAGGGCAAGCGTCTGGACAGCCTGCTGGAAGCGCTTGGAAAGGACTGATCTGCGCGGATCAGTTGTGTGAAGCGACGTGTTTGGGTAAAGTTCAATTAACGAAGGCCAGATAGACTGGTCCAACACGTCGCTTTACAGGTAGTTTTTAAATGTCAGATCCGGTCTCCAACATCGAAATCGAAGATGTCCTGTCATCGATTCGTCGCCTCATTTCCGAAAGCGCGTCGTCAGATGACCGGGATCGGGCAGTGACGGGCGAAAAGCTGGTGCTCACGCCAGCGTTCCGTGTGCATGATACAGGGTCGGAAGATCAAGACGACAGCGCGGCGGAAACAAAAGCACCCGTGTTGGAACTTGTGCACCCGATTGCATTTGACGCGCGCAAGCCATCTGACACGCCAGAAGAACCTCCGACATTTTCCCATTGGAATGGGGGGCTGGCTTCCCCTGAAGCAGATGCGCAGGACGAGATCACGGCAGACGCAGTAGATCATGACGACAGCGCATACGATGATGCTGAGCTGCTTTCTGGCTTTGACGAGATGGCGACGCCCTCTGGTGCTGCCGCGAGCGAAGCCGAAAGCCTGGAGAACCGGATTGCAGAGCTGGAAGCCGCTGTCAGTGCGACCTTGGGCGGCTGGGAACCGGATGGCGGTGAAGAAACCGCGCAGGCCGAAGTCCTAAAGTTTCACGCAGCCCGCCTTCGCGCTGAAGGTGAGGGCCGTGATTTGCAAAGCGACGGACCGTCGTTGGAAATCACTGACGCCGAACTGACAGATGCCGCACTGACAGACGCTGAAACCGACAGCGAAACGGTTAGCGAAACGGTCGAGGAACCGGCAGAACAAAAAGCGCCCCTTGCGGAAAAGCCTCTCTTGTTCCGGAGCTATAGTGCGCAGACGATCAAGGCCGATTTGCCGGAGGTTCCAATAGCGAACCGCGGGGCTGAGCAGGGCGCAGAGCAAGTCGACCCGCTGGATCTTCGGGATGAAGATACGGACGTGATCGACGAAGCGGCTTTGCAGGCTCTGGTGTCTCGCCTGGTGCGTGAAGAACTGCAAGGCGACGTGGGTGAAAAGATCACCCGATCGGTTCGTAGCCTGGTGCGGCGCGAAATCGCGCGGGCTTTTACGCTGAAAGGGTTCGAATAGCGACGGCTCGACCTAACCGGCAATTGCAAGCAACGCGTCCAAATCCAAGTGGGCCTCAAGATGGCGGGCAAGGTCGTCCAGCGTGTTTTCGATGCCCACATCAAATGCTGTGTCGCTGACGGTCGCACCAAGGCTCTGCAGGTAGGTTCGCCTGAAAGCGTCAGATGCGAAAAGGCCATGCAGATAACAGCCAAGGATGCGTCCGTCTGTGCTTGAGGCTCCTTCGGGGCGCCCGTTGACAGATAGCCAAGCGCGCGCTGTATCCGCACCTTCAGTCTGCCCCAGATGGATCTCATACCCCTCGACGGGGGCGCCAGAGGCAATGTGCTGGGCGCGGGTCAGCGCCAGCGTTTTGCGAGGCTGCAACCGTGTTGAAATATCCAGATGCCCAAGGCCATCAATGCGTCCGGGCGGGCCTTCAAGCCCCTCTGGGTCAACGATCTCGCGCCCCAACATCTGATATCCGCCACAGATCCCCATCACATGACCGCCCCGGCGAATGTGGGCGTGCAAATCGATATGCCAGCCCTGCGCTCGAAAATCGACCAAATCGGCAATCGTGGATTTCGAACCGGGGATCAATACAAGATCGGCGTCGCCGGGCAGTGCCTGACCGGGCGCTATGATGTCCACGGTCACACCGGGTTCATTGACCAAGGGGTCCAGGTCGTCGAAATTGGAGATCCGCTTCAGGCGTGGCACAGCCACCTTGAAAGCACCGCCGCCTCGTGATGCGATGTCCATCACGTCCTCTGCCGGCAATCGCCACGCATCTGCAAACCACGGCACCGTGCCCATATTTCGCCACCCGGTCTGATCTGCGATGGCGGACGCGCCCTCGGTGAACAGGCTGGGGTCACCGCGAAACTTGTTGACGAGAAACGCCTTGATCCGTGCGCGGTCGTCTGGCGGCAGAACGGCATAGGTGCCAACGAGTTGGGCAATGACGCCACCCCGGTCGATATCACCTGCCAGAAGGACCGGAATGTCCGCAGCCTCGGCAAAGCCCATATTGGCGATATCGCCTGCCCGCAAGTTGATCTCGGCCGGACTGCCAGCCCCTTCGACCAAGATCAGGTCGTGGTTTCGGGCCAGCCTGCGATAGCTTTCCAAAACGCGCGGCATCAGGTCAGCTTTCGCTTTGCCATAGTCGCGCGCTTTCATCGTTGCAAAGCGCTTGCCTTGCACGATGACCTGCGCCCCGGTATCGGTTTCGGGTTTCAGCAGCACGGGGTTCATGTCCACCTGCGGGTCCAACCCACAAGCGCGCGCCTGTAAGGCTTGAGCGCGCCCGATCTCGCCGCCATCCGTTGTTACGGCAGCGTTGTTTGACATGTTTTGCGGTTTGAACGGCGCAACAGAGAGGCCGCGCCTCAGGCATGCCCGCGCGATCCCAGCCACCAGCAGGGATTTTCCGACATTTGAGCCTGCGCCCTGTATCATGATCGCTTTGGTCATGCCGATTGAATATGGTCTTTTGAGGTTTCTGCCCAGCCCTGAACTGACCCATATCGCCACCAAACGAAAAACGCGCCCCAGTGAGGCGCGCTTTTTCTCGACTATTTTGGCTGTGCTACGTCAGGCGGCTTCGGCCTGCGCTGCGTTGCGGCGTTCGCTTTCTTCGCGGCTCAACGCAACCGAGGTGCGGACGCCTTTGGAAACGAACTCCATCAATCCTTTGACGACGCGTTCGTTCGGGTCGATGCCGGCGCAGCTCAACACTTCGCGGCCGTCACGCGACCGGGCCCAGCGGGCAATCTGATCAGGACCATTGCCATACTTCTTGTCGTCGGAAATTGCGTCATCCAACGCGGCAAGGACCACCGCCGCAAAAAGCTTGCGGGCGCGATTGCCTTGTTCGTTGTTGAATGCAGTGCCGTCTACGGAATCCAGCATGGTGGTCCTTTATTATTCTTGGTCTTGTTCTTGCGGGCGTGACGGCCAATATGGCCTTTTCCACGCGATTCGGTATCCCCGCCGATACATGCCTGCTATGCGTCCAGTGCATGCCTAGGTCGAGCGGATTTCGTCGCCTTGCCACGGGCAGACCGCCAAGATATAGGTGCGGGTCAACAAACTTCAACCTTTTTCTATGGGTTTTCCGATATGGCCAAGATCAACGGCAACGAAATTCGTCCCGGCAATGTGCTGGAACACAATGGTGGCCTTTGGGCTGCGGTAAAAGTCGATCATGTGAAGCCCGGCAAGGGTGGTGCCTTCGCGCAGGTCGAGATGCGTAATTTGCGCAATGGGTCCAAACTGAACGAGCGGTTCCGGTCAGCAGACAAGGTCGAACGGGTTCGGCTGGAGCAAAAAGATCAGCAATTCCTCTACGAAGATGATGGCATGCTGATCTTCATGGACACCGAAACCTACGACCAGATCCAGCTTCCTGCAGATTTGCTTGGCGAGCGGCGCCCCTTCTTGCAGGATGGCATGACAATTGTGGTCGAGTTTTATGAAAGCGAGGCACTGAACGCGTCGCTGCCGCAGAAAGTGACCTGCACGATCGAAGAAACCGAACCAGTGGTGAAAGGGCAAACCGCAGCCAACAGCTTCAAGCCGGCTTTGTTGGACAATGGCGTTCGCGTCAGCGTGCCGCCCTTCGTTGGCCCCGGCGAGGCGATCGTGGTGAACACCGAAACCATGGAATACGCTGAACGCGCCTGATCAATCTGCGATGATGCATGATAAAGGGCAGGGCGCAGGCTCTGCCCTTATGTGTTGGACCCCACCGATGACGACGATCCTTTTCAACAAACCTTTCGATACCCTGTCGCAGTTCACAGACAGGGGAAGTGAAGGGACCAAACGTCAGACCCTGTCCGATTTCATCGACCTGCCGGGTGTCTATGCTGCGGGTCGGTTGGATCGCGACAGCGAGGGGCTTTTGGTTCTGACCGACGACGGCAAGCTGCAAGCACGTATTGCCAATCCGCGGCACAAGTTGCCAAAGACATACTGGGTGCAGGTGGAAGGCATTCCCGATGATGTTGCCCTGCAGGCGCTGCGTGAGGGTGTCGATTTGAAAGACGGGCGTACCCGACCTGCAAAGGTGGTGCGCATGGATGCGCCACCCGCCCTTTGGCCGCGCAATCCCCCTGTGCGGTTTCGCAAATCGGTTCCCGATTGTTGGATTGCGCTGACGATCAGCGAAGGACGTAACCGCCAAGTGCGTCGGATGACGGCAGCCGTCGGGCACCCAACCTTGCGGTTGATCCGCTATTCTATCGGAGAGTGGTGTCTGGACGGGCTTGCGCCGGGAAGTTGGCGGCACGCGTGACGGTCATACACCAAGCTGGTCCAGCAAGCCTGTCACCATCGGGGTGTAGCCCGCACCAAACAGGCGCCAATGAACCAGCGCGGGCCAGAGCTGATAGATGGCCCGGCGTGTCTGCCAGTCCGCCTCCAGGGGGCCATAGCAATCAGTAAATGCGGCGGGCGGCGTGCCGAAAAGATGAAGCATCGCCAGATCAACTTCGTTGTGCCCAAAGTAACAGGCCGGGTCGATGAAATAAGCGCCGTTGCTTGTAAACAGCGCGTTGCCTGTCCAGAGGTCTCCGTGCAGCAAGGCGAGGGGCGGGTGGCTGGGCAACCGTTCGGGCAGCTGCTTGGCAAGCACTTCGATCCGGGACATCAGCGCGGGGGGAAGTTTCTCGCCAGCTGGCAGCAGACGGTGATTTGCCCAAAACTCCGGCCAAGTCGCGCAGGGTTGGTTGGAGATGGTGACGTGGCCAAAGGCATAGTCCTCCGCCCATCCATAGCGGTCGCCATGGGTCGCATGCAGTTTACCCAATCCGCGCGCCAAGGCGGTCCAGCCCTTGGTTGACGCTGGCGCTTGCGGTAAGGCGTCCATCAAAAGCACCTGACCCGCCACACCCAACACCATTGGCGCAGGTGCTTCGGCCTTGGCAATCGCCTTCAGCATGCGCGCTTCACGGGCCACCAGAGGTCCGTGTTTCGCGACGATCTCGCGACCATCGATCAAGGTGACCAATTCGACTGTGGACAGGTTGCCGCCATGCAAGGGGCGTGTCGTCTGAATGGCGACACCAAGTAGCATCCGAATTGCGGTGCTTAGCCCCTCCATGAGACTTTGGCGTCGCCGGCCTGCATGTCCGGCCCGGCGCGATCGAACCGCAAATAGGCGATGGCGTGACCGCCTGCTTGGGTGAAAAGATGTCCTGCGGGCTTGCTACCTGAGGTGATCTGGCTGCCGATCGGGGCTGCGCCTGAGACGCTGACAGTGACCAGCCCCTTTTTCAGCTCGGTCTTGTGCTTCATGCGGGCCGTGACCTCTTGACCGACATAGCAGCCCTTGTGGAAATCCACGCCGTTCAGCCGTTCAAATCCGGCCTCCAGCACATAGCTGTCCGGTGTCAGTTCGATACCCGTTTCAGGGATGCAGTGGGTCACCCGAATTTGATCCCAATCAACGCCTTGCTGCCCGTCGCGCCCGTCATAGGCGCGCCAGCCAAGTGCGGGGTGGCGCGGGTCGGTGAAAGCGCCCGCCGGTGCGTCGCCCAGCCCGCGCGCGGGTTCAATCTGCGTGGGTTCGATCGTGACGTTTGCGCGAAGTTTATACATCGTCAACCGCTGCAACAGCGCGGCGGCGAGCGGTTTGGCGACATCCAGCAATATCGCGTCAGTCGCCGGCACCAAGAAAAAGTCGGCCAGATATTTGCCCTGCGGGGTCAGAAGGGCCGCATAGACTGCACCGCTTGCGAGTTTCGCTATGTCGTTCGAAACGAGGCCCTGCAAAAAGGCCTCTCGGTCAGGTCCGGATATCCGAAACACGGTGCGGGTGGTGTCGGTGGTCATATGGCTCTCCTGTCGCATCCCCAATATAGGTGGGCTTGAGGCAAGGGGAAGTGCTCAAAACTGCTTTCGAAAGAAAAGCCGTTTCAGGAACCAGCGCGCAGGCTCTGTCTGGGTGGCAGAGGCTTTCAGGCCCTTTTGCGATGATCGCGATGCTCGTTGCGGGCTTTGCCGACCGGACCCGTCCTGAAACTGCAACTTATAGAGCTGGGCATAGATGCCCCCACGGGCCAGAAGCTCGTCATGGGTGCCCTGATCGACCACTTGCCCCTGATCCATCACAACGATCTTGTCGGCGTCGCGCACGGTGGCCAGACGGTGCGCGATCACCAATGTCGTGCGATCCTTGGACAGTCTGTCCAGCGCCTCTTGCACAAGTTTTTCAGATTTTGCATCCAACGCGGACGTGGCTTCGTCCAGCAGCAATACCGGCGCATCACGCAAGACAGCGCGGGCAATGGCGACGCGTTGGCGCTGCCCGCCTGACAGGTTTGATCCGCGCGGGCCGGCTTGGGTGTCCAGACCATGTTCCATGCGGGGCAGGAAATCGGCCACATGTGCGGCTTCAAGCGCATGGGCAAGTTTCTTCTCGCCCACGTCGGTGCGGCCCATCAGGATGTTGTCGCGCAGGGTTTCGTCAAACAGCAACGCCTCTTGGCTCACCACGGAAAACAATCCGCGCAACTGGTCCAGCGGTAAGGTTGTGACGTCTGCGCCGCCGATCAAAACTTTACCGGATTTCGCGTCCGCCAACCGTGTCAAAAGGTTGAAGACGGTGCTTTTGCCCGCGCCCGAAGCTCCCACAAGCGCGGTCGTCTTTCCGGCTTCTGCCGTGAAGCTGGCACCGCGCAGGACCGGCGTATCCCCGTAAGAAAACGAAACATCGCGGAGTTCGATCTTTGCCTTGGTGGCTGACCCCGGAAGGGCTGCGGGTTTGGCTGGCGACAGGATCGAGGGGCGTTCGTCGAACACACGTCGAATGCGTTCCAAGCTGGCAAGGGCAGCCTGCCACGCGCCCGAAACCTTGCCCAGATTGCGCAAGGGGTCAAAGACCAACGCCATCGCGGTGAAAAAGCTCATGAATTCGCCGACGGTCTTGACGCCTGCGTTGATCTGGATGCCGCCATACACCAGCACACCAAAGAAACCGATGGCCGCAATGATATCAACCATCGCGACAATGCCGCCTTGATTGGCTTGGCTTTGTAAATGCGTGCGCGCGAACTGGTCGATCTCGCGGTCGACGCGACCCTGTTCGTGACGTTCGGTGCCTGACAGTTTGATCGAGTTGATGCCGTGAAAGATCTCGTCCAGCCGGGTCGAGATCTGCGCCGCAGAAGCACGGCTGTCCGTTGTCGTTCGGCGCACCCGTTTTTGAAGGATTCCCATCGGAATGGTCAGGATCGGTGCGGCCGCAACGGCGACAACGACCCATAGCCAGTCAATCGACAACGCCACACCCAGCAGCGCCAGAAGCGACACGACATCGCGCGCCACAGCCGCCAGGACCACTTCCCAGATGTTGGCGATGGCCTGGGCGTCGCCGCGCACACGCTCCATCAGGGTGCCGGGCGAGTTTTCGCGAAAGAAGCTGCTGTCCAATGTCAGCATATGCGCCACCATGTCCGACTGAAGCCTGGCGGCCACGCGTTGGCCAACATGGACCATCAAGATGCGATGTCCGAAGGCGGCAAAGGCGCGAACGACGAAGATCCCGGCCACGCCCAAAGCGACACCGATGATCGACGATGTGCTGCCCGATGAGAACGCCACATCGAACATCGGTTTGATCATGTAGCTCAACCCGCCAAGGGCCAGCCCTTCCAGCAACATCAGAAACACCGCCGCGATCAGCGGTAGCCGGTAAGCCCGCATGTAGCTTTTCCAGATCCACCGGATCATGTCGGGGTGCTTCGGGTCGCTCATCCTTTGCTCCGCTTGGCTAGGAACGAGGCGGTTAGCGCCTCGGGGTCATAATGGGTCGCCAGCCAGTCCCGGATGGGCATAGGGTCGGTTTCGATTTGGGTGGCGTAGGCTTCTAGAAGATGATCCAGAATACCTGCCTTTGACCAGCGTTGATGCGCATATTTCAACGAAAGTTGCGCACGTGCCGCGTCGATGCTGGCCCCTTTTTGGTCCAGCAGATACAGCGCAGCTGCAATGCCGGTGCGGTCGGCCCCCGATTTGCAGTGTATGAGCATCGGCTTTTCGACACTGTCCATCAGGTCGAGTAGATCAAGATAATCCTGCGCGCTGCCCAGCACGCGGGCGAACAGTTCGTGATCGTAGAGGGTCATACCATAGTCCGCACAGGCCTCTTTCTCGAACAAATAATACGAAAACTTGTCCGGCCCGCGCAGGTTGATCACGCTTTTGATGCCGATCTTGGCAAGGGCGGGAAAATGCACCGGGTCGGGTTGGTTCGACCGCCATGCCTCGTCCGACAGCTTGTAGCGATTGGGCAGGATTCGGCGCAGAAAGGCATGGTCCACGAGGTTGTTGTGACGCCGCGCGGCCCGTCGCGCCTCGGGCGTCGAGATATCGGTGCCAAACGAGCTTTTCCAGCTGCGTTCCCACTGTTTGATCCGGGCATAGACCTTGGAAAACATTGTGTCTCCGGGTGGATGGCCCAACGGTTTCGCGGGCGGTTTCGAGGCGGTGTAGCCTGTCGGACAAGTCCAGACAAGCACGGCCCGATCTTCGGTCAGTTGACGGGGCGGCGGGCGCGCACTACCGCTTGGAGGATTGATAACACGAGATGACTCGCATGACTCTCTCCTTTGGACGCTCATATCTTGCCATACCGGGACCGTCTGTGATGCCCGACCGCGTGCTGCGCGCAATGCACCGACCCGGGCCGAACATCTATGAGGGCGCCTTGGTCGCGATGATGCCGGACCTGACCCAAGGTCTGCGCGACGTGGCGCGAACCCGGCACAATGTGGCGATCTATATCGCAAACGGGCACGGCGCGTGGGAGGCCGCATTGTCGAACGTGCTTGCGCCGGGCGACCGGGTCTTATCGCTGTGCACCGGCCGGTTTGGCTATGGGTGGAGCGAAATGGCCGAGGCTTTGGGGGGCGACGTGCAGGTCGAAGACTTCGGCATGCGCGCACCTGTTGATCCGGACCGGGTCGAGGCTGCTTTGCGCGCGGACCCAACCGGCAACATCCGCGCCATCCTGCTGACCCATGTGGATACCTCGACCTCGATCCTGAACGATGTGGCGTCTGTGCGGGCGGCCATGGACGCCGCCGGCCACCCTGCGCTGTTGATGGTCGACTGCATCGCTTCGATGGGCTGTGACCGGTTTGAAATGGACGCATGGGGTGTCGATGTCGCCGTGACAGCCTCGCAAAAAGGGCTGATGGTGCCGCCGGGCGTGGCGTTTGTCTTTTTCAGCGACAAGGCCGCGCAGGTGCGGGCTGGAATGCCCCGCGTTTCGCGGTATTGGGATTGGACCGACCGCGCCAACCCCGAACTGTTCTATCAGTTTTTTGGCGGCACGGCCCCCACCCATCACCTGTATGGTCTGCGCGAGGCACTGGACATGATCGCCGAGGAGGGCGGGATGCAAGCCGTCTGGGCCCGCCACGCTCATCTTGCCCGCGCGATCTGGGCCGCGTTTGAGGCGTGGTCCTGCGATGGCCCGCTGGAGATGAACGTGGCGGATCGCGCGCATCGGTCGAACGCGGTCACGTCGCTGCGGATCGGCGCGCCACATGGGACGGCGCTCAGGCGCTGGACCGAGGATAAGACCGGCGTGACGCTTGGCATCGGGCTGGGAATGCAAACCGAAGACGACCCCAACGCAGACGGGTTTTTCCGGCTGGGCCATATGGGGCATCTGAACGCGCAAATGGTGATGGGCGCGCTGTCGTCGATCCAGTCCGGGTTGATTGCCTTGGATATCCCGCACGGTCACGGTGCGCTTGATGCCGCCGCGCGCGAGATCGCCGAGGCTTAGTCGCGCGCGTTTTCCAGCGCGACCGGTAGGGCGGCCGCGAAAGCATCCAGATCTTCTGGGCGACCCGCTGACACACGGATGCAGCGGTTTTGCGGGGCGGCGAAGGGCATGCGCACGAAGATGTCCTGATCGGTCAGCGCGTCCAGCACGGCTTTGGCAAAGGCGCCGTCGCGACCACAATCCACGGCCACGAAATTGGTGGCAGAGGGCAGGGTGGTCAAGCCGTTTTCGCGTGCGATCTGGTCTATCCGGGTTCTGGCGGCAGCCACATTGGCGATGGTTTGCGACAGGTGATCCTGATCGCGAAGCGCCGCCAGCGCCCCTGCTTGGCTGATCCGACACATGCCGAAATGATTGCGGATTTTGTGAAACGCGGTGATCAGGTCTTTTCCGCCAATCGCATACCCGACCCGCGCCCCTGCCATGCCGTAAGCCTTTGAAAAGGTGCGCATACGGATGGCACGGGGGTCATCGGGGGCAAGGCGCGGGGCCGTGCCGTCCGGGGCAAACTCGACATAGGCTTCGTCAAGGATCAACAGACAGCCCTGCGGCACACTGTCGATCATGCGCTGGATGGTATCAGCGTTGTGCCATGTGCCCATCGGGTTGTCGGGATTGGCGAGATAAACAAGCTTCGCGCCCGTTTCGGTCGCCTTGGCGATCAACGCGTCGGGGTCTTCATGGTCGTCCTTGTAAGGCACGGTCTCGATCCGCCCACCAAAGCCCGCAACGTGATAATTGAAGGTCGGGTATGCGCCTTGCGACGTCACAACCACATCGCCCGGACCCACCAGCAGCCGCGCAAGATAGCCCAGCAGCCCGTCAATGCCTTCACCGACCATGATGTTGTCAGCGTCGATCTGATGATGCACGGCCAGTGCGGTGCGCAACTCGAAGTTCTCCGGGTCGCCATACATCCACACATCCTTGGCGGCATCTGCCATCGCGGCGATGGCGTGGGGCGAGGGGCCGAACGTGTTTTCATTGGCACCCAGACGTGCGGCGAAGGCACGGCCACGGGCGCGTTCCTGCGTTTCGGGGCCCACAAATGGGACGGTCGCGGGAAGGCTTTCGGCAAGCGGGGTCAGGCGGGCATAGGTCTTGGTCATAGGGGTGTTAGAGCAGGGCAGATCGCAGGCGACAAGGTTGAAAATCGAGCGGCAACACCCAAATATGACGAGTTCTTAACGAGTGGAGGGCGCGCTATGCCCAAAATGAACCGCCGACTTTTTCTGGCCAGTGCGGCCGCGGCTGGGGCGACCCGTGGGTTGCCACAGATCGCCAGCAAGGCCGTTAGTTCTCCGCCGATGCGCCGCGTTCTGACGCTTGTCTATGACAAGTCGCTTGGGATGATGCGCGCGGTGGAACGGCTGGTGCCGTAAGGCACAAACAAAACAGGCCGGACTGCTTGCCCGGCCTGATGTTCAGTTTGCTGCCGATGGCCTTAACCGATTTCCTGAAGACGGGAGAGCGCGGTCAGCAGCGTCGCTTCTTCCTCTTCTCGGGCGGCCAGATTGGCGCGGGCCTCGGCCACAACCTCTGCCGGAGCGCTTGCTGCGAATTTCGGGTTGTTCAACCGTCCACGCAATCCGCCCAATTCCTTGCCAAGCTTGCCGAGTGACTTTTCAAGGCGCGCAATTTCTTCACCGACGTCGATAATGTCGGCCAAGGGCAGGGCGAAGATGCCGCCCGCCACCGCGATGGTGATGCAACCCTTGGGCAGGTCCGCCATCTCGGTCATGCTGTCAATCCGCGCCATGCGTTTGATCATCACCTCGTTGCCCGCCCATGCGGTGCGGCCTGCGTCATCCAGCTCTTGCAGGATCAGCGGCACTTTCAAGCCGGCAGGGACATGCATCTGCGCGCGCGCCGAGCGGATGTTTTCGATCAGCGAGATCACCCAGTTCATCTCGCGCGCGGCGTCGCCATCGGCCAGTTCTTCACCATAGGTCGGCCAGTCGGCATGGATCAGCATCGTGTCGCGGGCGGCAATCTGCCCCCACAGATCTTCGGTGATGAAGGGCATGATCGGGTGCAACATGATCAGGCATTGGTCGATCACCCACGCCATGGTGGCACGGGTTTCGGCCAGCACAGCCACGTCTTCCGAATTCAACAGAGGCTTCGAGAACTCCACATACCAGTCGCAGACCTTGCCCCAGACATAGGCATAAAGCCCGTTGGCGGCGTCGTTGAAACGATAGGCGGTCAGCGCCTCGTCAACTTCAACGCGGACCCGCGCAGTTTCCGAGATGATCCAGCGGTTCACCGTCTGGGTCGGGCTTTTCGGGTCGAACCCGGCGACCGGTTTGCAGTCGTTCATTTCGGCAAAGCGGGCGGCATTCCACAGCTTGGTGCCGAAATTGCGATAGCCCGCGATGCGTTCGCGCGACAGCTTCAACACGCCGCCGATGGATGCCATGGAGGTGTTGGTGAACCGCAGCGCATCCGCACCGTATTCGTCGATGATTTCCAGCGGGTCGATCACGTTGCCGGTGGTCTTGGACATCTTCTTGCCCTTCTCGTCACGGACAAGACCGTGCAGATAGACCGTGTGGAACGGGTTCTTGCCCGTCACCGCCTGGCTCATCATCATCATCCGGGCGACCCAGAAGAACAGGATGTCCTGCCCAGTGATCAGCACGTCACCGGGGAAGAAGCGGTTCAGTTCGTCGGTGTCCTGAGGCCAGCCCAGCGTCCCGAAGGGCCAGAGGCCCGACGAAAACCATGTGTCGAGCACGTCGGGGTCGCGCCACACGGGATAGACCAGCTTGGTTGGGTCCTGCGTGGTCTCATAGGCGGCAAGGCTTTCGGCCAGTGCATGAATTGCGGCTCCACGGTCCGCCACTTCGATCACCCGCGCATGGCTCAGGGGCGTGGGCAGGGTGACAAGCACTTCATCGAATTTCGGCGTCACCGCGTCGAAGTCATGGGCACAGTGGCTATGTTCATGGCCGGGCAGCATGTCTTGTTGCAGCAGCAGACGGCCCATTTCCACCAGATCAAGTGCGTTGTTGCCTTCGTCGTCCGAGAAGCCTTCACCCGACAGGTCAAGGCCATACCAAACAGGCACCTGATGCCCCCACCACAGCTGGCGCGAGATGCACCACGGTTCGATGTTTTCCAGCCAATGAAAGAAGACCTTCTCGCCGCTTTCCGGCATGATCTTCACGTCGCCATTGCGCACAGCGTCCAGCGCGGGGCCGGCGATTTTCTCGGCATCCACGAACCACTGGTCGGTCAGCATCGGCTCAATGACCACTTTCGAGCGGTCGCCGAAGGGCTGCATGATTGGTTTGCTCTCGACGTAGGGCACGGTCTCGGTGATCTGGGTCTCAACGCCGTCTTCGTCCTTTTCGGTCCGGGTGACGTCGTGCATCACGGCCAGACCCTCGGCTGTGATCTGGTCAACCACCAGTTTGCGCGCGTCAAACCTGTCCAGCCCACGGAACTCATCCGGGACAAGGTTCATCGCGGCAATCTTTGCCTCGTCGAACCCTTCTTCGCCATTGGCGATGCGCTGGGCGGTCGCGGCTTCTTCGGCATAGGGCAGGCCATCGGCCCGCATGTGTCCGCGTGTATCCATCAGCGAATACATCGGAATATTGCCACGTTTGGCGACCTGATAGTCGTTGAAGTCATGCGCGCCAGTGATTTTCACAGCACCCGAGCCAAAATTCATATCCGGGTATTCATCGGTGATGATCGGGATCAGGCGGCGATGCTCTTTCGGACCCACGGGGATTTCGCACAGCTTGCCCACGATGGGCGCATAGCGCGTGTCATCGGGGTGCACGGCCACCGCGCCGTCACCCAGCATGGTTTCGGGCCGGGTCGTGGCGATCGAGATATAGTCGCGCTCCTCGCTGAGTGTGACATTCCCGTCCTCATCCTTTTCGACATAGGTATATGTCGCACCACCCGCCAGCGGGTATTTGAAGTGCCACATGTGGCCGGGCGTCTCGATATTCTCGACCTCAAGGTCCGAAATCGCGGTCTCAAAATGCGGGTCCCAGTTGACCAGCCGCTTGCCGCGATAGATCAGGCCCTTGTCATACATATCCACGAAGACCTTCAGAACGGCATCGTGGAAGTTGGCTGAATTCTCGTGACCCGTGCGCGGATCGCCCGGCGCACCCGCCATGGTGAACGCGTTGCGCGACCAGTCACAGGTGGAGCCCAAACGCTTCAACTGGTTGATGATGGTCGAGCCGGAATTGCCCTTCCATTCCCAGACCTTCTCAAGAAATTTCTCACGGCCCAATTCGCGACGGCCCGGTTGCTGTGTCTCAGCCAGCATCTTTTCAACCTGCAACTGCGTGGCGATGCCCGCGTGGTCCTGACCAGGTTGCCACAGCGTGTCAAAGCCCCGCATCCGGTGCCAGCGGATCAGAATGTCCTGCAAGGTGTTGTTGAACGCATGGCCCACATGCAGCGCGCCCGTGACGTTGGGCGGCGGGATCATGATCGCGAAGCTGTCCGCGCCCGGTTTGGCGTTTGCACCCGCTTTGAAAGCGCCCGCGTCTTCCCAGGTTTGATAGATGCGTGCCTCGGCAGATGCCGCGTCGAAGGTCTTGTCCATGGCCATGGTTTTGTCCCAAGTCGTATGAGTTCAAGACCGTTTACCCAAGACGAACGGAAAGGGGAAGCCCGGTCCCAAAAGACAACGCACGAGCGCTGGGCCCGGGCGTAGCTTTTCAAAGGTGCGTTGGGTCAGAAGTTCATCTGATAACCGATCGACGCCATGGCGGTCGCCTCTTTCGAATATGGGGTCTGTGTCGCGCCGATCCCAATATCAAAAGCGCGCCCGTTGCCCAATTGGTGGGTATAGCGGACTTCGGCAAAGACGCGGCGATCACGTTCCGTTATCGGACCGGCGATGGAAAAGTTTGTCATGCCCGGAATATCGCTTGTGCCTGTTACAGGCCCGGAGTTGCGCGACAAATCCCACTCTACCCCAGCCGAAAAGCTTAGCCATCCGGCGTCCGACACGGCTTTGCCGACATTCGCGCCCAATGTCGCGACTGTTGCTGTGATCTCGTAATCATCGTAGGTCACCGGGAAGGCGACGTTGCCGGTTTCGGTATATCCGTCGCGGGTGACAGATGACCGTGCAAGTCGGGCAAATGGTGTGACATGTGCGGTGCCATACCGCATGCCGTATCCCAGCTCGACCGAGGCCGCCTGAGCGCGCATCTCCGACGAACCGGCGCCGGTTTCGGTGTTGGCCAGCTGCGTGGATCGGGTGATGTCCACATCCGCGCGCGTTTGCGCTGCGGCGACTTTCCATGTCAGCCCCTCGCCACCCACTGCACCGTTGCGCAGAAACAGACCATAGCTTGTGAAATTCCCATCGATCCCGAAACTGCCAAGCGTGTTGTTGTCCGATCCAAGACCGATATAGCCGCCAAGGGTCAACGAAGGCGTCAGGGCGGTTGCAGCAGTCAAACCCCCGACGACGGCATCGTTGTCATCGTCGCTGCGACTGGCCCCAATGGAAACGCGCATCGCGATGGGCATCGGCCCGCCTTCGCCACGGCTGGACAGGGCTTCGCCCGCCAAACCGCCTGATGGTGCTGCGATTTCCTGTCCCAGCACGAATTGGGCAAGGTTGGCGATTGTTGCGGCTGCGCTGGCCTGATCGGCAGCGCCTTGCGCCACCTGTGCCAAAGTGTTGACGTGGTCCAGCATCGTGCCGCCCGGCGCCTTTCGGTTCTCGCGCCAGATAAACCCGCGAAGGTTCGTGCTCGCATCGAACTCGGACACGCCGACAACGATGCTGCCATCATCGCTGATTCCGGTGGCCCGCGAGTTGCCATCGTTGTTGGGGGTCAGGTCGCCCAGATACATCCCGGTTCCTGCGCCGTCCCATCGGATCGCGCGGAAGCGTTTGGGTGTTTGTGCAATGGTGAACCCGGCGACGTAAGTGCCGTCTTGGCTGACAGCCAACGCGCGCGTTTCGCGCAGGTCGGCTTCGTTTGGTGCCAACAATTGCACCATGCCGGTTCCCTCTGACCAACGAAATGCCCGGTTGTCCACCGGTGCAGGAATGGCAGAGCGCCCAACGACCACCAGGCCATCGCCGCTAACGGCATGGGCTTCGCTGAACCCTTTCACGCCGCCGATGGTGCCCAAATCCTGCATGCCGCCGGTCGGTGTCCAGCGGAAGGCGTGGAAGCCATTGCGAGCCGAGGCTCCGCCAACGACCACATTCCCGCTATCGTCAACGCCGTTGGCCCGCGCAAGCCCGCTCAGGTCGCTTTTCAGGGTGCCGATATCGGTTACGGTGCCGGTCTTCCGGTCCCAGACAAACGCGCGTTGCGGCAGCGAGCCGTTCCCCATCGTGCCGATGATTTTCTTTCCATTGCCGCTGACACCGTTGGCAAAGCTGTTGCCGCCCAGCATCGGGGGTGCTGCCACCATCCCAGAGCCCGCGGTCCAGTAAAAGGCTGTCGGTTGGCCGGCCCCGACCGTCAGCTCGCCAACAATCACCGATCCGTCATCGCTGACCCCGCGCGCTGCGCTGAAGGTGCCCGAGAAGCTGGGGTCAAGTGCGGCTAAAGCGCTGTTCTGGAATGTGAAGGCTTGCGGGATCCCGGTGGCAGATTGTGAAAACCCGACGACCAGCTTGCCGTCGCCCGAGACCGCAAAGGCTTCGGAAAAAGCGAGCCCGGTTGCTGGCGGAAGGGTTGGGATCTGTTCAAACGTAGGCCCTGCTGCATGGCTGCCCTGCACGCTTGCAGCCAAGGCCACGCTTGCAATAATGCTTTTTGCGATCCCTAGATTTACCGTAGTGGCACACCCGTGCCGCCCTCTTTTTCGTGTTATGCACAAGCTCATTTTGTTCCCCTTGCCCTCGGCCGCGATCTTGCACGCTTCAGACGCAAATCCACACCCGTTAACTTAGGTTAACTATGCCTTGAGAAAGGCGAAAAGCCAAGAATTAAAGGGCTTTGTTAGTTCGTGTGGCGTTGAGGTAAAGGCCGGGTTCCTGGCCTGACGGGCAAGGGCGCTCTGAATCTCGCATTTTCGCAACTCAAAAGTTGCTTAAAGCAACCAATCCCACCGCACACCTTCGCTTTCTATGCGTCAGCTGATCACATCCGGAGCACTGCGCCCTGTGAAATGCTCGACCCTTGCAAGCGACATCGTGGCCTTGATCACGTGCTCCAAGGCGGTCTGTGCGTCAGTGTCGTGGCGCTGGTCTGGCGCGGCATATTGTTCCAGATAGACCCGCAAGGTCGCCCCTTCTGTGCCGGTGCCGGAAAGTCGCAACATTGCGCGTGCGTTGGTCGTAAATGTCAGGATGATCCCCTGACCGACGCTTTCTGACCCGTCGATCGGGTCGGTATAGGCAAAATTCTCGGCCGATTTAACGGACAGCCCCGCGGCGCTTTGACCGGGTAGATTGGGCAGCGCGGCAATCAGTCTATCCATCAAGGCTTGGGCTTTTTCGCTTTCGATCGCCTCGAAATCGTGACGCGAATAGTAGTCGCGACCATATTTAGCCCAATGCGCCCTCAGGATGTCTGCGACCGGTTCCTTGCGCGCGGCCAGAATGTTCAGCCACAACAGCACCGCCCACAGGCCATCTTTTTCACGCACGTGATCGGAACCAGTGCCTGCGCTTTCTTCGCCGCAGATGGTCACGCGCCCGGCATCCAGCAAGTTGCCGAAAAACTTCCAGCCGGTTGGTGTGCGGAAGATCTCGATCCCCAAAGCTTCGGCAACCCGATCGGCTGCCGCCGAGGTTGGCATCGAGCGTGCAATGCCCTTGAGACCCTGCGCATAGCCCGGCGCAAGCTGTGCGTTGGCCGCCAGAATGGCCAGGCTGTCGGAAGGGGTTACATAGGCAGCCCGCCCCACGATCATGTTGCGATCCCCATCGCCATCCGAGGCTGCACCAAAATCGGGCGCGTCGGAGCTATGCATCAGATCAAAAAGCGGTTTCGCCCAGACCGGGTTGGGATCGGGGTGCCCGCCGCCGAAGGTCTCGCTTGGTTCGGCGTTGACCACGCTGCCTTTTTTCGCGCCAAGCCGATGTTCTAAAATGGCCGTGGCATAGGGGCCGGTCACCGCATGCATTGCGTCAAAGCACAGTGTAAACCCGCCGGCGATCAGGTCGCGGATTGCGTCGAAGTCGAACAAGGTCTCCATCAGGTCCGCGTAGTCCGAAACCGGGTCCACCACCTCGACCTCCATATCGCCCAATGTGGTTTCGCCGATCCGATCCAAAGATGGGGCGGCCATATCCGCAATCTGGTAGCGGGTGATCTGTTTTGCACAGGCAACGATGGCGTCGGTAACGGCCTCGGGGGCGGGGCCGCCATTGGCGACGTTGTATTTCAGGCCAAAATCGCCCTTGGGTCCACCGGGGTTGTGGCTTGCCGACAGGATCAACCCGCCATCGGCTGCACGTTTGCGGATCAGGTGGCTGGCGGCTGGTGTCGACAGCAAGCCGTTCTGACCGATGATCACCCGCGCCACGCCATTCGCCGCCGCCATGCGCAAGATCGTCGACATCGCGGTGCGATTGAAATACCGCCCGTCGCCGCCCATCACCAATGTCTTGCCTGCGGGGTCGATCGCGTCAAAGATCGCCTGCACGTAGGTCTCAAGGTAGCCGGGCTGCGAAAACACCTCGACTTTCTTGCGCAACCCGGAGGTGCCGGGGACCTGCCCGTCGATCGGTTTGGTCGTGCAGGTGGAAATTTGCATTGGGGAACCTCGTCCAGAATTCAGTCGGCATAGAATGGCGACATGTTAACCTAGCCGATTGATCCGCGTCGAGAGATGGATAAGGCTTTCTGAGCTTTTGACCCCGTCGATTTCGCCAATAGCATCAAGACTTTGGTCGAGCACAGTGGTCGAGGCCGCTGCAATTTGCAGGATCATGTCAAATCTTCCCGAGGCCGTATGGGCCGTTTCGACCTGCGGCATCGTTTTGAGCCGCGCCAATACAGCCGGGGTCGAGCGCGGTTCGATTGCGATCAAGACGGTAGCGCGGATCCGGTCGCCGCGCGCCGCGTCGCCCAGACGCAAGGCATATCCCGCGATGATCCCCTTTTCTTCCAACCGTTCAATCCGCGCCTGCACGGTGGAGCGCGCAAGACCAAGCCGCCGCGCGAGCGTGGCCACGGGAAGGCGCGCATTTGTTTCCAGCTGGGCGATCAACTCGCGGTCTTTTTCGTCCATTCGCCTAAATCCTTCGATGTTTCGTCGGAAAATACCTTACATTTGGTATGAAATGCCACTGGAAATCGACGGTCGCGGGCCAGATTCTTAACATGTGACCGCGAACAGACACTCTAAGACCAAAAAGCGAGCAAACATGAGCAGGCAACCCTCGATCTGGCTGACAGCCTTGTCCCATCTGAAAACCGAAACGCCATCCCGGCCCGTGCTGTATTTTGCGCCTGCGACCCTGCAGGCAACGGCGCGCCGTTTCATCGACGGGTTTGACGGGCTGGTGACATATGCTGTCAAAGCGAATGATAGCCGTGTCGTTCTGGAAAATCTTGTTGCGGCCGGGATCAGCGCATTCGATGTCGCAAGCCCCGAGGAAATGCATGCGCTGCGCGCCGTGTCACCCGATGCAGTGATGCACTACAACAACCCCGTCCGGTCGCGGGCCGAGATCGCCGAGGCGGTCGCGCTGGGCGTCAAATCCTATTCCGTGGATGCGCCTCATGAATTTCGCAAGCTGCAAGCCCAAGTCGCCCCGAAAGGCATCGAGGTTGCGGTGCGTTTGCGGCTTCCCGTTGCGGGGGCGGCCTATCATTTCGGTGCGAAGTTCGGGGCTGATACGGAAGATGCGATCGCGCTTTTGAAAGAGGTCGCCCAAGCGGGCTATACCCCGTCGATGACTTTTCACCCCGGCACCCAATGTGCCGAGCCCGCAGCGTGGTCCACTTATATTGTGACCTGCGCTGACGTGGCGAAGAAAGCTGGTGTGCGGCTGGCCCGGTTGAATGTCGGTGGCGGATTTGCCGCCGACCGTGGCGTTGCACCGGATCTTGAAGCGATCTTCGATGCGATCCACAACACGGCGCAAAGCGCCTTTGGTGCCGACGTGCCGCGTTTGGTTTGTGAACCCGGTCGCGCGATGGTGGCCGAGGCCTTCACCCTTGCCACGCAGGTCAAATCGATCCGCGAAGACGGGGCCGTCTTTCTGAACGACGGGATATATGGCGCCTTGTCCGAGGCGCCTTCGATTGGGGTGCCGGACCGGATTGTTACCGTTACACCGAAGGGTAAAGCGCACCAGGGTATCGCCACGCCGCGTGTGGTGTTCGGTCCGACCTGCGACTCAATTGACCAGCTGCCTCATCCGTTGGCTTTGCCTGCTGATCTGGCGGAAGAGGACTATGTGCTGTTTGCCGGAATGGGCGCCTATAGCATGGCGACCGTGACCCGCTTCAATGGCTACGGGGTGCTTGAACTGGTGACGGTGCAGCACGCCGGACTGTAATCCGCCGCGCCGCGACGCGCCTTATGCGACGTCTTGAAGCGTGACGCGTGGGGTGATCCCCAGCGCGCGCGCGACATCGCGTGTCAGAGCCGGCTTGTTCAGCGTGTAAAAGTGCAGGTCCTCTACGCCGCCATCAATCAGGTCCGAGCACAACTCGCTGCACAGTGCTGTTGCCAGCAGGTCTTCGCGGTTGTCGCGGTTGGCTTTGTCAAACGCGTCATCAAGCCACGCCGGAACCGTCGCACCGCAGCGTTCCGCAAACTTGCGCACACCTTTCCAGTTCTCGATCGGCAGAATGCCCGGAATGATCGGCACGGTGATGCCGGCCCGTTCGCACTTGTCGCGAAACCGGAAAAACGTGTCTGCTTCGAAGAAGAATTGAGTGATTGCCGATCCAGCGCCTGCGTCGACCTTGCGTTTCAGCCATGCAACATTGTCGTCCATGCTGCCGCTTTCAGGGTGGGGGTCGGGATAGGCGCCGACACGAAGGTGGAAGTCCCCAGTATCTGCCAGTGCCTCGATCAGTTCGACCGATGAGGCAAAGCCGTCAGGGTGCGGCACAAAGCCAGCGCTTCCTTTGGGGGGATCGCCGCGCAGGGCCACGATTTCGCGCACGCCTTCGGCGGCATAGCCGTTGGCGATTTCCATTGTTTCTTCGCGCGAGGCGTCGACGCAGGTCAGATGCGCGGCGACATTCAGGCCATAATGCTTGTGGATCGTGCCCACTGCGTCATGGGTCAGCTCTCGGGTCGTGCCGCCCGCGCCGTAAGTGACGGACACAAAGCCGGGATCCAGCGGTGCCAATTCACGAACGGTTTCCCAAAGTCGGAATGAGGCGTCCAAGGATTGTGGCGGGAAGAATTCGAAAGAGATGTTTGGCGTGATCATGGTGGCCTCGGATTGCGACTCGTTAATCGGATGGCCCCTTGTGCCTGTTTTTGGTTTGTGAGACAAATTCATATTACTCACATTTAACATGAGCCTCATACATGTATCTGGAATTTAGGCATCTGCGCACAATCCGTGCCATTCACCAATCTGGCAGCTTGGCGCGCGCAGCAGACACCCTGCACATCACGCAGTCAGCCCTGAGCCACCAGATCAAGGGACTGGAAGATCAGGTCGGGATGGAGCTGTTCCACCGACGCACAAAACCCATGCGGCTTAGCCCGGCAGGTATGAAGATGTTGCGCCTTGCCGAAATGGTCCTGCCCGAAGTCGCACGGCTTGAGGAGGAATTTCGGGCGCTCAAATCCGGTCGTTCTGGTCGCCTTCACATCGCGATCGAATGTCACGCCTGCTTTGACTGGTTGTTTCCGGTGCTGGACCAGTTGCGCCACGCCTGGCCCGAGGTCGATCTGGACATCCGTCAGCGACTGGCTTTCGATGCGCTGGAAGCCCTCCGGCGCGAAGAAATCGACTTTGTCATTTCGTCGGACCCGGTGGCGTTGCCCGGGGTTACTTTTTCACCGCTGTTTGACTATGAACCCAGATTTGTCGCGGCTGCCGCGCACCCCTTGGCGCAACACGATCACATCGAAGCCGAAGACTTCGAGGAAGAGCTGTTGCTGACCTATCCCGTAGACCGTTCAAAAACCGATGTTTTCACTGGTTTGTTAACGCCTGCGCGGGTTGAACCGCGCGCTGTTCGGCAGGTCGAGATGACCGAGGTCATCTTGATGCTTGTCGCCGCTGGGCGTGGTGTGGCGGTGTTGCCGGATTGGGTTTTGCGCAAGGTCGCGGATAATTCGGATTTCGTGACAAGACCGCTGACACCAAACGGGCTGTCCAAGCGGATGTATGCGGCGACACGCGACGAAGACACGATGGTGCCCTATGTCGCCCATATGATCCGGCTGTGTCGATCGGAGCCGGTAAAACGCCAACGCAGTTGAGCCGCTAAACCGACTTGGCAAACAAGGCGTCTGCGCGTATACGCGCCGTCTGAGAAGATAGGAGCGCCCCATGGAAGGCAGTGCAAATCTGAATGTGATGATCAAGGCTGCCCGAATGGCGGGTCGCAGCCTTGTGAAAGACTTCCGTGAAGTCGAGAACCTGCAAGTCTCGATGAAGGGGGCCGGTGATTTCGTCTCAAAAGCGGATATTGCGGCCGAAAAGATCATCCGTGATGAGCTTATGGAAGCGCGACCCAACTACGGCTGGCTGGCAGAGGAAAGCGAAGCGATCGAAGGCAAAGACCCGACGCGGCGCTGGATTGTTGACCCTCTGGACGGCACGACGAATTTCTTGCACGGACTGCCACATTGGGCGGTGTCCATCGGTCTTGAGCACAAGGGCGAGGTCGTCGCAGGCGTCATCTTTGACGCCGCCAAGGACGAGATGTTCGTCGCCGAAAAAGGCAAAGGCGCCTGGCTGAACCAAAGCCGCCTGCGGGTTTCGGGCCGCGCGCGGTTGATCGAAAGCCTGTTTGCGACCGGATTGCCCTTCGGGGGGCGGTCGGATTTGCCGGAAACGATCCAGGATCTTGCGCGCATCCTGCCGTCGTGCTCTGGCGTGCGCCGGTATGGATCGGCGGCGCTTGATCTCGCGTATGTAGCGGCCGGGCGGTATGATGGGTATTGGGAGCGGCGCCTGAATGCATGGGATATGGCCGCGGGGCTGATCATCGTGCGCGAAGCCGGCGGCTTCATCGAACCGATCACGCCGGGCAAAAATGTGCTTGCTGACGGGGAAGTCATCGCAAGCAACGAAGCCATTTTCGACAAGTTCGCAAAGCTTGTTCGGGGCGCCTGAAATAGAAGTGTTTTCTGCAAAAAGACGTTTGAAGGTCACATTCCTGCCTGAAAGTCAGGTGAAAAGAGCCTATGGAACGTATTTTATATATTAAATGCCAATTGGCTGATTTGTTTCGGGATGAGGACGGTGCTGTCACCGTCGATTGGATCGTCCTGACCGCTACAATATTGTTTTTGGGGATGATCAGCATGTTTATTGTGACTGGCAACATCCCGGGATTTGCTGACAGGGTCAGCAGTTCCTTGTCAAACATGACGATTGGCGGCTAAGGCACGTCACCGATGCTAGGAGCTGATTGGTGCTTCGGAAGGTTTCCGGGGTGGGTGTCCTGACACGGCAAGATGCGCTTTATGCGACAAGCAGTGTTTTGCGCTGTCGATTGGCGTCGTTAAATGCGGCGCGTGGGCATTCCATCTATTTACGTCGATAGACGGTCGGCACGCTGGTTCGGTCCAGCCGATAACGCGTTTCCGGATGGTCCGGGTGGCCGTCCGTTCTGGCCCAATAGGCCGTCCCTCCCAACCCCTTCCAAACAGGCAGCACGAATAAAAACCCAGCGATGAAGCCCCCGGCATGCGCCCAATATGCGACGCCGCCACCGACCTGCGACAGGCTCAGCGCGCCATTTACGACCTGAAGCGCGAACCAGATCAGTAGCATCAGCCAGGCTGGGAACGGAACGACCCTGAAAATGATGACGATGATGAACAGCACATCGACACGGGCGCGCGGAAACAAAAGCAGATAGCCCCCCATTACGCCTGCAATGGCACCCGATGCGCCAACCATGGGCACGGGGCTTGTGACGTCGGCACCGATTTGCAACAGCGCCGCGCCAAGCCCCGAGATGGCATAGAAAACGGCGAATCTGACATGCCCAAGAACATCTTCAAGGTTGTCGCCGAAGATATACAGAAATAGCATATTGCCCGCGAAATGCAGAAACCCTGCATGAAGAAACATCGAGGTCAGGATCGTCTCGAATCCGTCGCCGGACATCAGGCGCAGGGGTATAATCCCAAACCGCTGGAAGACGGCACCGGCGGCAGCCTCGTCGCTATAAAGCGGCCACATCATCGCAAACACGATCAGGTTGGCCGCGATCAGCCCATAAGTGACATAAGGGGTGCGCTCAGACGGGTTGTGATCACGGATCGGGAACATTGGCTGACTTGACCCGATGCGATGCACCGGGTCAAGCATAGGCTTGCGCTGTGGTCTATTGTGCGGCCAGATCAGGCGGCTGCGACATCAGCAGAAGCTCGGCATTGCCACCCGAGGCCGTGGTGTCGACACAGAGATGCCGTTCGTGGGTGACGACTTCTGCAGTTATTGCACCGGTGATCAAAGGCAAAATCGCGCCGTCGCGCGCTGCGAGCGCCGTCACCAAGGCGCGTGCGGTCTGTGCATCGCCCCAATAGACCGCACCACCGATGCCGTTCAGATCGCCAAGCGCCTCAGCGCTGAGGTTCGGTGCAACGACAGCCCGCCCACCAAGGGCTTCGATGTCGGCTTTCTGGCGCGTTGCCACAGCTTGTCCGGGTCCAAGGCAGACGAAAGGGTCGCGGGTGTGTGTTGACAGCTGGTTCAACTCTCCGGTCGGGCCGGGCAGCCGTTCTGAGCCAAGAACAAGGTCCGCGGTTGCTGCCGCTATGCTGGCAGACAAGGCGGCTGCGTCAGGCGGAGCCGTTTTGTCATCCGCACCGGAAACAGGCGAAGGCGCCGGTGCGCAGAACCGGTCCATATAGCATGGTCCGCCCGCTTTGGGGCCAGTGCCTGAAAGGCCCTCTCCCCCAAAGGGTTGCGACCCGACGATGGCCCCAATTTGGTTGCGGTTCACATAGGCATTGCCGACATGGATACGCTCAACCACGTGCTGCACCCGGTCGTCGATCCGCGTGTGCAGGCCGAATGTCAGGCCATAGCCCGTGGCGTTCACCGCATCGATCACGGCGTCAAGGTCTTCGGATTTGAACCGGGCGATATGCAGGACCGGTCCAAAGATTTCGCGTTCCATCTGGTGAATGCCGTCGATGCGGATCAGGGCAGGGGCGATGAAATGCCCCGTTTGTGGGGCCGAAAGCTCGTGCAGCAATCGGCCTTCGGCGCGGGCGGTGTCGACATAGGCTTGAATCCCGTCTTGCGCCTCTTGGTCGATGACGGGGCCAAGGTCCGATGACAAATCCCAAGGGTCGGCGGGTGAAAGCGCATCCATCGCGCCGATCAGCATTTCGGTCATGGCGTCCGCGATGTCATCTTGCACGTAAAGGCAGCGCAGCGCAGAGCAACGTTGACCTGCCGACTGAAAGCTTGACGCGACAATGTCGCGCACGGCCTGTTCCGGCAGCGCGGTGCTGTCAACGATCATGGCATTCAGCCCGCCGGTTTCGGCAATCAACGGGGCTGCGGGTGACAGATGCTTGGCCATCGCGCGCCGAATTACCAGTGCGGTTTCGGTCGAGCCGGTGAAGGCCACGCCACTGATGCGTGCATCCGACGTAACGGCTGCGCCGACCGTCGCCCCATCACCGGGCAACAGCTGAAGCACCTCGCGCGGCACACCGGCCTTGTGCAGCAGCTTCACGGCCTCATACGCGATGATCCCGGTTTGCTCGGCCGGTTTGGCCACCACACCATTGCCCGCCGCCAAGGCTCCGGCGATCTGGCCGGTAAAGATGGCCAGCGGGAAGTTCCAGGGCGAGATACAGGCGAAAACCCCACAAGCATCGCGCGAAAGCAGCGGGATGCGGCTGGCATAGTAGCGAATGAAATCAACGGCTTCACGCAGCTCTCCCATGCAGTCGGGCAAAGTCTTGCCAGCCTCGCGGGCCAACAGGGCGAAGAAGGTGCCGAGATGATCCTCATACAGATCGGCAGCGCGGTTCAGCACCTTGGCGCGGTCGTCAGGGCTTGCATTCCAACGGGTGGCCGCGCCAAGGGCTGCCGACACGTCTTCGGCGCTTGCCCATGTGATCTTGCCGACCGGGCTGCCATCGGCAGGGTTGGTGACGGATACGACTTGGCCACCCTTCGGCGTGGATGCGATCAGCGGCGCGGCCTTGAACGACGTAGAATAGTGTTTGCCGCGTGCCGCATCGATCCTTTCAAGATGCGGCTCATAAGTCAGGTCCAGCCCCATCGAGTTCTTTCTCGCGCCGAACAACTCTGGTCCGGTCGGAACATGCGGCGCGGGGTGATCGAGCGCGTCGAACGGGCAGGCTGCGACCTCTTCGGGCGTGACGCTTTCGTCAACGATCTGGTTTACAAACGAGCTGTTGGCGCCATTTTCAAGAAGGCGGCGCACAAGATAGGCCAGCAAGTCTCGATGTGCGCCGACTGGGGCGTAGATACGGCAACGGGTGCCGTTCTCGTCCATGATGATCTGATGCAAACGCTCGCCCATGCCGTGCAAGCGTTGGAATTCATACCCACGCGCGTCCACGCCCGAACTATGCGCAATGTCCAGAATGGCGGCCGCTGTATGGGCGTTATGCGTCGCAAACTGCGGATAGATGCGATCTGTCAACGACAGCAGTTTGCGCGCATTGGTGATATAGCTGACATCGGTGGCCACTTTGCGGGTGAAAACCGGAAACGCGTCCAGCCCTTCGACCTGTGCGCGCTTGATTTCGGTGTCCCAATAAGCGCCTTTGACCAGACGGACCATGATCTTGCGGTCCAGTCGCTGGGCCAATGCGTGAAGCCAGTCAATGACAGCGCCCGCTCGTTGGCCATAAGCCTGCACGACGACGCCGAACCCGTCCCACCCGGCCAGTGCCTTGTCGCTGAGCACAGCTTCGATCACGTCCAGCGAGATTTGCAAACGATCTGCTTCTTCGGCGTCGATATTGAAGCCCATGCCCGCCGATTTCGCCAAGTGCGCAAGGGCAGAGACGCGTGGCACGAGTGTCGCCATCACCCGGTCGCGCTGGGCGCGTTCATAGCGTGGGAACAATGCCGACAGCTTGACGGAAATGCCGGGATTTGCACGGATATCTTTTGATTTACAGGCGCCTGCGATCTCGGAAATTGCCTTGGCATAGGACATTTGATACCGCCGGGCATCATCATCGGTCAGCGCAGCTTCGCCCAGCATATCATAGGAATAGGTGAAGCCTTTCGCCTCCATCTTTGCACCGCGTTTCATCGCGTTGCCAATGGTCTCGCCCAAGACAAACTGGTTACCCATTTCCTTCATTGCACGACCAACTGCGGTGCGGATGACAGGTTCGCCCAGTCGTTTGACTGCGCCGCGCAGCGCACCGGCGATGCCGGGTTCGCGTTCATCCAGCACCTTGCCGGTGACCAAAAGCGCCCAAGTCGAAGCGTTCACCAGCGAAGACGATGACCGCCCAAGATGCTTGCCCCAGTCGCTGGGCGCGATCTTGTCTTCGATCAGCGCGTCGATGGTTTCTGCATCTGGAACCCGCAAAAGGGCTTCGGCGAGACACATGAGCGCGATGCCCTCGTCGGTCGACAGGCCATATTCGGCCAAAAAGACCTCCATCATGCCCGGATCAGACGACGCGCGGATGGCGCGCACAAGGTCAGCGCCACGCGCGGCGATCCGCGCGCGGTCATCGGCCGTCAGCCCGGCTGACCGGACAAGCGTTTGAATGTGGCTTTCTTCGTCCGTGTAGGCGAGGCGGTCGATGTTCTGGCGCAAAGAATCAGTCATTTCGCAGATCCCATTGATGTTCACGTTTCCCCTATGATATTCCGAATTAGCCTAGCGGTATTCCTGAATATTGTCTGGACACAGTTAATATGACCTGTTTGGAGGCAGATATGCGGGAAAGAAAGCAAGTCGAGATGGACCGGCTTGATCAGAAGATTCTGGATGTGCTGTCGGGGGACGGACGGATTTCTATCACCGATTTGGCGCGGCGGATCGGGTTGTCGAAATCCCCGACGCAGGCGCGGGTCAGGCGGCTGGAGGCTGAGGGCGTGATTACTGGCTATCGGGCGGACATTGATCCGATCCGGCTTGGTCGCGATCACGTCGCCTTTGTCGAAGTGAAGCTGTCAGACACTCGCGAAACGGCGCTCAGGGCGTTCAACGCGCAAGTCGCGCAAATTCCCGAAGTTGAAGAATGTCACATGCTGGCGGCCCATTTCGACTATCTTTTGAAGGTGCGCACCCATGATATGCGCGATTTTCGTCGGGTGCTTGGCGAAGCGATATCGTCACTGCCGCATGTGGCGCAAAGTTCGACACATGTGGTGATGCAGGCGGTCAAAGACGATGGACACAGGGTTGTGACTTGACCCGATCAAGGTGTTCGAGAGCAAAATAGGCCATGATACGGGCTGGTTTCATATCGTTTTTCCTGTCTGCGGTTTTGGCGTTTCCCATTGCCGCGACAGCTCAGGCATGCCCGCGCCCGCCCGACATTCGCGACCAGATGGATGTATTATTCTCGCTGGTTCAACAAGCCCGTAACGAAGGCGAGGCGCGACCCGCCGTCAATGGGATGTGGCTTTTGTGGACCCGTGCCCCCGATGCGAAGGCGCAGGCGCTGCTGGACGATGGGCGTGCGAAGATCCGGCTTGGCGACCATGAAGCCGCCACGCAGGCCTTGTCTGACTTGGTCGACTACTGCCCGGACTATGCAGAAGGTTATAATCAGCGCGCGTTTGCCAACTTTTTGCAGGGCGATTATCAATCCGCGCTGGGCGATCTGGATGCCGCCTTGATGCGCAATCCACGTCACGTCGCGGCCTTGTCAGGTAAGTTTTTGACGCTTCATGCTTTGGGGCGGCGCGAGGCCGCTCAGGAAAGCTTGCGCGCTGCTTTGACGCTCAACCCTTGGATCCCTGAACGCCGCATGCTGGCCAAACCAAAGGGGACGGCGCTTTGAGGCATGCAACTGGTTGATTGCGTCAGCAATTCTTTGATTGTAGGGAAGGGCAGGGGCTTGCCCCGCCCGGCGCGGGCGTGATGGAATGGTAGACATACCAGACTTAAAATCTGTTGGGCCTTGTGCCCGTGTGGGTTCGACTCCCACCGCCCGCACCACCCCACCCAGCCCTGAATGGTGACGGCGATAGCTATCACTTTTGCGACTTTTCTGCGCCAAGAAAGCCGGACCGACGCGCCCCGGCTTTCATATTTTCGACATATGTGTTGGATCAGGCGTTGAACAGGAAGTGCAGGACGTCGCCGTCTTTCACTTCGTAGCTTTTGCCTTCCGCCCGCATTTTGCCTGCTTCTTTCGCGCCACCTTCGCCACCCAGGGCAATGTAGTCGTCATAGGCGATGGTCTCTGCCCGGATGAAGCCGCGTTCAAAATCGCCGTGGATGACGCCGGCCGCCTGCGGCGCGCGGGTGCCTTCGCGGATGGTCCAGGCGCGGGCCTCTTTCGGGCCAACGGTGAAATAGGTTTCCAAGTGCAGCAGTTCGTATCCGGCGCGGATCAGGCGGTCCAGTCCGGCTTCTTTCAGCCCCAGCTCTTCCAAAAACATTTCCATGTCGTCTGCGTCAAGCTGGCTGATCTCTTCCTCGATCTTGGCTGAGATCACGACCGAGGCCGCGCCCTGTTCTGCGGCCATCTTCTCGACCGCTTGCGAATAGGCGTTGCCGCTGGCCGCATCGCTTTCGTTGACGTTGCAGACATACAGGATTTTCTTGGAGGTCAGAAGTTGCAGCATATTCCATGCCTTGCGGTCCTCGTCGTCCACATCAACGGTGCGGGCGGGTTCGCCTTTTTCCAACACTTCCATAGCGGCGCGCAGAAGGCGTTCTTGCTGAACTGCCTCTTTGTCTCCGCCGCGCACCTTGCGCACGATGTTTTGCAGGCGTTTTTCAATGCTTTCCAGATCGGCCAGCATCAGTTCCGTTTCGATCACCGCGGCGTCTTCAACCGGGTTCACCCGGCCTTCGACATGGGTCACGTCGCCGTCGTCAAAGCAGCGCAGGACGTGGGCGATGGCATCCACCTCGCGGATGTTGGCCAGAAACTGGTTGCCCAGCCCTTCACCTTTGGAGGCGCCCTTCACCAGCCCCGCGATATCAACGAAGGTCATGCGGGTCGGAATGATCTCTTTCGACCCGGCGATGGCGGCCAGTTTGTCCAACCGGTCATCCGGCACGTTCACCTCGCCCACATTGGGCTCGATCGTGCAGAACGGAAAGTTCGCCGCCTGCGCAGCTGCGGTCTTGGTCAGTGCGTTGAAAAGGGTCGACTTGCCGACATTCGGCAGACCAACGATGCCCATCTTGAAACCCATCACGGCCTCCGTCATTCAGTGTTCGGGGCGTTCTAGGGCTTTGACAGGATGGGCGCAAGCGTGGTGAAGTGGCGAGACGCGCAACAGAGGAGCTTTGCCATGCAGCCCATTCCCTATGTGTTCTTTAAAGACAAATGTCGTGACGCCGTCACGCGCTACGCTGAGATTTTTGGCAGCTCGCCCGAAATCATGTCCTTCAAGGATATGCCAGAGGAAGATCGCAACCAGATGCCCGGCGTGCCGGATGATGCTGTCATGCACGCAAGCGTGGCAATCGGTGACGGTATGCTGTTTGCCAGCGACGACCCAAGCGGCGAAACACCGGAAATGGCCGGCTGCAATGTTTGCCTTTCCCTGCCGGACGAGGCCGAAACCAAGCGGGTCTTCAATGCCTTGGCCGATGGGGGTGACGTGCGGATGCCGCTGAGCGAGATGTTCTGGACGCCGCTTTTCGGCACGCTGACCGACAAGTTCGGGGTGCGTTGGATGATCATGGCGGACAGCGACTACGAGTGACCCATTGATTTTCCCGCCCGTATTCGGCACATCGGTTCTGAACATGACAAAGGACGGATGATGACCCGGATTGATGCGAAGTTTGCTGCCTTGGCCGAAAAGGGTCAGAAGGCGTTTGTCAGCTACATCATGGGCGGGGATCCCGACATGGCGACCTCGCTTGAGGTGATGAAGGGACTGCCTGCGGCAGGTGTCGATATCATCGAACTTGGCGTGCCGTTTACCGACCCGATGGCGGATGGGCCGACGATCCAGTTGGCAGGCCAACGTGCGCTTGACGGCGGCATGACCCTGCAAAAGACGCTGGATATGGTGGCCACGTTTCGCAAGGGCGACGATACGACCCCGATTGTTCTGATGGGCTACTACAACCCGATCTATAGTCGCGGTGTGGACAAGTTCCTGGTGGATGCAAAGGCCGCGGGCGTGGATGGGCTGATTGTTGTCGATCTACCGCCTGAAGAAGATGACGAGCTTTGCATCCCGGCGCAGAAGGCCGGGTTGAACTTCATCCGGCTGGCGACGCCAACCACCGATGACAAGCGGTTGCCGAAGGTGCTCCAGAATACCTCTGGCTTCGTTTATTACGTGTCGGTGACGGGTGTTACCGGGGCTGCCGAAGCGCAGGCGACCAATGTCGGGCCAGAGGTCGCGCGCATCAAGGCGGCCACAGATATCCCCGTGATCGTTGGCTTCGGCGTGAACACACCTGAAAAGGCCGAGGCGATCGCAAGCATCGCGGACGGCACGGTGGTGGGCAGCGCGATCGTGTCCAAAATTGCGGCAGGCGAACCCGTCGCGGATGTGCTGGCTTTCGTGAAAACGCTGTCCGACGGGGCGCATCGGGGCTAGACGCCTAGATCACTGCGCTTTCGCCAAATGGGCGGTGAGCCGCGATCCGGTCATAGCCGAAGGGGCTTAGGTCCAAGGTTTGAAATCTGCCGGTGGTGATCAACTCGGCCAGACCACGCCCCATGGCAGGGGCTTGCTGCAGCCCGTGGCCGGAAAACCCGTTGATGAAGTAGAAGTTTCGGACCTCGCTATGCGGTCCAAGAATCGCGTTCTGATCCAGCGTGTTATACGCATAATGCCCCGCCCATTCGGTCACGATCCGCAGCGCTTCGAATTGTGGTATGCGTGTCGCAACGATGGGCCAGACATGGGTTTCCCACAGGCTGTGATCCATGTGGAAATCAGCCGGGTCGACCGCCGGATCAGGGCCAGGGCGCGCGCCGATCATATAGGTTTCGGGTCCATCCTGGCGGATGTGCACGCCGGATGGGTCGATGGTCAGCGGCAATTCGTGATCTAACGGGTGTTCAGCCTTCACAACCCAAGTGAAACGCTTTCGCGGCTCAACGGGTATGTCCAGACCAGCCAATTGCGCCACATGGTTGGCGCGCGGGCCTGCGGCGTTCACCAAATGGCCGCATGACAGCGTTCGCCCAGAGGAGAGCGCTACCGATGTCACCTGAGCTTGCGTTGCCTCGATCCCAGTGACCTCGGCATTCACATATTCAACGCCTGCCGCGACGGCCTTGCGCCGAAACCAGTCAAACAGTGCCCCGCCATCCCAGTAGCCTTCGTCGCGCGTGCCGTGGCTGCCCAGAAGGATGTCGTCGAGCTGATAGAACGGGAAGTCGCGCGCCAGGTCATGCTTGGTCATGATACGTGTGCGTGCGCCAAGGCCGTTTTGCATCACTTGTGCCGCACGCAATGCGTTGGCCTTGGGTTCGCTGTCGGCCAGATACAGATAGCCAAATTCTTGGATCGACAGGTCATCGACCCGCAAATCGCCCCCCATGTTCGCACGCAGGTTCTTTATGAATTCGGCCGTGAATTGCGAGATGCGCACGTTTAGCGCCTCGCTGAACTGCTGGCGGATGCAGGAATTCGTGTGAGCGGTTGAGCATTGCGTATAGGTCGGATCGCGTTCGACTACCAAGATGCGACCTTGGAAGTCGGGCGAATGGCTAAGCCACCACGCAACGGATGAACCCATCATCGCGCCGCCAATGATCACGACATCATAACTTGTCCGCGCCGGGTGCTGGGAGAGGTGAGACATGGTCAATGGATGATCCTGGCATCAGGCGCACAGATGTGCACGTTTATTTGACTGTTTTCTGTCAAAGACTAGACATGGGTCAAGGTGCTGCAAAGCACTTGGTGCAAAGATAAAAAATAGCTGCGCTTGATAAACATTCAAAAATGTGCATATGAAGTGATGCAATGCCCGCTGAAGGAGACCCCAATGCTGCGCGATATCATCTTGACCCTCCCTCTTTTGTGCCTGACGGGGCCAGCCAACGCGGCTGATCTATACACGGTCGCGCCGGTTCAACTGACAGAATGGAAAGCGGTGTTTGGTAAGGTCGAAGCCTCCGATATGGTGCCTGCGCGTTCGCGGCTGGGCGGCACGTTGACCGAAATCCTTGTCTCCGAAGGCGCGCGGGTGGACGAAGGCGCGTTGCTGGCCACTGTGACGGACGCAAAGCTGGACCTGCGACTGACGGCCATCGACGCCACGCTGACCTCGCTTCAGGCGCAACTGGAAAACGCACAAAGCGAACTGACGCGCGGCGAAAGCCTCGTGGAACGGGGGGTCGCCACGGCTCAAAGGCTGGACGCGTTGCGCACGCAGGTTGATGTGGTCAAGGGGCAGATCGCTGCAACCCGTGCCGAGCGGAGTGTCATTGAGCAACAAGCGGTCGAGGGTGCCGTGCTGGCCCCCATCGCGGGCACTGTTTTGTCGGTGCCAGTAACGCGCGGTTCGGTTGTGATGCCGGGCGAACCTGTGGCCGTGATCGGTGGTGGCGGGTTCTTTTTGCGTCTTGCCGTCCCTGAACGTCATGCTGCCTTTCTGAAAGAAGGGGCCGAGATCATGATTGGCAATGACGGGACGGATGTGTCTGGGCAACTTGCAAAGGTCTATCCGCAAATCGAAAACGGCCGCGTGATTGCTGATGTCAAGGTGTCAGACCTGAGCGAAGACTTCGTAGATGCGCGCGTTCTGGTGCGGCTCCCTGTCGGTGAGACACAAGGATTGGTCGTGCCGGTCGAAGCGGTTGCGACGCGCATGGGGCTCGATTTCGTGTCGGTCGTCGGCGCGGATGGAACGGCAGTGGATCGTGTGGTCGTGCCCGGTGAACACCACGCCCTTGATGGCGTCGATCTGGTCGAGATCCTGACCGGGCTAAGCGCCGGCGAACAGGTTTTGGCGCAAGCCAAGCCCACAAGCGGAGCTGCGACCCATGAGTGATAAAAGCACCCCTCCGCCAAGCGATACGGCGCTGGGCCTTGCCGGAGCTTTGACCAAAGGCTTCATTCAATCTGCTCTGACCCCCTTGATGATCCTGGCGGCGCTGGCCGTTGGGCTTGTCGCACTGGCCAGCCTTCCACGTGAGGAAGAGCCCCAGATCTCGGTCCCGCTGGTGGATATTCACATGCAAGCCCCGGGCTTGCGTGCTGAAGATGCCGTGAAGCTGGTGTCCGAACCGATGGAGACCATCGTGAAGGGCATCAATGGTGTCGAGCATGTCTATAGCTCGACCCGCGACGATTATTCGATGGTGACGGCACGGTTCCTTGTTGGCACCTCGTCGGACGCCGCGATCTTGCGGGTGCACGACAAGGTGCGCGCCAATATGGACCGCATCCCCGTCGGGATCGGAGAGCCTCTGATCGTTGGGCGTGGTATCGACGATGTGGCCATCGTGGCGCTGACCCTGACGCCGGTCGACGGACAGGGCGCGGTGACGGCCAACGACCTGACCCGTGTGGCGCGCGAGCTGCAAAACGAGGTTGCCAAGATCCAGGATGTTGGGCTGACCTATCTGGTCGGTGACAGTTCGGAAGCGATCCGTATCGCGCCCGACCCTGAAAAGCTGGCCCTCTATGGCATCACCCTACAACAGCTGGCGGGTAAGGTTCAGGGGGCAAATCGCGCGTTTTCAACCGGTTATGTTCGCGACAAGGGGGAGCAAGTCACGCTGGTTGCGGGCGAAACCCTGCGCGCCCCGGCCGACGTGGCCAACTTGTTGCTGACCGCGCGTGATGGGCGGGCGGTCTATGTGCGCGACGTGGCTGATGTCAGCTTTGTGCCAGACATGTCCGACAGCATCGTGTCGCAGGTCCGCCGTGAAAGTGGGGCGCATGGTGACGATCACGCAGGCGGTGCCGGTGACTTGATCCGGGCGCCGGCCGTGACATTGGCCATCGCGAAGCGCGCCGGCGCAAACGCCGTCGTGGTGGCAGAAGCCATTCTGCACAAAGTCGACGCCCTGCAAGGCGCGTTGATCCCTGACAGCATGCAAGTGACCGTCACCCGTGACTACGGCGAAACCGCGGACGAGAAAGCCAACGAGCTATTGTTCCACCTCGGCCTTGCCACGGTGTCGATCGTCGGGCTTGTGCTGTTTGCCATTGGCTGGCGCGAAAGCATCGTGGTTGCGGTTGTGATCCCGGTCACCATTCTGCTGACGCTCTTTGCGGCGTGGGTGATGGGCTATACGCTGAACCGAGTGTCCTTGTTCGCGTTGATCTTTTCCATCGGGATTTTGGTCGATGACGCCATCGTTGTGATCGAAAACATCGCCCGCCATTGGGCGATGGGCGACAAGGCCGATCGGGTTACCAAGGCCGTGCGTGCAGTGGCTGAAGTTGGCAACCCCACCATTGTCGCCACGTTGACCGTGGTTGCGGCCCTTTTGCCGATGCTGTTCGTGTCGGGATTGATGGGCCCCTATATGAGCCCGATTCCGGCCAATGCCTCGGCTGCGATGATCTTTTCCTTTTTCGTGGCGGTGATCATCACACCATGGCTGATGATCAAGATCGCGGGCAACGCGCCGGCCCATGATCACGCCGAGGAAGGCCCTCAAGGGGGTCGACTGGGAGCTATCTATGCCGCGGTCGCACGGCCCATTCTGGCCAGCAAGTCGCGCAGCCTGATCTTTCTTCTTGTCTCGGTGGTGCTGAGCTTCGGATCGCTGGGACTGCTGTATACGAAGGACGTGACGGTCAAGCTTTTGCCGTTTGACAACAAGTCCGAACTGTCCGTGGTGATCGACCTGCCCGAAGGGTCTTCGGTTGAAGCCACCGATGCCGTCGCGCAATCTGTCGCGCATGAAGTGATGAAGCTGGCCGAGGTGATCTCGGTCGAGACCCATGCCGGCACAGCAAGCCCGTTCAACTTCAATGGGTTGGTGCGTCACTATTATCTGCGCGAAGAACCGCAGATGGGCGATGTGCAGATCATGCTGGCCGCCAAACACCACCGCGACCGCGAAAGCCATGATATTGCGTTGGAGATCCGCGACCGAATTGCGGCGCTGGATGTTCCGCCGGGCACGACGCTGAAAACTGTCGAACCGCCCCCCGGTCCGCCGGTCATCGCGACGCTTCTGGCCGAGGTGTATGGACCCACGGCCGACGCCCGCCGGGCGGCTGCGCTGAAGATCCGTGAAGCGTTTGAAAGCGTTCCCTATGTGGTCGATACCGATGACGGGTTCGGCACCCAGCCACGCAAGATCCGCGCAACCATTTCATCCGACCAGCTGGAATTCCACGGCGTTCAGGAACAGGACGTATTCGCGACCTTGGGCATGCTGAACACCCAGACCACGGTCGGCTATTCGCACCGCAGCGACGGGCGCTATCCCATTCCGATCGTGGTGGGGCGTGACAAGGCCGACCGGGTGGTTGATGAACGCTTTTTGTCCACGCCGATCCCCGCAAACACGCTGCCGGGTGCGCGCGGCGTGGTCGAACTGGGCGACGTCATCTCGCTGGTTGAAGAGCGCGCGAGTTTCCCGATCTTTCGCCATAACGGCCGCGCCACAGAGATGGTGATGGCGGAACTGGCGGGCGATTTCGAGGCACCGCTTTACGGCATGCTCGCCGTTGCTGACGCGTTGGACCAGATGGAGTGGGAAGACGGCACCAAGCCCGTTATCCGAATGAATGGCCAGCCTGAGGATGAAAGCGTCATCACCCTTCTTTGGGACGGCGAATGGGAGGTCACATGGGTGACGTTCCGTGACATGGGCGCGGCCTTTGCGGTGGCCCTTTTGGGGATCTATATCCTTGTCGTGGCGCAGTTCGGGTCATTCAAGCTTCCGCTTGTGATCCTGACCCCAATTCCGCTGACCTTCCTTGGGATCATGGTGGGGCATTGGCTGTTTGCCGCGCCATTCTCGGCCACATCAATGATCGGGTTCATTGCCTTGGCGGGGATTATCGTGCGCAATTCGATCCTTCTGGTCGACTTCATCCGGCATGCGGACCCGCGTCAGGACAAGGTGTCGATCCTGATCGAAGCTGGCGCGATCCGCTTCAAACCGATCCTGTTGACGGCGATCGCGGCGATGATCGGTGCAGTGGTGATCTTGGCTGACCCTATCTTTCAGGGGCTCGCGATTTCGCTTCTGTTCGGGCTTCTCAGTTCGACCCTGCTGACGGTGTTGGTCATTCCCGCGATCTACCGGGTGTTTCGCACCTAAGGTCCGACAATCGCACAGTTGACTGGGAAGGGCGCTGTTCGGCGCCCTTTCTATTTGGCCGTCGCGTCGATTGCCCAGGTCATCACGGCGTCATGTTCAGGTGCCAACTGCTCTGCCTCGCCGACAAAGGCCTTGAAGGCGTCATGCGACCCTTCGCTGACACCGATAATCGCGGGGATGTCGGCAAGAAGCGCACTTCCAATGGCTTCGCGAAATCCACGCCCTTCGGCCTCTTGCTTGCCGAACTTGTTGACGATCAGAAGGTCAGCGCCAGCTTTCACCCTGTCCTCGGTCTGGCCCACGGCTGTTTCCAAGGCGTCGGGGTTCAATTTGCAGCCTTGGGCGTTCGCTCCAAGATACTGGCTGATGCGGATCTTCGGCCCGTCCGGCAAGACCAAAACGTCCATATCGCAGTGATGTTCCTCGGCGCGTTCCGTGTCCAACTGAACGGTCCCACACAGCGACAGACCCCGCTGGCCCAACGCCGCAGCCACACCCGCCAGCAAGAGGTTGGTTTGCCCCCGGCCCGGTGCAATCACATAGGCAAGCTTCATCAAAAACCCCTTCCACTAGACGGCTTATCAGATGGCCTTCGATACGCCGCTTGTCAATCTTGTGGTCGATGGTGCGGCCGGGGGCAGTGGGCACGCGGCACATGCAGGCGCCTCGTGCCAGGACGTCGGATCGGTGGCGACGGCAGATTTGGCTTGCCCGGCGCAACCCGACCGTCCCTGACCAGCCATATCGAGAAGCCTTGCCCCTGTTGTCCTGGCGTGGCTTCATGCGGAAAACACAGCGAAAGGCCCAAGGATGAAGCCACAACACCCGATGTATGAGGCCCCAAGCGATGCCGACCTTCGCCGTGCCGAGGGTCCGGTGATCTGCTATCGCGCCGACACACTGCCACCCCCGCCCATGTCGCTTTACCGCGAGGCACGCGAGGGGGCTCTGAAAATCAGTGAAACACGGGTGCCGCCACGCGATGCGCGCGTGTTCAGCGTGCCAGCCGGTCACTTCTTTCGCATCACCTCGGTCGAAGGGCCGCAGGTCGGAGATCTGAACCTTTGGAATGCGCATGACCTTGATGAAAGGTTCTATTCGGGCAAGACACGCGCCCTTCACGGCACGCATTTGTCCGTTTCAGATCGGATGTGGACAAGTTTTCCCGGCACGCGTCCGATGGCGACCATCGTTGATGACACGCTGGATTGGTATGGGTTCGACGCTTTTGGCGGGTCAGTGCATGACGTGATCGGCACACGCTGTGACCCCTATACGCACAATCTTTTGACGGGCGGGCAATATCACCACTGCTGCCATTCCAATTTGACGCGGTGCTTGGCGGATCATCTGGGCTGCACGCTGGCCCAAGCAGAACCTCACATCCATGACGTTCTGAATGTTTTCATGTGCACCGGGTTTACCCGCGATACTGGCCAGTATTTCATGAAGAAAAGTCCGGTCCGTCCCGGCGACTATCTGGAGTTCTTTGCCGAGATCGACCTGCTGGGCGCACTCAGCGCCTGTCCGGGTGGGGATTGTTCATCTGAACACAGCTCGGATACGGCGGCGTGTTTTCCGCTGCAGGTCGAGGTGTTCGCCCCCAATGAAGGTGCGCTTGCTGGATGGTCACAGCCGCCGTGCAACGGCTATGACCGCAGTCATGGCCGATAGGCTCAGGCGAACGCGGCGTCCAACGCGATCTCGACCATGTCACCGAAGCTCTGTTCGCGAAGGTCCGAGGCCAAAGCCTCGCCGGTTTGCAGGTGGTCCGAGACAGTCATGATCCCAAGCGCACGCACGCCATGGCGGGCGGCAAGCGTATAAAGCTCTGCCGCTTCCATTTCGACGCCCAAAATGCCGTGCCGCGTCATCTGCTCATTCAGGTCTGGGCGTTCATCATAGAACGTGTCCGAGCTATAGATACCGCCGACATGAACCCCAACATCGCGAGTGCGGGCCGATGCCACTGCGGCCTCCAGAAGGCTGTAATCGGCGCAGGGCGAATAGTTCAACTCACGGAAGATCGTGTTGGAGGGTGTCCCGACGGTCGTGCAGGTCATCGCAATCACCACATCTCGCAGCTTGACCTGCGGCTGCATCCCGCCACATGACCCGATGCGGATCAGGGTTTTTGCCCCGTAGTCGCGGATCAGCTCGTTGGCATAGATCGACAGGCTGGGCATCCCCATTCCCGACCCCTGGATCGTAACGCGATTGCCTTTGTAGGTGCCGGTGAACCCCAGCATCCCGCGGACTTCATTGACCAACTCGGCCCCATCCAGAAACTTTCCTGCTGCCCAGCGGGCGCGGTAGGGGTCACCGGGCATCAGCACGGTTTCAGCGATCTGGCCTTTTTCGGCACCGATATGGACGGTCATAGTCTTCTCCGTTTCTTGGGACAGAGGAAACCTAGCCTGCGCGTGCGGAAAGGGAAAGGTTCATGCAGCGCAGAGTGGCGCAGCACGCTTTCAACCGTCGTGTCGGGGCCGATCTATTCGGCGGCGACTTCTGCTGGAGCCACCAAGGTTACGATGTCGTCCATGATGGTGTTCAGCTCGAAATCCTTCGGCGTATAGACCTTGGCGACCCCCATGGCGCGCAGCCGGTCTGCGTCCTCATCCGGGATGATCCCGCCCGCAACCACGGGGATGTGGCCCAGACCAGCCTCGCGCATCCGTTCGATCAGTTCTTCCAGCAGCGGGATATGGCTGCCTGACAGGATCGACAGGCCGACCACATGTGCGTCGGTTTCGATGGCCGAGGCGACAAGCTCCTCCGGTGTCAGGCGAATGCCTTCATAGGTGATATCCATGCCGCAATCGCGGGCGCGGGCGGCGATTTGTTCGGCACCGTTGGAATGACCATCAAGCCCCGGTTTGCCGACCAGGAAGGTCAGACGACGACCAAGCGCGTCAGACACCGCATCCACGCGGGTACGGATCTCGTCCAGCCCTTCGGTGCGGTTTGATGGGTTTTTCGAAACCCCCGTTGGCGCGCGATACTGCCCGAAGGTCTGGCGCATAACTTCGCCCCATTCACCCGTTGTCACGCCCGCTTTGGCGGCGGCGATTGACGGCGGCATGATGTTGTCGCCGGATTTGGCAGCCGCGCGTAGAGCGTCCAGCGCAACTTTGACCTTGGCCCCGTCCCGATCCGCGCGCCATTGTTCCAGCCGGGCGATCTGATCGGCCTCGGCTTCCTTATCGGCGACCATGATCGCGCCATCGCCTGCGGTCAGGGGGCTTTCGGCGGCTTCCGTCCAGCGGTTCACACCGACAACGGTGGTTTCACCCGCTTCGATCTTGTTGATGCGCCGCGCGTTCGAATCCACCAAGCGCGACTTCATGTATTCGATGGCGGCCACCGCACCGCCCATCCCGTCGATCTGGGCCAGTTCGGCACGTGCGCCGTCTTTCAACTCGGCCACTTTACGTTCCACGGCGGGGTTTTCATCAAAAAGGTCGTCAAATTCCAGAAGGTCGGTTTCATAGGCTAGGATTTGCTGCATGCGCAGAGACCATTGCTGGTCCCACGGGCGGGGCAGGCCAAGTGCTTCGTTCCAAGCGGGCAGTTGCACTGCGCGGGCGCGGGCATTTTTAGACAGCGTGACCGCCAGCATCTCGATCAAAATGCGGTAGACGTTGTTTTCGGGCTGCTGCTCGGTCAGGCCGAGGCTATTCACCTGCACACCATAGCGGAAACGGCGGAACTTGGGGTCTTCGACGCCGTAGCGGTCGCGGGTGATTTCATCCCACAGCTCGACAAAGGCGCGCATCTTGCACAGCTCGGTGACGAAGCGGATGCCCGCGTTTACGAAGAAGCTGATGCGGCCCACCATGGCCGGGAAGGCCTCGGCGGGCACTTTGTTTTTCAGATCGTCCAACACGGCGATGGCGGTGGCCAGTGCGAAGGCCAGCTCTTCTTCGGGCGTCGCGCCGGCTTCTTGCAAGTGATAGGAACACACGTTCATCGGGTTCCATTTTGGCAGATGTTCGCGCGTATAGGCGGCAACGTCGGTAATCATCCGCAGCGAAGGCTCTGGCGGGCAGACATAGGTGCCGCGCGACAGGTATTCCTTGATGATGTCGTTTTGCACCGTGCCTTGCAGCTTTGAGACATCCGCGCCTTGCTCCTCAGCCGCTGCAATATAAAGCGACAACAGCCACGGCGCCGTGGCGTTGATCGTCATCGAGGTGTTCATCTGCTCAAGCGGGATATCAGCGAACAGCGCGCGCATGTCGCCCAGGTGGCCAAGCGGCACGCCCACCTTGCCCACTTCGCCGCGCGCCAGCTTGTGGTCGCTGTCATATCCGGTTTGGGTTGGCAGATCGAAAGCCACCGACAGACCCGTCTGACCTTTTGCAAGGTTTGTGCGATAAAGCGCGTTCGACGCTTTGGCGGTCGAGTGACCCGCATACGTGCGGAAAAGCCATGGCCGCGTTTGAGGGCTGGGATTCGTGGGGCTGTTCATGTTCCGTGACTCGCGGGTTTGTTGCGCTGCAGCATTTTTCGCAGACGAAAGAATGTTACGCAAGGGTGAATATTGCATGAAGAAAGTTGCGCGCTTTAGGGACGCCATGCTGGCAGGCTCGGTTGTTGGCATCAATCCTGCCTTCCAATTGCAAACAAATGAGAATTGGCGCGTGCATTGCGTGCCGCATTGGTGCTGGTCAGGCTTTACCTTGCGCCGGAAACCTGAAAACGTGACGCCATGACGCGCGTGGTGGAATTGCCTCTTTGGCTGCTTGTCCTGATCCTGGCTTTCGCCACGGTGACTTTTGCGTCGCATTTCCTGTTCCCCTCTGTCCGTTGGTTCTTTCGCCGTCGCCTTGAACGAGCGGTTGCGCAGCTAAACCAAAGGCTTGAACGCCCGATCGAACCCTTCAAGCTGGCCCGGCGCTATGACATGGTGCAAAGGCTGTCTTATGATCCTGAAGTGGCCAAGGCGATCTCCGAACATGCCCGCGACGAAGGCATTCCCGAGCAGGTCGCCTTTGAGAAAGCCCAGCGATACGCACGCGAGATCGTGCCGCGGTTCTCGGCCACCGCCTATTTCGGGTTTGGGATCTGGCTGGCAAAACTGCTGAGCCGGGCCTTCTATCGTGTGCGCCTTGGCGCTTTCGACGAAGCGCGCCTGCGCGAGATAGAGCCTGACGCGACGGTCGTCTTTGTTATGAACCACCGATCCAACATGGATTATGTGCTGGTCACGTGGCTTGCGGCCGAACGTTCGCACTTGTCCTATGCTGTGGGCGAATGGGCCCGTGTCTGGCCGCTGCGCGCCTTGATCCGGTCGATGGGCGCGTTCTTCATTCGTCGCAAAAGCCGCAATGCGCTGTATCGCAAGGTGCTGGCGCGCTATGTGCGGATGGCGACAGAGGGCGGCGTGACGCAGGCGATGTTCCCGGAAGGCGGGCTGAGCCTCAATGGGACAGTTGGGGCGCCCAAGCTGGGGCTGCTCAGCTATATCGTGCAAGATTTCGAACCGGGCAAGAACCGCGACGTGGTGTTCGTGCCGGTGGCGATGAATTATGACCGGGTGTTGGAGGATCGCGTGTTGGTGGCCGCCGATGTCAGCGGTCATCGCAAGTTCGGGCTGCGCTTCAAGTATGTTGCGCGCCATGTGGGCCGCCACATCTGGCAACGCCTGACAGGTAAATTTCATCGCTTTGGTTATGCCAGTGTGTCCTTTGGGGCGCCGGTATCACTGGCGACCTTTCTTGGGGATCGCACCCCCGAACAGATCCTGATCCCGCTTGGGAAAGAGCTGATGTCGCGCATCCGTGACGTCGTGCCGGTGCTTCCCGTGCCCGTTGTCGCCGCCATTCTTCTTGAAAAAGACACGCATACGAGTGCCGAGATCGAAGATCGGTTCCAGACTCTTGTGGCCGACATGGAAGCCAAGGGCGCTCATGTGCATTTGCCCCGTGGTGACATGAAATATGCCGCCGAAGTCGGACTTCGTCTTCTGGAATCGCGCAAGTTGATCATGGAAGAGGGCAGAGATGGCGCGTCGGTCTATCGCGTCAATCCTTCGGATCGGCTGATCTTGTCTTACTACGCCAACTCTATCGCCCATTTGTCGGATGCCATCACGACGGTTCAAATATCGGACCTGACCCCGTCCGAGGTGGCTGACGCAGCCGTTCTGCCTTAGCCCTGAAATCATTTGACGCGACATAAAGTTACAAAAATGTGCTGTTTGGTGTTGCAATCTTGCGGAGCCATACGTAATGCTGCATTAGCAGCCGCATTTCTGCACTGCGGCAACAGAATCAGATAACGCGCAATAGCAGGAGGCCCCGATGGCTTTGGACACGCAACCCAGCATCGCTGACTACGATGCCCCGAAAAAAGACCTTTACGAAATCGGCGAGATGCCACCGTTGGGCCATGTGCCTGAACAAATGTATGCTTGGGCGATCCGTCGCGAACGGCACGGCGAACCCGACAAGTCGTTCCTGGTGGAAGTCGTCGACACACCGAAATTGGACAGCCACGAAGTTCTGGTGCTCGTGATGGCGGCAGGCGTTAACTACAACGGTGTCTGGGCTGGTCTGGGTGTGCCGATTTCGCCCTTCGATGGCCATGGCGCTGACTATCACATCGCGGGGTCTGATGCGTCGGGCATCGTGTGGGCTGTCGGAGACAAGGTCAAAACCTGGAAGGTTGGGGACGAGGTTGTCATCCACTGCAATCAGGACGACGGCGATGACGAAGAATGCAACGGCGGCGACCCCATGTTTTCGCCCAGCCAGCGGATCTGGGGGTATGAGACACCTGACGGCTCGTTCGCGCAGTTCACCAATGTTCAGGCGCAGCAGCTTTTGCCACGCCCCAAGCACCTGACTTGGGAAGAAAGCGCTTGCTACACGCTGACCTTGGCAACGGCCTACCGGATGCTGTTCGGTCACGCGCCACATGAGTTGAAGCCCGGTCAAAACGTGCTGGTTTGGGGCGCGTCAGGTGGCTTGGGGTCCTTCGCGATCCAATTGATCAACGCGGCTGGCGCCAATGCCATCGGTGTGATCTCTGAAGAAGACAAACGCGAGTTCGTGATGTCGCTTGGCGCCAAGGGCGTCATCAACCGCAAGGACTTCAATTGCTGGGGGCAACTGCCCACCGTGAACACACCCGAATACGCCGCGTGGTTCAAAGAGGTCCGTAAATTCGGCAAAGCCATCTGGGACATCACCGGCAAGGGCAACAATGTGGACATGGTGTTTGAGCATCCCGGCGAAGCGACGTTCCCGGTGTCGACCTTCGTGTGTAAAAAAGGCGGCATGGTCGTGATCTGCGCGGGCACGACGGGCTTCAACTGCACGTTTGATGTGCGTTACCTCTGGATGCACCAAAAGCGCATCCAAGGCAGTCACTTCGCGCACCTGAAGCAGGCCGCATCGGCCAACCGGATGATGGTGGAACGTCGGATCGACCCCTGCATGTCAGAGGTGTTCCCATGGGACGAGATCCCGGACGCGCATATGAAGATGCTGCGCAACGAACACAAGCCGGGCAACATGGCGGTTCTGGTGCAGTCCCCGAAAACCGGGCTGCGAACATTTGAGGACGCTCTGGAAGCTGGTCCCAAGTAACCAACCCGATTGCTGGGCCATATGGATCGGCCCCTCACCCTGTTCTTGGGGTGGGGGGCTTTTTCGTGCGCGCAGCACACCTATTCAGCGAAAAGATTTATTCCGAATCACTTTTAGCGAAACGACGCCGATTGGCATCACCGGGATCAAATCAATAGGATAGTATTCTGCGCCTCGCCATTTTTGGGGAGTGCAAAACTGTGAATACCTCGAAAAAAAATCACATGCTAAGGTTGTTTTCCCTAACCTATGGATCGAGGCTTTACATGTCAGATGAATGGATCATTGATGTTCTTACCGACCTGAAGGCCTATGCCGTGAAAAATGGTTTAAGTGTCACGGCAGACCAGTTGGATGATGCGCGCCTTATCGCCATGACCGAGATCGCAAGCGCTTCACGTCGGACGACGGAGAACGTGAAGCCATATGATAAACCGGTTGGAAGACCTACTCTCTACATTGCAGGCGGCGAGCACGCTTGAGGATCTTCAAAGCGTTATCGAAGCGCTTCGGGACTACTACAATGTGTCGCATGCCGTTTATCATTGGGTGAACTCTGTCGGAGAGCGTTTCGGCGCGGGAACCTACAGCGCCGAGTGGGTAGATCGCTATCTCGAAAAGGACTACCTGCGGATTGATCCGGTTATTTTCGGATGTTTTCAAAGGTTTACGCCGGTTTCCTGGAAAGAGCTCGACTGGTCCTCGAAGGCCGCACGTGAAATGTTTCAGGACGCGCTTGCGTTCGGTTTAGGCAATCAGGGTTTCACAATTCCGATCCGCGGACCAAATGGACAGTTCGCGCTGTTTACTTTGAACGACAATGTTGCCGATGAGGACTGGGAGCGTTTCGTCGATCAGAACACCCACGATCTGATGATTATTGCACACGAGCTGAACAAAAAGGCGCTGGCATTTGAAAAATGGGGCGAAGAAAGCTCGTCGCCCTCACTGTCGCCGCGCGAACTTTCGGCCATGACCTGCCTCGCCAAAGGGATGAATAGAGCACAAGCTGCGGCTGAGTTGCAGATATCAGAGCACACGCTAAGAGTTTATATCGAATCGGCTCGTCACAAGCTGGGCGCCATGAATACAACCCATGCGGTAGCGCGTGCGTTGTCGACGGGAATCATCATCGTTTAAAATTTGATGAAAACGCACGAGACATTTGCCTTACATTAACCTTAAGGCGACCATTGTTTGGCTAGCTTATCGGACAAAGGAGCCAATCTCATGCTGCGCTATCTCTATGGTAACGATCTTAACAATTTCCCTCTGCTTGCAGACACCATGTTCCGCGATCGGGCTGAACAATTCTCGCGCCGTCTCGGCTGGGATGTTCACGTCAACGAGGCAGGGCACGAACGTGACGAGTATGATGCCATTAACCCTCTCTATGTGATCTGGGAACAGGCTGATGGCCGTCACGGTGGATCAATGCGTTTTCTGCCCACAGTGGGGCAAACGATGGTCAACGACCACTTCATCCATTTGACCGAAGGTGTGCGGATTGAAAGCCCGCTCATTTGGGAATGCACCCGGTTCTGTCTGGCACCCGGTGCCGACCGTCGCGCGTCGGCCGCACTTGCGTTGGGGGCCGGAGAGTTGATGAGCGCCTTCAAACTGAAGCACTATGTCGGTGTGTTCGATCCGCGCATGGAGCGGATCTATCGCCTGATGGGGCTTGAGCCCGAGGTCGTCGGTATGGACGGTGAAGGCAAGGAACGGATCGGTGTAGGCCTATGGTCGATGAATGACGATGCCTTTGCCCCAACCCTCGAACGGGTGGGCGTCAGCCGCGAAACCAGCAAAAGCTGGTTGCGTTATTCACTCGGCCTTGGCGCACGTTCTGCTCCGCAAGAGCAAGACCTGCCCGAAACCGCCTGACGAAAACGTTGTGGCCAGCGCCTATGCGCTGGCGCAGGACCAGAGTGCAGGTTAGGGTCGCGCTATGACCGAACGCGCGCCCCTGACCTACTCTGACGACCAGGCCGAAGCCCATGATCGCGTGGCTGAAATGCTGCGCGGTGCGGGGGTTGATCTGGACGATGCTGTGCTGACGCCGCTTGCGGACGGAAAGGCACAAGTGATGGCTGTCATCGGCAAAGCAGGGTCGGGAAAGACCCTGCTTTTGGCCGAACTCTACAAGGCGTTGCAGGATGCGGGCGTCGAGGTTGTGTCGGGCGACTGGGAAGGCAAGCGCCGCAAGGATCGACGCACTTTGGCCATTCTGGCACCAACCAACAAGGCCGCAAGCGTGCTACGAAACCGTGGCGTGCCGGCGACCACAATTCACCGCATCCTCTACACGCCGGTCTATGACCCGGAATACGAGAAAATAGCGGAATGGCTGGCTGGAAACGGCGAACGGCCAACGGTTGAGGGCTTGACGGATGACGCGCTTGACCGCGCGTTTGCGTTTTACCAGACACAGAAATCCATTCCTGGCGCGCTGGCCGCAGCGGGACTGCGCGGATCCGATTTTATCACCGGCTGGAAACGTCGAGATGACCCGCTGGACATTGGCTTTGTCGATGAAAGCTCGATGTTGGATGAAAAGCAACTGTCCGATCTGCGCGAGATTTTCCCGACGCTCGTGTTGTTCGGGGATCCTGCTCAACTGGCCCCGGTCGGCCAATCCGGCGAGATGGTGTTTGACAAGCTGGGTGCACGCCGCAAGCTGGAGCTTCACCGCATACACCGGCAAGCGCAGGACAACCCGATCTTGGATCTGGCCCATGCCTTGGCGGATGACACGCTCGACTTTGCGTCATTCGAGCAAATGATCGAGGACGCAGCGCGCGTTGATGATCGTGTCGTGGTGGCTGCACGCGTGAATGCCGACCTGATGGCGCGGTCTCCGGTTTTGGTCTGGCGCAATGTGACCCGTGTGCGGTTGATCAGTGCATTCCGAGGCGCTTTCGGTGCCCCCGAACATTCGCTTCTTCCCGGTGAACCGCTGATCTGCGACGGGATCGAGCTGCCATTGAAGCACCGAAAAAAGCGGATTGATCTAGAAGCGCGTGGTCTAATCAAGGGCGCTCAATGCGTCTATCTTGGGCCGGGAAATCGCGAGGGCTTTTCGCGGCTTCACGTGATCGGTGCCGAAGACCCTCAGGTGTCCGTGGCGTCGATCATCAAGATCGAGATGCCAGACGAGGAAGAGCCGTTCATCCCCTACGCGGCCCGAATGGGCGCCGCGTTTCTTCATGGGGCTGCGGTCACGATCCACAAGGCGCAGGGGTCTCAATGGCCAGAGGTGCAAGTGTTTGCGCCAGATATCTGGGCGGCGTCGCGGGCTGGGCGCACCGAAGCAGGTTTGCCGCTGTGGAAACGTTTGGCCTATGTGGCGATCACCCGCGCGGAAACGCGGCTTCATTGGGTCAAGCGCTACGCCATGGCGCGCCCGCAGGCCGAGCTTTCAACAGCAGACCTGTCGACAAAACCCGCCCCGCTCAACTTGCAGTCCGAAGGAGAAGTCGATGCCTAGCCTTCTGATCACCGGTGCCAGTGCAGGTATTGGCCGTGCCGTGGCAGAAACCTTTCTGGCAGAGGGCTGGACCGTGGGCCTTCTGGCCCGCCGCCGTGAGGCGCTGGAAGAAGTCGCCGCGGGGCATGACCGTGCCATTGTGTTGCCCGCGGATGTGTCGAAGCCACAAGACGTAGACGCCGCGTTTGACAGTTTCACGTCGCAGGCCGGGCGGCTGGACCTGCTGTTCAATAACGCAGGGCTGTTCACCGAAGCGGCTCCGATTAACGAGGTGTCGGTCGAGGATTGGTCGCGTGCCGTGTCGGTCAATTTGACGGGGATGTTCCTGTGCGCGCGTGCCGCCTTTGCCCGGATGCGGTCACAGACGCCGCAAGGTGGACGGATCATCAATAATGGCTCGGTCAGCGCCCATGTTCCGCGGGCGGGGGCCGTGACCTATACCGTCACCAAACATGGTGTCACAGGGCTGACGCGCCAGATCAGCCTGGATGGCCGCCCCTTCGATATCGCGTGCGGTCAGATCGACATTGGCAACGCGCGCACCGAGCTTTTGCAGGGCATTGTCGATGCCTCGGTTCGCGACGGCGTTGCGCCCCCGCCGACGATGGATGTCAGCGATGTCGCGCGGTCGGTTTTGCACATGGCGACTTTGCCGCTTGAAGCGAATGTGCAGTTTATGACGGTCATGGCAACAAAGATGCCCTATATCGGGCGCGGCTAGAAGCGCGCTCAGGTGCGCAGGATCAACCGGAATGCAGCCGAAGCGCCCCAACCTGCGGCGATGGCAATCACCAGAGACAGAAGCCCGTAAATCAGCGGCTGCTCATGGGCGAGGTTGAAGATCCAGCGCTCCAATCCGACCTTCTGCACGTTGATCACCGTCTCATATTGCGATGCAACATAGCCGCCACGGGTCAGAAAAATCCGCGTGCGATAGTCACCTTCGGTCAGGTTGGCCGGCAAGGCAATGCGGGTGTCGAACAGCGTTTCTTCGCGTAGGTTCACGGTGTTTTCCATCAGCGTGTAAAGGCCGTTGTTTTCACGAATGCGAATGAGGGCCGCTGAGAAATCACGCGGGTCTTCATTGGTGAAGGGGTTGTCACTGATGCGGATGGACCGCTCAACTGAAATGAGGTGGCGCAGATCATCCAGAATGGACACGGTTTGTGACAGCGGGGCCGAGGTCGCCACCGCGTAAAAGCTGGGTGCAGCAGCAAGTTCCATTGCGTCGGTGTTGACCCAGATGCCGAACCGTTTCGCCTTGCGGCGCACTGTCACGGGCGATGCTGGCCCTTCAACGACGACGATAACTTGCAGGGGATCACCCTCGGGCGGTGGTTTGTCGCGCTTGACCGCACCAAAGATCAGGATTTCTGACCCGACGAAGGTTGCGGTGATGGACACGCGGTTCTGGCTCAGCCCGGCCACGACCTTTTCCGCGCGGGCGGGCAAGGCCAGCGCGATGAAGAAAAGAAGAAGGGACAAGGTGCGCCGCATCAGTGGCCACCTTTCGCGCCAAGTTCGTAAAGCTCGGCGGGTTGGATCAGCAGGTCGATCGCAAGTTTGCCGCACACAATTAACACCATCAGCGCCAATAGAACGCGCAGCTGTTCTGCTTTCAGCTTGGTGCCGATGCGCGCGCCGATCTGGGCCCCCACCACGCCACCAACCAGCAGCAAAACGGCCAGCCCCATATCAACGGTGAAGTTGGTCGTCGCGTGCAATAGCGTCGTGAAGGCGGTCACGAAGATGATCTGAAACAGCGATGTGCCAACAACCACCTTGGTGGGCATTCCCAGAAGGTAGATCATTGCAGGCACCATGATGAACCCGCCGCCAACCCCCATGATCGCAGCCAGTATGCCCACCAGAATTCCGACGATGATCGGCGGAATGACCGAGATATAAAGCCCCGATGTGCGGAACTTCATCTTGAAGGGCAGATTGTGAAGCCATGTGTGCTTGCGCCGGGTCGGCACCACAGTGCCACCGCGTGACTGCAGCAAGGCGCGCAGGCTTTCCACGAACATAAGCGAACCGATGACGCCCAAAAACAGCACATAGGACAGCTTCACCAACAGATCGACCTGGCCGATTGCCTTGAGGCTGTTGAACAGTTGCACCCCGAAGGCCGCACCGATCAGGCCACCGACCAGCAAAACACAGCCCATTCGCAGGTCTACGGTCTTGCGTTTTAAGTGCGCGAGCACGCCGGAGAACGAGCTGGCAACGATCTGGTTGGCCTCGGTGGCGACGGCGACGGCTGGCGGAATGCCAATGAAAAACAGCAGTGGCGTCATCAAGAACCCACCGCCCACGCCAAACATGCCCGAAAGAATGCCGACGATTCCACCCAATCCGAGCAGCAGAAACGCATTCACGGATACTTCGGCGATCGGCAGGTAAATCTGCATATTCGAAAGACTTCTGGGCTAAGGGCGTTCCGGGGTGATGTTCTCTATACTTGGCCCATTTGCAGGCTGTTAGTCACGCGTTAAGTAGCGGCGAACCAGTTTTTCCAACTTTTTAGCCCCAAGTGGGGCCATTGCTTTGGTGTGCTCGTGGCTGATGGCCTCGTCCGACATCCCCTGCGCCATATTGGTAATTGTCGAGAACGCACCAACGCGCAATCCAAGAAAACGGGCAAGGATCACCTCTGGCACGGTGGACATACCGACAGCGTCTGCGCCCAGGGTGCGGATCGCCCGGATCTCGGCGGGGGTTTCAAATGATGGCCCGGAATACCACGCATAGACGCCTGCTTTCAGCGGGATGCTTTCGGACGTCGCAATCTTGGCAAAGTCCGCCTGCATCTGAGGATCATAGGCGTCGCCCATCGGAACGAAGCGCGCGTCCGAAGGCTCTCCGATCAGGGGATTGAGGCCCGAGAAATTGATATGATCCGAGATCAGCATCAGGTCTCCGGGTGGGATGTCGTGACGCATGGAGCCAGCCGCATTGGTCAAGATCAGCTTGTCAGCCCCCAAAGCCTTGAGCAATTCAAGCGGAAGACGCATCGCATCCGGCTTTCCGTTCTCATAGTAATGCGAGCGGCCCGCAAAAACCGCGACCCGCGTGTCTTCCAATTGGCCCACCACCAGCTTGGCGCTGTGTCCCGAAACATGTGATTGGGGGAAGCCGTCCAGCCGATCATAGGGGATGGCCACGCCTTCGACCGCTTCGGCCAGATGACCCAGACCTGACCCCAGAACAAGACCAAGCTGGACTGGCTCGGGGCCGGCGACGTCGCGAATTTGAGCGGCCAGTGCCTCAGCGTTCTTTGACATAGGGAACACCGCCTGCTTTTGGACCAACCGCCTTGCCGACAAAACCGGCCAGAATGACAACGGTCAGGATATAGGGCAGGGCTTGCATGAATTGCACCGGGATGACGAACCCGCCAAGGTCGATGCTCTGGTAACGGTTCGCGATGGCTTCCAGCAGGCCAAATAGGAACGTTGCGCCTAAGGCAGGAACCGGTTTCCACTTGGCGAAGATCAGGGCGGCCAGTGCGATAAAGCCGCGGCCAGCGCTCATTTCCTTCACAAAACCAGCGCCCAGACCCGTGGCCAGATAGACGCCCGCCAAACCGCAAAGCGTGCCGGCGATCGCCATCGCGCTATAGCGCAGGCCGATCACCGAAATGCCTGCCGTATCGACGGCCGCAGGGTTTTCACCCACGGCACGCAGTCGCAGACCAAAGCGCGTGCGATACAGGACGAACCACGACAGTGGCACCAGAAGCAGGCCGACATAGACCAAAATGGTGTGGCCCGAGATCAGCTCGGTATAGACCTGTTGAATGGGATTGGCCTGTTCAAGCATTTTCGACAAAGGCAACCCGGCAGCTTCGGCGTCGGCTTTGGTGATCGAGAAGGGCAGGTCGATATTTGTGAAACGGCCCTTGCCAAACAGCGACGGCGTGCGCCCACCAAGTGCGAACCATGCCTCGCCAACCAGAACGGTCAGACCCGAAGCAAGGAAGTTCAGCGCAACGCCGGAAATCAGTTGATTGCCTTGAAAGGTGATCGACGCAACGCCATGCACCGCCGAAAACGCAAGCGATCCAGCAACGCCCGCCAGCAAGCCAAGCCAGACCGAACCGGTCATGGCTGCGACGGCAGCGGCAAAGAAGGCCGACACAAGGATCTTGCCCTCAAGCCCAATGTCAAAGATGCCCGCGCGTTCCGAGAAAAGACCAGCAAGGCAGGCGAACAGCAGCGGTATCGCAAGGCGCAGGCCGCTGTCGAAGATTTGGACAATCGTGAAGAAATCCATCAGCTTGCCCTCCGTTTCGCAGCGGCAATGAAGACGCGTTCAACCGGTTTGCGCACCATGTTGTCCAACGCCCCGGTGAACAAGATCACGAGGCCCTGAATGACAATGACAAGTTCGCGCGGGATCTTCGTCCACAGCGACAATTCGCTGCCGCCTTGATACAGAAAGCCGAACAATAGCGCGGCCAGCAATACGCCGAACGGGTGGTTGCGACCCATCAAAGCCACGGCAATGCCGATGAAACCTGCGCCCTCGACCGAGTTCAGGACGAGGCGCTCAGCCTCGCCCATCGTGTTGTTGATCGACATCATACCCGACAGACCACCCGACAGCAGCATCGCGATCATGGTGATCTTGACGGGCGAGATGCCAGCGTAGACGGAAGCCTCCTGGCTATGCCCGAAGGACCGGATCTCGTACCCCAGTCGTGACCGCCAGATCAGCAGATAGACGACCACGCAAGCCGCAAGGGCGATGAAAAGCGAGACATTCACCGGTGCCGATTTGGAAAAGGCGATGCCAAACGGCGCCAGCATCTCGTGCAGGGTCGGCAAATGTGTCGCGTCGGGGAAGCCTGCGGTTTGCGGGTTCATCTCGCCTTTCGGGCGCAAGATATTCACCAGCATGTAGTTCAGAAGCGATGCGGCGATAAAGTTGAACATAATCGTCGTGATCACCACATGGCTGCCGCGCTTGGCTTGCAGATAGGCCGGGATGGCCGCCCAGGCCGCCCCGAAGACGGCGCCGCCAATCATCGCGAAAAGGATCGCGACGGACCAGTGCGGGAAGGGGATGTAAAGGCAGACAAGCGCCACACCCAACCCGCCGACCATCGCCTGACCTTCGCCGCCGATGTTGAACATTGCCGCTTTGAACGCGATCGAAACGGCAAGACCTGTGAAGATGAAATTGGTGGCGTAATACAGCGTATAGCCCCAGCCATAAGTCGACCCAAGCGCCCCCGAAATCATCATCTGCAGCGCTTTGACAGGGTTTTCCCCGATGGCCAGAATGACCAATCCAGAGAGCACAAAGGCGATCAGCAGGTTCAGGAAGGGGATTAGGGCAACGTCGGCCCATTTTGGCATCTTTTCCATCAGGCTGCGTCCCCTTCTTCGGTGACCCCGGCCATCAGAAGGCCAAGCTCGCGTTCGTCGGTCTTGTCCGGAAGGCGTTCACCCATGATGTGTCCGTCGAACATGACAGCGATCCGGTCGCTGAGCGACAAAATCTCCTCCAGCTCGACCGAGATCAAAAGCACGGCTTTGCCTTGATCGCGCAGGGCGATGATTTGTTGGTGAATGAATTCAATCGCACCGATGTCGACACCGCGCGTGGGTTGACCGACCAACAGTAGGTCGGGGTTGCGTTCGATTTCACGGGCGACGACGATTTTCTGCTGGTTGCCCCCAGAGAAGCTTTTGGCTTCGAGATACGGATTTGGTGGCCGGACATCGAAGCGGTCCATCTTGTCCTGCGCAACCTCGATCATCTTCGCATTATCCATCAGAAATTTGTTTTTCTGATATTCTGGTTCGTGGTGGTAACCAAACACCATGTTCTGCCAAGCAGGGAAATCCATGATCAGCCCATGATCCTGCCGGTCCTCTGGCACATGCGCAATGCCACGCGCGCGTCGGGATCGCCCGTCGGAAAACTTTCCCGTCAGATCAATTGGTTGACCGTTGATGCGAATGTCGCCGGTTGCTGTTGCATAGCCGCCCAGAACCTCGAGCAATTGGGACTGTCCGTTGCCGGATACGCCAGCGATGCCAAGGATCTCGCCCGCCCGCACATGCAACGAAATACCCTTGAGGCGTTCAACCCCATGATCGTCAACCATGTGAAGGTCATCCACCTCAAGCACTTTTTCGCCCGGCTGAGCGGGCACTTTGTCAACCCGTAGCAACACCTTGCGGCCCACCATCAATTCGGCCAAATGCTCGGCGTCCGTGTCTTTCGTCTTGACCGTCGCGGTCATTTCACCGCGCCGCATGACAGAAACGGTGTCAGTGATCTCCATGATCTCGCGCAGCTTGTGGGTGATCAAAACAATCGTCTTACCTTGATCGCGCAACCCGTTGAGAATGCGGAACAGGTGGTCAGCTTCGGCGGGGGTCAGCACGCCGGTCGGCTCGTCCAAGATCAAGATGTCAGCTTCGCGGTAGAGCGCTTTCAAAATCTCGACCCGCTGCAGAACCCCCACGCCCAGATCTTCAATCAGGGCGTCTGGATCGACATGCAGCTCATATTCTTCCGCAAGCGACTTCAGTGACTTGCGTGCCTTTGCCAAGGACGGGCGCAGCATTGCGCCCTCTTCGACTCCAAGGATCACATTTTCAAGCACCGAGAAATTTTCAACCAGTTTGAAGTGCTGGAACACCATCCCGATACCGGCGCGAATGGCGGCCTGGCTGTCAGGGATCTGGGTTTCTTTGCCGTGGATGAAGATCTGCCCTTCATCGGCTTTGTAAAACCCATACAAGATGGACATCAGCGTCGATTTGCCCGCGCCGTTTTCGCCGATGATCCCGTGGATCGTCCCCGGCTGCACGGAAATCGAGATGTCCTTGTTCGCCTGCACCGGGCCAAACGCCTTCGAGATGCCGCGAAGTTCGATAGCGGGAGCAACAGACGACTGTTGCTCCCCATTTTTCAGACCAGACATCGCCGGATCAGAAGTTGATGACAGGGCAGCTGTCATCCGACTGATAGTCGTGGACCGCGATCTCGCCTGAGATGATCTTGGCCTTGGCGTCGTCCACGGCGGCCCTCATCTCGTCCGTGACAAGATCGGCGTTGTGCTCGTCCATTGCCAGTCCGACGCCATCATGTGCCAGATCCATGACGCGCATGCCCGGTTTCAGGTTTTCGCCTTCTTTCATCGATTCATAGACGGACACATCGACCCGCTTGACCATCGAGGTCAGAACCTTGCCGGGATGCAGGTAGTTCTGGTTGCTGTCCACACCGATCGACAGGATGCCTTCGTCGGCGGCGGTTTGCAGAACGCCGATGCCGGTGCCGCCTGCTGCGGCATAGATCACGTCAGCGCCTTGGCTGATCTGGGCTTTCGTCAACTCGCCGCCCTTCACCGGGTCATTCCACGCGGTCGGGGTAGTGCCAGTCATGTTCGAAATGATCTTGGCATCTGGGTTTGTCGCCAGAACGCCTTGAGCGTAGCCACAACCAAATTTGCGGATCAGCGGGATGTCCATGCCGCCGATGAAGCCGACCGTGTTCGACTTGGAGGCCATGGCAGCCATGATACCCGCCAGATACGAGCCTTCGTGCTCGGCAAATGCCACATTCAGCACGTTGGGGGCATCAGACCAGCCGTCATTGGCGACGAATGTGGTTTCCGGGAAATCCGGAGCAACCTCAGACAGGGCTGCGGACATGGCAAAGCCCAATGTGACCACAGGGTTAGCACCCGTTTCGGCAAAGCGGCGCAGGGCCTGTTCGCGTTGGGCTTCGGACTGAAGCTCGATCTCAAGATAGCTGCCGCCGGTTTCTTCCGCCCATTTCTGCGCACCATTGAAGCCCGCTTCGTTGAACGATTTGTCGAACTTGCCGCCAAGGTCGAAAATGATCGCCGGCTCGGCCATCACTGCGCCTGCGGTCAGTGCCATTGAAGCAGCGGCACCAAGAAAGGTTTTCATCAGGGTCATTTGAACACTCCCGGTTGTTGTTGCTGGGGCGGCTGGACATCTTGTCCGCCGATTCCCAAATTCTGCGAGCAGATCGCTGACTAGGATCATCCGGGATTTTGGGCAAAGGGCAAGAGCGCGGTCAATATTAAGTTTTCAGCGTCGACCTGAAAACGCCGGAAATTCAGGCGCTTCACGTTAGGGAAAGCGCTTTTCCATCAAGATCGCATCGACGTTTTCTTTCCCGGACCGCGCATAGTATCCCTTGCGACGACCAGATTCGTGCCACCCTGCGCCGGAATACAGCGCACGCGCCTTGGTATTATCCTGCGCAACTTCAAGAAATGCCCGTTTCGCGCCGCGTTCCGTGGCGTTGGCCTCAAATCCGCGCAGAAGGCGCGCGCCCATTCCAGTGCCCCGCGTCGCAGGCAGGACGGCAATCGTCAGAAGCTCGGCCTCATCGGCGACGACACGTCCCATCACGAAGCCTGCGCGATCGGTTACGACAAAGACATGGGGCGAGGCGAGAAGTCCAGCGATCTCGGACGTGGTCCAGCCACGCGCGGGGTGAAACGACGTGGCATGGATATCCGCCAAGGTGTCGGGTGTGGCACCGCGCATGCGAGGGTCTGTTCCTTATGGCAAGATGGTGGGGGCAGGGTCACGGGGTGGAGCAGCATCAGCCGCGCGAACATAAAGCGGGGCAGGGCGCGGCACGGGGCTTTGTGGATCAGCGTGTGAAAATCGCCGGGCAGAAATGCGCGCGATTTTAACGGCAATGTCCGTCACAGCATCGGGGCCGATATGTTGGCCGGGCAGTGCTGTCGCTTCGGTGAGGGGGATCAGAATCGGGGCGTCGTCTTCTGCGTCCAACCCAAGGAATTGGGCATAGACATGATCGCGGCGCGCATCAATCAGGGACCAGACCGGGCGTGGGGCGTCGCCAGCCTGCGCTTCCAGTGACGATACGCCGATTGCCGGCACGTCCAACGACAGGGCTAAACCCCGCGCGGCGGCAACCGATATGCGGATGCCGGTGAAGTTGCCCGGCCCGATCCCGACGCCGATGGCGCTGAGGTCACGCCAGTGGACCCCGCCCTCGGCCAGAACCTCTTCGAGCAATGGCATAAGGCGTTCGGCCTGCCCCTTCGCCATGTCTTCGACGCGATGAACGATGATCGTGTCGCCAGACAGCAAAGCGGCCGCGCAATGCGCGGCCGATGTGTCGAAGGAAAGGATCAAAGGATCACGCGGCAACAGGGCGGACCTCGATCACTTCGGGGATATAGTGCTTGAGCAGGTTTTCGATGCCCATCTTCAGCGTCAGCGTCGACGAGGGGCACCCCGCACAGGCGCCTTGCATGTGCAGGTAGACGATGCCGCGATCAAACCCGTGGAATGTTATGTCGCCGCCATCCTGAGCGACGGCGGGACGCACGCGCGTGTCCAGCAGCTCTTTGATCTGCTCGACGATTTCGCCATCTTCGCCAGTGTGTTCCGCATGACCTGCCGGGGCCGTGGCTTCGCCTGCCATGATGGGTTGACCGGACTGAAAATGTTCCATGATCGCGCCAAGAATTGCTGGCTTGATGTGATCCCAGTCGATGTCTTCGCCCTTGGTGACGGTGACAAAGTCACCACCAAAGAAAACACCTGTGACGCCCTGCACTTTGAAAATGCGTTCGGCCAAAGGAGAGCTGCCAGCCGTGTCGGCCGACGGGAAGTCAGCTGTGCCTGTGCCCAGCACAGCCTGTCCGGGAAGGAATTTCAGTGTGGCGGGGTTCGGTGTGGATTCGGTCTGGATAAACATGTTGGCGCACCTTTTTTGTCAGGTTTGATATGGGCCTCGGCGCGCGTGAAGTCAAGGTGGTCAAAAGGTCGCTCAGGTGATCGCTTCCAGCCGTTCCTTGGTCATGTTGCCCGGCACGATGGTGATCGGGATCGGCAGGTCGGCCGAGGAACGTGTAAGCTGGGTGACAAGCGGTCCGGGGCCATGTTTGCCTTCGCCGGCCCCAAGCACCAGCACGCCGATTTCCTTGTCCTCGCGCACCTGAGACAGGATTTCAGGCACGGGTTCGCCTTCGCGGATGACAAGTTCGGGGTCGATGCCCTGACGGTCACGCATCCATTTTGCGAACACCTCGAAATGCACGGTGATCCGTTCACGCGCTTCTTCGCGCATCAGGGCGCCGACGCCGATCCAGTGATTGAACTCATCTGGTGGTATGATCGACAGAACTTCGACCCCGCCCCCGGTATTGGCTGCCCGCATCGCGGCAAAGCGCATGGCATTCAGGCATTCATGGCTGTCATCAAGGATAACAAGGAACTTGCGCATGTTGGACCTCCCAAAACGGGGCCAGTCTGCATCAGGGGCGAAAGGCTGTCTATGGTTTTCAACGCGGCACGCGCCGGGCAATTCGGGCGGCATAGGCGGTGATCAGGATCGCCAGAAGGACCAACCGACCCACATGAGCAGCGGCGACGAAACTGGGGTCAGCGCCCATCGCCACCCCGACAATGATCATGGTTTCCAGCCCGCCGGGGGCAAACCCGACAAGCAGATCCAGCATCGGAAGGCCGGACAGATAGGCCGCTGGAATGGCGACGGCGGCGGCCATCAGCCCGGTCAATGCGACGACGATCCCGCCGGCCGCCACGTTTCGTTTCAGGTCGCGCCATGTGACGCCTGAAAACCGGGTGCCGATCAGGCATCCCATCATCACCAGCACCACCTGGCTGACCCATGGGGGCAGGTTGCCATCGACCACCCCGGTCAGGTGAAACGCTGCGGCGGCAATCATCGCGGCCAGCAAAACCGGCGCAGGCAGGCGCGCGCGGATCAGCAACGGCGTCAGGGCCAGTGCGACGGCCAGTTCGGCGCCCAGCATCAGCCACGGTGCCGTGGCGCGGCCAACCGGTAGGCCGGGACCAAGGTCGATCCCCGACAGGCGCGCGGCCAGTGGCACGAACAGGCTGAGCGCCAGAACACGGAACGAGGCGAGGATCGCGGGGCGTGCGACCGGAATACCCAGGCTGTCGGACAGGGAGACGACGAGGCTCAGATGGCCGGGGGCGGCCGACAAAAAAGCCTCGTCCCGGTCAAACCCCATCGTGCGCGTCAGCACCCAGCGTCCGGCAAATGGCGTTGCGAGGGTGAGCGCGGCGAGCATTGAAAAGGCAACGGGCCAGCGCAGCACCGCCTCAATGCTGGTGGGGGTGACCATCGACCCAACTGTGATCCCCACCAGAATGAAGATTACGTTGCGCAGCGGTGGGGCAATGTCGGTGTCCATCCCGCGCAAGCTGGCAATTGCAACCACCAGAGCGGGCCCGACCAACAGCCCCATCGGCATGTTGATCGCCCAGGCAATCGCCGCGCCAACGGACCCGACACACAGTGTCAGAACCGTACGAAGCGGCTCACGCATTGGAATGTGCCCAGTCCCAATACAATTCGCGCACTCGTTGCGTCATTGGGCCGGAGTTATACATGGTGCCGTCAAACTCGCTGACCGGTGTGACCTTCATCATGTTGCCGGACAGGAAAACCTCGTCAGCGCGGTGAAAGTCATCGAAGGTCAATACCGCTTCATGCACCTTTATCCCGTCCGCGCGCATATTGGCGATGTGACGCGCACGGGTGATGCCTGCAAGGAAACAGCCATTTGCGATGGGTGTGAACACCTCTTTGTCGCGCACCATGAACACGTTGGCAGATGACGTTTCCGCCACATTCCCCAGCGCGTCGGCGACCAGCGCGTTGCCGTATCCCTTTGCGCGTGCTTCGGCCAGCATCCGCGCGTTGTTTGGGTAAAGGCACCCGGCCTTGGCGTTGACCACCGCGTCCTCCATCACCGGACGGCGAAAGCGGGTGGTCGTCAGGGTGGTCGAGGCCGTCTTCGGCGCCATCGGGATTTCTTCAAGCGAGACGGCGAAGCCCGTAGCGCCCTCTTTCGGCACGATCCCCAGATCGCCCCCTTCCAGCGCCCAATACATGGGCCGGATATAAACGGCGGCGTCCTTGGGATAGGCGGCCAGCCCTTCCTTGACGATCTCGACCATGTCGGCGGAGGAGACTGTGGGCGTGATCATCAGGGCTTCGGCTGATCGGTTCACCCGCGCGCAATGTGGCTCAAGGTCCGGGAGGATGCCTTCGAAATACCGCGCCCCATCAAAAACGGTCGTGCCAAGCCAAGCGCCATGGTCGGCAGCATTCATGACCGGAATGTCGCCCGCGTGCCATGTGCCGTTGAAATAGGTGCGAATGTTGGTGCCGGTCGCCATCGGGGCCTCCTTCAATTTCAAGCAGACAGTATCAGGCAAAAGACCGGTGTCCAGACCCGTTGCGCGGCGTGCTGGGCGGTCAGCGGATGCCAATATCGGCCAGCGCCGCGGCCAGTTCGTTGGGCAAGGGAGTGTCGTCGCTGTGGGTGCTTTCGGTCGACAAGTCGCGCGGTGCATCTTGTGGGTTCAGATAGCGCCAGCCCTGAAAGGCTCGGCGCGGCTGGCTTTCGGTGCGCACAATTTTCGGGTCAAGCACGATGCCACAGCGGCGAATACCGTCGTCGCCGATCACCTCTTCCAGCCGCACAATGCGCTGTCGGGCAAGGACAAGCCCTTTGAAAACCCAGTATAGCGATCCACCGGCCAGCAGCATTTCCTCACGCTTGGGCCACATCCGCGTGACATGGCGGGGATTTGGCAGACCGCCTGCCGCCATGCGGGCGGCCTGCCATGTCTCAAGGTCTTCGACCCGCTCAGCTCCGACGCAGAGTTTTACAAGATTTATGGTGTCAACCAAAGCAGCACCCCAGATGTTGTGGTTAGCTTGCCACTTTACGCCGAATCTCGTCCTTTGGCAATTGACCTTCCCCGACCTGATCGCCTAGTCTGAAAGGCCTTCCAACACGCACAGGAATCGCCCGAATGAGCCGCTTTGCTGCCCCTATCGCCGAACAAATCTGGGACATGAAATACCGTCTGAAAACGGCCAAAGGCACGCCGGTAGACAAAACGGTCGAGGATACGTGGCGCCGGATTGCCCGGTCGCTGGCCGAGGCTGAACCAGCGCAGGAAGACGCGTTTTATAGCGCGCTGGAAGATTTCAAATTCCTGCCCGCAGGCCGGATCACCGCGGGCGCAGGGACAGGGCGGGCGGTGACGCTGTTCAACTGCTTTGTCATGGGAACGATCCCCGACAGCATGGGCGGCATTTTCGATATGTTGAAAGAGGCCGCGCTGACCATGCAGCAGGGTGGCGGGATCGGCTATGACTTCTCCACCATCCGCCCGCGTGGCGCGGATGTGAAGGGCGTGGCGGCCGATGCCTCTGGCCCGCTCAGCTTCATGGATGTGTGGGACGCCATGTGCCGCACCATCATGTCGGCAGGCTCGCGTCGCGGTGCGATGATGGCCACGATGCGCTGTGATCACCCCGACATTGAGGACTTCATCACCGCGAAATCCGACGCCGCACGGCTGCGTATGTTCAACATGTCGGTATTGGTCACGGATGACTTCATGCAGGCCGTCAAAGACGACGCCAGCTGGGATTTGAAATTCGAAGACACCATTTACCACACCGTCGAAGCGCGCGATCTTTGGAACAAGATCATGAAGGCGACCTATGATTACGCCGAGCCGGGCGTGATCTTCATCGACCGCATCAACCAGATGAACAACCTCGCTTATTGCGAGACAATCGCCGCCACAAACCCGTGCGGGGAACAGCCCCTGCCGCCCTATGGCGCGTGCCTGCTAGGCTCTATCAACCTTGCGCGGCTGGTTGCGGACCCGTTCGAGGACGCGGCCCACTTGGACGGCGACGCGCTGACCGAACTGGTCGCGACCGCCGTGCGGATGATGGACAACGTGGTCGATGCCAGCCGCTTCCCGCTGGAAGCACAGCGGCAGGAAGCCCAAGCCAAACGCCGGATCGGCCTTGGTGTGACGGGCCTTGCCGACGCGTTGTTGATGCTGGGTCTGCGTTACGGCTCGGACGAGGCCGCCGCCCAGACCGAAGCATGGATGAAGCAGATCGCACGGGCGGCTTATCTGGCGTCAGTGGAACTGGCGAAAGAGAAGGGACCGTTCCCGCTGTTTGACGCAGAAAAATATCTCGCGTCCGGTTCGCTGACCCATATGGACGACGACGTGCGCAATGCGATCCGTGAACACGGCATTCGCAATGCGCTGCTGACGTCCATTGCGCCCACCGGCACGATTAGCCTCTATGCGGGCAATGTGTCGTCGGGGATCGAGCCGGTCTTTGCCTATGCCTACACCCGCAAGGTGCTGCAAAAAGATGGCTCGCGCACGGAAGAAGAGGTCGTGGACTATGCCGTTCAAATGTGGCGCGACAAGTTTGGTGACAAGGAACTGCCCGACTATTTCGTGAACGCCCAAACGCTGGAGCCTTTGGCGCATGTGAAGATGCAGGCCGCCGCGCAGAAATGGATCGACAGCTCGATCTCGAAAACCATCAACTGCCCGGAAGATATCAGTTTTGAGGCGTTCAAAACGGTCTATATGGAAGCATGGGACAGCGGCTGCAAAGGTTGCACGACCTATCGACCGAACGAGGTCACGGGGTCCGTCCTGTCAGTGTCCGAGGTCAGCGAAAAGGCCCCCGAGGCCGACACCGGTGCGGATGTCGTCTATATCTCCGAGCCGCTCGACCGCCCGCAATCGCTGGAGGGTCATACCTACAAAGTCAAATGGCCTGACAGCGAGCACGCGATTTATATCACCGTGAACGATCTGGTGTTGAACGGTCACCGCCGCCCGTTCGAGGTGTTCATCAACTCGAAGAATATGGAGCATTTCGCCTGGACGGTTGCGTTGACGCGCATGATCTCGGCCGTGTTCCGGCGCGGCGGCGATGTGAGCTTTGTCGTCGAAGAACTGAAAGCGGTCTTCGACCCGCGCGGCGGCGCGTGGATGGAAGGGAAATACATCCCCTCAATCCTCGCAGCCATCGGTGGCGTGATCGAACGTCACATGGTTCTGACAGGGTTCATCGAAGGCGAGGGGATGGGCTTGAAAACCGACCCCCACGCCGAGGTCGTCAACCTTGGCAACGCCCCACGCGGCCCGGCCTGCCCAAGCTGTGGGCAATATGACATGCGGATGATCGAAGGCTGCATGACCTGTGCGTCTTGTGGCCATTCCAAGTGCGGCTAGGTCAGATCGAGCGTCAGGTGGAGGCTCCCATAGTCTTGCCAGTTTGACTCCAGGGATTGCCATTTTGGTCCAATAGGTTCGCCATTGGTCATTTTTACTTGCCGAAACGCGAAATGATGGCTGGCCGAAGGGATCTCGGGGCTAAGAGTTGGGCGCAGAAAGAATGGCGCATTGGTATACGGCAAATACCCAGTTTGGGTATGAAAACATCATCACTTTCTGCATCAGACGTATCGCTAGTTCCGACGACATCGCAACAAGAGCGGCGAAATTGGAGAAGACTACGTATTGGAATGAGGTCGAACCGTCGCAACATGGGCGGACACCTTACGTTCGCCGCAATGTAGTCCACGGTCAGCATCGCGGGGCAAACCTGCCATTTGAGCCAGCGTTTGCCGGGTCTGCTTGCGACCGATAGGAGACCTATTCGCAGTTCATGTCAGGGACAGCTTCTCACGGCAGCGCTCAAGCAAGAAATCAATGAAAAGGCGAACTTTGTTGTCCTGCAATCGCCGGTGCGGATAGAGGCATCCGAACATCGCGGGTTCTGGCGGCGTTTCAGGGAGCACTTCGACGAGGTCCCCGCTTTGGAGGTGGGAGATGACATCGAAACGCGGCTTGTTGATGATACCACGCCCGGCACAGGCCCATGCCGTCAGCACATCACCGTCATCGGAATCGTAACTGCCCGAGACGTCCATCCGCTTAGGGCCTTCAGATGTCGACAACGTCCAGAACCATTCGGGCGATCGTGGGTAACGCAAGAGCAGGCAATTGTGGCGCGTCAAATCATCGGGTGTCTGCGGCACACCGTGTTTTTCAAGATAGGACGGCGCGGCACAAAGGATCCGCGGCGTGTCCATAATCTTGCGCAGCTTCAGGTTCGAATCCGGCGGCCGGCCAATGAACAGCGCCACATCAAGGCCGTCCTCCAACAGATCCACCTTGCGGTCTGACAGGCGCAGCCGCACCGACACATCCGGATACATATCGACAAATTCGGGAATGATCGGTGCGACCAATCGCTTTCCGACGCCAAGGGGCGCTGTCACCTGCACGGTGCCGTGCGGTGTTTGGGAATAGCCGGAAATCGCGGCCTCGGCGTCTTCCAAGGTTTGCACAACCAGGCGGGCGTGATCGTAGAATGTTTGGCCGACGTCCGTGGGGGACAGCTTTCGGGTCGTACGGTTGAACAGACGCACATCCAACCGTCGTTCAAGCTCTTTGATACGTTTGCTCGCGACCGCCGGTGTCAGTCGCAGGTCGCGCCCACCGGCTGTGATACTGCCAAGCTCGACCACTCTCACGAATACTCTCAGGCTTTCAAGGTAGGGCACGGGAACCTCTGATTATCTACGAATCGTTGAAAGAGCGTAGCTGAATGCGCCGTATTTCGGGATAGTTAAGTGAGTCATAGTTGCTGAGATCGCAGATTCCCGACTGCGGCAAGGGAGGAATTATGACAACCAGATCCGAAATACGCTTCGTGCTGAACGACCGCGACGTGACATTGGACACCGTGAGCGCAAGTGACACCTTGCTTGATTTCCTGCGGATTGATCGCCGCCTGACCGGCACCAAGGAAGGCTGCGCCGAGGGCGATTGCGGCGCGTGTACGGTTCTGGTGGGACGGTTGCAAAATGGCGTGCTGCGCTATGAGCCGGTGAATGCCTGCATCCGGCTGACAGCGTCACTTGATGCCTGTCATGTTGTCTCCGTTGAATATCTGTCCGGTCCGAACGGGAAGCTGCATCCCGTCCAACAGGCGATGGTGGATCATCACGGCAGCCAGTGCGGCTTCTGCACGCCGGGCTTCGTCATGTCGCTTTATGCGCTTTGGATGGGGAACCCCGAACCGTCCGAGACCGAGATTGAAACCGCGCTTCAAGGCAACTTGTGCCGCTGCACGGGTTACGAGCCGATCATCAAAGCAGCGAAGGCCGTGACCGCCCACGGCAGCCCAGCCGATGACGCGCTGACACTGGAACGGGCGGCAATGACCGCCAAGCTGGCGCAGTTGCGCGATGGCAAACGGGTTGAAGTGTCAAGCGGTGGCAGCCGCTGTATCTTGCCCGCTTCTGTAGATGATCTGGCGGAAGTTCTGCTGGAAACCCCTGACGCGACGATCATCGCAGGGGCGACCGATGTTGGTCTTTGGGTGACGAAGTTCCTGCGCGATATCTCTCCCGTCGTGTTCCTGAGCCATCTGGACGAGCTGCGCCAACTCGACGTCACAGAGGACGAGATCAAAATCGGCGCAGGTGTAAGCTATACCGACAGCCGGACGGCGATGTCTGACGACTACCCGCACCTTGCCGCGTTCTGGGACCGGATCGCGGGTTGGCAAATCCGCAGCATGGGGTCGATCGGCGGCAATATCGCCAACGGATCGCCCATCGGCGACACGCCACCGGTTCTGATCGCCCTTGGTGCATCTATCACGCTGCGCAAAGGTGGCGTCCGCCGAACCATCCCGATTGAGGACTTCTTCATCGACTACGGCAAGCAGGACATCTCTAAGGGCGAGTTTCTGGAAAGCATCAGCGTCCCACGCCCCGCCAAGGACACCATTCACGCGGCCTACAAGATATCCAAACGTCGCGACGAAGATATCTCGTCCGTCTGTGCGGCATTCAACGTCACCGTCGAGGGCGGCACAATCACCGCCGCGCGGATCGCATTCGGCGGTATGGCCGCGACCCCCAAGCGGGCCGCACACGCGGAAGCGGCGCTAGTCGGCGCAGCATGGAGCGAGGCGGCGCTGATCGCAGCCGCCCAGCGGCTTGGCGACGACTTCAGCCCGCTCAGTGACTGGCGCGCATCGTCCGATTACCGCCTGCAAGTGTCCAAGAACCTGTTTCGCAAGTTCTGGCTGGACCAGCAAAGCGACACCGCCACCAACCGCCTCAGCGCGTAAGGGAGAGATTTGCCATGAATGTTCAAAAATCCGCAAATGCCCCGATCAAAGGGGCCGTGAACACTGATCTGCGCCATGACAGCGCCATCAAACACGTCACAGGCCGCGCTGAATACTGCGATGATATCGCAGAACCCATCGGAACCCTGCATGCCTATCTGGGGCTTTCCACCAAGGCCCATGCGCTGCTGCGCGACGTGGACCTGAGCGCCGTGCGCGCGGCCCCCGGCGTTGTCGGCGTGCTGACGGCTGACGATATTCCGGGCGTCAACGACGTCTCCCCGACAGGGCGCAATGACGAGCCGATCTTCGCCACTGAGAAGGTCGAGTTCTGGGGGCAGCCAATGTTCGCCGTCGTGGCCGAGACACGCGATGCGGCCCGCCGTGCGGCCAAGCTGGCGCAAGTCACCTACGAAGACCTGCCACACGCGCTGGATCCCGAAGCCGCGCAAGAGGCCGGCATGGGGTATGTGACCCCGCCGTTGACGCTCAAACGGGGCGAGGCCGAAAGCGCGATGAGCAAGGCGGCCCACCGTATCAAGGGCAAGCTGCGTGTTGGCGGGCAGGATCACATGTATCTTGAAGGCCATATCGCGTTTGCCATTCCCGGCGAAGATGACGACGTCATCGTTCACTCCTCCACGCAGCACCCGTCGGAAGCGCAGCACATGGTGGCGCATGTTCTGGGTGTGCCGTCGAATGCCGTGACCATCAACGTGCGTCGCATGGGGGGCGGGTTCGGGGGCAAGGAAACCCAGATGAACCTGTTCTGTTCGGTGGCCGCCGTGGCTGCGAAGAAATGGAACCGCGGCGTGAAAATCCGCCCGGATCGCGACGACGATATGTCAGCGACCGGCAAGCGCCATGACTTCGTGATCGACTACGAAGTGGGCTTCGACGACGACGGTGTGATCGAAGCTGTGACCGGAGATTTTGCGGCGCGCTGCGGGTTTTCGTCCGACCTGTCTGGCCCGGTGACCGACCGCGCGCTGTTTCATGCCGACAACGCCTATTACTACCCGAACGTCCTGCTGAATTCGCACCCGATGAAGACCAACACCGTGTCCAACACCGCCTTTCGCGGCTTTGGCGGACCGCAGGGCGTGATTGCAGCTGAACGGATCATGGAAGAGATCGCCTATCACCGCGGGCTGGACAGCCTTGAGGTGCGCAAGCGCAATTTCTACGGCGACAATGGGCGCGATGTGACACCCTATCACCAGACCGTCGAAGACAATATCGCGCCGCGCATCTGTCAGGAACTGGAAGACAGCGCCGATTACCGCGCCCGCCGTCAGGCTATTCTTGAGTGGAACGCAAAGGGTGGCACGATCCGGAAGGGGATCGCGCTGACCCCGGTGAAGTTCGGGATTTCGTTTACGGCCACCTGGTACAATCAGGCCGGAGCATTGCTGCACATCTATTCGGATGGTTCGGTGCATCTGAACCATGGCGGCACGGAAATGGGTCAGGGTCTGAACACCAAGATCGCGCAGATCGTGGCCGATGAGCTTCAGGTGGATTTTGACATGATCAAGATCACCAAGACGACAACGGAAAAAGTGCCGAACACCTCCGCGACGGCGGCCTCATCAGGGTCTGACCTGAACGGGATGGCCGCGCGGGACGCGGCACGGCAGATCAAGGAACGACTGGTGGCGTTTGCGGCCGAGCATTGGAAAACCGATGCCGATGCCGTGCGTTTCCTCCCCAATGCGGTTCAGGTGGGCGATGAGATCATGTCCTCCCGTGATTTCATCAAGCAGGCCTATATGGCCCGTGTCCACCTGTCCGCAGCAGGGTTTTACAAGACACCTAAGATCCATTGGGATCGCGAAACGGGGCAGGGCCGTCCGTTCTACTATTACGCATACGGTGCCGCATGTTCTGAAGTCTCCGTTGACACGTTGACGGGCGAATACCGCGTCGAACGCACCGATATTCTGCATGATGTCGGCAAATCCCTGAATCCGATCCTTGATGTTGGTCAGGTTGAGGGGGCGTTCATTCAGGGCATGGGGTGGCTCACCACAGAAGAGCTGTGGTGGGACGCCCAGGGTCAGCTGCGCACCCATGCGCCGTCGACTTACAAGATCCCGCTGGCGTCGGATCGTCCGCGCATCTTCAACACGAACCTAGCGGCGTGGTCCGAGAACAAGGAACACACCATCAAGCGGTCCAAGGCCGTGGGTGAGCCGCCGTTCATGCTTGGCATTTCGGTGTTCGAGGCCTTGTCGCACGCGGTCGCCAGTATCGCCGATTACCGTGAATGCCCCCGTCTGGATGCGCCTGCCACGCCAGAGCGTGTGTTGATGGCGGTCGAGCGTTTGAAGGGCTGATTCCATGACCCTCGCCGACTTCCTGTCAACACCCGAAGACGTCGTCCACATCCGCCTGACGGATGTGCGCGGGTCATCGCCGCGTGACGCAGGCGCGCAGATGTTTGTCAGCGCCGATGGCCTGCACGGGACAATCGGTGGCGGACAACTGGAGTATATGGCCATCGACAAGGCCCGCGCGATGTTGCGTGCCGGGCATTTGGCGGAAGATATGGACGTGCCATTGGGGCCGGAGATCGGTCAGTGTTGCGGGGGCCGGGTCGCCGTCACATTGCACCAGATGACAGTCGCGGATCGACTGGCAGAGTGCGGGGCTGAGATGCGCGATATTGCTCAGCGCCCGCATGTCTACATCCTCGGCGCGGGTCATGTCGGGCGCGCGTTGGCGCGTTTCTTTCAGTTCTTGCCTGTGCAATGCATTCTGATTGACGCGCGGCACGAAGAGCTATCCCTGTGTGATGCGAAGGTCGAGACGCGCCTATCTGCAATGGCAGAGGCGGACATACGCTGCGCCCCGCCGAACAGTGCCTTCATCGTGCTGACCCATGATCACGCGCTTGATTTCCTGCTGACATCCGAGGCGCTGGACCGAGGCGACGCGGCCTATGTCGGCCTGATCGGGTCCGCGACGAAACGGGCCAAGTTCTCGCGCTTTCACGCCTCCAATTCAGTCACGAAAGACACCTGCAATCTCACCTGCCCCATCGGTCCGACACAAAGCGCCGACAAGCGCCCCGAGGTCATCGCGGCCTTCGTTGTGGCAGAAGTCATGACACGGCTGACCGGTCCGGCACCGCGCCCGACGTCGCCATCACACCAACAGAACCAAACTCCGCAAAGATCGTCTGAGAAGGGCGGCGCGGAGCAATACCAATGGGAGGAAACCCGAAATGTCTGATACAGTCTTCAGCTACAAGTTATTCAACAGGAACGATTTTAACGCGTTCTGGGCCTTGTTCACCGACAACCTTGTCAATCTTCTGATCCTGTCCGGGATCTGTCAGTTCGTCTTTCAGATGCCAGCCGAAATCGTCTTTGGCCGTATTGTGCCGGGCGCTGCGGTTGCGATCCTTGCGGGTGTGGTCGTTTACACATTGATGGCCAGATGGGTCGCCAACAGGCAGGGCAAAGACGTGACCGCGCTGCCCTACGGTATCTCGACCCCTGTCATGTTCGTTTACCTGTTCGGCGTCATCGGCCCGATCTACTGGGCGACCGGCGATTCCCTGCTGGCCTGGCAGGTCGGCATTGGCGCAGGCTTCATGGGCGGCATCGTCGCAGCGTTCGGTGCAATCGTTGGCCCGTTCCTGAAACGGATCACGCCGCGCGCGGGTATGCTGGGCACGCTGTGCGGTATCGCCTTGGTGTTCATCGGATCGGTTCCTCTTGCCACGATCTTTGAACATCCCCTGATCGGCTTTACGTCGCTGTTGTTCATCCTGTGGGGTCTGATCGGTCGCTTCCGCCTGCCGGGCAATCTGCCTGCCGGACTGGTGGCGATTGGGGTCGGCACGGTCATCGCGATTTTCCTTGGTCAGTCGTCTTTCAACACCGACGGCATCGGTTTTTACGCGCCCATTCCCTATTTCGGGGACATGCTCATCGGTATTCAATATCTGTTTGCCAATCCCGAGTTGTTCCTCGTTCTGATCCCGGTGCAGATCTACAACTTCATTGAAACGATGAATAATGTAGAATCCGCCGAAGCCGCGGGCGACAGCTATCCGGTTGCCGTCTGTCAGGTGACAGACGGTGCGGGCACAATGATCGGCGCGTTGTTCGGCTCGCCTTTCCCGACAACAGTCTATATCGGCCACCCGGCCTACAAGCGGATGGATGCACGCGCTGGATATATCATCGGCGTGGCCCTTGTCATTGCGGCTGCGGCGTTCCTTGGCTTCCTGTCGTTCCTCGCCGGGTTGATCCCGATTGCAGCAGCAGCCCCTGTTCTGGTGTTCGTGGCCGTGAGCCTGATCACCAACACCGGTTACGCGGTGAAACCTGCGCACATGGCGGCTGTCGCGTTTGCGATCTTGCCCCATATCTCGAACTTCCTGATCACCAAGTGGGGGTCGTTGATGAACGCTTTGCGCAACACAGGTGTCGAAGGGTTGCCCGGTTTGGGCGATGGCGAGTTGACGGCGGCGCTGCTCATGGAAGGGGCGCATTACGAAGGCCACCTTGCCTTGTCGCAAGGTGCGATCATCACCGGGCTTGTCTGGGGCGCTATTGCGGCGGATGTGATCGACGGGCGGTTCAAGCAGGCAGGCGGGTTCGCAATCGCAGCGGCTGTGATGTCATCAATCGGGATTATCCACAGTTACACCTTGCAGATGCCGCAATTTGACGGTGTCACGATCGGCTACCTGATCATCGGCGCGTTCATGCTGATCTATCCGATGGTTGCACCCAAGGAAGACCTTGAGCATCGCATCATCGTTCCTGACGAGCCTGACCTCGTGGACGATGATAGTCCGGCGCTCGACGTCGCTTGATTGCAGAACCTGACGAGGCGGCCGCGACTTGGCCGCCTCGTTCACCACCACCCCCACGAAAGAAGCTCTCCTATGTCCGATACCCTTCTGCGCGGTCGCCTTTTGACGTTTCATCAGGAGCCCGTGGGTCCTGACGATACAGACGCCTATAGCTACATCGAAGATGGGGCTGTGTTGATCCGGGACAGCATGATTGTCGCTTCGGGCAACTATGATGAGGTTGCCGTCACATCCGATGGTGCCAAAATTACAGACCACCGCCCGCATCTGCTGATGGCCGGGTTTATCGACACGCATATCCACTTCCCGCAGGTGCAGATCGTGGCCAGTTGGGGCAGTCAGTTGCTGGACTGGCTGAATGGCTACACCTTTCCCGCCGAGGCAGAATACGCCAACGCCCAACACGCCCGCGCCATGGCGGGGCGGTTTTGCGATTTGTTGACGGATCATGGCACGACGACCGCCGTCGCGTTCTGTTCGGTCCATGCCTCATCCGCCGAAGCGTTGTTCCAAGAAGCCGACGATCGCAATATGCGGATGGTGGCTGGCAAAACCATGATGGACCGCAACGCACCCGATGCGATTTTGGACACTGCGCAAATGGGTTATGACGACAGCAAGGCACTTATTGCGAAGTGGCACGGCAGGGGCCGCGCCTCCTATGCAATTACGCCGCGCTTCGCGATCACCTCGACCCCCGAGCAACTTGAGATGTCTGGCGCATTGGCCAACGAGCATCCCGAGTGTTACATCCAGACGCACCTGTCCGAGAACCACGACGAGATTGCCTATACGGCCACGCTGTATCCGGATGCGCGCGACTACCTTGATGTTTACGAAAGCAACGGACTGCTTGGCCCGCGCACCTTGTTGGGACATGCTATTCACCTCAAGGACCGCGAAATCGGCGCGATGGCCGACACCGGTGCCCATCCGGTGTTCTGTCCGACGTCCAACCTCTTCCTCGGGAGTGGGCTGTTCGATGACGCGGGCTTGCGCGCGCGAGGCATCCAAAGCGGGATCGCCACGGATATCGGGGCAGGGACCAGCTATTCGATGCTACAGACGCTGAATGAAGGGTATAAAATCCTTCAACTCCAAGATCAGAAATTGCACACGCTCCGCGCCTTTCACTGGATCACCCGCGGCAACGCAGAAGTCTTGGGGATGGCCGACAAGATCGGCACCCTTGATGCGGGAACAGAAGCCGACATCGTCGTCATTAACGTACGCGCGACCGCAGCAATGGACGTGCGAATGGACCGGACCGAAAGCCTGTCGGACGAATTGTTCGTCGTTCAAATGATGGGCGATGACCGTGCAATTGCACAAACCTACGTTGCTGGCGTGCCGCAAAAGAAGGAAACGACATGATTTCAGTTACCCGGCTTGATATCGCAGATGCCGACGTCCTTATCGAAGGTGCGGTGGCACAGGCGAAGGCGATCGGCGTGCCGATGTGTATCGCGATCACCGATGAGGCGGGCCAGTTGATCGCCTTTTGCAGGATGGACGGCGGCAAAGTGACGTCGACGACCATCGCAATCGACAAGGCGTTCACCGCTGCGGGTGCCAAGAAAGCGACGCATGAATACGGGATCGCCAGCCAACCGGGCGCACCCGCTTATGGGATCGGGTCCGCCATCGGCGGTCGGTTGATGGTTGTCGGCGGCGGCCTTCCCGTCATTGTTGACGGCCATGTCGTCGGGGGGATCGGGGTCAGTTCAGGCACGCCAGATCAAGATAGAGCCGTCGCGCAGGCAGGAATTGACGCCTTCCTCAATCAGATTTGAGCGACTTGGAGAGCCATTAATCTGTCAGGGGTCCAATTGGGTCGACTTAATCGAACCACACATTGAAACCTGTCTACTGCGACGTTCGGCTTCTCGAAGTTTGGCAAGAGCGGCTCGTTTGAAACCCGCCAATCAACTATGATCTTGGTCGACCAGTTCGATGAAAAGCCGTGCAAAATGCCGGCGACTGCAACTGCGACCTAGCGTGAAAAGGTGTTGTGCCGCATGGACCCTGTGGTCGGAGCCTGCCCAGTCCAAGAATGCGTTTGAGGTGTACGAAGAGCCTCTCGACGTTCTTCCTAAGCGTCATGGAGGTCTCACCTTGGCGTCGATCCGACCTCGGCTTGCCGGATTGAGCGGGAGGCTTCCACTTGCTTAATGGCGTGCGCGGAATACGACAGCCTGTTTACAAAAGCCATTCGACGGGAAACCAGCCGATGACCGTCAAGGCCTGACGTTTGAAGAAGGTCGCGCCATCGTGCAACGCGCTCGGCCATGCCGGTGCTTTCGATCATCAGTTCCATCTCTGTGTTCAGAGTTGCCGAGCGGGGATCAAAGTTGAAGGACCCCACGAACACGCGCTTCCTATTGACCGCAAAAGTCTTGGAATGAAGGTGCGATCCCGACGATCCCAGTGGCCCCAGAATATCCAAAGATGGACGTCGCCATGCAGAGGTCATGCCTGTCGCAGTCGCGAAGATGCCTGCGCCTTCGTGGTCATGTTCTGGTTATGGGTTTCGACCCTAGGCTATTCTTGGAGGATTGGGCGGACCGCGGCGTTGGATCAAGGTCTTCGCCGCAGAAGGAGTGCAATTCATGCGCGAACCTTGGTCAAAATCCGCTAAGCGTGGCAAAGCAGACTTGCTTACATCTGCGACGAATAGCGGCTTGCGCGCCGCAAACCAGACTTTCCGCACCAACCGAAAACCTCTACCGACACACAAAAAAACCGGGGTTCAGGCCCCGGCTTTTTCGCTTAAGTGCGTCAGATTACAGATGTTTCGCCATCTCGACCGCGGTATCCAGCATCCGCACGCTGAAGCCCCATTCATTGTCATACCAGCTCAGCACACGGACCATGTTTCCGTCGAGAACCTTGGTTTGGTCCAGGGCAAAGCTTGACGAATGGGGGTCATGGTTGAAGTCGCTGGACACCAACGGACGATCGACGATGCCAAGAACGCCTTTCAGCGGACCGTTGGCGGCGGCGATGGCGGCGGCGTTGATTTCTTCCACCGTTGTGTCGCGCGCGGCTTCGAATGTCAGGTCGACACAAGACACGTTCGGGGTCGGCACGCGGATCGCAACACCGTCCAACTTGCCAGCCAGTTCGGGCAGCACAAGGCCAACCGCGCGGGCCGCCCCAGTGGTGGTTGGGATCATGCTAAGCGCTGCAGCACGGGCGCGATAGAAATCGCTGTGCAGTGTGTCAAGCGTCGGCTGGTCGCCGGTATAGGAGTGGATCGTGGTCATGAAGCCCTTTTTGATGCCGACAGCGTCATTCAGGGCTTTTGCCACGGGTGCCAAGCAGTTCGTGGTGCAGGATGCGTTCGAGACATGCACGTCGTCGGCGGTCAAAATGTCATGGTTCACGCCGTAAACGATGGTCTTGTCTGCGCCAGACGACGGGGCCGAGACCAACACGCGGCTTGCGCCGTTTTCAAGGTGCACAAGCGCCTTGTCACCTTTGAAGATGCCGGTGCATTCCAAAACGATGTCGACGTCACCCCACGGCAAATCGGCGGGGTTGCGGATTGCGGTGACCTCGATCGGGCCGCGTCCGGCATCAATGGTGGTTTCGGTCCATTTCACTTCGTTCATGAAACGGCCATGGACGCTGTCAAATTGTAGCAGGTGGGCGTTCATCTCGACCGAGCCAAGATCGTTGATCGCGACCACTTCGATATCATCACGACCTGTTTCATGCACGGCACGCAGCACCAGTCGTCCGATCCGTCCAAATCCGTTGATGGCCACTTTGACTGTCATTTTCATCTTCCTTGCATGAGCGTCGCCTGCCGTTAGGAGCGGCAAAGCCGATCGTGTGATGTGAGCGCTAACATCATCATTTTTCCCAAAAGGTCAAGAGATGATCACAGAATAGGGCGACGCGGGCTACCTCCAGAATGCCATCCATTCGGTGAAATCGAGGAACTTTTTGGAAAGAAACACAAGGTTGGTGCCGTCTGCCAATAACAGATCGCCTCCGATCAGCACCAAGATCAGAATGCCAAGAATAAGCGCGATCTGGTTTGTCACGGACTGCTCCTGCCTGTTTGGCCGCATTGTTGCAACGCCTGTCGGGCCGGGGCAAGGGGGAAAAGAAAACCCCCGCCACACAGGGGGACGGGGGTGATTTTCAAGTGGTTGGGTCGCTTAGAACGACCCCATCTTGACTGCAACATCGGCCATGCGGGTCGAGAAACCCCATTCGTTGTCATACCAACCCATCACACGCACGGTGCGACCGCCCACAACCTTGGTCTGGTCGGGTGCGAAGATCGAGCTTTGTTCGGTGTGGTTGAAGTCGATTGAAACCTTAGGTTCGGGGTCATAGCCCAGCACGCGCGACATGGCACCCTCGGCGGCTTCGCGCACGATCTGGTTGACCTCTTCGACCGTGGTATCGCGACCTGCTTCAAATGTCAGGTCGATGGCCGAGACATTCGGGGTCGGCACGCGCATCGCGGTGCCGTCCAGCTTGCCAGCCAGTTCAGGCAGCACTTCGCCCAAGGCTTTCGCTGCCCCGGTCGAGGTCGGAATGATCGCCATGGCCGCCGCGCGGGCGCGATACAGATCCTTGTGGCGGCGGTCCAGTGTCGGCTGGTCGCCAGTGTAGGAGTGGATGGTGGTCATGATTCCACGCTCGATCCCGAGCGCCTCATGCAGCACCTTGGCCAGCGGGGCCAAGCCGTTCGTTGTGCATGATCCGTTCGAGACCATGTTGTGGTGCGCTTCCAGCTCTTTGTCGTTCACACCCAGAACGATGGTTTTTTGCACGTTCTTGGCGGGGGCCGAGATCAGCACCTTGCGCGCGCCCTGTTCGATGTGGCGTTTGGCTTTCTCGCCGTCGTTGAAATTGCCGGTGCATTCCAGAACCACGTCGCAGCCAGTCCAGTCCAACTCGCCCATATCATAGGTCGACATCATCTGCATCGGGCCACGACCCACATCCATGGTGCCATTGCCCAGCGAAATCTCGTTCGGGAAGCGTCCGTGGATGCTGTCGTATTTCAACAGGTGGGCAGCTGTTTCAAGCGGGCCGGTCGCATTGACCTTGACCACATTGATGTCATTGCGGCCCGATGCCGCGATTTGCGCCAAGGTGCAGCGGCCGATGCGGCCAAATCCATTGATACCCACTGTGACGGTCATGCGTCTTCCCCTCAGGTTTGGCCCGATGGCCCGGAAACTTTCCGCTGATATAACGACCGCCGCCCAATGTCCCAACCCGCAAAACGCGTTTGATGCGAGCTTGTTAGCGAAAACATGACGAGTCGTTCGGTCGTTAGCGCAAACGACCCAGACCAATGCGCCACATCGCAAATTCGTGGTGAGTGCTTTTCACCGCCACAGAAAGCCACTAGGTTTTCCGGAAAGATCACGAAAAGGGTGAATTTGATGAGTGGTTTGATCGCGCTTCTGGACGATGTGGCTGGCATTGCGAAAATTGCGGCGGCGTCGGTGGACGACGTGGCCGGGCAAGCGGCCAAGGCTGGGGCGAAAGCGGCCGGGGCGGTGATCGACGATGCCGCCGTCACGCCGAAATACGTTCAGGGGTTTGAGCCCAAGCGCGAGTTGCCGATCATCGGGCGTATCGCGTGGGGGTCGATCAAGAACAAGCTGATTATCCTTCTTCCAATTGGCTTGCTTTTGTCGTCGTTTGCACCATGGCTGATCCCCCCTTTGCTAATGTTGGGAGGTGCGTATCTGTGTTTCGAAGGGGCGGAAAAGGTCTGGCACGTCCTGTTCCCCCATGAAGAAACATGGGACCACGCCGAACACGACATTGGCGACCCGGCCCATCTGGAAGAAGAGAAGATTGCCGGTGCGATCAAAACCGACTTTATCCTGTCGGCCGAGATCATGACCATTTCGCTGGCAGCCATCCCTGAAAGCAACATCTGGATGGAGGCGGCCACTCTGGCGGTCGTCGCGATTGGGATCACGGTGGTTGTCTACGGATCGGTGGCGTTGATCGTGAAAATGGACGACGTTGGCTTGTATATGGCGCAACATGCCAAGCTGTCGGCCACACGGGCCTTCGGGCGCGGCGTCGTGAATGCGATGCCGGGGCTTCTAAAGCTTTTGATGGTTATTGGAACGGCGGCCATGATCTGGGTCGGCGGTTCTATCATCATTCACGGGCTGCACGAACTCGGCGTGCATCAACCGTATGAGGTCATTCACGACATCGCCGTCGCGGCTGCACAGGCAGTGCCCAGCATGCCGGGCTTCATAGAATGGGCGGTGACGGCGACGCTGGATGGTGTTGTCGGACTTGCGCTGGGCGTGTTGATCATTCCTTTGGCGACGCGCGTCATCGGGCCGGTTTGGCAAAGCGTGTTCAAGGGGAAGGCCTAGTCAGTTTCCACGGCTTTGATGATCGCGGGTCGGCAACAATGCGACCGTTTAGACTGGAATGCGCCCTTCATAAGTGGTGCGTTGTCGTGACATCCCTCAGTTCCTATATGAATTGGAACCGAGGAGTGATTGATGACACGAAAAAAATTCCGCGGTCTGGCTCTGGCCATCGTCTTGGCTGCCCCCGTGGTCAGCTATGCCGAGGATGCCATGATCCAGTTTTCGCTATCGGACCAATCTCGTTGGAACTATTTCAGCGATCAAGTCATGGGGGGCGTGTCAGAGGGGGCGGCCTCGTTTGATGCAAGCGGCGACCAGCCCATCCTTCGCTTGACTGGAAAGGTCAGCACCGCCAATCGCGGTGGCTTTATTCAGGCCCGCACAAAGCTGGACGCGCCGTTGCCAGCCACTGCGCAAGGCGTGATTTTGAACGTGCGCGGCAACGATCAAACCTATTATGTCCACCTGCGCACTACGCGGACAGTGCTTCCGTGGCAATTCTATCAAGCCTCTTTCGATGTGTCAGAGACATGGAAACAGGTGCGCATTCCCTTTGATGACTTTGCCCCGTATGGAGGGCTGTTGCGTAAAACATTCGATGCCAAGGCTGTGCGCAGCCTTGCCGTCGCGGCCTTCGGGCGGGATCACGATGCGGACCTGTCTGTCCGCGCGGTCGGGTTCTATTGATCTGTTAATTGCGGGCTGCTGTCAGTGTCGCGTGTTTCAAAAAGAAACGCCTCGCCGGAGATCCGGCGAGGCGTTCTGTCTTTCGGAAGCTTAGTGCTTAGCCCAGCAAACCTTTCGCTTTCGCGACGACGTTCTCGGCGGTAATGCCTAACTTCTCAAACAACACGCCTGCCGGGGCTGACGCGCCGAAGCTGTCCATCCCCACGAAGGCGGCTTTGGCCTCGCGGCCACGTTCGCCCAGAAGCCAGCGATCCCAGCCGCCATCACGCACCGCAGCTTCGATCCCGACGCGCACCGGGCCGGGGGGCAGAACCTTGCGGCGATAGGCTTCGTCTTGCTGCGCGAAAAGCTCCATGCAGGGCATGGAAACAACGCGGGTGCCGATGCCTTGGGCTTCCAGCGCGGCGCGGGCGTCCATCGCCAGCGACACCTCGGACCCGGTCGCGATCAGGATCACCTGACGCTTGCCAGCTTCCGCATCCGCCAGAACATAAGCGCCCTGAGCGGTGAGGTTCTTTTGCTTATACTCGGTGCGCACTGTCGGCAGGTTTTGCCGGGTCAGAACCATGGTCGATGGTGTTTCCTTCGAGGTCAGCGCCAACTCCCACGCTTCCGCCGTTTCCACCGTGTCCGCCGGGCGGAAGGTGTAGCTGTTAGGGGTCGCGCGGCAGATCGCCAGATGCTCGACCGGCTGGTGCGTCGGGCCGTCTTCGCCGACGCCGATACTGTCGTGGGTCATCACGAACACGGTCGGGATTTTCATCAGTGACGCCAGACGCATGGCCGGACGGGCATAATCGGTGAAGCAGAAGAACGTGCCGCCGTAGGGGCGCATACCGCCATGCAGCACCATGCCGTTCATCGCAGCGGCCATGCCGTGTTCGCGGATGCCCCAATAGATGTAGCGACCCTTGCGGTTGTCCACGTCAAAGACGCCCAGATCACCGGTCTTGGTGTTGTTCGATCCAGTCAGGTCTGCCGACCCGCCAACGGTTTCCGGCATCACCGGGTTGATCACCTCAAGCGCCATTTCCGACGATTTTCGGGTGGCAACCGTGGGCTTACCTTCGGCCACCTGACGTTTCAGGGCACGCACGACGCCGCCAAGTTTCTTGGGCACATCCAGCGCATAGGCGCGATTGAACTCGGCCTGTTTGCGTTCGCTGATCGACGCAAAGCGGGCTTCCCACTCAGCACGCGCCTCGGCCCCCTTGGCGCCGATGGCTTCCCAGGCTTTCTTCACATCATCAAGAACCTGGAACGCTCCAAGCGGTGCGCCATAAGCCTCTTTCGCAGCTTTCAGCTGGTCGGCGTCGGTCAATGCGCCATGCCCCTTCGAGGTGTCCTGCGCCGCATGACCCAGCGCGATATGCGTCTTGCAGGCAATCATCGACGGCTTCTTGGTCGTCTTGGCCTTAGCAATCGCAGCGTCGATCTGTTCGGGATCGTGACCGTCGATTTCCTGCACATGCCAGCCCGCCGCCTTGAAGCGCATAACCTGATTGGTGCGGTCAGACAGCGAGACCTTGCCGTCGATCGTGATGTCGTTGTTGTCCCAGAACACGACCAGCTTGCCCAGTTGGTGACGCCCGGCCAGACCAATGGCCTCGTGGCTGATGCCTTCCATCAGACAACCGTCGCCGGCGATCACATAGGTGTAGTGATCCACGATCTTCTTGCCGAAGCGCGCGCGCTGAATTTCCTCGGCCATGGCAAACCCAACGGCGTTGGCGATGCCCTGACCCAGCGGGCCGGTCGTGGTTTCAACGCCCGAGACGTGGCCGTATTCCGGGTGACCGGCGGTGATCGCGCCCCACTGGCGGAAATCCTTGATCTGCTGCAGGGTCACATCTTCATAGCCCGTCAGGTGCAGCAGCGAATAGATCAGCATCGAGCCGTGTCCGGCCGACAGGATGAACCGATCGCGGTCTGCCCAACGCGGTGCGGAGGCATCGAATTTCAGGTGGTTTTCAAAAAGCACCGTCGCCACATCGGCCATGCCCATCGGCATGCCAGAGTGGCCCGAGTTCGCGGCAGCAACCGCATCCAGTGTCAGCGAACGGATCGCAGTGGCTTTTTTCCAGTGATCGGGGTGGCTTGCGCGCAGTGTGGCGATGTCCAACGGTCCACATCCTTTGGCTAAGTTCAGGGTTGCCCTCTGATAGCAGCCCTCCGCCAAGGGTCAAGCGCGCGTGCACGTCGCCGCTCAAGTGCTTGGAAAAGAACGAGGGGGGCGCATTTTGCAAAGGCATTGGGTAAGATCGGCAAAGCAGCGCACAGGGCTGATTCGCCCCTTGCAAAGCGTTGTGTCGCAGGGCGGCTTGTGACAAGAATGGGCAAAGAAAATGGTTCAGGGCAGATTATGAGCGACATTTCCGAACTGGAAACCCGTATCACCACCGCGCTGGAACGGATCAGCACCGGCCTTTCGGCACTATCCCCCCAGCCATCCGACGCAGGTTCGCCAGATACCGAAGCCGAGCTGGAACAGCTTAGGGCAGCGCTTGAAGAGGAACGCACCGCAAACGCGCAGCTTCAAGAGCGAGTCAAGAACCTTAAATCCAAGCGTGGCCGCAAGGTTGCCGCGTTGCAAAGCGAAGTGGACTGGTTGCAGGATCAACTGGCGTCAGAAGAAAAAAGTCTGTCCAAACTTCGCCGCGCCAACGCGGATTTGCGCGCCAACAACGACGCCCTGCGCGCGGCGATCAGCGCTGGCGTCGCCGAGCCGCATTTGATCAACAAATCCATGATGGCCGAATTGGAAGGGCTGCGCGCTGCGCAATCCGCCGACCGGGCCGAACTTGACGCTGTATTGGGCGAGCTTGGCGCGCTGATCGCCGAAAACGACCCAGACGCCCCAAACACCGCCGAAAGGGAGGGGGCTGATGCCTGACGTTACAATCACGATTGGGAACCGCACGTTCGACGTGGCCTGCCAAGAAGGGGAAGAGCATTTCCTGAACGCAGCAGCGGCAATGTTGAATGCCGAAGCCTCGGTTCTGGTCAACCAGATGAGCAACCTGACGGAAAGCCGCTTGTTGCTGATGTCGGGCCTGATGCTTGCCGACAAGACCGCCGGGATGGAGGACAAGGTGAAGCTTGCCGACAAACGGATGGCGGAACTTGAGGCTGAGCTTCATGCATTGAAGAACGCGGCCCCTCAGAAGGTCGAAGTGCCCGTTATTCCCGATGCGGTCACGGATACGTTGGCCGAGATCGCCGCCCGCGCTGAGGCGGTGGCAGCTGAGGTTGAAGAACGGGCTTCCTGAGATGATGGCGCGACTTTGGCGTCGTGCAAGCGCGATGGGTGCTGGGCTTGTTCTGGCCACAGCCGCAACGCCTGTTTGGTCAAGCGATGCCCTGATGACTGTGCAATATGTCTGCGAACGCGAGGCGCTCGTGACAGCCACCTACGTCAACAGCGCGGATGCATCTTTTGTTGTGGTTTCGGTCGAAGGGCAGCAGGTGGGGCTCACTCAGGTCCAGTCGGCATCGGGCGCGAAATACGCTCAGGCGACGGATGGGCAAGGATACATCTGGTGGACCAAGGGCGACGAAGCGTTTCTGGCTTGGGGTATTGCCCAAAGCGGTGAGGATGAAACGCTTCTGTCGCAATGTAAGGCGCGGTAAACCAACCCGCGCGAACGGGCTTAGCCGTTCGCTTCGCGGATTTTGTCCGCGGCTTCTTTGTTATAGGCGACACCGTTTTCGTCAAACAGCGTGTCCAGCTCGCCCGACAACGTCATCTCGGTGATGATATCGCAGCCACCCACGAATTCACCCTTCACGTAAAGCTGCGGGATGGTCGGCCAATCCGAATAGTCCTTGATGCCTTGGCGAATGCCCTCATCGGCCAGCACGTTCACATCGGCAAAGTCCACACCCATAAAGTTCAGAACCCCGGCCACGCGGGACGAAAACCCGCATTGCGGCATGTCCTTGGTGCCTTTCATGTAAAGCACAACATCGTTGGCTTTCACGGTATCTTGGATCTGTGTTTTTGCGTCGGTCATGTTTGAAGTCCTTGCGTGTCTGTGGAGCTGGCCCGAAGCGGACCTTTATTCTGGTATTTTCGTGGTCAGTGCCAGCGCATGAAGCTCGCCCTGGCTGCCGGCCATCTTTTCTTTCAGCGCTGCATAGACGGCGCGTTGCTGTTGCACACGGTTCTGGCCGCGAAAGCTTTCGTCCACCACTTCGGCGGCATAGTGGTTTCCGTCACCCGCCAGATCGGTGATGGTGATTTTTGCGTCCGGGAAGGCCTCGCGGATGAGGGCTTCGATTGCGGATGCTTCCATGGCCATGTTCAGAACCTCGTTTGTGTTTCAACTCAATCTAAGATCGGGGGCAGGGCGCCGCAAGGGCTAGCGGCGCGTCACGGCGTCACGAAAGCTGGTCAGCACAGCGCGGGCGTCGGACAATAGCCCCGCTTGCTCTGCATCGGCCAATCCGGGTGCCGTCCAGGCAGGGTTGGGGAGAAGGGTGTTCAGCATCTTCTGACGCGCTGCTTCCTGCGTCGGGCTGAGCGGCAGGTTTTCGGCCACGCGAAACATCTCGATCATGTCGCAGATGGCGCGCATCCGGCGATAGGCTTCGGAAATGTCCTCTAGCAATTGACGATCTTTGCGCCAGCGTTTGCGCGGGAAGATGTGGGTCATCACATAAGGCCCGGCCCCTTTGCAGTCAAATCGCGCACAGCCCGGAAACCCCTGATCTTCAAGACTTTCGTGGATGCGGCATAGGTTATCGGCGCCCAGATGACGGCACGGGGCAAGCGCAGGCTTGGCGAAGGCAAAATCGTCGCCCGCGTCAAAGCCCGGCGACACGCAGCATAGCCCGGCACAGGACGCGCAATCGGCCACCAAGGCGGTCATGTCCTGCGGATCGGGTGCGGGCGTCATGGCTTAACGATGCGCCTGATCAAATCCGGTGCGGAAGATCTGGGCCAACTCATCCAGCGGCGCTTCTGAGCCACCCATCTTGACCGTATCGCCTGTAAAGCGACCGACAGAGGCGATGGGGATGCCCAACTTGCCCGCCTCAATCATCAAGGCCTCGGCCTGATCGAAGTTACAAGCCACCAGATAGCGCGCCTGATCTTCTCCGAACAGGGTCGGCGTGTCGGCAGTGTCGAGCGAGACCCCCACGCCTCCCGCTTCGGCCATTTCAAAGGCAGCGATCGCCAGACCGCCATCAGACAGGTCAGAACAGGCTTTGATCAGTTCGCGATTGGCCCGGATGAAGTCGCCGTGCATTTTCTCGGCCGCAAGGTCCACATGCGGGGCGTCGCCGTCTTCGCGGTTGAAGACCTCGGCCAGCAGGGCGGATTGGCCCAGATGCCCGGTTGTCTCGCCAATGACCATCGCGACATGGCCGTCACGGGCCACACCGTCGATCATGTCGTCAAGGCTGTCCAAAAGGCCCACCGCGCCAATGGTGGGTGTGGGCAGAATACCTTGACCGTCAGTTTCATTGTAAAGCGAGACGTTGCCCGACACGATGGGAACGTCCAGCGCCGCGACAGCTTCGCCAATGCCTTTGATGGCACCCACAAGCTGGCCCATGATCTCGGGTTTTTCGGGGTTGCCGAAGTTCAGGTTGTCGGTGGTCGCAAGGGGCTTTGCGCCGACGGCAGTCAGGTTGCGATAAGCCTCTGCCACCGCTTGCTTGCCGCCTTCAAACGGGTTCGCCATCACATAGCGCGGCGTCACGTCCGAGGTGAAGGCAATCGCCTTGTCAGTGCCGTGGACACGCACGATGCCTGCGCCCAGACCGGGTGCGCGAACGGTATCGGCCATGACCATGTGGTCGTATTGCTCATAGACCCATTGCTTCGCCGCGTAGTTGGGCGAGCCAATCAGGGCCTTCAGCCCATCAATCGCGTCGATTTCGGGCACGTCCGAAAGAGGTTCAACGGCAGGTGTTTCGACCCATGGGCGATCATATTCAGGGGCGCGGCCAGACAGGGGGGACAGCGGCAGGTCGGCTTTGACCTCGCCGTTGTGCATGATCAAAAAGCGATCTTCGGCAAGCGTTTCACCGACGATTGCGAAGTCAAGATCCCACTTTTCGAACACGGCGCGGGCTTCAGCCTCTTTTTCCGGCTTCAGCACCATCAGCATCCGCTCTTGGCTTTCGGACAGCATCATTTCATAGGCGGTCATGTTGTCTTCGCGCTGGGGCACGTCTTCAAGGTTCAGCTTGACGCCCAAGCCGCCCTTGTCGCCCATTTCGACCGCCGAGCAGGTCAGGCCAGCGGCACCCATGTCCTGGATCGAGATGACAGCGCCGGTCTGCATCAACTCCAGCGTGGCTTCCATCAGGCGCTTTTCGGTGAAGGGGTCACCGACTTGCACCGTGGGGCGCTTGTCTTCGATCGTGTCGTCAAACTCGGCCGATGCCATCGTCGCGCCGCCCACACCGTCGCGACCTGTCTTGGCACCCAGATAGACGACAGGCATGCCGACGCCGGAGGCGGCGGAATAGAAAATCTTGTCGGTGTCGGCCAAGCCCGCGGCAAAGGCGTTCACAAGGCAGTTGCCGTTATAGGCGGGGTGGAAGCGAACCTCGCCGCCCACATTGGGGACCCCGAAACAGTTGCCGTAGCCGCCGATGCCTTCGACGACCCCGTTGACCAGTTGCTTGGTCTTGGGGTGATCAATTTCGCCAAAAGACAGGGAGTTCATCGCGGCGATGGGGCGCGCGCCCATGGTGAACACGTCGCGCAGAATGCCGCCAACGCCGGTGGCCGCACCCTGATAGGGTTCGATATAGGACGGGTGGTTGTGGCTTTCCATCTTGAAGACCACAGCCTGACCATCACCGATATCGACGATGCCCGCGTTTTCGCCCGGACCGCAAATGACCTGAGGGCCTTCGGTGGGCAGGGTGCGCAGCCATTTCTTCGATGATTTATAGGAACAGTGCTCGTTCCACATCGCCGAAAAGATGCCAAGCTCGGTGAATGTCGGCTCGCGACCTATGATTTCGAGGAGCAGGTCGTATTCGTCCGGCTTCAAACCGTGTGCGGAAATCAGGTCCTCGGTGATCTTCGGCTCTTGCATGCCTGTTTCCCCCTTAGGCTAGGCTGTCCATGCCGCGACTTTTAGGCGAAGGGGGGGGATTGGGAAAGGGCAAAGGTAAGGGCAGTTCGCCTGTTTGGGACGTTTCGGAAAAAAAGAGGCCGGGCAAAGCCCGGCCAAGTCCAACAGGGAGGTAAAAACCGACCAGAGCGATGCTCCACCGCCGGCTTTGAACCAGAATTAGGGGTGCCGACGGGACGGATCAAGGAAAAATGCCGCATTGCAGCTATGTATTTTTTGCATGGCTTGCTGCGGGTTGCGGGACGTAATCGCGTTAAAGTTGGAGAGAGTCTAAAGTTTGCCTGTTTTTAGAATGAGTTAAAGGTAAGCTTTGTGGACAATTGTATACCAAGGCGCACGAAGTCGGATGCTCCACCTGTGGCGCGCTTGCCACAGACTTTTCTGCGCGATGCCGGGGAATGATCAGCTCTTTTTGCTTTGGCGCTGTGCCAAAAGCTCCTCCATGACGAAATCACGGAAGGCTTCGATCCGTTTCGATGCCCTCAATTCCTCGGGATAGGCAAGAAAAACCGGGATATCTTTGCTTTCTGCTTGGGGCAACACGCGCGTAAGCTCTGTGAAGTCTTGCGTCACGTAATCTGGCAGCACACCGATTCCCAGATCATGCAGCACCGCTTGAAGCACACCGAAATAATTGTTCACCGTCAGTCGCGACTTGATTTCATAGGTCAAAAGTTCCTGCACCAAGGAAGCCCCTGCGCTAACCTGCGCCGATGCGGTATTCTGGCAAATCAGCCGATGTTGCGACAAGTCTTCAAGGGTTTCAGGTGTGCCGTATTTCTTGAGATAGCTGGGCGTCGCGTAAAGGCGCATGTGCACATCCATCAACCGCTTGCGGATCAGATCAGCCTGGCTTGGTTCTTTCATGCGGATCGCCACATCGGCTTCGCGCATCGGCAGGTCCAGCACTTGCTCTTCCAGCATCAGGTCGATTTTCAGATCGGGGTATTTCTCGTAGAGTTTCGACAGGCGCGGGGCCAGCCAAAGCGACCCGAAGGCGGTTGTCGTCGTCACGCGCAGTTCGCCGAACACCTCTTCTTTGCTATCGCGTATGCGGGCGACGGCAGCTTCTAGCCGGTGGCTCATCGCTTTTGAGGCATCAAACAGCAGCTCGCCCTGTTCTGTCAGAATCAGTCCACGTGCGTGCCGATGAAAAAGTGTGGCGTTCAAGCTTTCTTCCAGCGCGCGGATTTGGCGCGATACCGCCGATTGCGACAAATGCAGAGCATCGCCGGCATGGGTCAAAGACCCGGCATCTGCCACGGCGTGAAATATTCTGAGTTTGTCCCAATCCATGGCGAAATTACCGATACTTGATAGCGCATAAAACTTGCACTGTGTTATCATCAGAGCCGTGATGATTGCCAGCACGGATTGTGATGCGAAATGATTTGATAGGTCATAGGTTTTGACCTATAATTCGCTCAATCCAGTTATCACTCTAACGTACGGGAGGTGCGTCATGGGCAAGCCAGACATCACTCTGAACGACCGATTTGATCTGACCAAGCAGCAGGTGCTGTTGAATGGCACGCAAGCCTTGGTGCGCCTGATGCTGATGCAGAAGGAACGCGACCGCGCTGCGGGTCTGAACACGGCTGGGTATGTCACGGGGTATCGTGGCTCGCCATTGGGGGCTGTGGATCTTTGGATGGGGCGCTCCAAAAAGGTGTTGGAACCCAACGACATCAAATTCCATCCCGGTCTGAATGAAGATCTGGCCGCCACCGCTTTGTGGGGCAGCCAGCAGGCCGAACTGCGCGGCGAGGGCACCCATGATGGCGTCTTTGGCCTTTGGTATGGCAAGGGGCCGGGCGTGGACCGCACCGGCGACGTTATGCGCCACGCAAACATGGCCGGCACCAGCCCGCATGGGGGTGTGCTGATGGCGATGGGCGATGATCACACCGGCGAAAGCTCGACCGTGTTGCACCAGTCTGACTGGGCGATGGTGGATGCCTATATCCCGGTTCTCAGCCCGGCGGGTGTGCAGGAAATTTTAGATTACGGCATCTATGGCTATGGCCTCAGCCGTTTTGCGGGCGTCTGGGCGGGTCTGAAGGTAATGAAAGACACGGTCGAGGCGACCTCGGTCGTCGATGGCGACCCAAACCGGATGCAACTTGTCACACCTGATTTCGACATGCCGGATGGCGGGTTGAACATTCGTTTGGCTGACCAGCCGGTGCCGCAAGAAGCGCGGATGATCGACTATAAACGTTTCGCCGCCGAGGCTTATGCCCGCGCCAACCGGATTGACCAGCGCAAGTGGGGCAAGCCGGGTGCGAAAATCGGGTTTGTCGCGGCGGGCAAGAACTGGCTGGACCTTGTGCACGCGATGGGCCTTCTGGGCATCGACGAAGCCGAGGCCGAACGCCTGGGCCTGACCACCTACAAGGTCGGCCAAACCTTCCCGCTGGATATGGAAAGCTTCCACGAATGGGCCGAGGGGCTGGACCTGATCGTGGTGGTCGAAGAAAAGCGCAAGCTGATGGAAGTGCAGATCAAGGAAGCGATCTTTGACGATCGCGACGGTCGGCGCGTCTATGGCTGGCACAAGGGCGACACGTGGGAAAACGGCCGCCGGTTGGAGCTTTTCCCGACCCGCTATGCGTTGGATCCGATCATGATTGCCGAGAAAATCGGAGACATCTTGATTGAAGAGGGGCGCGGGACCGAATCCGTGAAGGCGGGCCTGACAATGTTGGCCGAGGCGAAAGGCGCGGACAATGCGCCCAATATCGCGGCACGCTTGCCGTTTTTCTGTTCGGGCTGCCCACACAATACTTCAACCAAACTGCCGGATGGGTCGCGCGCTTATGCCGGGATTGGCTGTCACTATATGGTGCAGTGGATGGATCGCGATACCGTCGGGTTCACCCAAATGGGCGGCGAGGGTGCCAACTGGATTGGCGAGGCGCCGTTTTCGAAAACCGGTCACGTGTTCCAGAACCTGGGCGACGGAACCTATAACCATTCGGGCAATCTGGCGATCCGGGCGGCATTGGCGTCGGATGCCAACATTACCTACAAGATCCTTTACAACGATGCGGTCGCGATGACGGGCGGGCAGACCAACGAAGGTGGCTTGGACGCAGAGCGTATCGCGCGTGAGGTGCAGGCGATGGGCGTGAAGCACATCTTCCTTGTCTATGACGACAAAGAGGATGTGGACCTGTCAGCCTTCCCTAAGGGACTGTCGCATCACACCCGTGACGAGTTGTTGACGGTTGAAAAGAAATGTCGCGATATCAAGGGTGTCTCGGTCATTCTTTACATCCAAACCTGCGCGGCAGAGAAACGCCGTCGCCGCAAGCGCGGGCAATTCCCTGACCCGGATAAACGTGTGTTCATCAACACCGACGTCTGCGAGGGCTGCGGCGATTGCGGGGTGCAGTCGAACTGTGTCTCGATCGTGCCAGTGGAAACCGAGCTGGGCCGCAAACGCGCCATTGACCAATCCAGTTGCAACAAGGATTTCAGCTGTGTGAACGGCTTCTGCCCCAGCTTCGTGACCGTCGAAGGGGCCAAGCTGAAGAAATCGGCGACCGCCGAGGTGGACATTCCTGATCTGCCAGCGCCAGCGCTTCCCGCCATTGACGGCACCTTTAACACGGTGATCACCGGCGTTGGTGGCACAGGCGTCGTGACCATCGGCGCGATCATGGCGCAGGCCGCCCATATCGACGGCAAGGGCGTGGGCATGATGGAAATGGCCGGTCTGGCCCAGAAAGGTGGCGCGGTTACGGTTCACCTGCGGCTTGCAGAACAACCCGAAGACATCTCGGCCATTCGTGTGGCGACGGGGGAATGCGATGCGCTGATCGGCTGCGATCTGGTGGTGTCGGCTTCGTCCACTACCTTGGGTCTGACCAAAACCGGACGCACCGGGGTCGTCGTAGACAGCCACGAAACCGTGACGGGCGAGTTCACCCGCAACACCGATTTCGCCATTCCCGGTGATCGTCTGCAATTATCGCTTGAGGCGCGGCTGCGCGACCGTCTGTCGATGTTCGACGCGACCGAGCTGGCGCGGGTGCTGATGGGGGACAACATCTTCTCGAACATGATGGTGCTGGGGGCGAGCTGGCAGGCGGGAATCGTGCCGCTGACCCACGATGCGCTGATGTATGCCATCGAGTTGAATGGTCAGGCGATCGACCGCAACAAACACGCTTTTGAGCTGGGTCGTTGGGCCGTTCTGCACCCGGAAGAAGCCGAGAAGATGGTTGTCGGTGAGGTTGTTGAAAAGCCCAAGACGCTGGCTGAGATCATCGATTTCCGTGCAAATCACCTGGTCACCTATCAGAACAAGCGGCTGGCGAAACGCTATCGCGCCTTTGTCGATCAGATGCCCGACGCGTTGAAAGAGCCGGTGGCGAAAAGTTATCACAAGCTCTTGGCGTATAAGGATGAATATGAGGTCGCGCGCATGTTGTGCGACACCCGTGCCAAGGCCGAGGCCGAGTTCGATGGCGATCTGAAGCTGACCTATCACCTCGCCCCGCCGATCCTGAGTGGGACGGACGCCAACGGACGGCCCAAGAAACGTGGCTTTGGAAGCTGGTTTGAGAAGTCGGCCCCATGGCTGGCCAAGATGAAGAGCCTTCGCGGCACGCCGCTTGATCCCTTCGGCCGATCCGAGGAGCGCCGCACGGAACGTGCGCTCATTTCGGAATTTGAGGCCGACATGAAAACCGTTCTGGCAGGGCTGACCGACGACAATCTGTCCGTTGCGCGCGACTTGGCAGAGCTTCCCTTGTCGATCCGCGGCTTTGGTCCGGTGAAAGAGGCAAATGTCGAAAAGGCGGCTGCACGTCGGGCAGAGCTTTTGGCTCAGTTCAGCGGGCAAGCACCGCTGGTGCGGGCTGCCGAATAAGGATTGCGCCGCCGCTGGCTCAAGCCATGCGGCGACGCGACACCCGCTTGATGGGCGGATTTTCAACCCAAGCCCATTTCCACAATGGATTTCCGTCGCGAACAGACATATGCCTTGTGCAAAGGCAACACGGACGGGACCAAAGACAATGGCAGTAGGGATTTTCGATTCAGGTCTGGGTGGGCTGACGGTGCTGGATGCCGTGACAAAACGTCTGCCCGATGTTGATTTCGTCTACTACGCTGACAGCAAGCATGCGCCTTATGGTGTGCGCGACGCCGATGACATCTATAATCTGACGACCACCGCCGTTCAGGCTTTGTGGGATCAGGGCTGCGATCTGGTGATCCTTGCGTGCAACACGGCCTCGGCGGCAGCGCTGCGCCGGATGCAGGAAAGCTGGGTTCCCGGCGACAAGCGTGTGCTGGGCGTTTTTGTGCCGTTGATCGAGGCGATGACAGAACGGAACTGGGGCGACAACTCGCCGCCGCGCGAAGTGGCAGTGAAACATGTGGCGCTGTTTGCCACGCCCGCCACCGTGTCCAGCCGTGCGTTCCAGCGTGAACTGGCTTTCCGGGCGATCGGCGTGGATGTCGAAGCGCAAGCCTGTGGCGGGGTCGTGGATGCGATTGAAGAGGGCGACATGATCCTGGCCGAAGCGCTTGTGCGCAGCCATGTGGACGCCTTGAAACGCAAGATGCCAAAGCCCGAGGCTGCGATCCTTGGCTGCACCCATTACCCGCTGATGGAACAGGTGTTCCAAGACGCGCTGGGCAAGGAGGTGCAGGTTTACAGTCAAGCCAATCTGGTGGCCGAAAGCCTTGCCGACTACCTTGGCCGTCACCCTGAAATGTTGGGCGAGGGCGCGGGGTCGAAGTTCCTGACCACCGGCGACCCTGACCGGGTGTCCGACCGTGCCACCCAGTTTCTGCGACGAAAGATCACGTTCGACGCGGCCTGATTGAAGCGGGCCGATAAAACCACTACATCTTTCGCGAAGTCTCAGGAGGTCATGATGACCCACAAAATCGCCATTCTTGGTGCGTCCGGCTATACCGGCGCTGAACTTGTCAGGTTGATCGCAACCCATCCGACGATGGAAATCGTCGCCCTGTCTGCCGACCGCAAGGCGGGGATGGAGATGGCAGATGTCTATCCGCAGCTGCGCCACCTCGATCTGCCCAAGCTGGTCAAGATGGATCAGATCGACTTTGCGGATGTTGATCTGGCCTTCGCGGCCCTGCCGCATGGTCTTAGCCAAGCGTTGGTGCGTGATCTGCCCAAGTCGGTGAAGGTCGTGGACCTTGGTGCCGATTTCCGGCTGCGCGACCCTGCGGACTATGAGAAATGGTATGGCGCGCCGCATGTGGCGACCGAGCTTCAGAAAGAAGCGGTCTATGGGCTGACCGAGTTTTACCGCGACGACATCACATCTGCGCGATTGGTGGCCGGCACCGGCTGCAACGCGGCGACGGTGCAATACGCGCTTCGCCCGTTGATTTCAGCGGGCCTGATCGACCTTGACCGGATCATCTGTGATCTGAAGAACGGGGTGTCCGGGGCCGGGCGGTCTTTGAAGGAAAACATGCTGTTTGCTGAACGTTCGACCGATGTGCAGGGCTATGCGCATGGCGGCAAGCATCGGCATTTAGGTGAGTTCGATCAGGAGTTCTCAAAGCTGGCGGGCCGTCCGGTTCAGATTATGTTCACGCCGCACCTTGTGCCGGTGAACCGCGGCATTCTGGCGGATTGCTATGTTGACGGGGATGCGGACAAGATCCACGCAGCCTTGGTTGAGCAATATCAAGACGAACCGTTCGTGACTGTGCTACCCAAGGGCCAACTGCCCGGTATGGGGCATGTCATGGGGTCGAACCAATGCCATCTGGGCGTTGTAGGCGACCGCGTTCCGGGGCGTGCTTTGGTGGTGTCGGCGTTGGACAATCTATGCAAAGGATCGTCCGGTCAGGCGATGCAAAATGCCAACCTCATGTTGGGCGAGGATGAGACGACGGGGCTGATGATGCTCCCGGTCTTTCCATAAGTCTTTGAAAAGGAGCCGACCATGGCCGGTTTGAAAAGTCTGAAGAAAACACGACGAATCCAGATCATTGTTCTGGCATTTGTGGCGCTCGGGATCTCCACAGGGTTGATCGGCTATGCGCTGAAAGACGGGATCAACTATTACCGTTCCCCGACCGAAGTTCTGGCCGAACCGCCCAGCGAAAACGAGGTGTTCCGCATGGGTGGTCTGGTGTCAGACGGCACACTTGTGCGTGGTCAAAGCGAAACGGTGACCTTTTCCGTCACCGACGGTGGGGCGGTTGTGCCGGTCAGCTACACTGGCGTGTTGCCTGATCTGTTTGGTGAAAACCAAGGCATGATCGGCACTGGAAGCTATGTAAACGGCACATTCCAAGCCACGGAAATCCTTGCCAAACACGACGAAGATTATATGCCGAAAGAGGTTATCGACAGCCTCAAGGAAACCGGCGTTTACGTCGAGCCGACCTCCTGATTTGAGGTTTCTTAACGCTTCTTAACCAGCCTTACCCCCATGTTTGACATGCGGGGTATAGGCGCAAATGAAAAGCGTTGAAGAAATAGCGACCGAGATTGTCGCCCGCGAGGGTGGCTATGTAAACGACCCGGACGATCCGGGCGGCGCGACCAAATACGGCGTGACGATCCACACCATGCGGCGCCTTGGGTTGGATCTGGATCGCGACGGGAAGGTGACATCGAAGGATGTCAAAGCCCTGACCCGTGATCAGGCCCGCGACATCTTCCTGAAGCACTATTTCCAGAAACCCCGGCTGGCGGAGCTTCCGCGCCCGCTGCAGGCTTCCGTGTTCGATATGTATGTGAATGCGGGCGGCAATGCGGTTCGCATCTTGCAAAAGTTGCTCTTGAAGATGGGGTTCAAAGTTGCCGTAGACGGCGCGCTCGGCCCGCAGACCCTTGCGGTGGCGCGCGCGGCACTGACGGCTGCGCCCGATCACCTTGTGGACGCCTATGGGATCGAGCGGCGCAACTATTACTACAGGCTTGCCGATCGTCGGCCCAGTTCGCGCAAATACGCGCGCCGACGCGATGGCGGCAAGGGGGGCTGGATCACCCGCGCCGAGGAGTTCCTGTCGCCCCGGTATCACTTTTCAAATGAAGAACATCGCACGAGGACCGCAAAATGGGCCTGATTGACAGCGTTTTTAACATGGTTTTCGGGGCTGGCGGGTCGGGCGGAAATGTCGTTCGCGAAACCGCAGAGGTGTTTCGCGAGAACGCTGAGGCGGCCTCGGCTCGAGAAGCTGACCTGCAGCGCGCCGCGATCGACGCCTTTGCCGCCGAGTTTGCACATTCTCGTTCTGGTCGCTTTGACCGCTTCATGGACGGTCTGAACCGTATCCCCCGACCCGCTCTTGCCCTGTCGACACTGGGGCTTTTTGTCGCCGCGATGGTCAGCCCTGCATGGTTTGCGGCGCGGATGCAAGGCGTGGCGTTGGTCCCTGAACCCTTGTGGTGGCTCATGGGGGTGATCGTCAGCTTCTATTTCGGCGCGCGTCACCAAATGAAAGGGCAAGAGTTGCAACGCGCACTGGCGGCGTCCTTGTCGTTGAGCGAGAGGCGGGTTCGGCGCGACCTGCAAGGCGAAACGGCGCCTATGCCGGTGGTGCAACGGCCCAAACAACCGCGCCCCAAACCCGCGTCTTCCCTGAGCGCGCCCATTCATACTCCGCGACCCGTCGATACCACGGCAAATGCAGCGCTTGCGGATTGGCAAAGGACACGCCGTGGCCGGTGATCTTCTTCTCAAACTGGTGGCCGAACACGGGCCGTGGGTGCTTTTGGTGTTCTACTTGCTCTATCGCGATCTTCAGAAGGATCAGGCCACGCGCGCGGTTCTGGACAAGAACTCGTCGATCCTGATCGAGATCACGACAATCATTCGCGAACGACTGCCCGCAGGCGGTGGAGTGGGGCGGGGATGACGGCGGTTGAAAGGGCGGCGCGCTGGCTTCGCGCCGCGGTGCTGGGTGCAAGGTTCAGACAAACACTTGAACGAAACGAACATGCTGCGGCCGAATTGGACGCGGTTGTGCGAAAGGTCTTGCAGAAATGAAACAAGCGTTTGCTTTGATGATGTTGCTCGCCGCCTTGCTGCAATTGGGATATCTGCTGGCGGGTTACGATGCGATCTATCAGATCGGATATGGGGCCATCACGCTGATGGGCCTGATGATTTCGCTGACTTTTCTGTGGCTTTACGTGCAGCGCGCGACCCCCTTGGCGCTTGGCATGGCCTACAGTTGGTCAGGGGCCAGTCTGGTGCTGGGCTGGTGGTGGATTTTTGCCCTCGCCGGCGAACCGGTTGTGATGAGCGAAAGTGCGGCCCATTTTGCGCCCCTTGCGCTCTATCTGACCGGTGCGGTCCTGCATTTCAGCGTGATTCATCGGTCGTTCGGAAGCCATGGCGCCGCCTTTCTTTGGCCAGCACTTGGCGCGGTGGCGCTGTCTACGTTGATCTATCTGGTGGTCTGACTGCACAAAGACGTGACGTGGTGCCGCATGGGGCTAGGCCCCGGTTGCGACTCCGTTTAAGGTCGCGCTCATGATTACAGAGCTTGGACATTTCGCGCTGATATTGGCGCTGGGCGTGGCGGTCACACAAATGATCGTTCCACTGATTGGGGCACATTACGGCTGGCGCAGCTGGATGGAGATGGCGGTGCCTGCGGCAACGATCCAGTTCCTGCTGGTGGCCGCGTCATTTTTGGCGCTGACTTACGCGTTTGTGACCTCGGATTTCTCACTGAAGCTTGTGACGCTGAATTCGCATTCCGCCAAACCGATGCTTTACAAAGTGTCGGGCGTTTGGGGGAATCACGAAGGGTCTATGCTTCTTTGGGTGCTGATCGTGACGCTGTTTGGCGCCATGGCAGCGTGGTTTGGGGGCAATCTTCCGATACGCCTGAAGGCGCGGGTGCTGGCGGTGCAAAGTTCGATCGCAGTGGCGTTTCTGGGCTTCGTCATCTTCACATCGAACCCGTTCGAACGCCTTGTGCAGCCGCCCTTTGACGGGCGCGATTTGAACCCGCTTTTGCAAGACCCGGGTTTGGCCTTCCATCCGCCGTTCCTTTATCTGGGGTATGTCGGGCTTTCGATGGCCTTCTCGTTCGCCGTTGCCGCCCTGATCGAGGGGCGTATCGACGCTGCTTGGGGGCGCTGGGTGCGTCCTTGGACGCTGGCGGCTTGGGTTTTCTTGACTATCGGTATCGCGCTCGGCAGTTGGTGGGCGTATTACGAGCTGGGTTGGGGCGGCTTCTGGTTCTGGGATCCGGTCGAAAACGCGTCCTTCATGCCTTGGCTCTTTGCCGCGGCCCTGCTCCATTCCGCGATTGTCGTGGAAAAACGAGAGGCGCTGAAAAGCTGGACCATCCTTCTGGCCATCCTTGCTTTCGGATTTTCGCTGATCGGCACGTTCATCGTGCGGTCAGGCGTCATTACTTCGGTCCACGCATTTGCCTCTGACCCGGAACGCGGCGTATTCATCTTGCTGATTCTACTGGTCTTTACCGGAGGCGCCTTAACCCTGTTCGCCGCCCGCGCGCGCGCGATGGAGGCACGTGGCGTTTTTGGTTTCGTCAGCCGCGAAAGTGCGCTGGTCAGCAACAACATCCTTTTGGCGGTCTCGGCGTTTGTGGTCTTTACCGGCACGATATGGCCGCTTATCGGTGAGATTTTTGACCGCAAGATCTCGGTCGGGGCGCCGTTCTTCGAAGCCGCTTTCACGCCCTTCATGGTGGTGTTGGCGCTGATTATGCCTATCGGGGCGATGTTGCCTTGGAAGCGCGCCAAACTTGGCCGCGCGGTAAAGGCACTGATACCTGCGTTCATCCTTGCTGTGGCCGTAGGGGCGCTGGTCTGGGCCATCCAGACGAACAAGTCCGCGCTGGGGCCGATTGGCATGTTTCTTGGCACGTGGCTCGTTGCGGGGGCGCTGGTCGATCTGGCCACGCGCACCGGGCGCGGCACGTTGTCTGGTCGCCTGTCACGGTTGACCCGTCTGCCCCGGTCCGACTGGGGCAAGCTGGCCGCACATTCCGGGTTCGGGATCACCATTATGGGGATCTGCGGACTTATGGCCTGGAGCGTCGAAGACATCCGCGTGGCGCAGATCGGTGAAACGTTCGATGTCTCTGAATACGAGGTCACTCTGGTTTCGGTCGGGCGTGAACAAGGTCCGAACTATTTCACCACGAAAGCAGAAATTCACGTCACCCGCGACGGGCAGGACGTGACCACCCTTTATCCCGAAAAACGCGTCTATCCGGTTCAGGCCATGCCGACGACCGAAGCCGCGATTGCAAACGGGTTCTGGCGTGACCTCTATTTGGTCATCGGTGATCCACAGGACAACGGTGGTTGGGCCGTGCGCACGTTTATCAAGCCTTTCGCCAACTGGATCTGGGCCGGGTCAATCATCATGGCGCTTGGTGGGCTGATCAGCCTGTCTGATCGTCGCTTCCGCGTCGCAGCAGGCGCCGCAAAGGCGCGCGCGCAAGGAGTGCCAGCGGAATGAAACGTCTGATCCTAGCAGGCCTTGTCGCCAGCGCCTTGTGCGCCACGCCAGCGGGTGCGGTTAATCCAGACGAAGTGTTGGACGACCCTGCGATGGAAGCGCGCGCGCGCGATATTTCGGCTGATCTGCGTTGCGTTGTCTGCCGGGGCGAGAATATCGACGAAAGCAACGCCGCGATCGCTCGTGACCTTCGGCTTTTGGTGCGCGAAAGGTTGGAAGAAGGCGACAGCAACGAACAAGTCGTCGACTTCATCGTCGAACGCTATGGCGAATATGTCTTGATGAAGCCAAACCGTGCCGGCGCGAATGTGGTTTTGTGGGCGGCCGGGCCGATTGTGTTCATTTTGGCGATCCTGGCGGGGGGGCTTTACCTTCGGCGGCGCTCGCAGGCGAATGACGGCCCGAAAACGCTGTCTGACGACGAAGAAGCGCGGCTTGAGGAGATTTTGAAGGACTGACCGGTGAATTTTCACCTGTCGCGCTTGGGTTTTAGGTAAATGACGGAGCGTCCTCCTTTACCCGACCAACGGGTCAGATAAGCTGTGCCAAATTCCCGGGAGGACCGAATGGACTACGAAACGATCACGCTGGACACAACGGATGGGCTGGCCGTTCTAACCCTGAACCGCGCCGATGTGATGAACGCGCTGAATACACAGATGCGCGCTGAAATCACCCACGCCGTCAAAGACGCTGGCGATACTGCTCGGGCTTTGGTGATCACCGGGGCGGGGCGTGCGTTCTGTTCCGGGCAAGATCTTGGGGATCGTGCGAACGCCGCGCAAGTGGATCTGGAACGCACCCTTCGCGATGAATACGAACCGCTGTTAAAGGCGATCTATACCTGCCCGATCCCTACGATTTCGGCGGTGAATGGGGCTGCGGCCGGGGCAGGGGCGAACATCGCGCTGGCTGCGGATGTGGTCATCGCGTCAGAAAGCGCCTTTTTCATGCAAGCGTTTGCGCGCATTGGCCTGATCCCGGACGCTGGCGGCACGTATTGGATGCCGCGTCAGATGGGGTTCGCAAAAGCCATGGGCGCCGCGCTGTTTGCCGAAAAGATGACCGCCCGCGAAGCAGCTGACACTGGGTTGATATGGGAATGCGTCGCAGATGATACGTTCGAAGCGACCTGGCGCGCCCGTGCCGCACAGTTGGCACAGGGGCCGACGCTGGCGTATCGCAACATCAAGACAGCTCTGCGCAGCTCGATGAGCAACACGCTGGACGAACAACTGGCGCTTGAGGCCAAGTTGCAGGGCGAATGCGGCAACTCGCGCGACTTCAAGGAAGGCGTTCTGGCGTTTCTAGAAAAGCGTAGCCCCGACTATGAGGGACGTTAGAGCCTAGGCCTGATCCCAAGGCTGCCGCGCGTCTTCAAAGACATCTTTGCCGCGTTCAAAAAGCGTCGGATCGTTAAGTGCACCAGCATAAATGGCTATGGCATCTGGCATGCGGGATGTCGCTTTCAACAGCGGCGATCCACAATCGCGACAGAATATGAACTCCAACATTGATCCCGAATCCGCCCTTTGGCGGTAGGTTTTTGTCGGCCCCTTGGTCATCAGCGCATCGCGGTGAACCATCATTTGTGGGGCGTGTCCGGCCCCGGTCACGTGTTGGCAATCTCTGCAATAGCATTGAATTGTGAAGCGTATTTCGCCGGTATAGTCGAATTGGCACGCTCCACACAGGCAGCTGCCAGACAGATACTGAGACATGTCCAACCTCCTTGATTGATAGAGTAGCCAGTAGCTTGATGCGCGCTATGAAAACAAAAAAAGCCGCCAAAATCGGCGGCTTTTTTCTGGTTTTGGCGAATGGCGTCTTAGCGCTTTGCAACATCCACATAGTCGCGCAGCGTTTCGCCCAGATACAACTGGCGCGGACGGCCGATTTTCTGGCCCGGATCGCCCAGCATCTCTTTCCACTGCGAAATCCACCCAACGGTGCGCGACAGCGCGAAAATTGGTGTGAACATCGAGGTGGGGAAGCCCATGGCCTCAAGGATGATGCCCGAATAGAAATCGACATTCGGATACAGCTTCTTCTCAACGAAATAGGGGTCTTCCAGCGCAATGCGCTCAAGCTCTTTCGCGACTTTCAGCGTTTCGTTGTTGTCGATGCCCAGAAGGCCCAGAACCTCGTCTGCGCTTTCCTTCATGACCTTCGCACGTGGGTCGAAGTTCTTGTAGACGCGGTGACCAAAGCCCATCAGGCGGAACGGATCGTTCTTGTCCTTGGCGCGGGCCACGTATTCCGGGATGTTGTCGACCGAACCGATTTCACGCAGCATCTCAAGGCAGGCTTGGTTCGCACCGCCATGCGCTGGCCCCCACAGACAAGCGATGCCAGCTGCGATACAGGCAAACGGGTTGGCACCCGACGACCCGGCCAGACGCACGGTCGAGGTCGAGGCGTTCTGTTCGTGATCAGCGTGCAGGGTGAAAATGCGGTCCATCGCTTTCGACAGGATCGGGTTCACCTCGTATTCCTCGCACGGAACGGCAAAGCACATGCGCAGGAAGTTCGAGGCGTAATCCAAATCGTTTTTCGGATAAACGAACGGTTGTCCGACGGAATACTTGTAGGCCATCGCGCAGATGGTGGGCAGTTTGGCGATCATTCGGATCGCGGCGACTTCACGCTGCCATTCGTCGTTCACATCGGTCGAGTCGTGATAGAAGGCGGACATTGCCCCGACAACGCCAGTGATAATCGCCATCGGGTGCGCGTCACGGCGGAACCCGGTGAAGAACTTGATCATCTGCTCGTGCACCATTGTGTGGTTGGTGACGCGGCTTTCGAAATCGATCAGTTCAGCTTCGGTCGGCAGTTCACCATACAGCAGCAGGAAGCACACTTCGAGGTAATGCGATTTCTCGGCCAGCTGGTCGATCGGATAGCCGCGATACAGCAGCTCGCCCTTGTCGCCGTCGATGAAGGTGATTGTCGAATCGCAGCTTGCCGTCGAGGTGAAGCCAGGGTCATAGGTGAACACGTCACCTTTTGCATACAGCTTGCGGATGTCGATCACGTCGGGGCCCGCCGTGGGCGAATATATCGGCAGCTCCAGATCTTTGTCGCCAAAGGTAAGCTTTGCAGTTCCGGTCGGTTTGGCCATCTATTTATTCCCTTCGTGTTCGTATCTATCCGCGTCCACCCCGGATGGGTCGGACGCGTGTGCTTGTTCTATGCGCTTGCATCTTCAAGGCGGGCAACAGTTTCGTCACGGCCAAGAACAAGCATCATATCAAAAACGCTTGGGGTCACGGCGCGACCGGCAAGGGCTGCCCGCAAGGGAGCAGCCAGTTTGCCAAACTTGGTCCCGTGAGCTTCGGCAAGCTCGTTCAGGATCCCTTCCAGCGTGTTGCGATCCCAGCTAGCATTTTGCAGCTGCGGCGTCAATTCTTTCAGTATACCACGGGATACTTCATCCAGTGCCTTTGCTGCTTTCTCGTCCTGTTCGATGGGGCGGGTCGCGGTTGCAAAGCTTGCCTTTTCAAGGAGTTGCGGGAATGTCTTCGCCCCCGTTTTCAACACATACATCGCATCTGTCAAAAGTTGACGTTGCTGCGGTTGCAAAGGGATTTGCCCGATTGCGGCCAGAAAAGCTTCAAGCTCGGCCATCACTTCGGCATCGTCCATCGCCGCGAGGTGTTGCCCCGATAGGTTGTCGAGCTTTTTGAAGTCAAACCGCGCTGGGCTTTTGCCGATTCCCTTCAGGTCAAACCACTCCAACGCCTGCGCGTCGGTGAAGTATTCGTCATCCCCGTGGCTCCACCCCAGACGCGCCAGATAGTTGCGCATCGCGCGGGCGGGATAGCCCATGGCTTGGTATTCCTCGACCCCCAACGCGCCGTGGCGTTTGGACAGTTTCTTGCCGTCAGGGCCGTGGATCAGTGGGATATGCGCCCAAACCGGCACATCCCAACCCATGGCTTGATAAACAAGCTGCTGACGTGCGGCGTTGTTCAGGTGATCATCCCCCCGAATGGCATGGGTCACGCCCATATCGTGATCGTCAACGACAACAGCCAGCATGTAAGTGGGTGTGCCATCAGACCGTAAACAAATCATGTCGTCGAGCTGATCATTTCGGATGGTGACATTGCCCTGAACAGCATCGTCGATGATCGTTGCCCCCTCGCGCGGGGCTTTCAGGCGGATCACGTAAGGCGCATCCGGGTGGGTCGCGGGGTCCGCGTCGCGCCACGGCGATTGGAACAACGTCGATTTCCCAGCTGCGCGCGCATCGTCGCGAAACGCCTGAATTTCGTCCTGCGTGGCAAAGCACTTATAGGCATGGCCGTTCGCCAGCATCTCATGCGCAACCTCGGCGTGGCGGTCGGCACGGTCGAATTGGCTGATCACCTCGCCGTCATGGTCAAGACCAAGCCACTCCATACCCTTCAGGATCGCCGACGTCGCCTCGGGCGTTGACCGGGCGCGGTCGGTGTCCTCGATCCTCAGCAGGAACTTCCCGCCGCGGCCACGGGCGAAAAGCCAGTTGAACAACGCAGTGCGGGCCCCCCCGATATGCAGGTATCCAGTCGGGGACGGGGCGAAACGGGTGACGATCTGATCGGTCGGTGCCATGGACGTTAACCTTTTGGAAACCATGCAGGAGTTAAGCAGGTATGAAAGCGTTTCGGGTGTCTGCCCAAGACCGCGAGACACTGACAAGCCAACAGACCGCAACGGGCCGGGCGCCTGTCAGGGAGTGGCGCGGTTCGGGTATATTCCCCATCGCTTTACGAAATACGGAGGCCGTGAACAAGGGTGCTGGTCCAGAAGATCCTGACGCGTATCGAAGAAGAACGCGGGCGGCTGCTGAATTGGGCGCCGCTGTGTCTGGGTTTGGGGATCGGGCTCTACTTTGCATCGCCCCAAGAACTTGGGCCCACCGCCTATGGGCTGCTGATCGCCACCGTGGTGGTGGCGCTTGTTTTGGCATGGCTGCGCCCATGGGGCATCGGCCCCTTGGCGGTCGCGCTTGGTTTGGTCGCCTTTGGCACATGCTGGGCGGGTGCGCGTGCGCATTGGGTGGCTGCGCCGGTTCTGGATTTTCGCTACTACGGTCCGGTCGAAGGCCGCATCGTTACCATCGACAGGTCGCAATCTGATGCGGTGCGCCTGACCCTCGATCACGTCAGGCTTGACGATGTGGCACCCTGGAAACACCCCCGCCGCGTGCGCGTGTCCTTGCATGGCAACCAAGCGTTTCTGACCCCTGAAATCGGCCAGCGCGTGGCGCTCACGGCTCATTTGTCCGGTCCTAACGGCCCCGTCGAACCGGGCGGGTTTGATTTCCAGCGCATGGCTTGGTTTCGCGACATCGGAGCGGTGGGCTATACCCGCGTGCCTGCGCTGTTGCTTGCCAAGCCAAAGCGTGGCGTAGTGTTGGCCGTCACACGTATGCGGCAAGACATCTCGGCTTGGGTGCGCAGCGTGTTGCCGGGTGAAACCGGCGCCTTTGCCGCAGCGATCACCACAGGGGATCGGTCGGCCATGAGCCAGACCACGCTGCAAGCGCTCAGAGGGTCAAATCTGGCCCACCTTCTGGCGATTTCCGGACTGCATATGGGGCTATTGACCGGGTTCGTGTTTCAAGCCCTGCGAATAATGTTCGGGCTTTGGCCTTGGCTCGCGTTGCGCTATCCGGTCAAGAAGCTGGCCGCGGTCGTGGCGATTGCCTCCGGGGCCTTCTATCTGGCGCTGTCGGGTGGCAACATCGCAACTGAACGTGCCTTCATCATGGTGGCAACCATGTTCGTCGCCATATTGTTTGACCGTCGCGCCCTGACCCTGCGCGCGGTCGCGATGGCGGCGATCATCGTTTTGGTGTTGCACCCCGAAGCCCTGACCGAACCCGGTTTCCAGATGTCCTTTGCCGCGACGACGGCGCTGGTTGCGGTGTTCGGTTGGCTGCGCGATCGCGCAAAGAGCGACACGGCCCGGCGCGCGCCGAAATGGGCGCGGCCCATTCTGGCAGTGGTCATCTCGTCTGCCGTGGCGGGGCTGGCCACCGCACCCTTTGGCGCCGCGCATTTCAATCAGGTCAGCCACTTCGGGCTGGTGGCAAACCTGCTGTCGGTGCCGGTTATGGGTGCATTGATCATGCCGCTGGCGGTGCTTTCTGCGGTGCTGGCGCCTTTGGGGCTTGGCTGGGTGCCGGTCAAGGCGATGGGCCCCCCCATCGACTGGATCATCTGGGTTGCAGGCCTCGTGGCCGGGCTGGACGGAGCCATTGGGCAGGTCGTGGCCCCACCTGACGCTGTGCTGCCTTGCGTGGCGGTGGGTGGGATCCTCGTCACACTTCTGGTCGGTAAGGAGCGGCTTGTCGGTCTTGTCCCGCTGGGGTTGGCCTTGGTTCTATGGATGCAGGCCGAACGCCCGCCACTTCTGGTCAGCGCCTCTGGTGGCTTGGTTGGTGTGATGACCAAATCGGGCCGGGCCTTGTCGAAACCCAAGGGTGAAGGTTTTGCAGCCCGATCTTGGCTCGAGAACGATGGCGACGCTGCGGACCAGGACGCGGCATCTGCCCGTCCGGGGTTCGATGGTGAAAAGGGCTTTCTGCGCGCAGACCTTGACGGATTGCGACTTGTCCACCTGAGCGGCCGGGGCGCCGAGGCGCAACTGCCACGCGCCTGCGCCCAAGCCGATCTGGTGATCCTGTCCGCGTGGCGCAAAGCCGATGCGCCTGCCGGGTGTGTCCTTCTGGACAGGGCCGGGCTGGCCAAGACGGGTGCCGTCGCCCTTTGGCCCGAACCCGGCGGTTTTCGCGTTGAAACAACAGTGTCACGCACCGGGGACCGACTATGGACCAGATAGGCACCGATGCCTGTTGCCCGGCGCGCGCAAAGCCCCTAGCGTTTCGTGAAAGGAGCGCACCATGGTCGAAACAGCAGGACGGATCACCCTTTGGGGGGTCGAGGTGTTTGTCGCTGCGGCCGACGAGCGTTCGATTTCGGTGGCGGCGCGACGGCTGGGGGTCAGCCCGTCATCCGTCAGCCAGCAACTCACCAACCTTGAAACTGCGCTGGGCACCCTGTTGGTGGACCGATCCGCACGCCCCTTGGCTCTGACGCCCGCAGGGGGGCTGTTTTTGAAGCGCGCGCAGACAATCCTGAACGAGGCTGAGCAGGCGCGCGCCGAACTGACCCTTGGGGCGATGTCGCACCTGTCGCGGTTGCGCCTTGGCATGATCGAGGATTTCGACGCAGACGTGACACCCCGCCTGTTGTCGGACATGGCGGCCGATCTGGACGGAACGCGCTTTTTGCTGGAAACCGGCGCGTCGCACCGGCTGCACGACCAACTGGATGCCCGTGCGCTGGATGTGATCGTCGCTGCCGACACCGGTGCCTCGGCCCCGTGGATGGAGGTGCATCCGGTAATGGAAGAACCCTTCGTCGCCGCCGTGCCCAAGGGAGCGATCGGTCAAGCCGACCCGATGGAGGTGCTGCGCGCCCTGCCGTTGGTGCAATACACGGCGCGACACCATATGGGGCGGGTAATCTCGGCCAATCTGGCGCGCCAGAATCTGCGACTGGACAACCGGTTCGAGCTGGACAGCTATCACGCCATCATGGCGATGGTGGCGGCAGGTGCAGGATGGACCATTATCACCCCGCTTGGCTTTTTCCGCGCGCAACGCTTTCGCGCCGCCGCCGATCTGATCCCGCTGCCCTTTGCCCCCTTCACCCGCCGCATCAACCTGACGGCCCGTCAGGATGTGCTGGGCGATTTGCCCCGCGACATGGCCCGACGCCTGACTGCAGTTCTGGATGATCTGGTCGTTCAGCCCGCACAGAAGGAATTTCCCTGGCTGCGCGATGGTGTGCGGCTGCTGGGGAAACAATCCTGACAGTCTGGCCCAGCGCTGGGTGCGGGTGTCAGGCGGCTGTTTCAGCCTTTGCTGATTTGACCTCGGCGGCGGCATCGACCAGCGCCGCGGCGATGAAGTCCAGGTCTGGTCTTTTCAGACGCACCGGTAGACGCGTGTCACAAGCCCGCATCAGCATGTCGCGTGTCTGGGGCAAGTCACCCTGATCCCCGATGAAATGCCAGTTCCAGAAGGCCCGCGCATTGTCGGTGCTCATCCCGAAGACCTGAACAGACACGCCGCGCGCCTTCGCCGCACTTTGAAAGGCAAGCGTGTCGTCATCGCTCATGCCGACAAGGTTGAACTGAATGGAATCAGGCGCGCGGGTTTCAGCTGGCAGGGCAGGGGGCACGTCGATCCAAGGGCTCTGGTTCAGCTTTGCGGCCACATAATCGTGGTTTATCAAACCATCTCTGACCCGGCGCGCAAGCTCGGGCAGTTGCGGGCGGATGACCGCCGCCGACAGGTTTGACAGCCGCGTGTTGTAGAGCGGCAGTTGGTTTTGCCAGCGCGCAAAGGCCTCTTCCAACGCTGGTGTGTTGTCGCCGTGCGGGCCTTTGTGCTTTTTCCAATTGTGCTCGTAGGCGCCGGACATGATGACGGCACGCGCAATCAAATCGGCGTCATCGGTGATCATAATCCCGCCCTCGCCGGCATTCAGCATCTTGTAGGACTGAAACGAAAAACAGCCGATCTTGCCAATCGTCCCAATCTTGCGGCCATGCCACAACGTGCCCAACGAATGCGCCGCGTCTTCGATGACCGGCACGCCGCGCGCCTCGCACAGCGCCATGATCGCATCCATGTCCGAGGTGTGACCGCGCATGTGGCTGATGATCACGGCATGGATATCATCGGTCAGCTTGCGGTCAAAATCGGCCATATCCAAGCGGTAGTTGTCCTGAACCTCTACCAGAACAGGCTGGCAGTCCGCATGCACGATCGCGCTTGGCACGGCGGCAAATGTGAAGGCAGGGATTAGGACCTTCGCGTCGCGCGGAAGGTCCAGCGCTTTCAGCGACAAGAACAGCGCGGCCGAGCAACTTGCCACAGCCAACGCGTATTTTGCCCCCATCAATTCGGCGAACTCAGCTTCCAGCAAGCTAACGGGCGCGTCTTCAGGGGCGGTATACCGGAACAAGTCCCCGGATTGCAGCAGCCGGTCAATCTCGGCTCGTGCGGCGTCGGGGATGGGTTCGGCGTCATAGACATTCGGGGCGAGGGTCATGTCCTGGTCCTGCTCAATGGGCGAGATTCGAACATTTCAGAATTGCCGAAACTCTTCTTCGGATTATCTGTAGGTCAAAATGCTACGGAAAACCAGACCATATCGCCCCCGTTCCCTGTGAGTTCGATGAGGAAGATCGGGGGCTTGTGGTTATGATAGCCCATCACCGAGCGCCGAGCTTGCGCGGACCAAGGCCATCGGCGTCGGACAAACGGCTGTGGTGACGCTTGTGTCGAATATAGGGGCAGGCTGGGCAGTTGCGACCATGTCGGGCGTAACGCGCCCAGCCCTTCAAGTATTAGACGTTCAGCAAAAGATGCTCACGCTCCCACGGGCTGATGACTTGCAAAAACTCATCAAGCTCGGTGTGCTTCACGATGGAGTAGACGCGTGCGAACTCCGGCCCCAGCACCTCGTGCATTTGCTTGGCTTCGTCAAACAGCTCAAGCGCATAGCCCTGATCGCGCGGGATATCTTCTTCGCCCTCGTAGGCGTCACCCTTGTATAGCGCTTTCGGGCGCTTTTCTTCCATCAGGCCAAGATAACCGGCCGCCAAGCTGGCAGCGATCCCCAGATAGGGGTTGCAATCCATCCCGGCGATGCGGTTTTCGACCCGTCGTGCCTTGGGGGAAGACAGCGGCACACGGATCCCCGTCGTGCGGTTGTCACGGCCCCACTCAAGGTTAATGGGCGCGGCGTTGTCTTTCACATAGCGTCGATAGCTGTTCACATAGGGCGCCAGCACCGCCACCACGCTGGGCAGGTGGTTCTGCATCCCCGCGATGAAGTGGAAGAAAGCATCGGTGTCGCCGCCTTGCGGGCCTGCAAAGATGTTTTCGCCTGTCTCAATGTCCAACACCGAATGGTGGATGTGCATCGCCGACCCCGGCTCTTCCGCGATCGGCTTGGCCATGAAGGTGGCGAAACAATCGTGGCGCAGGGCGGCTTCGCGGATCAGGCGTTTGAAATAGAACACTTCGTCCGCCAGCTTGATCGGGTCACCATGGATCAGGTTGATCTCAAGCTGACCGGCGCCACCTTCCTGCGTGATGCCGTCAATCTCGAACCCTTGGGCTTCGGCGAAATCATAGATATCGTCGATCACCGGCCCGAACTCGTCGACAGCCGTCATCGAGTAAGCCTGACGCGCCGCAGCAGGACGACCCGAGCGGCCCATCATCGGCTTGATTTTCTCGGCCGGGTCGATGTTGCGGGCGACCAGATAAAACTCCATCTCGGGCGCAACGATCGGCTCCCACCCTTGGGCGTGATACAGCTCGACCACGCGGCGCAGCACGTTGCGTGGGCTGAACGGGATCGGTTTGTTGTTGCGATCAAACGCGTCATGGATCACCTGAAGCGTCCAGTCCCCGGTCCAGGGGGCTGCTGTGGCGGTGGACATGTCCGGCTTCAGCGTCATGTCGCGTTCCAGAAAACCTTCGTCGCCGGCCGCTTCGCCCCAGTCGCCTGTGATGGTTTGGTAGAACACGCTGTCGGGCAGGTGGAAATAGTCCTGACGGGCGAACTTGCGGGCCGGAACCGCCTTGCCGCGGGCGATGCCTGGAAGGTCCGAGATGATGCATTCGACCTCGTCCAGCCGTTTGCCGTCCAGATATTCTTGTGCGGCCTCGGGCAGGTTCTTCATCCACGACGTGGAATTTGGCTTGGTCGTGTCCATTACTTGTCTCCCTTGTTCAACACGTCGGCCATTCGGTCGGCAAATGCCGGCGCGTCCACGGGTTGGGATAGATTGTCTTGAGCGGCGTTCAGAATGTCGTCAGAGACATTGCCGCGCCCGCGGTGTTGGATCAGCGCGTCGATCATCTTGGCTGTGAATTCCGGGTGCGGTTGAATCGTCATGATTCGGTCCCCGATCATGAACCCGGCATTGGCGCAGAAATCATTGCTGGCAAAGACGCGCGCCCCTTCGGGCAGTTCAACCACTTGGTCCTGGTGCCAGGCATTCAAAGCGATCTGTTCACCGTCGATGTCATAAGTTTGCCGCCCGACCGCCCAGCCGCCATCGAACTTGGCAACCTTGCCGCCAAGCGCTTGCGCAATGATCTGGTGGCCGAAGCATACGCCCACCAATGGGCGCCCCGCATCGCGAATCTGGCGGATCAACGCCTCAAGGGGCGCGATCCAGTCGTGGTCTTCGTAGGCGCCGTGTTTCGACCCCGTGATCAGCCAACCATCTGCTGCATCAGGTCCGCTGGGGAAGTCGCCATCAACGACGCTGTAGGTCGTGAAGTCATAGCCATATCCGTCCAGCAGGCGGGTGAACATCTGGCCATAGTCGCCAAGTTCGTCGCGCACTTCATCGGGAGAATGGCCGGTTTGAAGGATACCGATCCTCATGAGTCACCAAATTTGATCAAATTATGATTTGGACATTATCCGAGCCACTCGATCGGGGCAAGAGGGGAAAATCAAAGGTCGCATTCATGCCCTTGGTGGGACTGGATCTCGGTGCTTGCGAAGGGGCCATGTGCGATGGCGGACCGCTACCGCATCAACGTGCGCATGAACCCGGGACGACGAATAACCGCTTGCGGCAAGTGCCGATTCAACCGTTTTCCGATTGTTCCGAAAACCGTGATCACCACCAAGGTCAGCAGGATGAAAAACCCGGCCAGAATGGGGTAGGGGATGAACGGGTTGAACGTCTTGTCGGCGAAGTAGCTTGCATAATAAAGAGCGTCACCGCGCTGCTGCCAGACCGGAAAGCCTGAGAAATAGACCAGTGCGGTCGCGTGGAACAGAAAGATCGCCTCGTTCGTATAGGCCGGCCAAGCCAGCCGCAGCATTGACGGCCATACGATCCGTTTGAACCGTGTCCACCCCGTGATGCCATAGGCGTCAGCAGCTTCCAGATCACCTTTTGGGATTGATTGCAGCGCACCGTGGAAGATCTCGGCGGTATAGGCGGTGGTGTTCAGAAACAACACAAGTGCTGCGCCCAGCCACGCCGAGGTAAACGGCGCGAGGAATGGAAGGCTCTGTTTCAGCACCACGAAAAGCGCATAGGCAAAGAACATCTGGATGAACAAGGGCGACCCGCGAAACACGTAAACGAAGAATTCGGCCGGTTTACGCAGCCAATAGAGCTGGCTGTTCTTGGCCAGCGCCACGGCGGTTGCGGCAAAAAAGCCAAACGCAATCGCGATCAGCCCGAAATAGATGTTCCAGATCATGCCTGATCCGATCAGGGTGATCTGCTCGCACAGGGTGAAATCTTCCCGGGGCAGAAGCCGCTCACCAATGCCAACTGATCGCAGCGCATAGTCCTGAATGGTTTGAAGGCAGCTCATTGGGCGGCCTTTCTTTGGGCTTCACCGGCGGCGGTGGCCTGTCCATGCGACAAGCGGGCCGAGATCCGTTTGAAGACCCGTTCACTGACCGAGGTCAGCATCAGATAGAACACAAGCAGACCGAAGAAATAGATCGCATGCCAATTGCCATGCGGATAATCAGAAAAGCGCGCCGTCTTGGTGCCGCCAAGTTCGCGTGCCCAATAGACGATATCCTCAACCCCCAGCAGGAACAGAAGCGGTGTCGCCTTGACGAGGATCATCCAAAGGTTGGACAGGCCGGGCAACGCATAGACCCACATCTGCGGCACGAGGATGCGCCAAAAGGTCTGGCGCTGGGTCATGCCATAGGCTTCTGCGGTTTCCAGCTGGGCGCGCGGAACGGCCCGCATGGCACCGAAAAGGACGTTGGCGGCAAACGCGCCGAACACGATGGAAAAGGTCAGCACCGCAAGCGAGAACCCATAGGTTTCGTGCACCCATTGTGGGCTGGTGGACAAGGGTAACTTGGCCTGCGTGCAGACCACGAAATCACTGCCCTGACGAATTGGTTCCGACCAATCGGGGCACTTGACCTTGTGGCGCAGGTATTCGAACGCCTGATCCAGCGCGATAACGAAGAACATGAAAAACGCGATGTCCGGCACGCCACGCACGATCGCCGTGTAGGTCTTGCCCAAAAGGCTGAGCGGTAGGAACCGCGACCGTGCGGCGGCGGCCCCTGCAAAGCCGAACAAAAGCGCGACCGGTGCGGTGATCAGCAAAAGCACGATGACCGTGACGAACGAGCCATAGAACCCCATATGCTTGCCAGTGGTGAGGTAGCAGCTGAGCCAGCTCAGGCCCTCAAGCGTCGACGGATCAGAGCAGTAGGAAAACATTGCAGATACCGGTTGGGGATCGTGCCACCTTGAACGGTCCGTCTCGGACCGGGTGGCAGGGATGGCCCGCGCAACAGATGTGCGCGAGCCAAAGGGTCATATTAGAACTGCGAAGCGACTTCCCACTTGGCAATCAACGTGTTCAGCGTGCCGTCGTCCTTCATGGACTGGATCGCCGCATCGAAGATGTCGCGCAGTTCGGTGTCGCTTTCGCGGAAACCCATACCGACGCCGCCGCCGATCATTTCCATCCGCTCCAGCATCACCAACCCGTCCGAACCGACCATGGTGTCAAGGAAGCTCTTGTCGGCTAGAACCGCATCGGCCTCGCCACCTTTTACGGCCGCGACAGTTTCTTCGGGTGTCGGAAACTCGACAAGGGTCCAGCCCTGTTCCGCCACGAACGCCGCCTGAATGGTGGTCGCTTGCGCTGCAACAACGCCAGTTGCCGGGTCGACATCAGCCGACATCGCACCATAAGCCGAGGGATCTGGCGGGGTGTAGGGTTGGGTGAAGTCAATCACTTCGTCGCGTTCGTCGGTGATCGACATGCCCGCGATGATCGCATCATAGTTGCCGGAAACGAGGTTGGGGATGATCGTGTCCCATTCGTTCTTGACCCATTCACAGGTCAATTCGGCGCGCTTGCACAGCTCGTCGCCCAGCTCGCGTTCGAAGCCGTCGATCTCGCCGGCATCGTTCACGAAGTTCCACGGCGCATAGGCACCTTCCGTGCCCAAACGCACGGTCTTGCCGTGGTTGTCCGCCATAGCGAAGCCGGCGGTAAGCGCCAGTGCTGCGGTTGAAAGGATCAGCTTTTTCATTGGTTTACTCCCTTAGTGGTGTTGTTTGGTTTCTTTGTTGTTGAACAGGTCAGCTCGATTGGGTGGCTGACAAAAACTGTTGGAGCCGCTCGCTTTTGGGCGACCCGAACAGGGTTTCGGGTGGGCCTTCTTCTTCGATCAGGCCTTGATGCAGAAAGATAACATGGTCCGATACATCCGCGGCCAGTCGCATGTCGTGGGTCACGATCACCATTGTGCGGCCTTCGAACGCCAGATCCCGGATGACCTTGACGACCTCTTGTTCAAGTTCGGGATCAAGCGCCGAGGTGGGTTCGTCAAACAACAGCGCCTTTGGCTCCATGCACAGCGCGCGCGCAATCGCGGCACGTTGTTGTTGCCCGCCCGACAATTGAGCAGGCCAGACATCGCATTTGTCGCCAATGCCCACTTTCGCCAGATAGGCGCGTGCTTTTTCTTCAACCTCGGCCTTGTCGCGCCCCAACACGGTAACGGGGGCCTCCATCACGTTTTGCAAAATGGTCATATGGGACCAGAGGTTGAACTGCTGAAACACCATCGACAGGTTTGTGCGAATGCGTGTCACCTGAGCCCGGTCAGCGGGATGGCGGTGCATGGCATGGCCGCGCCACTTGATCGGCTCGCCTTCGAACAGGATGTCGCCCTGCTGGCTGTCTTCAAGCAGATTGGCACAGCGCAGCAACGTCGATTTGCCAGAGCCGGACGACCCGATCAGGGACACCACGTGCCCCCGCTCCGCCACCAGATCGACGCCCTTGAGGACCTCAAGCGCCCCATAGCTCTTGTGAAGATCATGGATTTCGATCACGGGGGACGTGTCTGAGGATTTTTGGGCAGCTGTGTCTAGTGGCACGTAGGAACCTGACGGTAAACAAGTGATGTGACATCGGAGTAGGGCGCAATTTGACATGAATTGCAACGGCGAAAAGGCGGGGAAGTCACGTAAATCAGGGCGAATGGACGGTGCAACCGACAATTTGCGCCTGTCCTGCGCGCATGAGTTGAATGCGCCGGGCTGCATGTCTGCATCTGGCGCATCGCGTTCAGCCGCGAAGGACTGCGGCGAAATCTGGTGTGCTGGGCCAGAGCAGTTGGCAGCTTTGGCGCGCGCCTAGGCCCGATCGGCCTCAATCAATTCGGCTGCCCGCAAGCGGGCGTGATTGTTTTCAAGGTCGGTGATGCCCAGAAAGCGAGGGATCATGCGCATCAGGGCATCTTCCTCGACCGAACGCGTGCCATCTGCCAACACGACGGACCACGCGGCTTCGACCACCGACAGGCGGTCCTCAAGCGGTACGGCTTCTTTCACGGTGTTGGTGAAGCGCACCGTGTCGGGGGCGGCTTCCTCAAGAAGCTCCGCCTCGCGCCGAAGCTCGATCGCGTCATCCTGCGACAAGCCATAACGTTGCGACAGGATATGGGTGATCGCGTCGGTTTCAGCCGTTTCATATTGGTGATCGGACCGGGCAAGGCGCACCAGAAGGGCGGCGATTGCCAACCGGGCATCTGCATCGTCAAACGGGTCAGGCGCGGGCTGGGTGAGTTTGGCAAGAAGGGATCGGATCATGGGGGAAACCTATGCGATACGTCGAAAAAAACCAGACTGTTGTGGCACCGGGGCCAGTCACCTTTGCGTCAGCGGGCCGTGCAATGGGCCGGTGCAACGTGTCAACTGCCCGGACTGTCTAAAGAATAGCGGATGTCGTCAATGGCAATCCCGCCCGGATCGCGGTGCGTCAGGGTGATCGCCGCAGCGGGCGGTGTGACCTGCACCGCGATCTTCGTCACACCATGTGCAGGGGTAACGGTATGGCGCGCGGTTTCATGGCCTGACGGGGCAAAGAAGGTCAGCATGACAGGCCCCGGTTGTGGGCGCGCGCCCAGCGGGTCGGCATAATCCGCATGCAGTTTCAGCGCAAAGCCCGTGATCGTGCCGTCAAAGACAAAGGCCAACGCCCCTTCGCCCCGCCCGGACCGCTGTGCAAACCCGTCCGGTCCAAGGGGAAAACCCGCAGTTGATCCGAAACCTGCGTGGAAGGCCACGGCCAGAACCGCAGCCTTGCCGCCGATATCCGCGATAAGCGGCAGGGTGGGCTGGCCGGTCAGCAGTTCGAACCCGTCGGTCGACTCAATGGACTGGCCACGCAGCCTTGCGCCAATGGACAGGCCGGGAAAGACCAATGGACCCGTCAGCGCCAGCCCAGGTTCGGGCAGGGTTGGGTAGCTCTCAAAATCAACATGGCCGGACAACTGCGCGGCCATATCGTCGTATTCAACCGGGGTCACGCTGCCTGCCAGCGCGGGGGGCGCGGCAAGGATCGCTCCTGCCAGAAGCGCCCGGATCATACCAAGCGCTCGACCTCTTTCGCGGCGCGCACGAAATCGGCGAACAGGGGGGCAGGGTCGAACGGTTTGGATTTCAGTTCCGGGTGGAACTGCACGCCGATGAACCATGGGTGGTCTTCCCACTCGACGATCTCGGGCAGGCGCCCATCAGGCGACATGCCGGAAAACTTCAAACCGCAGCTTTCCAACTGCTCACGATACTTCGTGTCCACCTCATAGCGGTGACGGTGGCGTTCTTCGATTGTCGTGTCGCCATAGATCTGCGCCACTTTCGACCCTTCGCTTAGGGTTGCCGTGTAGGCGCCAAGTCGCATCGTGCCGCCCTTGTCGTCGGACACCGCGCGCTTGACCTTGTAGTTGCCCTGCACCCATTCCTTGAGGTGATAGACAACTGGCGTAAAGCGGGTTTCACCGGCCTCGTGGTCAAATTCTTCTGACCCGGCATCGGTGATGCCTGCCACATTCCGGGCCGCTTCGACCACCGCCATCTGCATTCCCAGACATATGCCCAGATAGGGGATCTTGCGTTCACGGGCGAATTGCGCGGCCCTGATCTTGCCTTCGGTGCCGCGTTCGCCAAAGCCGCCGGGCACAAGGATGGCGTGGAACCCTTCCAGATAAGGCGCGGGGTCTTCCTGACCAAACAACTCTGCATCGACCCATTCAAGACGCACCCTGACACGGTTGGCCATGCCACCATGCATCAGGGCTTCTTTGATTGACTTATAGGCGTCCTCTAGCTGGGTATACTTGCCCACAACGGCCACGCGCACTTCGCCTTCGGCGTTGTGAATGCGGTCTTCGACATCTTCCCAGCGACGCAGGTCGGGTTTGGGGGCGGGGGCGATCTGGAACGCATCCAGCACGGCCTGATCCAGACCGACATGGTGAAACGCCATCGGGGCCTCATAGATCGACTTCAGGTCATAGGCCGGGATCACAGCGTCAAGGCGGACGTTACAAAACAGCGCGATCTTGGCGCGCTCTTTTTCCGGGATGGTGTGTTCGGCGCGGCAAACCAACACGTCGGGCGCGATGCCGATTGAGCGCAGTTCCTTCACCGAGTGCTGGGTGGGTTTGGTCTTCAATTCGCCCGAGGCCGCAAGGAACGGCAACAAGGTCAGGTGCATGAAGATGCACTGGCCACGCGGGCGTTCTTGGCTGAACTGGCGGATCGCTTCAAAAAAGGGCAGGGCTTCGATGTCACCGACCGTGCCGCCGATTTCACACAGCATGAAATCGACCTCGTCATCACCAATTTCGATGAAGTCTTTGATTTCGTTGGTGACGTGCGGGATCACCTGAATGGTTTTGCCCAGATAATCGCCGCGCCGCTCTTTCTCCAAAACGGTTGTGTAAATGCGCCCGGAACTGACCGAGTCCGTGTTGCGCGCCGCGACGCCGGTGAACCGTTCATAGTGACCAAGGTCCAGATCGGTTTCCGCGCCGTCATCGGTGACGAACACCTCGCCGTGCTCAAACGGGCTCATCGTGCCGGGGTCGACGTTCAGGTAAGGGTCAAGCTTGCGCATCCGCACCGAATACCCACGCGCCTGTAACAGCGCGCCAAGGGCCGCCGCGGTCAGCCCCTTGCCCAATGAAGAAACAACACCACCGGTGATGAAAATGTAACGTGCCATGCGTCAGGCTGCCCCCGTGAAACCGGCGCAAAGGCGCCTTAGATTATTGGCTCTCGAACTCGCGAAACGGCCACAAAAAAGGCCCCAGCGAATCCGCTTTCCACGGGGTTAAAGAGATAACCGATTCCGATGCCCCGCGCAACCGGATCGCAAGATGATGGGGCAGGAAATCCGCCCCTCCTCAAGGTATTGTGGGTATTAGCGCGTTTTGAGATTAAGTTGTGACACAACTTGGTCTCGAAACGCTTTAGTCTGCGCGTGGCGGGGTCAGGCTATCGTCGGCACCGCCTGTCGGGGGCAGCAGGTCCGTGACGTCAGGCGTAACAGGCGCGTCCGTATCCGGAGCGACCGGTGCTTCAAGCCCAAGCGTATCAATAACCGAACTGTCGGCCGAATTCTTGGCTGCAATGACCGTCAATGTGATCGAGGTGCCCAGAAACGCAATGGCAAACAGCCAGGTCAACTTGCCCAAGGCCGTGGCAGCCCCGCGCGACGACATGATGCCGCCACCGCCGCCACCGCCGCCGATGCCCAGGCCACCGCCCTCGGAGCGCTGCAAAAGCACGATCCCGATCAGGCTGAGCGCCAGGATCAGGTGAATGACGAGGATGACGTTTTCCATAAGCGACGCTTCCGTGGCTGGGGTTCGTTTGATCTGCGGGGCTATGTAGGGGAAAAGCGGGGGGGGCGCAAGAAGGCGCGCGTCTGGATTCTGCCCTTTATGCCCTTTGTCACGCCATTCACGGTTTTCGGCTTTCCCGCAGGGGCTAGTCCCGCTATGACCAGTGCGGGTTTTCTTTTTGATAGGAAAAAGACCATGGCGAATGTCGTTGTTGTAGGCGCCCAGTGGGGCGATGAAGGAAAAGGCAAGATTGTTGACTGGCTCAGCGAACGTGCCGATGTGATCGCGCGCTTTCAGGGCGGTCACAATGCGGGCCACACGCTGGTCGTTGAAGGCGAGGTCTACAAGCTGCACGCTTTGCCATCCGGCGTTGTGCGTGGTGGCAAGCTGTCGGTGATCGGCAATGGCGTCGTGCTGGACCCCTGGCACCTGCTGAACGAGATTGAGACGATCACCAAGCAAGGCGTCGACATTTCGCCCGAGACCCTGATGATCGCCGAAAACACGCCGCTGATCCTGCCGTTCCACGGCGAACTAGACCGCGCGCGCGAAGAGGCCGCCAGCAAGGGCACCAAGATCGGCACCACCGGGCGCGGGATCGGCCCTTGTTATGAAGACAAGGTTGGCCGCCGAGCGATCCGCGTGGCCGATCTGGCCGATGATACAACGCTGGAAGCGCGTGTTGACCGTGCGCTGCAACACCACGACCCGCTGCGCAAGGGGCTGGGGATCGAGGCGATCGACCGCGACGCCCTGATTGCGCAGTTGAAGGAGGTCGCGCCGAAGATCCTGCGCTTTGCCGCGCCGGTCTGGAAAGTGCTGAATGAGAAACGCAAGGCGGGCAAGCGTATCCTTTTTGAAGGGGCGCAAGGCGCTCTGCTGGACATTGACTTCGGCACCTATCCCTTTGTGACCTCGTCCAACGTGATCGCCGGGCAGGCGGCGACGGGCGTGGGCCTTGGCCCTGGCTCGATCGACTACGTGTTGGGCATCGTGAAGGCCTATACGACCCGCGTGGGTGAAGGCCCGTTCCCGTCCGAGCTTGACGACGCGGACGGCCAACGCCTTGGCGAACGCGGCCATGAATTTGGCACCACGACCGGGCGCAAGCGCCGCTGTGGTTGGTTCGATGCCGCCCTCGTGCGCCAGACCTGCGCCACCTCGGGTGTGTCCGGGATTTCGCTGACCAAGCTCGACGTTCTGGACGGGTTTGAGACGCTGAAAATCTGTGTGGGATATGAGCTGGACGGCAAGCGGATGGACTATCTGCCCACCGCGTCGGATCAACAGGCGCGCTGCACGCCGATCTATGAAGAAATGCCCGGCTGGTCGGAAACGACCGAAGGCGCGCGCAGTTGGAATGATCTGCCCGCCAACGCGATCAAATACGTGAAACGGGTGGAGGAACTGATCGACTGCCCGGTCGCTCTTTTGTCCACCAGCCCCGAACGTGACGATACGATTCTTGTCACCGACCCGTTTGCCGATTGATCGGGCGCGGGTAAATGGCATTGGGATACAAAGCACGTAAGCGTTTGTCTTTGCTGGTTTTGCTGGTGGGACTGCCGCTCTATATTCTCGCCGCAGTGTCGGTGGTGGGCATGTTTGACCGCCCGCCGATCCTGTTGGAACTGCTGGTCTACATTGTGCTGGGGTTTTTGTGGATGATCCCGCTGCGCAAGGTGTTTCTGGGGGTGGGCAAGGCTGATCCGGACGCAGACCCTGACAGCTATCCGCATGACCCGGTTGATCCGGGGGCGGGCGACGACAAGGACTAGCCGGCCAGAGCGAGACGACAGGGCGAAGACGCGAACCTCGCGCATGCCCCCAACCAAAAAAGGGGCCCCGAAACGGAGCCCCTTTTGTTTTTCAGTGTGGTTTGCGATCAGGCCGTCTGGCGACCGCCTTCTTTTTTGGCACTGTCGGCCAGCGAGAAACGGCCGCGACCAAGCTTCACGATCCGTCCTTCGCGCAGCAAGCGCCCGAAAGCACGCAAGCCTTCTTCGCGTGAAATACCGCCATTGACGTTCAGTCCCATCACAAGGTGTAAAACCTTGGGACGGCTGAATTCTGTCACGCCCTGCTCTTCAGACAGGAAGGTGGCGGCGGCATGCAGAAGACCGGTCATGTCAGAGGCATCTGCGCCATTCACATAGGCGGCAAAAGCTTCGACATTGGCGTCATTCTTGGCCGAGCGAGCGGCGGCGACGTTGTCGTCCTCCACCATGGCTTTGCGCAAGTCGTCATGGGCCAGATCGTCGCTGTGGTCCGCGCCAACCACCTCATCGGCAGCATCATCGTCCTTTGCGCTGGTGCCGTCCGATGCTTCGGTGGCGCCCAACTGGTCACGATTGATCCGGCGCGGGCGCACCACACGGGCGGGTTTGACTGGCTCGTCAGAACTGGGCGACGCGGCCACTTCTGTCGGCGCCTCGTCGATACGCTGTTCAGACACCAACACCAACGGAGCCATACGGCGCGTGGCGTGTTCGGCATCTGCCCGGCCCGGACGACGCGGGCGCACGGCGCGCGCCAGATCTTCGCGATACTGGTCTTCGTCCAGTCCTTCGCTGTCATCTTCGCCTGCATCTTCGTCGGCACGTTTGGCTTGAACAGCGGCCTTCAAATGCTCGATCGAGTTGCGACGACGCGACACTTCCTGGCTGCCCATCTTGTCGTTGGTTTCGGCAAGAATACGGTTCAGCGTTTCATCGCTTTGATCAGCAGCGCCGTTGTCAAAAACCTGTTCGCGGCGGTCACGGCGCTCTCCGGTTTTCACTTCGCGGTCGATCAGCGTCAAAAGTGCCTCGGCGTCCACATCTTCACCGGCGTCTTCGCCTGATGCGGTGTCGTCCGCTGCGCTGTCTTCTTGGGCCTTGGCCAGATCAGCCAACAAGTCCTCTTCATCTTCGTCTGTCAACGACGGGTCGGAACTGTCAGTGTCCAGCGCAATCGCTTCTTTGCCATCATCGCGGCGCAGGCGTTTGACATGGACGATACGACCGACCGGACGCAGCGGCGCCGGGTCATCTTCGTCGCTTGTGTCTTCGTCGAACGCGTGCTCCAGCACATTGGCGATCTCGTCATCAGATGTCAGCGTGTCGTCTTCGTCTTCATAGTCCTCGTCGCTGTCATCGTCGGACGCGTCATAAGTGTCCATCTGGGACAGGATAGCGTCGACATCGTCATCGGTATCGTCCAGTTTCACCTTGTCGTCATCCGACAGGACAAGCGGTTCGGACGCATCATCTGCGACCTCACGCTCTGCGTCATCGGACACGTCGTCCTGACCGGCTTCGGTGTCGTCGTCTTGCGCCAAAGCCTGAACACTGTCCTGAACATCAGCTTCAGCTTCTTGCTCCGTGACGGTGTTTTCAGCTGCAACAGCAGCCTCAGGGGTCTGCTCGACCAGGTCTTCGTTGGTGTCGGACACCAGAGCGGCTGCGGGGATCGGCGAGTCTTCGATCTGATCCACATCCGTGTCGTCTTCGTCCTGGAAGAAGGACGTGATGTCCTCATCTTCGGCGTAGTCGTCCAGGGTTTCTTCAGCGTTCACAACGGCGCGAATGCGAAGAAGCTTGGCGGCTGCGCTGTCGGCCGCGGCGTCGGCGTCCAAGTCAGGCATGGCCTCGGCCGTGGGCACAGAAGGTGCAGTCGGTGCAGGGACCGGCTCCGGTTGAGGCGCGGCGGCCTGCGGTTCAGCACGCTCAGCCGTTTCAGCAACGGGCGCCTTGGCCACCGGCGCTTCTGCGCTTGGCGTTTCATCCGGCGCAACGGGTGCGTCGGCGTCGGTCTGATCTGTATCCAACAGGGCTTCGCCTGCCACAAGCGTGGCACCGGTCTTGGTCACGGCGGGCAGGGCAGAGCCTTCCTGACGCAACACAATACCGTCGTCTCCGACACGGGCTTCGACGCGCTTTTGCACTTCGCGTTCAGCGATACGGTGTAGCATTTCAGCATCCGGAGTCGGAGGCTCTGCACCAAAGTAGCGATCGTCAGCTGCCAGATCGCGGAAATACTCCGCAATCGACTTCATCGTGCCGAAGGGTTCATCGAATCCTTCAAGCGTGCACGAAAACGTGCCGTAGGATACAGTGAGAATCTTGCTATTGCTCACCATAGGTAACTCGCTTTCTCCCCCGATCCAGCAACAGTATGTTTACCATGCGGTGTCTCGGGAAATTCAACAAAACCGCGAAATTCACGGTATTTTTTCCGGGCAGGAATGTGTTTAGTTTCTGAAATTTAGACAATACTGAGGCAGAATGCATCATTTTCCACATTTTGAACACAATGTAACCCTTCTGGGCGGTGGAAACGTTAACCCAAAGAATCTTTCCGAATGTTTGACGCTGGCACCGAATCTGGTGGCGGCGGACGGCGCGGCGGATCAGGCGCTGGCATTGGGGCATGTTCCGGCAGCGGTTGTGGGCGATATGGATTCGGTTTCTGTTTCAGCACGCGAAACAATCGGCGCGGCGCGGTTTCACGAAACACCAGACCAGAATCGGACCGATTTCGACAAGGCGCTTGAGCTGGTAAAGGCCCCCATTATACTGGGTGTCGGCTTTATGGGCGGTCGCTTGGACCATGAATTGGCTTGCTATAATGCGCTTGTGCGCCAACACGAAAAGCCCGCCATTCTGGTCGGAGAGGTGGATATCTGCTTTCACCTGTCGCGTGAAATCTTGCTTGATCTGCCGGTCGGCACCCGTCTGTCACTGTTTCCAATGGCGCAGGTAATCGCGCAGGGCACAGGGCTGGTCTGGCCGGTCGAAGATTTGGCGATGGCACCATGGGGAACGATCGGAACCTCGAACGAAACAGGCTCACCGCGCGTCACGCTTGCGGCGGATCGGGCTGGTCTGTTGGTGATTCTGCCGCGCGGAGTGCTGCGTCAGGCGATTGCCGCTCTCAGTCGGCACTGACGGTCAGCAATTGGGCACATTCACGGCAAGCCCACCCAACGAGGTCTCTTTATACTTTACGCTCATATCCTGCCCGGTTTCGAACATCGTCTTGATGCAGGCGTCCAGCGGGACAAGATGAGTGCCATCGCCGCGCAACGCCAGCGACGCGGCCGACACGGCCTTGATCGCCCCCAGCCCGTTGCGTTCGATACAGGGCACTTGCACCAGCCCGCGCACCGGGTCACAGGTCAAACCCAGATGGTGTTCCAACGCGATCTCGGCGGCGTTCTCGATCTGCATCGGCGTGCCGCCCATCACGGCGCACAGCCCGGCTGCGGCCATTGCGCTGGCCGACCCGACCTCGGCCTGGCACCCGGCTTCGGCGCCAGAGATCGAGGCGTTGTGCTTGATGATCCCACCGATCGCAGACGCAGTCAGCAGAAAGTCGTGAATGCGCGAGGGCGCGGCACCGGGCACATGATGCAGCCAGTATCGCACCACCGCTGGCAAGACACCGGCGGCGCCATTGGTCGGGCTGGTGACCACCTGACCGCCGGCTGCGTTTTCTTCATTCACGGCCATCGCGTAGACGCTCATCCAATCGTTGATCGTATGCGGGGCCGACAGGTTCAGCCCCTGTTCGGCCATTAGGCTGTCGTGAATGGCTTTGGCGCGCCGTCGCACCAACAGCCCGCCGGGAAGGATACCGTCATTGGCCATCCCCCGGTCGATACAGTCATTCATGACCCCCCATATGCGGTCCAGCCCTGCGGCAAGGGCGTCTGGGTCAAGGTGGACAAGTTCGTTTTCGCGCTTCATCTGGGCGATGGTGTTGCCTGAGGCCTTGGCCATGTCGAGCATCTGGACCGCGGTTTCGAACGGATAGGGATGTGCCTTTGCGTCGCGCGCATCCAGCGCCGCCTCGCGCGCTTGTTCTGCTTCGGTGACGACGAACCCGCCACCGATGGAGTAATAGACCTCGCGCGCGACCACGTCGCCTTGGGCGTCGGTCGCCATAAGCTGCATGCCGTTGGCGTGGCCGGGCAGGGCAGTCTCGTAGTCAAAGATCAGATCGTCTTTCGGAACGAAGGCGAGGCGGCCAAGGCCCTTCGGGCTGACCGTTCCGGTGCGCGCGATGTCGGCCAATATGGCTTCGGCCTTGGCGTGATCATAGCTGTCCGGCAGAACCCCGGCCAAACCAAGGATCGTGGCGCGGTCGGTTGCGTGCCCGACCCCCGTGAAGGCGAGTGAGCCGTGCAATGAGGCGCGCAGCCCGGCCACCTTGAACGGTTGAGCGCGCAGGTGATCAAGAAACCGCCCACCGGCGACCATCGGTCCCATCGTGTGCGACGAACTGGGGCCGACCCCGACTTTGAACATGTCGAATACGGACAAAAACATGATGACCTCGCGCGGCAAGAATTCAGGACAGCTTGGGCGATCGGAAAAGTTTTGTCAGCGCGAAAACGACACTTTGCGGGTCAGTCCGGCCGCGTCAGCACAAATGCAGCCCCAGCGCCCATCAAAACGCCCTGCGCCAATAGCACCCAAACTGGCGCGCCAAGGATAAGGGAGACGACCAAGACCAGCGTCATCATGGTCACGGCCAAAGTCTTTGCGCGTCGTGAAATGGCGCCGCGGTCTTCCCAATCCTGTATGGCGGGGCCGAAATGCGCGTGTTCGATCAGCCAGGCCCGTGCCTTGGGGCTTCCCTTGCCGAAGGCGAAAGCAGCGACCAGCAGGAAGGGTGTCGTGGGCAGCACTGGCAGCACCACACCGATAAGCCCAAGGGCCACGGCGCCCCAGCCTAACGCGATGTAGAAATACCTGCCCATATTGCACCCGACCCGGTTTGCGCCCGCAAGCTTTGGGCCAAGCGGCAAAGTTTGTCCACCCGGCCAAAACGTCGCGTCGGCGCTGTGGGGGGCGACGGCGGCAGGCAGCAGCGTGCAGTTTTTCGCGCGCTGGTGTGATCGGGCCTCGCCACGCAACGCCCTTGGCCGTATAACGCCACGAACTTCATATATGTGCCACAAAGGGGAATCGCTGCCATGGCTGGGGAACTGTCGCCAATTGACACCGCTAAATTCGTTGCTGCCAAACGCGCGGTCCAATTTGTCGAAGACGGCATGCGCGTGGGGCTTGGCACCGGTTCGACCGCCGCCTGGATGGTGCGTTGCTTGGGCGAAATGGTGCGCCAGGACGGCTTGAAGATCATTGGCGTGCCGACCAGCACGCGCACCGCAGACCTGGCGCGGCAAGTGGGGATCGAGGTGACAACCCTGGACGATGCCAAGTGGCTGGATCTGACCATTGATGGCACAGATGAATATGACGCTGACCTGTGCCTGATCAAAGGTGGCGGTGGGGCGCATCTTCAGGAAAAGATCGTGGCAACCGCATCGGACCGGATGATCGTGATCGCCGACCCCTCGAAATCGGTCGAACATCTGGGGGCGTTCCCCTTGCCGATCGAGGTCATTCGATTCGGCTGGCAGACCACCAAGTCGCTGGTCGAAGAAATGCTGGGCGCTGTCGACGTTCTGGGCACGGAAACGAGCCTGCGGATGAATGGCGATGCGGCCTTTATCTCGGACGAAGGCAACCACATCCTTGATCTGCACGTGAAACGCATTGGCGACCCGCGCAAACTGTCGATGGTGCTGAACCAGATCCCCGGCGTGGTCGAAAACGGGCTGTTCATCGACATCTGTGATACTGTCGTGGTCGGCCATGGTGACGGCCGGGTCGAGGTGATCGACATCAACGCAGGCACGCGCGAAGAGGGCCGGATTGAATTCACCGAGACCGACAACATCTTTGCGGACCTATGACGGCGCAGCGGCCAAGATGAGGCCACGGTGGGTCGGTCCGCGCGCTCCACACGCGACATTGTGACACTTGTTACCGTCTCGGCTCTGGAATGCCGGGGGCGAAGAACATAGCTTGCCCCGGAAATGGAACCAATTGCCCCCTGTGAGGCGAAGAAAGGCAAAGTGACATGAGTGGTTTTGACTACGACCTTTTCGTGATCGGCGGCGGGTCGGGCGGCGTGCGCGCCGGTCGCGTGGCGGCGGAAGGCGGCGCCAAGGTGGCACTTGCCGAGGAATTTCGCATGGGTGGCACCTGTGTGATCCGCGGCTGTGTGCCCAAAAAGCTGATGGTCTTTGCCTCGAATTACGGCCCCGCTGCGGACGATGCGCGCAGCTATGGGTGGGACTACGAGGGCGGACAGTTCCATTGGGATCGTTTCCAGCCGATGTTGCACGCCGAACTGGACCGACTTGAGGCGATCTATACCCGCAATCTGGGCAACTCCGGGGCGGATATCTTCAATGCCCGCGCGGTGGTGAAGGATGCCCACACGGTCGCCTTGTCCACTGGCGAAACTTTCACCGCCAAACATATTCTTGTGGCAACCGGTGGGCGGCCCTTCCTGCCCGACACGCCCGGCGCGGCCGAATTTGGCATTACATCGAATGAGGTGTTCAACCTTGAGACGTTCCCAAAGCGTATCCTGATTGTCGGCGGCGGTTACATCGCTTGTGAATTTGCCTGCATTTTCAATGGTCTGGGCGCGCATGTCGCGCAATGGTATCGCGGAGCGCAGATCTTGCGCGGGTTCGATGACGAAGTGCGCGGGTTCCTGGCCGAACACATCAGCGCGCGCGGTGTGGACCTGCATGTGGGGCTGGAGGTCGAACGGATGGAGCGGCGCAGCACGGAAAATGGTGATGCGATCTGGGTAAAGGGGACGGACGGGCGTGAAGAGGTCTTTGACCAGGTGCTTTTTGCCACGGGCCGTGTCGCCAACACCGATGGCATGGGGCTGGAAGAGGTCGGTGTCACCCTTGGCCGCTCCGGCGAGGTGATCGTGGATGACTACAGCCAGACCGCCGTGCCGTCGATTTATGCCGTAGGGGATGTCACAAACCGGATCAACCTGACCCCGGTGGCGATCCGCGAAGGCATGGCCTTTGTCGAAACCGTGTTCAACGGCACCCCGACCAAACCGGACCACGAAAACGTCGCCTCGGCAGTGTTCACGCAGCCCGAATACGGCACCGTCGGTCTGAGCGAGGAAGCCGCCCGCGCACAAGAGAAGATCGATGTCTACTGCGCCGCCTTCCGCCCGATGCAGAAAAGCTTCATCGGTTCGACGGAAAGGGTCTTGTTCAAACTCATCGTCAGCCAGAAAAGCCAGAAGGTTCTGGGTTGCCATATTGTTGGGGACGGGGCGGGCGAAATGATCCAATTGGCTGCCGTCGCCGTAAAAATGGGGGCAACCAAACAGGATTTTGACCGGACCGTGGCCGTGCACCCGACCATGTCCGAAGAAATCGTGCTGATGAAGTCGCCCACCCGCAGCGACTGAGCTTTAATCCGGGTCTCTACGCCGCCCGCGTCGAAAAACAACCGAAAAGGCGGCATCTTGCGCCGCCTTTACCTTGAAATCCGCCCTGCAAAGGGTCAGGTATGAACGCAATACCTTGTTTGACTTGGAAGGAATTTGACCAGATGGCCAGCGATAATGGTGGTCCCTGGGGCGGCGGTGGAAACCGTGGCGGCTCTGGTGGGCGCCCCCCCTCGAATGGTGGTGGCAATCGCGGCGGCAAAGAGCCCCCGCAAATGCCCGAGATTGATGAGTTGATGAAGAAGGGGCAAGAGCAGTTGCGCGTGCTCATGGGCGGACGCGGCGACAAAGGTCGCGGCGCTGGTCAGGGCGGCGAAGGCAACGGCCCCAACTTAGGGCGTGGCTCGATCCTGTTGATCGCGCTGGTCGCGGTCGCGGTTTGGATATATGCCAGTTTTTATCGCGTCGACACCTCGGAGCAATCGGTCGAGCTTTTGTTCGGTGAACGTTACGGCGTTGGCCAAGAGGGTCTGAACTTTGCGCCTTGGCCGGTTGTGACCAGGGAGATCTATCCGGTGACGCGTGAGAACGTGATCAACATCGGCGACGGGGTCAGCGAAGGCCTGATGCTGACAGGTGACGAAAACATCGTTGATATCGATTTTCAGGTTGTTTGGAACATCTCGGACCTTGAGAAGTTCGTGTTCAATCTGGCAGCCCCAGAAAACACCATTCAGGCCGTGTCGGAATCAGCCATGCGCGAGATTATCGCACGCTCTCGCCTGTCTCCGATCCTGACCTCGGATCGTGGTATCATCCAACAGGATCTGCAAGATCTGATCCAGTCGACGCTGGATGGGTATCAGTCGGGCGTCAACATCGTTCGTGTGAACTTTGACAAGGCCGACCCGCCCGAGGACGTGATCGACAGCTTCCGCGAAGTGCAAGCGGCCGAACAGACACGCGACACGTTGCAAAAACAAGCGGACGCTTATGCGAACCGCGTCGTTGCCGAAGCACGTGGTGAAGCCGCTCAGTTGATGGAGCAAGCCGAAGGGTATCGCGCCCGCGTCGTGAACGAAGCCGAAGGTGAAGCCGCACGCTTCATCGCGGTTTATGACGAATACGCCAAGGCGCCGGACATCACGCGCAAGAGACTCTATCTGGAAACGATCGAAAAAGTGATGAAGAGCGTGGACAAGGTAATTCTTGATCAGGGCATCGGCGGAGAAGGGGGGGTTGTTCCTTACCTGCCGCTGAATGAACTGACGCGCAAACCGGCGCAAACAACGGACGGGGGGGCGAACTGATGAAACGCACTCAAATCATCCTGATCGCCGTTGTGGCGCTGCTGTTTGGCGCGTTGCAGGCTGTCTATATTGTCGATGAACGCCAAACCGCCCTGCGGCTGTGGTTTGGTGAAGTGCAAGCCGAGATCACCGATCCAGGCCTGTATTTCAAAATTCCCGTGTTTCACGAGATCGTCAAATATGACGCTCGGATCCTGCCTTTGGAAACCAGCAAGCTTGAAGTGACGCCAGCAGACAGCCGGCGGCTTGAAGTTGACGCGTTTGCTCGCTGGCGCATTTCTGATGCCAAGCAGTTCCGCCGCGCAGTCGGCGCAAGCTCGATTGCCGGTGCGCAACCGCGTCTTGAGCGGATCCTGAACGCAGAGCTGCGTGAGGTTTTGGGTAAAGTGAACTCGAATGCGGTTCTGTCCGCTGACCGTGTTCTGCTGATGAACCAGATCCGCGATCAAGCCCGTGCCCAAGCGGCGTCGCTTGGCGTCGAAATCATCGACGTGCGGATCAAACGTGCCGATCTGCCCAAGCAGAACCTTGAAGCTACCTTTGAACGGATGCGCGCCGAACGCCAACGTCTGGCCGCAGATGAAATCGCCCGCGGTAACGAAGCGGCCCAGCGTTTGCGGGCCACCGCTGACCGGACCGTGGTTGAAACCGTGTCCGAGGCACGCAAACAGGCGCAGATCATTCGTGGTGAGGCAGACGCCCGCCGCAATGGCATCTTGGCAAATGCGTTGGGTCGCGACCCTGAATTCTATGCGTTCATGCGGTCGCTTGAAGCCTATGAGAATTCGTTGGTCGGGGGCACTTCTTCGATGGTGATTTCGCCCGACAGCGAGTTCTTCGACTATCTGAAATCGGACACGGGTCGCTGATGTCCCTGATCCTGTTAGGGTTCGGGCTTGTGCTCGTGATCGAGGGGCTGGTGTTCGCACTGGCCCCTTCGCGTTTGGACGATCTGGTGGCCATGATGGCCGCCCTCAGCCGTGATCAGCGGCGAATGATGGGGCTGGTCGCCATCGCATTGGGCGTTTTGCTTGTGTGGCTGTCGCGCCTGTAAAGGCTGTGTCGTCCTTGCTGACCCAGTGCGACATCTGCGTCAAACCCCATATTTTGCTTGATATGTCAGGCTGGTCGTTTATCGATGCATGGGGCATCGTAAAAAGCAGGCATATGAAACACTCACCAGACTTTCCGAAATCATCCGAATCGACACGATCTGCGAAAGACTGGGTCAAAACACTAGCCACCTACCGCGAGCCCGATCTGGGGCGCAGTTTTTTCGAGCTTGCCGTCAGCATCGGTCCGTTCTTGGCGCTTTGGGTGCTGGCGTGGATGTCGATGTCGGTCAGTCTGTGGCTGACGCTTGGCCTGTCCATCCTGAACGCCCTGTTCCTGCTGCGCTTGTTCACCATCCAACATGATTGCGGCCACGGCTCGTTTTTCAAACACCGCGCGGTCAGCGATTGGGTCGGGCGGGTGATCGGGGTGCTGACCCTGACCCCCTATGCGGTCTGGCGCCGCACGCATTCGATCCACCACAGTGCGGCTGGCAATCTGGGCAAGCGTGGGATCGGGGATATCCTGACCCTGACGGTGGCTGAATACAACGACCTGTCACGGTTCGAGCAGTTCAAATACCGCCTGTATCGCAACCCTGTGGTGTTGTTTGGCTTCGCGCCCAGCTACTTGTTTTTCCTGCAAAACCGACTGCCGTTCGGCCTGATGAAGGGTCTGCGCTATTGGATCAGCGCAATGGGCACCAATCTGGTTATCGTCGCGGCGCTGACGGTGATCTGGTATTTCGGCGGCCTTCCGGCGCTGTTGCTGATCTTCTTGCCCTCGACCCTGTTGGCGGCCACGGCTGGCATGTGGCTTTTCTATGTGCAGCATCAGTTTGAAAACACCCATTGGAGCGGCGAGGAAGACTGGCAGCTTCATGATGCCGCGCTGCATGGCAGCTCGCACTACGTCATGCCGCGGGTGTTGCAGTGGTTCAGCGCCAATATTGGCATCCACCATGTTCACCACCTCTACAGCCGCATTCCCTTCTATCGGCTGACGGAAGTGCTGCGCGACCATGCCGATCTGGCACAGGCGAACCGCATGACGATCCGCGAAAGCCTCGTGTGCGCCCGGCTTCACCTGTGGGACGAAAAAAGCCACCGCCTGTTGTCCTTTTCCCAAGCCAACGCGCTTTACGGCTGACCCGACAGCGGGGGGTGCCGACGGCATTTTCCCGCCTCTGTCAGCACGGTGGCGCCGGTGACGGCAGATCACATGGCAGTGAATGGGTGTTACGAACTTTGCGTTGCGCTTTTGCCGCCCTATCTAGACAGTATTCATGATCGGGTTTCGACCCGAACCGGTTTCTTGAAAGGAGAGAGGTGTGAAAGTGCAGGCGATTTCCCCCCAAAATAATCAGATGTGGGGCATGCGCGCCTTCGTCGGGCTTGTCATGGCCGTGGCCGTGACCCTGGCATCAGGGCTAAAAGCCGAAGCGCGCGGTGTGCCCGAAAGCTTTGCCGATCTGGCCGAGCAGGTCAGCCCGGCTGTTGTCAACATCACGACATCAACCCTTGTGGCCCAGCGAACAGGCAACCAGCCCATGGTGCCCGAAGGCAGCCCGTTCGAGGATTTCTTCCGCGATTTCCTTGATCGCAATCAGCCCGGTGGGCCGAACGGCAACGGCGAACCTCAGCGTCAGCGGCGCAGTCAGGCACTTGGCTCGGGGTTTGTGATCTCGGAGGATGGGTTCATCGTGACCAACAACCACGTCATCGAGGGCGCGGATGAAATCATGATCGAGTTCTTCGGCGGTGGCGACCAGTTGGCCGCCAAGGTGATCGGCACCGATCCCAACACGGACATCGCGCTGTTGAAGGTTGAAAGCGACGGCCCGCTGCCGTTTGTCAGCTTCGGCGACAGCGATATCATGCGTGTCGGCGATTGGGTGATGGCTGTTGGTAATCCGTTGGGGCAGGGGTTTTCGGTCTCGGCCGGGATCGTGTCGCAAAGGAACCGCGAGCTGTCAGGCGCCTATGACGACTACATCCAGACCGACGCGGCGATCAATCGGGGCAACTCGGGCGGTCCGCTGTTCAACATGAACGCCGAGGTGATCGGCGTGAACACCGCAATTCTTAGCCCGAATGGCGGCTCGATCGGGATCGGCTTTGCGATGTCCTCGGCCGTGGTCAAACGTGTTGTGGATCAGTTGAAGGAATTCGGCGAAACCCGTCGCGGCTGGCTGGGTGTGCGCATTCAGGACATCACCGACGATATTGCTGAAGCCATGGCGCTGGACGGCACCAATGGCGCATTGATCACCGATGTTCCCGAAGGCCCGGCGAAAGAGGCTGGCATTCTGCCCAACGACATCATTCTGTCCTTCGACGGCGTCGATGTCACCGACACGCGCGAATTGGTGCGCATCGTTGGCAATGCGCCTGTGGGCAAGGCCGTGCGCGTGGTGGTGTTGCGGGGTGGCAAGACCGAGACCCTGAAAATCACGCTTGGACGACGCGAAGATGCGGTCGCGGGTTCGACCCCGGGGTCGGAAAACGAAACGCCCGAGGCCCCCGCGGAAGACAAGATCCTCGGCATGACGCTGGGCGAACTTGACGACACACGCCGTGAAGAACTTGGCCTGAAACCCGGCGCCACCGGTCTGGTCGTGCTGGACATCGATGAGGACACGGAAGCCTTTGAAAAAGGGATGCGTGCGGGCGATGTGGTGGCCGAAGCCGGGCAGCAACCCGTCGGGTCGATCGAAGACCTGAAGGCGCAACTTGAGGCTGCCAAGGACGGTGGACGCAAGTCGGTTCTGCTTTTGGTGCGGCGCGACGACAACCCTCGTTTCGTGGCCTTGTCGCTGGACTGATCCGCAAAAAACAAAAAAACCCCCGCTCGGTTGACCGGGCGGGGGGGAATGACCGCGCCGTTTGGCGCGGTTTTTTTTATGAGCGGTTCAGAGTTTTTCGATATCCGCGCGGCACAGGCCGATGTCGTCAAGATCGCGATCTGACAGTTGCAGCAGTGCGTTGCGTGTTGAACGCGCATCTTTCCATGCCGCAAACGAGGCGACTGCGCCCCGAATAACAGTGGAAAGGCGACCCCCGAAGGACGCACCATTTGCGGGGATGTATGTCGTTTCGAAAGCAGCCATTTTCATGTCCTTCTCGGTAAAGAATACTGCGGTTTGCATCATTGCGTTGGCCGGCATGTAGAACCGAATAGCGGGTTCAACAAGGCCCCAAATTGCATGACTCATATGCGTTTTCTGCAACGGGTCGCTTTCGGTTTGTTCGAGGTCGAAAACAGGCTGAAACGACTATGAAACGTGTCATTCTTTTGCAGCCCGGGGGATGCACTGTGTCGCAAAAGCATCACATCAGATGGCCTCGGACTGATGTCACGTGATCACCTTGTGTTGCAAATCTTTCTGGCGCGTGTTCTTGTTTCGTGCTAGTCCGGTTTTCAACAAGGCCGCCGCGCATCATGCGCCAGCGGCCGGGCAGAGCAGACAGGGCAGGGTGCAACATGCGTGTTATTGGCATTGACCCGGGGCTAAGGAACCTTGGTTGGGGCGTGATCGACACCGACGGCACCCGCATGTCCCATGTGGCCAACGGGATCTGTCATTCGCGCACCGGTGAACTGGCTGCGCGACTGTTGTCTCTTTACGACCAACTGACCGACGTGCTGGCGCAATTCGCCCCCGAAACTGCGGCAGTCGAACAGACTTTCGTGAACAAGGACGCCGTCGCCACCCTGAAGCTGGGGCAAGCACGCGGCATCGCTTTGCTGGTGCCTGCCAAGGCGGGGCTTCCCATCGGGGAATACGCGCCCAACGCGGTGAAGAAGGCCGTAGTGGGTGTGGGCCATGCCGATAAGAAACAGGTCGAACATATGGTGAAAATGCAATTGCCCGGCGTTCAGATCAAAGGGGCCGATGCCGCCGATGCGCTGGCCATCGCGATCTGCCATGCCTTTCACGCCCAGACTGCGGGCCGTCTGGAAGCCGCGTTAAAGAAAGCCACAGCATGATTGGTAAAATCGCAGGACGTCTGGATTACCGTGCCGATGATCATGTTCTGATCGACGTGCGCGGCGTGGGCTATCTGGTCTATGTCTCGGACCGCACCATGGCCAGCCTGCCCGGACCGGGCGAAGCTGTCGCGCTCTATACCGAGCTTTTGGTGCGCGAGGACAATCTGCAACTGTTCGGCTTCACCACCCTTGTCGAAAAAGAATGGCACAGGCTGTTGATGAGCGTGCAGGGTATCGGTGCGAAAGCCTCGATGGCGATCCTTGGCACGTTGGGGCCGGACGGGGTCAGTCGCGCGATTGCGTTGGGCGACTGGAACGCTGTGAAAGCCGCCAAGGGGCTTGGCCCGAAAACCGCGCAGCGCGTGGTGTTGGAGCTGAAGGACAAGGCGGCATCTGTCATGGCGCTGTCGGGTCAGGCATCGGTGGCCACAGGTGCACCTGCGACGGATGATGCGGTGATCGAGCCGAACATTCCGGCCACGCCCATCACTCCGCCCGCGCCGGCGGGCAATGCCGCTGCTCAATCCGAGGCGCTGTCGGCCCTGACCAACCTCGGCTACGCGCCCGGTGAAGCAGCGTCCGCCGTCGCACAGGCGCTGGGCGAGGATCCGTCGCTGGACACCTCCGGTCTGATCCGCGCCGCGCTGAAACTTCTTGCGCCCAAAGGGTAGGGGGCTAGAAGGATATTATGACCGCCTCTGACCCCCTTGATGCACCAGACCCGACGCTGCGCCCCGCCCCGCGCCCGGAAGACGCGACCGAGGCCGACCGCGCCCTTCGCCCACAAACGCTGGGTGATTTCATCGGGCAGGCCGAGGCGCGTTCCAATCTTCGTATCTTCATCGAAAGCGCACGCAAGCGTAACGAGGCGATGGACCACGTCCTGTTTCATGGCCCTCCCGGTCTTGGTAAGACCACACTGGCCCAGATCATGGCGCGCGAGTTGGGCGTGAACTTCCGCATGACCTCTGGCCCCGTGCTCGCCAAGGCCGGCGATCTGGCCGCAATCCTGACCAATCTGGAAGCCAATGACGTCTTGTTCATTGACGAAATTCACAGGCTCAATCCGGTGGTCGAGGAAGTGCTTTATCCCGCGCTGGAAGATTTCGAACTGGATCTGGTGATCGGCGAAGGGCCTGCGGCCCGCACCGTGCGGATCGAATTACAACCCTTCACGCTGGTCGGGGCAACGACGCGGTTGGGCCTTCTGACCACGCCGCTGCGCGATCGCTTCGGTATTCCTGTGCGGCTGCAATTTTATTCGGTCGATGAGTTGCACGAGATCGTGACCCGCAACGCCGTCAAACTGGGCGCACCTGCCGACGAAGATGGCGCGCGCGAGATCGCGAAACGTGCCCGTGGCACGCCGCGGATTGCCGGGCGCCTGTTGCGGCGCGTGGTCGATTTCGCGGTGGTCGAAGGCGACGGGCGGATCACCCGCGACCTCGCCGACAACGCGCTGACGCGGTTGGGTGTCGATCATCTGGGGTTGGACGGAGCGGATCGGCGCTATCTTGGCTTGATGGCAGAGCACTACGGCGGTGGCCCGGTGGGCATAGAAACCCTGTCCGCCGCTCTGTCCGAAAGCCGCGATGCGCTGGAAGAAGTGATCGAGCCGTTCCTTTTGCAACAAGGCTTGATCCAACGCACCCCTCGCGGGCGCATGCTGGGCCAGATTGCATGGCGACACCTCGGACTGACTGCCCCCGTTTCTCAACCGCGCGGTGCGGGACAAGGACAGCTTTTCGAAGGTTAGCCCTTGAAACGCGCGTCCATTTGCGGGACATCACCCCGCAGATCAGGAGACGCCAGATGACCGCCCCCCTTATGACCCCCGAAGACGTGACCGCGCATTTCACCCGCGCAAATGGTGACTTCACCTTCGCCCGCTGGGGCCGCCCCATCGTGCCGGTTGTGTTCGGTGTCGAAGACGCCACGCTTGAGGTTGTCAAAGGCGCGATCGAGGCGGTGGTGACGCTGGCCGGTCACAAGATGGCCGAGACTGACCCGGAACTGGGCGCGAACCTGATGGTGTTCTTCTTCCGCGACTGGGACGAGTTGCTGGAGGTGCCAAAACTGGGCGAGATGATCCCCGGATTGGAGCCGCTGGTGGCCCGGCTGAAAGAGGCCGGGGCCACGCAATACCGCGCCTTCCGCTTTGATGACCAGAACGCCATTCAAGCCTGTTTCACCTTTGTCTGCATGCAAGGCGCGATGGTGGACCAACCGGCCGAGACGTTGGCGCTGTCCCAGGCTGTGCAAGCGATCCTGCTGTGGGGTGAAGGGGCGTTTTCGACCAAAAGCCCGCTTGCACTGCTGCCTGATGGCCAGACCATCCTGCGCCCAGAAATCGCCGCGCTGATTGCGGCAGCCTATGATCCGATGCTGCCCGTGGCGGCAGATGATGCGTCACATGCGCTCAGAATCTTTGCGCGGATGCAGGTGGGTGGTCCCGCTGCCACCACATTGCACTAAATGCGCTGCTTTCTGGCCCTTCCCGTGCCGGACGATCTGGCCGCGCAACTCGCCGGGTTTGCGAGCCGGCTCAAGGTCGGGCGACCACTACCTGAGGAAAACATCCACCTGACGCTGGTGTTTCTGGATGAACAACCACTCGACGCGCTCGAAGACCTGAACGCGGAGTTAGAGGTCTTGCACGCTCCGCCCGCGACCGTTGATCTGGCGGGGCTGACGACCATGGGCGGGGCCGTGCCCTCTGTGCTGACGATCAACGCTGCGGGCGTGGACGGGTTGCACAAACAGGTCCGACAGGTGGTGCGTCGCGCCGGGATCACATTGCCCCATCGGCGGTTTCGCGGCCACGTGACGCTGGCCCGCCTGCCGCGCACGCCCACGGCCAATGACATGTCCGCGTTGGGCCGTGCGCTGGAAACCCACGGCGCGATCCGATATCCGACCGTAACGCTCGACACCCTGTCGCTTTATCGGTCTGACCTGCGCCCGGACGGCGCGCGATATGAGCGGTTGGCAGACTATCCCCTTCGCGGCTAGGGTCGGGACGAGCAGAACCACGAGGCCCCGATGCACCGTTTTCCCATCCGCGTTTATTATGAAGACACCGACATGGCCGGGATCGTCTATTACGCCAACTATCTGCGCTATATCGAACGCGCGCGGTCTGATTGGGTGCGCGAGATTGGGATCGACCAGAACGCGATGCGCGAAGACGGGCAGGTGTTCGCGGTGCGCCGGGTCGAAGCGGACTACCTGTCCTCGGCGCGTTTTGACGAAAAGTTGCAGGTTGAAACATCTGTTCAGCAGGTTACCGGCGCGCGGTTGGTGATGGAGCAAGTCGTGAAACGTGGTGAAGAACGCTTGTTTGAAGCCATCGTCACCATTGTTTGCGTCTCAGATACCGGCCAACCCGCCCGGCTTCCGGCAAATATCCGCCGTCTGGTTCACTGAACCACAGGGCTTTGTCGCCGATGACGCGGTTTTGATGGCATTCCCCGTGGCATTGGGCTAATCTTCGTGCAGAAAAGCTGCACAAAGAGGCGGCGGTACAGAGGCAGACATATGGAAACGGAAACGCTTCAGGCGGCGGCGGAGATTGATTTCTCCTTCTTCGCCCTATTTATTCGCGCAACTTTCACGGTCAAACTGGTGATGCTGCTTTTGATTGCGGCGTCCATCTGGTCGTGGGCGATTATTATCACAAAACACATGGCCTTCCGGCGCGCCCGTTCGGACGCCGAGGCGTTCGACCGCAAGTTCTGGTCGGGTGAGCCGCTGGACGAGCTGTTTGACCAGATCGGACCGACGCCTGACGGGTCGGCGGAAAAGGTCTTTTCCTCCGGGATGCTGGAATGGCGCCGCTCTCACCGGGCTGATGGCGGTTTGATCGCGAACGCGCAGTCGCGCATTGACCGGTCAATGGATGTGGCCATCGCCAAGCAAGGCGAAGAGCTGAACAAGGGGCTGAGCTTTCTGGCGACTGTCGCGTCAACCGCGCCGTTTGTGGGGTTGTTCGGCACCGTTTGGGGCATCATGCACGCCTTTGTCGAGATTGCGCAGCAACAAAACACCAACCTGGCCGTCGTCGCCCCCGGCATCGCCGAGGCGCTTTTGGCCACCGGTCTGGGCCTTCTGGCCGCGATCCCGGCGGCCGTATTTTACAACAAGCTAAGCGTGGATAGCGACAATATCCTTGCGGGCTACGAAGCCTTCGCAGACGAGTTCGCCACCATCCTCAGCCGTCAGCTGGACAGCTGATATGGCTGCTGGTGTGCAACAAAGCGCGGGTGCGGATCGACGCGCCCGGCGCGGACGTCGTCGCGGCAAGCATCGCCGCGTGATGGCTGAGATCAACATTACCCCCTTCGTGGACGTAATGCTGGTGCTGCTGATCATTTTCATGGTCGCCGCACCCCTGATGGTTGTCGGTGTGCCGGTGGAGCTGTCCAAAACCGCCGCCAAATCGCTGGACGCCCCCGAGGAAGAGCCTTTGGCGATCACCATTACCGAAGAGGGGCAGATTTTCCTGCAAACCACTGAGATTGCTCAGAGCGAGTTGATCACCAAGCTGCGCGCCATTGCGGCTGAGCGCACGGACAACAAGGTCTTTTTGCGCGCCGATGGGCAGGTCGAATGGGACGCGATTGCCAAGGTGATGGGTGCGTTGAACGCGGCGGGCTTCACTTCGATCGGGTTTGTGACCGAAGGTGGCGGGCCAAGTCTGACCGGCACGGACAACTAGGGCAGGGCGTATGCGCAGAGGTCTTTACATCTCGGCATCTGTCCACGGGATCTTGATCCTGTGGGTGCTTTTCGGCGGGGCCTTCAACTGGTCGCGCGACGAAGAGCTTGTGCAGGTGTCCGATGTCTCGATCATCTCGGAAGCTGAATTTGCCGCGTTGAGCGCGCCAAAAGGCGAGGCCGCAACCGAGGGCGACACGCCCCCCGCCCCGCGCCCGACGCCCGAGCCCGCGCCAGAGCCGGCACCTGCGCCAGCGCCGGAGCCTGAACCCGCACCAGCGCCGGAACCGGAGCCGGAACCCGAACCGACGCCTGAACCGGAACCCGAACCGACGCCTGAACCGGAACCCGAAACAGCCCCTCCCGCGCCCGCGCCGCGCGTGGCCCCGACCCCCGCGCCAGAGCCGGAAACACCTGTAGAGGAAGCGCCCGAGGTGGTTGAAGCGCCAGAACCCTCGCCAGAACCGACGCCCGAGCCTCTGCCCGAAGAGGTGACGCCAACCGCGCCGCCTGAGGCCTCGACCGAGATTGTGACCGAAGCCGAAGAGCCGGTGGAAGATCCGTCGCTTGCCCCTGCGACCTCGTCGCGTCCAAAAACGCGTCCCAGCCGCCCTGCACCTGTGGAAACCGCTGAACCGGAAACGCCTGCTGAAACCCCGGCCGAGACTCCGGCGCCTGCCAATACCGCAGCGGCCGTCGCCGCAGCCGTGGCCGACCAAGTTGCCGGTGGTGAAACCGATACGCCTGCGCAAGACGTGCCCGAAGGTCCGCCCCTGACCCGGGGTGAAAAAGACGGGCTGCGTGTGGCTGTCAGCCGCTGCTGGAACCTTGGGTCTTCGTCGACCGATGCCATGACCACTACGGTTGTGGTATTGGTGACAATGAGCCGAGACGGCAAACCCGAGGGGATCAAGATGGCATCATGGGATGGCCCATCCAAAGGCGCCGCCGACACTGCGTTTCAAGCCGCGCGGCGCGCGATCATTCGCTGCGGCGCAAGCGGCTTCGATCTGCCGGCCGAAAAATATGGCCAATGGCAGGAAATTGAAATGACCTTCAACCCGGAAAAGATGAGGATAAAATGACCCTTATCAGGACATTGACCATCGCTTTTGCCACGGGGCTTTCGCTTCTTGGTGCCCCAAACACCAGCCTTGCAGAAGGCCCTTTAAGGATCGAAATCACCGACGGTGTGATCGAACCCTTGCCCTTCGCGATCCCTGATTTTCAGGCCGAAGATGGCGGGGCCAGTGATTACGCCGGTCTGATCGCGCGCGTCGTCGCGGCTGATCTTGCCGGAACGGGGCTGTTTCGTGAAATCCCGGCCGATGCGTTCGTGTCCAACGTGACAAGCTTTGCGAGCCCGGTCGCCTACGCTGACTGGAAGGCAATTAATGCGCAGGCGCTGATCACCGGGGCGGTGTCGACCTCGGGCGATACGATCAACGTCAAGTTCCGGGTGTTTGACGTGTTTTCCGATCAGCCACTGGGTGAGGGCTTGCAGTTTGCAGGCACCGCCGCCTCGTGGCGGCGCATGGCGCACAAGGTGGCCGACATTGTCTATAGCCGGATCACCGGCGAGGGCGGCTATTTCGACAGCCGTGTGGTGTTCGTGTCTGAAAGCGGTCCCAAGAATGCCAAGCGCAAGCGGCTGGCAATCATGGATTACGACGGCGCGAATGTGCAGTATTTGACCGACAGTTCGGCGCTGGTGCTGGCACCGCGCTTCTCGCCAACAGGCGACAAGGTGCTTTATACCAGCTACGAGACAGGGTTCCCGCAGGTCTATGTGCTGGACGTTGCCACGGTGGGGCGGCAGGTGTTGTCGCAACAGCAGGGCACGATGACCTTTGCGCCGCGCTTTTCGCCCGATGGGCGCACGGTTGTCTATTCGCTGTCGGCCGGGGGCAATACGGATATCTATGCGATGGACATCAACGGCAGCAATCCGCGCCGGTTGACCTCGACCCCATCCATCGAAACCGCGCCCAGCTTTTCCCCCGATGGCAGCCAGATCGTCTTTGAAAGTGACAGAAGCGGCAGTCAGCAGCTTTATGTCATGCCCGCAGGCGGAGGAGAGGCCACCCGCATCAGCTTCGGGCAGGGCCGCTATGGCACGCCCGTCTGGTCCCCGCGTGGCGACCTGATCGCGTTTACCAAGCAAAATGCCGGCCGGTTCCATATCGGCGTCATGCGCACGGACGGGTCGGAAGAACGGCTTCTGACGGCCTCGTTCCTGGATGAAGGTCCGACCTGGTCGCCAAATGGGCGGGTGATTATGTTCGCGCGCGAAAGCCAAGGGGCAGCCGGGGCGCCTGCGCTTTATTCCGTTGACATTTCGGGGCGCAATCTGCGTCGTGTGGTGACAGAGGGGGCCGCGTCTGACCCAGCTTGGTCACCGCTTTTGAAATAGGCGCTTTCACGCCCACGGATCGGGGCAGCTTTGGCGCTGTTTTCCGATCCGTTTCCAAATGGTGCGCAAACTGTTAAACTTGCGCCAACGAGCAACAAAACAGCCTGTCACCTGATAATGCAGGCTCAGAATGGACACAGGAACGACCAATGAGAACTTTTGCAATCGCTGCGCTGGTTGTGGGCGCTTTGACACTTTCGGCCTGTTCAAAAAACCGGTTGGACAATGAATATGGCGCAGGTGCGCTGGGTGGGGATTTCGTGGCGGGCAGCCCGTCCGACCCGAAATCACCAGCCTATTTCCAACAGACGATTGGGGATCGCGTGCTGTTTGCCGTGGACCAGTCTTCGCTGAGCGCCGAGGGCATCGAGCTGTTGACCAAACAAGCGGCTTGGCTGATGGAAAACACCGCCTACACCGCCGTGATCGAAGGCCACGCCGACGAACAAGGCACGCGTGAATACAACCTTGCGCTGGGCGCCCGCCGCGCCTCGGCTGTGCAAAACTTCCTGATCGAACGCGGCGTCGCCCCGAACCGGCTGCAAACTGTGAGCTATGGCAAGGAACGGCCGCTTGAGATCTGTTCGGAAGAAAGCTGCTATGCCAAGAACCGCCGCGCTGTGACCGTTCTGGCCGCAGGCAGTTTGGTCAGCTGATCCCCCACCGGACAAGGAGGTTCCCGATGCCGCGTTTTCCCCGGTTAGGTGCCGTCGCACTTAGTCTTTCCATCACGCTTGTCACTCCATCATTCGCTCAGGACCGGGCGCAATCGTTGGCGGATATCCGGCAAGAGCTGACGATGCTTTATGTCGAGATTCAGAAGCTCAAGACCGAACTGTCCACCACGGGGGCTGCATCGGTGCAGGCGGGTGCGGGCGGTCTCAACGAACGCATGGCAACGCTGGAAGGCGAGCTGTCGCGGCTGACCGGCAAGACGGAACAGCTGGAGTTCCGCATCAATTCGATCGTGCAGGATGGCACCAACCGGATCGGTGATCTGGAATTTCGTCTGGTCGAACTTGAAGGCGGCGATGTCAGCAAGCTGAGCGAAACCACGACGCTGGGCGGGGGCGCCGCGCCAACCGCCCCCATCGCGGCCCCAGAGCCCGCCCAACCCCTGACGACCGAACTCGCCGTGTCGGAGAAAGAGGATTTCGATGCCGCCGGTGCGGCGTTGGAAGCGGGCGACTTTGAACAGGCCGCGACCATGTATGAGGCGTTCATTGATGCCTATCCCGGTGGGCCGCTGACCGCCGAGGCGCATTTTCAACGCGGCGAAGCGTTGACCGGTCAGGGCGATGTCAAATCCGCCGCCCGCGCCTATCTGAACGCTTTCTCAGGGGCGCCCAACAGCGACCGTGCCCCAGACGCGCTGTTCCGGTTGGGCAATGCCCTTGGTGCGCTTGGCCAGATTTCAGAAGCCTGCGCGACGCTGACCGAAGTCGGCAAACGTTTCCCCGGCACACCCGCCGTTGAAGATGCGCAGGCCGCACGGATCAGCCTTGGGTGCCAATGACGCTTGAAAAGACACTGGCTGATGCCCTGAACCGGGCCCGCGCGCGCGGGCCCGTTCTGCGTTTGGGGGTGGCGGTGTCTGGCGGAAGCGACAGCATGGCGCTGTTGAACATGGCGCACGGGTGGAGTGCGGCGCAGGGCGTGGCGCTTGGCGCGGCCACCGTCGATCACGGCTTGCGCCCCGAAGCCGAGGCGGAAGCCCGCCGGGTTGCCGATACCTGCGACCGGCTTGGCGTGCCGCACGACATCCTGCGCTGGTCGCCGGATATCACGGGCAATCTGCAACACGCGGCCCGCCATGCACGCTATGACCTGCTGGCGGGTTGGTCCAAGGCGCAGGCGCTGGACGCCGTCGCACTTGGGCACACAGCCGACGATCAGGCCGAGACGTTCTTGATGCGGCTTGCGCGCGGATCGGGTGTGGATGGGCTTTCGCAAATGCGCGACGATTGGGTGGACAGGGGGGTGCGTTGGCTTCGCCCTATTCTTTCGGCTGAACGCGATGCGCTGCGAGGTTGGCTGCAGGACCGCGGGCATGGCTGGGTCGATGACCCCTCGAACGACGATCCGCGCTTTGACCGGGTTCGCGTCCGCCAAGCCATGCAGGATCTTGCGAAACTGGGCCTTGATCGCTCCCGTCTGGTCGAAACGGCGCGCCACATGCGCGAGGCGCGCAGCGCGCTGTCATATTTCGCCCACGAAACTGCCGTGCGCATTGCGCGTGTCGAAGGGGGTGCGGTGCTTTTTGACGCTGTCGCGTTTCGGCAATTGCCGGCTGAAACCCGCCATCGGTTGCTGGCGCACGCCCTTATGTTCGTGTCTTCAACGGTTTATCGGCCGCGCTTTGACGCCCTTTGCGCATTAGAGACCGACGTTCTGTCTGGCACTGCGCGCACCCTTCAGGGCTGCCTGGTGACGTTGCATAAAGATGTGATCGAGGTCGTGCGCGAATACGAGGCGGTGCATAATCAAAGGGCTGAATCTGACGCGCTTTGGGACGGTCGCTGGCGGCTAGAAAGTGCGCAACCTATTGAAAATGCGTGGATTGCGGCGTTGGGGCAGGGGATTTCGGACTGCCCGAACTGGCGGGCGTCAGGGCTGTCGCGCCAGACGGTTTTGGCCTCACCTGCGGTCTGGACCAAGGCCGGTTTGATCGCGGCACCTTTGGCAGAATACGCCAACGGATGGAGCCTTTCGACGGCACCCGAGAAGGAAGATTTCCTTCTGTCCATTTTATCGCATTGAACATACCAAGATCATCCCTATTTTAGAGACAGCGCTGTGCCGTCCGGCTTGCGCCTCGTCGTCATGGCATTCAAAGGAGATCCCCCTTGGGCAACGCGAGAAATTTCGCCTTCTGGATCGTGCTCTTTCTGCTGATCCTGGCCTTGTTCAACCTGTTTTCGAACGGGCAGGCCGGGCTGGCTGCATCGCAGGTCAGCTATTCCGAGTTCGTGGCCGCTGTAGATGGTGACCAGGTCAAGACCGCCACCATTGATGGTGAGCAAGTCGTTTATCAGGGTTCAGATGGCAAGATGTATCAAACCATCGTGCCGCGTGATGCCAAGGTGACCGACCAGTTGATCTCCAAAGGTGTCGAGGTCAAAGCCGAAGCACAACAGCAATCAGGGTTCATGAGCCTCATGTCCTTGCTGCTGCCGGTGATTCTGCTGATCGGTTTCTGGTTCTTCATGATGAACCGGATGCAGGGCCGCGGGGGCGGCGGTGCCATGGGCTTTGGCAAATCCAAGGCCAAGATGCTGACCGAACGCGAAGGTCGTGTGACCTTCGACGACGTGGCGGGCATTGATGAAGCCAAGGAAGAGCTGGAAGAGATCGTGGAATTCCTGCGCAACCCGCAGAAATTCAGCCGCTTGGGCGGGCAGATCCCCAAAGGGGCGCTTCTTGTTGGCCCTCCCGGCACCGGTAAAACGCTGCTGGCCCGTGCCATTGCTGGCGAGGCCGGCGTGCCGTTCTTCACCATCTCCGGCTCTGATTTCGTCGAGATGTTCGTGGGTGTCGGCGCAAGCCGTGTCCGCGATATGTTCGAACAGGCCAAGAAAAACGCGCCCTGCATCGTCTTTATTGACGAGATCGACGCGGTGGGCCGGTCGCGTGGCGCAGGCTATGGCGGTGGCAACGACGAACGCGAACAGACGCTGAACCAGCTTCTGGTCGAAATGGACGGCTTTGAAGCGAACGAGGGTGTGATCATCCTGGCCGCCACCAACCGTCGTGACGTTCTGGACCCAGCACTTCTGCGTCCGGGCCGCTTTGACCGCCAGGTCACCGTGCCAAACCCCGACATCAAAGGTCGCGAGAAGATCCTGGGCGTGCACGCCCGCAAGGTGCCGCTGGGTCCCGACGCCGATATGCGCATCATCGCGCGCGGCACGCCGGGGTTCTCGGGTGCTGATCTGGCAAACCTTGTGAACGAAGCCGCCCTGATGGCCGCGCGCATTGGTCGCCGGTTCGTCACCATGGAAGATTTCGAGAACGCGAAAGACAAGGTGATGATGGGGGCTGAACGCCGCTCGATGGTTCTGACGGACGATCAGAAGGAGAAGACCGCCTATCACGAGGCCGGCCACGCGGTGGTTGGCATGTCGCTGCCGCAGTGCGATCCGGTCTACAAGGCGACGATCATCCCGCGCGGAGGCGCGCTGGGTATGGTTGTATCCCTGCCCGAGATCGACCGCCTGAACTGGCACAAGTCGGAATGCGAAGAAAAGCTGGCCATGACCATGGCGGGCAAGGCAGCCGAGATCATCAAGTATGGCGAAGGAAATGTGTCCAATGGACCTGCGGGTGACATCCAGCAGGCCTCGGGTCTGGCGCGCGCCATGGTGATGCGCTGGGGCATGTCCGAGAAGGTCGGCAATATCGACTATGCCGAGGCGGCCGAAGGATATTCGGGCAACACGGCGGGTTTCTCGGTTTCGGCGCACACCAAAGAGCTGATCGAGGAAGAAGTGAAGCGCTTCATTCAGAACGGCTATGACACGGCCTTCAAGATCTTGTCTGAGAAGAAGGAAGAATGGGAAAACCTTGCCCAAGGCTTGCTGGAGTTTGAGACCCTGACCGGGCCCGAGATCGAGCGCGTCATGAAGGGCGACCCACCGACCAAGGGCGATGACGAGGATGATACCTCGGACGAGGGTGACGCCCCGTCGCTGGCGGCCATTCCCAAAACCAAGCCGCGCGCGAAGCCTTCGGGTGACTCCGGGCTGGAACCCGAGCCGACAACCTAAGAAACGCATGCCAAAAACCCCCGGCCCAGCAATGGCGCCGGGGGGGTTCTTTTGTGACGGGCTTTTCGCGCAAGAACCGGGTCGCTGTCGCCAGATACGTCTGGCAGCAAGGTCAAGAATTGGACCGGGGGAAATGACATTTGACACGAGCGACCGCACCGTCTTTGGACGTCCTTAGTTTTGCGCTGCTTTTTTTGCTGGCCGCCATTTGGGGTGGGTCATTCTTCTTCGCAGAAATCGCTCTGCGCGAGCTGTCGCCCCTGACGATCACCCTTCATCGGGTGTTCTGGGCCACGCCGATCTTGTGGTATGTTGTGCGCGCCAAAGGCATCACGCTGCCAAGATCTCCGCGGATCTGGGGCAGCTATCTGGTGATGGGCGCGTTGAACAACGCGATCCCGTTCACGCTGATATTCTGGGGGCAGCGCGAAATTGAAAGCGGTATGGCGTCCATTCTGAACGCCACGACGGCAGTGTTCGGTGCGGTTGTGGCCGGGCTTTTGTTGAAAGACGAGCCGCTCACCTTGCCCAAACTCACAGGGGCCACGTTGGGTGTCGCCGGGGTTGGCATCATCATGGGGCGCGATGCAATGTCCGATTTCAACCTGACAAATCTGGCGCAGCTTGCGGTGCTGGCAGCCGCCCTGTCCTATGCCTTCGCCAGTGTCTGGGGAAAGACGCAGCTTGCACGACAGCCCCCGTTGATGAATGCGTTGGGTATGGTGGTGGGCAGCGTCGTGTTGATGGTGCCGGTTGTCCTTCTGGTCGATGGGATGCCAAATGTGCATCTGTCGCTGCCGGTCTGGGGGGCGGTGTTTGGCATCGCGGCCCTTTCCACCTCGCTGGCATATGTGCTGTATTTCGCCATCCTTGCGCGGGCGGGCGCGGCCAACCTGATGTTGGTCACGCTGCTGATCCCGCCCTTTGCCATCGCGCTTGGCGTGATGTTTCTTGGGGAAAGTCTGCAAGCCAGCGCCTATCTGGGCTTTGGTGTCATTGCCATTGGGTTTGCAGTGACGGACGGTCGCCTGCTGGCCGTGCTGCACGGTCGTTGGTGAGCCGACGCAAGGTAGCGTCACTGCTTTTGGTTTGCGCCAGCATGTTCTTCCCGTCAGGATAGGCGCAACACAAGACAAGGAGCCTCCATGCCCGCCCTTATCCCCACCGACCACAGGGCCACGATCACGTGGCTTGGCAAGACCGCTGACCGCGACGCGACGCTGACCTCGGTCGCCTGCGATGCGGTCGAGCTGAATTACGAGGGCATCATTGGCGAAGCACGGTCTGGCATCACCCGATCCTCGTGCCCGCGCGTGACCAACCAGTATCCGCTTGATACCGAAATCCGCAATGTCCGACAGATCTCGGTTCTGTCCGCAGAAGAGCTGGCCGAAATCGCAAGCGCGCTGGATTTAGACCAGATCGACCCAGCATGGTTGGGCGCGTCGATGGTGGTCAAGGGGCTGCCTGACTTCACGCACTTGCCGCCCTCGGCGCGACTTCAGGCGGATAACGGCGCGGCATTGGTGGTGGATATGGAAAACCGTCCCTGCAATTACGTCAGCCGCGAATTGGAACGTGTGCGGCCAGGCCACGGCCTTGGTTTCAAGCCTGCCGCCAAGGGCAGACGCGGTGTCACGGTCTGGGTCGAGCATCCGGGCACGCTGAAGCTGGGGGATCAGTTGCGTCTGTATATTCCCGGCCAAAGGGCGTGGCAGCCCAAGGGGTAGCACCGGCGCTTCGCCGTTGACCCAACCAACCTTGGCGCAGAAGGGCCGCCGAGCTTTCCGACGAATTCTGCGGCAAACATGTCGGATTCCACCCTATGGGGGGCCGTCAGTGCAGATATGTATCGAGAAGAAAAGGATCGCGGTATCAACAGGGCTGCGACCTGACCTGAACAAAAGCGCACGAATCTGAAGGATCTGCTATGAGCTATAAATCCGACATCGAAATTGCCCGCGAAGCCAAGAAACGCCCGATCCAAGAAATTGGCGACAAACTGGGTATTCCGACCGAACATCTGCTGCCTTTCGGACATGACAAGGCAAAGGTCAGTCAGGATTTCATCAACTCGGTGCAGGACCGCGAAGATGGCAAGCTGATCCTTGTGACCGCGATCAACCCGACGCCAGCGGGCGAAGGCAAGACGACGACGACCGTGGGTCTGGGCGATGGGCTGAACCGGATTGGCAAAAAAGCGATGGTGTGCATTCGCGAAGCGTCACTTGGGCCGAACTTCGGGATGAAGGGTGGTGCGGCTGGCGGCGGTTACGCGCAGGTCGTGCCGATGGAGGATATGAACCTTCATTTCACCGGCGACTTTCATGCCATCACCTCGGCGCATTCGCTTCTGTCGGCGATGATCGACAACCACATCTATTGGGGCAATGAGCTTGCGATCGACGAACGCCGCGTGGCGTGGCGTCGCGTGGTCGACATGAACGACCGTGCGCTGCGCGACATCGTGGTGTCACTTGGTGGCGTATCGAACGGGTTCCCGCGCCAGACCGGATATGACATCACCGTCGCCTCGGAAGTGATGGCGATCCTGTGTTTGTCCAACAATCTGGAAGACCTGCAAAAGCGTCTGGGCGACATCATCGTGGCCTATACCCGCGAACGCACCCCGATCTATTGCCGCGACATTGGCGCAGACGGCGCGATGACGGTGCTGTTGAAGGACGCGATGCAGCCCAACCTTGTGCAGACGCTGGAAAACAACCCGGCCTTTGTGCATGGCGGCCCGTTTGCCAACATCGCGCATGGCTGTAACTCGGTCATTGCGACGAAAACCGCGATGAAACTGACCGACTATGTCGTGACCGAAGCCGGTTTCGGGGCCGATCTGGGTGCCGAGAAGTTCATGAACATCAAGTGTCGCAAGGCTGGCATTGCGCCGTCTGTCGTGGTGCTGGTTGCCACAGTGCGCGCGATGAAGATGAATGGCGGCGTGGCCAAGGCCGATCTGGGCGCGGAAAACGTCGCGGCTGTTCAGGCTGGCTGCCCGAACCTTGGTCGTCACATCGAGAACCTCAAATCCTTTGGCGTGCCGGTTGTGGTGGCGATCAACCACTTTGTCACGGACACCGATGCCGAGGTGCAGGCGGTGAAGGATTATGTGGATAGCCACGGGTCTGAGGCGATCCTGTCGCGCCATTGGGAACTTGGCTCGGAAGGGTCGGAGGCGCTGGCGCGTCGCGTGGCCGAGGTGGCCGACGCAGATGTCGCCAGCTTCGCGCCGATCTATCCCGACGAGATGCCACTGATGGAGAAAATCGAAACCATCGCCAAGCGCATCTATCGCGCGGACGAGGTTTTGGCCGACAACAAAGTGCGCAACCAGTTGCGCGATTGGGAGGAAGCCGGATATGGCAACCTGCCGGTCTGTATGGCGAAGACGCAATACAGCTTCTCGACCGACCCGACCCTGCGCGGTGCGCCCACCGGCCATTCGGTCCCGGTGCGCGAAGTGCGGCTGTCGGCGGGCGCGGGTTTCATCGTCGTTGTCTGCGGAGAGATCATGACCATGCCGGGCCTGCCGCGCAATCCCGCGGCGCTATCCATCGGTTTGAATGCCGAGGGCGAGATTGAAGGTCTGTTCTGAACAAGGATGGGGCGCGGCGCGGGGCTTACCTGTTGCCGCGCCCCGGCCTGTTCTGATACCGGTCAGCCCAAAGACCCATTTACACGATACAAGGAGAGTGGGCGATGACAGCTCAGATCATTGATGGCAAAGCCTTCGCGGCCACGGTGCGCGAAAAGGTCGCCGCCCATGTGGCGCGGGTGAAAGACGAAAGCGGGATCACACCCGGTCTGGCCGTCGTGCTGGTGGGTGAAGACCCTGCCAGCCAGGTCTATGTCCGCTCGAAAGGGAAACAGACCGTCGAAGTTGGCATGAACAGCTATGAGCACAAGTTGGAGGCGGACACGTCCGAAGCCGACCTTCTGGCGCTGATCGACAAGCTGAACAATGACCCGGCTGTGCACGGTATTCTTGTGCAATTGCCATTGCCCGGCCATCTGAACGAAGATCTCGTCATCAACTCTATCGACCCGGCAAAAGACGTGGACGGGTTCCACATCTCGAATGTCGGCCTGTTGGGCACGGGTCAGAAATCCATGGTGCCCTGCACGCCGCTGGGCTGCCTGATGATGCTGCGCGACCATCACGGGTCGCTGACGGGTCTGGATGCGGTGGTGATTGGCCGGTCCAACATCGTCGGCAAACCGATGGCGCAATTGCTGTTGGGCGACAGCTGCACCGTCACCATCGCGCATAGCCGGACCAAAGACCTGCCCGACGTTGTGGGCCGCGCCGATATCGTCGTGGCCGCCGTCGGTCGCGCCGAGATGGTGCCGGGTGACTGGATCAAACCCGGTGCGACCGTGATTGATGTCGGCATCAACCGCATCGACGCGCCCGAAAAGGGTGAGGGCAAGACCCGCCTTGTGGGCGACGTGCATTTCGAAAGTGCGGCCAAAGTTGCCGGTGCGATTACCCCCGTGCCGGGTGGCGTTGGCCCGATGACGATCGCCTGCCTGCTGGCCAACACGCTGACGGCGTGCTGTCGTGCAAATGGTCTGGTCGAACCCGAAGGCCTGACGGCTTAACACCTGACCGCAGTGTTGCGCGCAGACAACTCGGTCCCCGGATGTCAGAGATTTGATCGGCGCGCGCCTTGGTCTTTGTGGTATACTTGGTTTGAAAGCTTGGCCTGTTCGGGCCTTGACCCTGTGACACCGTGCGTGGACCTGCTGTTTTTGTGAGGGCCACGTGTTGCGCTGTCGCCAGACCGCAACGGGAATGCAATGTCTATTTCGATCTATGGTGCTTTTCGCACTGACACCACGATGTCAAACAACACGGCGACCTATGCGACCATAGGATCGACGTTTCAGATCAGCTCCTACAGCAAGATCACCATCACTGATGGCGCTGATCCCACGATCATCTCAGGTGACAGCAGCACCAACGAAACCCCCAATGATCCAACCCAGACCTTGGGCGGCAGTGCGATCACTTGGGACTATACGATCGAGGTCACGGACGGCACCAACACCTATGAGGTTGGTGTGATGGACTATGACCTTAACGGAAACGGCACAATGCAATGGCCCGGTCCCGAGCAAGGATATTTCATAGCCTTCATCGGTGACATACCGCCGTTGAACACCACGCTGACCGTTAGCTCGGTGACCAACAACGGCCCCTCAATCCCAGCAGACAGCGTCGTGATCTGCTTTGCGTCTGGCACGCTGATCGACACGCCCGAAGGCGCGTGCAAGGTCGAGCAGTTGCAGGTCGGTGATATGGTGTTGACTGCTGACAATGGGGCGCAGCCGATACGTTGGATTGGTGCCAGCGCGTTGGATCTGCGGGCTTTGGCCTTGGCGCCGAAGCTGCACCCGATCAGGATCTGCGCCGGGGCTTTGGGCGACGGGTTGCCCAAGCGTGACCTTTTGGTGTCCCCGCAGCACCGCATGTTGGTGCGTTCGCCGATTGCGGCAAAAATGTTTGGTGGTGACGAGGTGCTGATCGCGGCCAAGAAGCTGGTTGGCATGCCGGGTATCGCCGTTGACACCGTCGCGGAACCGGTCACCTATTTCCACATGCTCTTTGATAGCCACGAGGTGGTGTTTGCTGAAGGCGCGCCGGCGGAAAGCCTGTTTGCCGGGCAGGAGGCGCTCAAAAGCGTGGGTCGTGCAGCCTATGAGGAGATTATGACCTTGTTCCCTGAGCTTGCCACAGATGCCCACGCCCCCGCCATGGCGCGCCACAGTCCGACCAAGGCCAAACAGATCGACACGCTGGTCAGGCGCCATGTCGACAATGGAAAGCCGTTGGTGGCGCATCCCTGACAAGGGGCAGCTTTGCTGCTGCTCGACCTTAATCTTTGAACTTCGGCGCGCGTTTTTGCATGCCAGCCATCACCGCTTCCATCTGGTTGGGCTTGCCCATCAAGGCTTCCTGCGCGCGGCTTTCGGCAAGCAACGTGTCTTTCCAGCCCATCAACTCGGTGTCGCGGATCAGCGCCTTGGCGGCGCGGATGGCGTCGGGGGATTTCTGCGCAATCTCGGCGGCTATCGCTTGCGCGCGCGCCTGCGGGGTGTCGGAGAGTTCCGTCACAAACCCCCAGTCCAGCGCCTGTTGTGCCTCGAACTGTTCAGCCGAATAGGTCAGCTTGCGGATCACATCCCCGCGCGCCAAGCGCCGCATCAGGACCATGCCCCCCATGTCGGGGATGATGCCCCAGCGGCCTTCCATGATCGAAAAGCGCGTATCCGGCGCGGCGATACGCATATCCGCACCCAGCATGATCTGGAACGCGCCGCCGAACGCATAGCCATGCACGGCTGCGATCACGGGTTGTGGCATCTCTGCCCAAACCATCGCGGCAGCTTGGAACAGGTTCGAATTGCCATGCGTGCGCTCCAGAAACACGCCGCCCTGCATGGCGAACTGCGCGATCTCAGGCATGGCGGCCAGATCAAGCCCGGCTGAAAACGCAGGCCCGTCGCCCGCAAGAACAACGGCGCGAATGTCTTTGCGCGCAGCAAGGGTTTCGCCTGCGGCCACGATGGCGCGGATCATCTCTAGGTCCAACGCATTGCGCTTGTCGGCGCGGGTCAGGGTGACGGTGGCCACTTGGTTGTCTTCGGTGATGCGGACGCGGTCGGACATGGAGATCTCCTGTTTGGGCTTAGGCGCGAGTGTGCCGTTTGTCTGCAGCCGGGCCAACTGTCACGTTGCGGCAGGTGGTGTGGACACGGGAACCATCGTGCCCAGAAGTTTGGCGATCAGCGTGCGCTGGCCGTCATGTTCGGCCCAGACATCGGCTTCGACCGGGATCAGACGGCGGCCAATGCGCAACACGCGCCCTTCGGCGACCAGCCTGTCACCCTTGGCGGGCGCAAGCAGGTTGATCTTGATTTCCGAGGTCAGAACCTCGTGACCGTCGGGCATGACGGACAGCGCCGCATAGCCCGCCGCTGTGTCGCCCAACGCAAAGGTCAGGGCTGCGTGACCAAACCCGTGCTGTTGGCGCATCGTGTCCGGGATCGGTGCGGTGATCTGACAAAAGCCATGCCGCAGATCGGTTATGTCAGCGCCGATCAACGTCATCAGGTTCTGTGCCGCAAAGCTGTCGCGGATTTTTGTTACGGTGTCTTGGGGTAGGTCGGTCATGAGCAATCCTTTGCGTCAGCCAAGACTAACATAACCCGCGCATTGTGAACCCGGAACGCGGCGTCAAACCGGGTTAACGCGGCATCGGGATTGGCTGCGGCGGGTCACCCAGCAGGACCGCGATGGCCTCTGGCCGCATCAGGCGCGACAGGACAGAGTGGTCGGACTGCAACCCACCCGTATAGGTGCCATAGGACGGCATGATCACTCGGTCGCCGTCGAACAACATACAAGGCCTGCTGACCGTGCGCCCCTTGATGTGCAGTCGCGCCTTGGGGTGGAAATGCCCGGTGATCTCGCCCGCCGCGCCCACCCGTGCGATATGGCGAAAGTGCAGCGGAGGGTGCAACAGCTCGGCCAGATGGGTGCCCGCGAACTCAATCGGGCCGGGATCATGGTTGCCTTCGATCCAGACCCAGCGGCGCCCGGCCATGAGGCGGTTCAACCACTGCGCTTCAACCTCGGGAAGGTTGTCGGACGCCTCAAGGTCATCGAAACTGTCGCCCAGACAGACCACGGTGCGTGCGCCAGATGCCTCGATATCGGTTTGAAGACGGTGCAACGTGTCGCGCGTTTCGTAAGGGGGAAGGATCGCGCCGCCCTTGCGCGCCATGCGTTCCGATTTGCCAAGATGCAGGTCGGACACGCACAAAAGCCACTCGTCCGGCCACCACAACGCACCGGATGGCAGCAAGGTCAGCTTCACCCCAGCCAAATTAAAGTCGTACCCCTTCATATAGTCTAGAAAGTCGATTTCCCGCGTTATTGCAAGCTATTACGACGCGTGGCGCGCTATACCAGCCCGGCTTCCATCATAAGGCGATCTGCTTCGGCACGCATCAGGGCGTCTGCCCCGGCGCCGTCCACCGGCACCTTGCCGACCTCAAGGAACAGAGGGGCGGCGAAGGGCGTCACGCGACCCGGATGCACATGGTCGATCAGCCCGCCGGTGCGTGCCAGCATTTCGTCAATCCGGCCAAAGCCGATCAGCCCGCGCATCGCCTCGTCGCGCGTGATCGACAGCAACAGGTGGTCCGGGTCGTATTTCCGGAGCGTGTCGTAAAGGATGTCGGCCGAGAACGTGGCCTGCCGCCCCGAAGATCGCTTGCCCGGCAGGTTGCGGGTGATCAGCCCGGCGATGGTGGCCGCACCCTTGAAGCTGCGTTTCATCAGGGCGTTTTCCGCAAGCCATCCGTCCAACCCGTCACGCAGGTCTGTGGCGTCCAGCGCCTGCGCCGGGTTGTCCAGATGCGACACGGACCAAATCAGCGTGGCATAGTCGGTGGCGACAAAGCCCAGCGGGCCAAGCCCCATATCCTCCATCCGCCGCGTGACCATCAGGCCCAGTGTTTGCTGCGCGTTCTTGCCTGCAAAACCATAGATGCAGGTGTGCGGCCGGTCTTCGTGGTCGAAGCTTTCGACAAGGATGCGGCCTGAGCGGGGCAGCTGGCTGACCTCGCGCTGCAACTCGATCCAGTCCAGCGTGTGGTGCGGCAAGTCGGGCAGGGGTGTGCGGTGCAGTAGGCCAAGTATCCGCTCCGACAGCTGCGTCGAGGTCGAAAACTTGGTGCCGGAGAACACCGCGAGCTTTGGCTTGCGGCCCCGGTCGCGGCTGACTTGCACCTCCATCTCGCGCAGGGTTTCAAACCGCACGATCTTGCCACCCATCAGAAACGTGTCGCCGGGCACGAGCGAGGCGGCGAAGCTTTCTTCGACCTCGCCCAGCGGCTTACCGGCTGAGGCGCCCGACCGTCCCTTCATCCGCACCTTAAGCGTGTCGGTGTCGATGATCGTGCCCACATTCATCCGCACCTGTTGGGCCAGTCGCGGATCGCGCAACTGCCACAGCCCATCGGCGCGCTGCATCAACCGCTGCCAACGATCATAGGCGCGCAGGGCGTAGCCACCGGTCGCCACGAAATCGAGGCAGGCGTCAAAATTTGCGCGGGTGAGGCCCGCATAGGGGCCAGCGGTCGTGACCTCGCCAAACAGCGCGTCGGCGTCAAAAGGGGCGGCGCAGGCGGTGATCAGGATGTGTTGACATAAGACATCACGCGGGCCGGGGCCGCGCGGGTCGCCGTCAAGGTCGTGGGCCAGCACAGCCTCGATCGCGGCGTGACATTCGATGACTTCCCACCGGTTAGCGGGCAGGATCAGCGCTTTTGACGGCGCATTGTATCGGTGATTGGCCCGCCCGATCCTCTGCACCAGCCGTTTGACGTTCTTAGGTGCGCCCACTTGAATGACCAGATCGACATCGCCCCAATCAAGCCCAAGATCCAGCGACCCCGTGCAGACCACGGCGCGCAATTGGCCCGCAACCATCGCGGCCTCGACCTTCTTGCGTTGTTCCAGCGCCAGCGAGCCGTGGTGGATGCCGACGGGCAGGGCGGCGTCATTGGCCATCCAGAGTTCGTGAAAGAAAATCTCGGCCTGCGCGCGGGTGTTGTGGAAGATGAGCGTGGTCTTGTGTTTTGCCACCTCGTCCAACACCTCGCGGATCGCATAGCGCCCCCCACCGCCCGACCATGGGGGCGGGGTGTCGGTGGTTAGCATTGCGATGTCGGGATCGGGGCCGGGGTCGGCTTCGATAATTTCGCACCGGGTTGGGTGCGGGGCAAGGAATTGAGCCAGCGCAGGCGGGTCTTCGACCGTGGCCGACAGCCCGACGCGTTTGAGGTCGGGGCAGAGCGCCTGCAACCGCGACAGACACAACATCAGTTGATCGCCGCGTTTGCTTTCCGCCAAGGCGTGCAGCTCGTCCACCACCACGCGCCTCAGGCCCGCAAAAATGTGCGGCGCATCCTCGTAGCTCAGCAACAGCGCGAGGCTCTCGGGCGTGGTCAGCAGGATGTGCGGCGGGTCGGCGCGTTGGGCCTTCTTGCGGGTTTGGGTGGTGTCACCTGAGCGATCCTCGACCCGGATCGCCAGCTCCATATCCTCGATGGGCGTCATCAGGTTGCGCCGCATGTCGGCGGCCAGCGCCTTTAGAGGCGAGATATAGAGCGTGTGCAATCCCGGACCGGGGGCCTCGCCCAGTTCGACCAGCGTCGGCAGAAACCCAGCAAGCGTTTTGCCGCCCCCTGTGGGCGCGATCAGCATCAAGGCCGGGTCGGTCGCTTGTTCCAGCATCTCGAGTTGATGCGGATGCGGGGCCCAACCGCGCTGGGTGAACCAGCGGTCGACATGAGGGGGCAGGGTGGTCATGTGGGCAGGATAGGCAAAGCGCTGCGCCGTGAACATGCCGCAAATGGGTTGGGCACAAAAAAAGGGCGACGTGCGGCCATCCGCAAGTCGCCCCTGAATGCGTGCTGGAACAGCGTGCTAGTGCACGATTTCTTCTTCTTTCACGAACATGTTTTCCCATGCCCGGTCGATCAGTTCAGGCGTCATTTGCGGCGGAATTTTTTCGAAGCTGCAAATTGACAAGATCTGGTCGATCAGGAAGACCGGCTGGTAGTTTGCATAGATATTGTCAATCGTCGGATACTTGTTCTTCAAAAGGTGGATCAACGCATCTTGATTAAGCGGCAAGCCCTTCTTCTTTGCCACCATCGCAAAGATTTTCAGAAAGCCTTCCTGATCCGGGCCGTCGATCTTGATCTTGTAAAAGATCCGGCGCAATGCCGCTTTGTCGAAGATCTTGTTCGGGTGGAAGTTGGTCGAGAAGATGACCAGCGTGTCGAACGGCACCTCGAATTTCTCACCCGATTGCAGGGCCAGAATATCTTTGTTTTCTTCCAATGGCACAATCCAGCGGTTGATCAGCGCCTGGGGCGGATCAGCTTGGCGGCCAAGGTCGTCGACGATGAAGACGCCGCCCGAAGATTTCAGCTGCAAAGACGCCGTATAGGTCCGCGCGGTCGGGTTATAGACCAGATCCAGCATGTCCAGCGTCAATTCACCCCCGGTGATCACGGTGGGACGGTCGCACAGCACATAGCGACGGTCGTGCTTTTTCGAGGTCCGGCGCAGCGCGGCGGGATCATCGGCGGTTTCCTCGGCCGCGGTATGCACAATCGGGTCATAGACCGTGATCACCTGACCAGAATACTCAATCGCGCGCGGGACATAGATCCGGTCGCCAAGTGCGTCACGGATCCCGTTCGAGATCGAGGACTTCCCGTTACCCGGAGGGCCATACATCAGGATCGACCGACCCGATCCGACCGCCGGGCCCAACTGGTCCAGCAGGTCAGGCGGCAAGATCAGATGTCCCATCGCACCGGTCAACTGATCACGCGACATGTGGATGTTGCGGATCGACTGACGCTTGACCTGTTTGGCATAGACCGACATTGGCACCGGCATGGCGCCGAAATATTCGGACTGCGACAGCGCATCAAGCGCGCGCGCCTTACCCGAGTCAGACAGCCGATAGCCCATTTCAGAAGATTTCGATCCTGCATGAAGCGTGCCCATTGCTTCGACCAGACCGCCATCCCGGCTCATGTCGATCAGTTCCTGCACGACGCGTGCCGGCAGGCACAGAACGCGTTCAAGGTCAGAGATCTGTTCCAGATTGGTTCGGAACATGGTTTTCAGCAGGATATCCCGCATCATCACGTTGGTCAGTCCCGTCTCGGCCAAGCTCATGGCGGGCGGGGGGGCGATGATGTCCGTGTTCTGCACATTCATAGGCATGCTCGATCTTATGTTGCGGTTTTGAATCGCCCAACCATTAACTTGGCCGAACAATTACAAAGCGTTGCGTATCACCATATTGGCGCTAATTTGGCTACAAAAGAATGAGGGCAGGTATGAGCGCAAATAAAGGAAAGATTTTGGCAGCCTTTATGGCAGGGCTGTTGGGGCTCTTTGCCATTGTGACCTTTTCGAAGGGCGGTTTCTTCATCGGCAAGCATGAAGGCGACACGCTGCATCTGCTTCAGATGTTGTTGCGGATGGGGGATGGCGACTGGCCGCACCTCGATTTTGTCACCCCGATCGGGGTTCTGGCCTTTGCGCCGATCACCGTGTTTCTTGAGGCAGGTTATGGCGTCGGTCAGGCCATTCTGGCAGGCCAATTCCTTGTTGCCATTGTGTTTTTTCCAGTAGCCTGGTGGGTTGCAAAGTCGCGGTTCGAGGGGGGATGGGCGCTGCTTTTCGCAGCCACGATCCTTGTTTACGCGGTGGCGTTGGTGCATGGCGAGGCGCATGATTCCGTCTCGATCTCGATGCATTACAACCGTTGGGCCTGGGCGGCGGCGTTTTTGGCGATCACAACCACGATACTGCCGGGGCGCGAAGGCGACAATCCGCGCATCGATGGGGTGGTGGTCGGATTGGCGATGGCCGCGATGGCATTGATTAAGGTGACCTATTTCGCAGCCTTTTTCATACCGATCCTTGTTGGGCTTTTGGCGCGGGGGGCGTGGCGCACGGTGTTGTGGGCGGCTCTGACCGGCGCTGTGGCGGCTGTTGTCGTCACGCTTTGGGCGGGCACGCCGCTGTTCTGGCTGGCCTATCTGCGCGATCTGCTGAACGTGGCGGCGTCGGACGTGCGCCCGCAACCGGGTCGCGCCTTCGGTGATGTGGTCAGCGCGCCTGCCTATCTGGGCGGATCGCTGGTGGCCGTCCTTGCCGTGATTTTTCTGCGCCAAGCCGGGCGCAAGGCCGAGGGGCTGACGCTTTTGCTGCTTGTGCCCGCATTCTTCTATGTCACGTTTCAAAACTTCGGAAATGATCCGCAATGGCTGTGGCTTCTGGGCATTTTGCTGTTTTCCATGCGGCCGAACGGCCCTGTCTTCAGCGGCTTTGGCTGGGATATGCAAAAAGCGATTTCCGCGGTGGCGCTGGCGGCGTTGTGTTTTGGCACGCCAAGTTTCTTGAACATGGCGGCAAGCCCGTTCCGCCACCTTGCCACGGACGTCGAGGACTACGCTGCCTTGATGCCTGGCACGGGGGTGCACGAGGATCTGCAAACCTTCGCGCCACGCGCCTATCGCGTCGATGTGCGCCGCGCATTGGATGGTCCGGACACACCTTTTGCCGCCTACTACGATGAAAAGGCGCGCGAAGATACGACCGTCACGTTCAAGGGTCGCACGTTAGAGTTCTGTTCACTGGAGCTTGGCATGGTCGCGTGGTTCAAGACCCTTGCCGATGACATCGCTGGCTGGGATCAGGGGCGCGGCAAATCGCTGTTCACGGCGGACCTGTTGTCCAGCTATTGGATGTATGGCGACCTGAAGCCGCTTGAAGGTGGCGCGCCGTGGTATTACGGGGACCTGACCGGGATCGAGAACGCCGATTACCTGTTGTTGCCGCATTGCCCGCTGTCACCTGACACCAGCAAGAAAATCCTTGATGAGGTCACCGGCCAGCCTTGGTTCGATGCAGTGAAAGAGGTGCGGCGCACCGAGCTATACACGCTCTATAGCCTGCCCGGTGAACGCCCGATCAAGGTCGCGCCACCGAAAGAACCGGATGAAGAAACCTCTGCACAAGACTGAGCGTGGCCCCACGAAAAAGCCCCCGCCAAGCGATGCTTGCGGGGGCTTTGGCTTTGTTCGATCGTGGCGCGCTCAGGCGCCGGCGAAGGCTGCAATCACAAGATAAAAAATCAGCGTCGCGCCAAGGCTTAGCCCCATCGGGTAATCTCGCCGCGTCCAGCTTTCCCAGTTTGGCGTCGCGTTGCGCAATGGCGTGATTTTCTTGGCCATGCGGTGCAGCACGAAGCCCACCACAATCATCACCGCAAACAACATCAGCACGAAATACGCATCTGAAAGTGCGACGAACGGCGCCATGGCGGCGGCGAATTTGGCATCGCCTGCGCCCAGCATCCGCCCCATATTCATCACGAAACCGATCACCAGGATCACCACGAGGTGCAGCCAGCGCCACAGATATTCGTTCAGGTCGAAGGCAATCAGCCCGACGATCGCAAACACCACCGTCAGTGCCATGACGGCCTTGTTGGGGATCTTCATTCGCGACAGATCAGACCAGGCAACCCACAAGGAAATCGGAACGGCGAAGGGCAGAAACAAGGTCGCTGCCCAACTTGTCAACGCGGTCGTCATGTGGCGCTCACCCGTTCGAGACGTTGTTTTCCAGCGCTTCCAGCGCGCGCGTCGCGGCTTCGAAATGCTGTGGGTGCGTGTCGATGGCTTCTTGCAGCAGCCCTTTTCCGGTCGCTACATCGCCTTGCTTAATAGCCGACAGCGCCAAGGTGTGCAAAAGCTGCGCGCGTTCGATCTGGGTCATGGGAATGACCGGCAGGTCGTATTTGCGCTGCGCACCGCGCGCCAGAACAAGGTTGTTCTTGGCTGTGAACATCTTGTTGTCATAGTCCAGCGCCTGCGCGAACAGCTTTTCCGCCCCGCTGAAATCGGCGCGAGTCAGTTTGGAATAACCCCAGTTGTTCAGAACCGAACCGGGCTGCGTTGTCAGCCCAACCGCCGTTTCATAGTAGCTGTCAGACTTCTTCCATTCTTCATTGCTGTCGGCGATCATCGCCTCAAGCCGGTAACGGCGATAGGTTTCGTGGGTGGGCGGCACCTTGTCCAGAACCGCTTCGGCCTGATCCCAGTCGCCAGCCCGGATATAGGCATCTGCCAGACTGACACTGTCGGTTTGCGTGCCCTCGGCGCTCGCTACGATCGCTTTCCAGACCGGAATGGCTTCTGCCGGGCGCTTGGCGCGCACCAGCGATTGGGCCAAACCGCGTTTCAGGTCGATCCGATCCGGCGCACCCTTTACGGCACGTTGGAAATAGGCGGCGGCCTCGTTCGGGTCGCCCACGGTCAACATGATGTCATTGAGGTTGCTTTCGTCGATCACGTTGACATCAGCCATAGCGCGTTCGACGTCTTCGCCGCCGGATTTCGACTTATCACAGGCCGAAAGTGCGACCGCGCTGCCGAGGCAGAGCGACAAAAAGATGGGATGGCGCATGTTTGCGTCCTTTTACTGCTCGTGTCTTCGCTTAGATTTCGGACAGAAGCAGGTAATCTCCCGTTCCTCGCCGAACCAGCGCGAATGTATCATTATGCGCTTCATCATAGTCGGGATTTTCCATTTTTGCGAGCGCCAAGCGTAAATTCTCGCGAATTTGGGCAGATTGGCCACGATCCAGCCCAAACGCGATCCGAAAGACACGGGCCGCTTCGCCCGTTTGGCCGGTTTCCATCAGCACAACGCCCAAATTGTTCCATGCGGGAACGAAGGTGCTGTCCGTTTGCGTGGCCTTTCTGAGAAGCCGTTCCGCCTGTCCCAAGCGGCCCAGCTGGAGGTTGGCTGACCCGATGGCAGACAGCACATCGACGGTGATGCCCTGTTCGCTGGCGGCACGCAGATAGGCCTTCAGGGCCAGTTCATGTTCGCCCGCAGCCGTCAGGCGGTGGCCAACGGTCAAGCCGTCAATGGATTCTTCGCCGCGCTTCAGGGCCGTCGGGGCATAGGGATTGCCGTCTTTTGCCGGAAACCCGTTGGGCGTCTGGCAGCTTGCCAGCGCGAGCACAATCAAAACACCAAGACCGCCACGCACGCGCAGCCGGTCTGTGGTTGATGCCAGGAAAAGGGCCGGTCGAATGAAAGCCGGTGGGGCAGGGCGGCGCGTGGTCAAAGTGCTCTCCTTCGCGCGGCCCGATGCCGGCGTCAGAACCGGACCTGCTTGAGGGTCAGATAGATGTCATAGATCGACGGACCGATCAGGATGATCAGAAGCGGCGGAACTGTCAGCATCATTGTGGCAAGTGTCATCTTGGTGGGCAAGGTATTTGCCTTCTCTTCCGCCCGCATAACCCGTTTGTCGCGCATTTCCGCGGCATAGACCCGCAACGCATCCGCGATCGAGGTGCCAAAGGTCGCAGACTGGATCATCACGGTCACAAAGCTGGCCACATCTGGCACGCCCGAGCGTTCAGACATGTCACGGAGCACCTGAATGCGGTCTTTACCAGCCTTCATTTCGTTCGAGACGATGGTGAATTCATCCGCCAGCGCCGGATAGGAGGCGCGAATTTCCTTGGAGACGCGCAAGATCGACTGATCCAGCGATTGACCGGCCTCAACACAGGTTAGCATCATGTCCAGCGCGTCGGGGAAACCGTTGGTGATCTCTTCCTTGCGCTCTTCGACCCGGCGCGTGACCCAGTATTTCGGCAACAGATAGCCACAGACACCTGGCACGAGGATCCACAACATCCGCGCTTGTGTCGACATTTCCTGTTCGTTGGCGGTTTTCAGGATGGTCAGAAAGACGCCAAAGATCAGCAACCCGATGCCAAGTGCAAACTGGGAAAAGTGGAACGTCCGCACGGCGTTCTTGCCGGGATAACCCGCCTGAAGCAGTTTCAACTGTATGGCTGAATATTCTTCGGCGTCCTGCGGTTCCAAAAAGGCCGAGTATTTCTCAAGCTTATTGGAGCCGGATGCGACACGGAGGTCGGCTTTTTGCCCAGCCTTCGCACCGCGTTCACGGGTTTGGCGCAGCTTGTCCAGCGGATCAACGGTGCGCTTCAACAAGAAGGGCAGAGCGAAGACGATAAACAACAGCCCCACCCCACCGACGGCGATCATCGGACCCATCGGGCCCATCAGGTCTGTCAGAATAGTGTTGATCTGTTCCATGTCCGTCTGACCCCCTCAGACCTTGATGTTTACAAGCATGCGCATGACGAAGATGTTCGCCACAAGAAAGCCGGCAACAACCAGACAGGCCGGGATGAAATAAGGCGTGTCACGCACCTTGTCGTAATAGTTGGGCTGGATCAGGTTGATCATCACCAACGCCAGAACCGGGAAGCCCGACAGGAAGTTGCCGGACCATTTCGCCTCGGCGGTGATGGCGCGGACCCGGCGAAACAGCTTGAAGCGCGACCGGATCACCTTGGCCAGACCGTCCAGAATTTCGGCAAGATTGCCGCCCGAGGTCTGTTGAATGGTCACCGCAACGGCCAGAAATCGCATGTCCTGATTATCAAGGCGTTCCGCCATCGAAGACAGGGCTTCGCCCACGTCACGGCCATAGGCGCTTTCGTCAGCGATCAGGCCCATTTCGGTGCCAAGCGGGTCGGGAACCTCTTTTGCGACGATCTGCACGGCCGACGAAAACGGGTGTCCGACGCGCAAGCTGCGCACCATCAGTTCGACGGCGTCGGGCAGCTGTTCTTCAATCATCGATGTGCGCTTCTTGGCCTTGTTGTTGATCCACATGTAGACACCACCGATGCCCATCACGATCGACACACCGATGCGCACGGGTGGCGACGCCGCAGTGGCGACGCTGAGCCCGACATAGGCAAAGACCGTCAACAGCCCCATGATCATCACCAATTGACCCGGTGTGAACGCAATTGCGGCTTTCTGGGCTTTGGTGGCAAGCAGGGAATAAAACGGAATACCCTGCGCGCGAACGTGCTGGCCCATTTCCTTGCGCAGCTTTTCCAGAACCTCTTCGCGCGCCGCGCCTTTTTCGAGCATATCGAGGCGCCGGTTCACGCGGTTGTTCAGGCTGATCGACTTGCCGAACACGGTCAAATAGATGCCTTCGACCAACAGCAGCACTGCCAGGAAGATCAGACCATAAAGGATCGGCTCAATGGAAATGGACATGGATCATTCGCTCCAGGGTTCGTAAATGGATGCGGGCAGATCATAGCCCCACTGACGGAAGCGATCAGAATAATGCGACCGCACGCCGGTCGCGTTGAAGCGTCCGATGATCTTGCCGTCGGGCGCAAGGCCCAGACGTTCATAGCGGAACACCTCCTGCATCGAGATGACTTCGCCTTCCATGCCGGTGATCTCGGTGATCGACACCATACGGCGCGAGCCATCTTGCAAGCGGCTGGCCTGAACGATCAGGTTCACAGCCGAAGCGATCTGGCTGCGCACCGCTTTCAGCGGCATCTCGATCCCGGCCATGGCGACCATGTTTTCCAGACGCGACACCGCATCACGGGCCGAGTTGGCGTGGATCGTCGTCATTGACCCATCGTGGCCGGTGTTCATGGCCTGTAGCATGTCGATGACTTCTTCGCCGCGGGTTTCCCCCACGATGATCCGGTCAGGACGCATCCGCAGGGCGTTTTTCAGACAGTCGCGTTGGCTGACCGCGCCCTTGCCCTCGACGTTCGAGGGGCGGCTTTCCATCCGGCCGACATGGGTCTGCTGGAGTTGAAGTTCGGCCGTGTCTTCGATCGTCAGAATGCGTTCCGAATTGTCGATGAAAGACGAGAGCGCGTTCAGCGTCGTCGTTTTACCAGAACCGGTCCCGCCCGATACGATGATATTCAGCCGGGTGGCGACGGCGGCCTGAAGATAGGCGGCCATCTCTTCCGAGAACGCGCCGAAATTCACCAGTTCGTCGATGCCCAGCTTGTCTTTCTTGAATTTACGAATTGAAACAAGCGATCCGTCCACCGCAATCGGCGGCACCATCGCGTTGAAGCGCGAACCATCCGCAAGACGGGCGTCGACATGCGGGTTGCTTTCATCCACGCGACGACCAACCGCCGATACGATCTTGTCGATGATGCGCAGAAGGTGGCGTTCATCCTTGAAGGTCACGTCGGTCAGTTGAAGCCGACCATCGCGTTCGACAAAGACCTGCTGCGGTCCGTTCACCAGAATATCGTTGACGGTGTCGTCTTGCAAAAGCGGCTCAAGGGGGCCAAGGCCCTTCACTTCGTCGTAGAGCTCCTGATTGAGCATCAAACGTTCGTCGCGGGTCAAAACAACGTCGCGTGTGGTCAGGAATTCTGACGTGATATCAGTGATTTCCGAACGCAGGTCTTTTTCCGAAGCGGATTCCAGCGCACCAAGGTTCAGGTTGTCCAGAAGCTCTTTGTGAAGCTCGGTCTTGATGTCGCCCAACCGCTCTTTGCGTTTGCGTTCCTTGTCGCCGGCGACCGGTTTGGCGTCTTGTGCCGGTAGTTGACGGCGCGTGACGGAATGCTTTGCCGCGGAATCCGCCGCGCTGGGCGACTTCGCCTTTTCAGGCGTCGCCTCTGCCGAACGTCCACCGTCCACCGCTTTCAGTTGCGGGGTGCCTTTGGCGGGTGTCTTGGCGGGTTTTTTGTAGCGGGAAAACATCGTGCCTCCGAGGGTCAGTTGGCTGTCGCTTCGGCCTGATTAACATCGTAAACAGACTTGGCCAGTTTCTGGATTTCCTTGCGCAACGGATTTTTCGCCGCCGCCGATGCAAGGGGTGCACCATGGTCGCCTGCCTGGGTCACGGGCTTGCCACCATCGGGCAATTGAACCTCGATCGAGATATCCAGACTTTCCGCCAGACGCTTGACCCGCGATTTGCCAGCCAGATCTGTGAACTTCGGTGCGCGATTAAGCACATAGCGAAGCTTGTCGACGGGCAGCTCTTCGGCTTTCAGGGCCTTGATCATCCGCAACGTGTTCTGCGCCGAGCGCAAATCAAGCTCAAGCGTAGCAAAATAGACATGGGACGCGTGCAGGACCGTTTCCGTCCACTGAACCAGCGTATTGGGCATGTCGATTATGACATAATCGAAATTGCAACGCGCCATTTCGACAACCCGCTGGATATCTTCACTTGTCACCAGATCCAAAGGCAGCATGTCAGATGGCGCGGTCAGAACCTGCAACTGGTCGCCATATGTCAGCAACGCTTGCATGAAGATGTCCTGATCCATCATCTCGGTGTCGGACAGCAGTTCATAAACCGCGTCGCGACGGGGCAGGTCAAGATAGGTGGCGGCGGACCCGAATTGCAGACCGAAATCCAAAAGGCACACGCGCGGTGGGTCTTTCTTATTGGTTTGGGTCAGCTCCCACGCCAAGTTAACCGCAAGTGTCGTCGCACCGGTGCCGCCAGCCATCGGGTGCACTGCCAAAATAACAGCTTCGCGGTCCCCCTTGGGCTTGAGCGTCGTGGCATGATCGCCTGCGTCCACATCGGTTTGCTGGGTGGATGCGGCGGCGCGCAAACGCGTGATCGCATCGTGCAACGCCCCTTCGGGAAGCGGGTAGGGGACGAATTCCTCGGCCCCCAGCTTCAAAAGCTGGTGCAAGGCGATCGGGCTTACCTCTTCGGCAATCACGATGACCTTGATATCTTTTTCGACGGCGGCCTTGATGACCCCTGCGACCTTTGACAGATCAGCTTCGTCCTGTTCGTCCAGCGCGATGGCCACAAATTCCAAGGCATCCGCATCGGGTTGCGCAAAGAAAGTGATGGCATCTTCCATCGTCAGGTCGCCCCAGGCTTCGCCCAGTTCGGCCTCCATGTCTTCGATCAGAAGATCGAAATTCTGAACATCCCTAGAGATCGTGCACGCGACGATCGGTTCGGGGTCTGTCTGTAGCGCAACACTGCCACTCATTGACTCATTCCTTCCAGTTCGAGCCCGCATTCAAGCATTCTGCCGTCGGGGCCTCTTTCCAGGAGAAGGTGCGCGAGTCGGATTTGCGCACGGACTGCTCCCGGCAGGCCCAAGAAGTGCCAGCCAATCTGGGCAAGATTGCGGCTGAAACGGCCAAATTATTCGTTCTTTTGGGACGATCTTGTGCTGGGCATGGCATCTGTTTCGACCTGAGGAACGGCAAAGTCATTCGTGTTAAACGGGAACCGACGACCAATATATGGTGTGTTGGCTATGTTAATAAGGCAAATCACGATGTCCTACAGGGGGAAAGATTACGCCAACTTCCCTTGAATGTGGCAAAAATGTGGTCCGCGGGCAGATTTGAGCGGCAAACCGGCACCAAGACGCAAAAAGGCGCGACCGTGTCGCGCCTTTTTGAAACTTGTCCGAGGGCTTGGCGGCGTCAGCCACCACCACCTTCGACCGTGCCAGCCGTGCCAGCCGAGATGATCGGCACCGGAACTGCGCTTCTGATATATTCGCGATAGATAACTTCGGCGTATTTGCCGTCCAGAACCGTAGGGTGGCGGCCAACAAAGCCGGTCACTTCGGTCACCGTGCGACGGTTGCGAAGCTCGGGCTGTTGCGTCGGGATCAGGGGCTGTGTTTCGCCATAGCTGACCACGGCTTCCAGACGCGAACGGCTGATGCCTTGGGCAACAAGGTAATTCACAACCGCGCGGGCGCGGCGCATACCAAGACGCTTGTTATAGGCGTTCGACCCGACAAGGTCGGTGTGCCCATAAACGCGGAACCGCAATTCAGGGAATTGGTTGATCCAATGGGCCTGCTTGCGCAGGATGTTGCGGGCCTGATCATCAAGATTGGCGCGGTTGAATTCAAAATTCACCGTGTCTGCGGTTTCCTGGTTGAATCGATGCGCCATGCTGACGACAGCGTCGATCTTGCCCGTTTGCACCCCTTGGTTATAGGCGGTGGGCACGCCGAAATTGCCTTCGTCGATTTGGGCACCAGCTTCGCCGTGCCAGAACGCCAAGGCGGTTTTGTTATCGGCGCAACCAGCCAGCAAGGCCATGATTGACGTCGCCGCGAGAAGGGGTTTGATCCGTGCGAGAGACATCTCAGTCCTCCATTACATAGCCATAGGAACCCGAGAAATCCTGTTGCGCGACTTCGCCCGCCGCGCCCGTGCGCGGTTTGTTCGGGGCAGAGGTCTTGCCAAACAGGAACAGGTCTTTTTCGGAAGGCGGGCGAATGCGGTCAGTCGGAACTGCCAGAACTTCGCCGCGCGTCGGGCTGACAAGATGCGCGGTCACGATGATGACAAGCTCGGATTGCTTGCGTTCGTATTCCGTGGATCTGAACAGCGCGCCCAGCACCGGAAGGTCACCCAACCAAGGCACCGATCCGATCACGTCCTGAAAGTCGTCTTCGATCAAGCCCGCGATGGCAAAGCTTTCGCCATCCCGCATTTCGACCGTGGTCGAGGTTTCGCGGCGGCGGAACGAATTCAGCGTCAGACCACCGTTGTTATAGCTGATCGAGCTGTCGATGCCTGAAACGGCGGCGTTCAGTTGAAGATTGATCACATCATCGGCAAGCACCGTTGGTGTAAAGGTCAGCTCGACCCCGAAAGGTTTGTAGCTGACTGTGATGCGATCTTCGCCGGAACTGACCGGGATCGGATATTCGCCACCTGCCAGGAACGAGGCTTCCTGACCTGACAACGCGGTCAGGTTGGGTTCGGCCAGTGTGCGAACGACGCCTTTGCTTTCAAGGGCTTCCAGAAGGATCCCCACTTGCAGGCTGCCGGCGCCAAAGCTCAGGCCAAAGACACCTTCCTGATCGCCATCGACAATGACGGGGAAGCTGCCGGCGTTGTTGCCGTTCTGCAGCCATGTGCCGGTTTCAGCAGCGATGGTCTGGTTGATCCCACCACTGAACCCGACAGAGCTGGACAGCGCTTTACGCACCGAGCGGCCCATTTCAGCAAAGCGCACCTTCAGCATGACCTGCTGGGTGCCGCCGACGGACATAAGGTTCGAGACACGTTCAGGCGCATAGCGCTGCGCCAGATCAAGCGCGCGGTCCATGCGCTGGATCGAACTGACCATACCCGACAGGACGATCCCGTCATTAGCGGTGCGCACTTCGATCTGTTCGCCGGGCAGGATTTGCCGCAGGCGTTCTTTGAATTCTGCGATGTCGGGGGCGACGTGCACCTCGACATTGGTAAGCAGCTTGCCATCAGCACCCAGCAGCGTCAGCGTCGTGCGTCCCGGTGTCTTGCCCAGCACGTAAATGGTGCGGTCCGACAGCGTCGAAATGTCGGCAATGCCCGGGTTTGCGATGGAAAGCTCGGCGAATGGTGCGTCACTTTCGACGACCACTGCACGGTTCATGGGAACCTTTAGTGCGCCCGATGGGGCGCCACTCATGACGCGTAAGGTTTCAGCGGATGCCCCCATGGGAGCGCCTAAGCCCAGCGTCAGGCCCAAAAGGGCCGCCTTGATAAAACGATCATATTTCATGTGATCCTGCCTCTCTGATCACGTCTCGATAGAAGGGGGCGACCCCTTTTGACTGCTCCGGATCTTCACGTCCGGTGATGGGTTTTTGCCCAATTAAAACGCAGACTGCGTTAGAAATTGAAAAAATGCAAGAATCAATGCCTTGTTGCCTCCTATTCATGTGGATAAGTCGCAACAGTCTGCGGGCCGGGGGCCGGCCCGCAAAGGGAAATTGTCATTCAGGACAGTCGATCGGGGTCTCGATGATGTCCGCGCCACGGCGCGTTTTGATCGTGCAGATCTCTTTTTTCGGACCGACAACCTCACCAATCAACTCGTCTTGACCGACTTCGACAGCCGTCGAAACGGTTTCGTCTTTTGCGCCGACAAGCGACAGAGAAAGGCGACCGCTTGATTGGGCCTGCGCAAGCGCGGCCACCTGACGGGGCGTGACTTCGACCGTGACGGTGCGCGCAATTGAGGGCGCAGCGCGGTCACTGTCCGCGATTTGGTCGACCGCGATCAGGGTCACACCGGCAAGGATCAGCTTTGTCACCGCCTGGTTGTTGCCCAGGTCATCCACGCCGCGACCGGTCCAGTAGACATCGACCCGGTCTCCGGGGCGCAAAAAGCCCGACACGCCAGAGCTGACATCAACATTGATCGCAAATGCCCGCATACCCGCAGACAGGCGCGACGCCACACCGGCATCGGCGCCCGGCTTGGTGACCTTAATGGTCATCAGGGCTTCGTCTTTTTCCATCGCCCGCAAAACGGTGCGGAATTTCTTTTCGCCGTCCGGGAAAATCTCGTCAATCGCGCGGAACGTGCCTTCGGGGATCGCATTCTCTGGCCAGTTCACCGGGCGAATGTCTTCCTCGGTCAGTTGCTCGCCATATCGCAGACCGCGATTTACGACAAAAACTTCGACCGTCGGCACTGCATTTGCGCGCGCGGCGCGTTCTGCTTCAAGCTGGGCTTGATAGTCGCCGATAAATCCCTGCGCCATATAGACTGCGAAGCCTGCAAGGCCGACGCCTACGACCAGGACCAGTCCAAAAACCAAACGCATCTTGAATCCTTTCCCTCAACCGAATGGAGAGCATCCCCAAAACGAACTAATTGATATATATGTCTTCGTGAATTGAGGCAATTTGAAGCACAAAGCATGAATTAAGGGTGAATTTCATCAAATGCGGCAACAATACTAGAGCTCGCCGATTTGATGTGTTGTTGTTGCATATCGACCAAAACCAGAATGCACAACGAAAAAGGCCGCGCCGGAGGGGCGCGGCCTTTCTTGCACAAGCTTTGGGCTTAGTGCGTCATGATGGTCATGGTCGACAGGTTCGACGAGATCTTGTTGGCCAGCGATTTGGTGCCGCCCGAAACCGATGTCAGAACTGCGATGCCCAGGCCCACGATAGCTGCGGTCAGAACGACCCAGTCTACGGTCACGGCGCCGTCTTCGTCGGCCTTGAAAGTCTTGATCAGGTTGAAAAGTTTCATAGTAATACTCCTTGGTTACTGGTTAATGCGACGCTTAGTGCGTCATGATGGTCATTGTCGACAGGTTCGACGAGATCTTGTTGGCCAGCGATTTGGTGCCGCCCGAAACCGAAGTCAGAACTGCGATACCCAGGCCCACGATAGCTGCGGTCAGAACGACCCAGTCTACGGTTACGGCGCCGTCTTCGTCGGCTTTGAAGGTCTTGATCAGGTTATAAAGTTTCATTTTGTGTCACTCCGAAAAGGTGTTGTTTCGTTTCTTTCACCTTGGCGCCTGAACTGTTTGCCGTCCGCAGCGCTGCTTGGCATGTAGCTAATTAACCCCTTGATTGGGGCGAGAGTTGGGCGGGTTTCGTACCTTTTATGGCTTAACGATTTTTTAATGTATTTACTATTTAATGCTTTGAAAAACATAGAGAAAAAAATTGAAATAATCTTATAGTCCTTAATTTTGTGGGCTTTCTGACATCAGTTTTGGAAACGATTCAAGGTAATTCTGGCTCTGTAGACACAAATCTGCGACAAAAGGCAAAACAATCCGAGGCAGAGCAGTGAACCGCAAATGCGGCGCTTCGTAAACATAAGCATATTTCTGACCCTTGTAATGGGGTCTCAGGTGCAGGCGGATGACGCGCCGGCGCCCTTTGCTGACTTTACCTTCAAGCGAGTCGGCGTGCCGGATGCTGGGGCCAAACGGATCACCATCCAGATCGACCCGGCTGCTCAAGCCGCAGCTCTTGCCGTAAAACCCCGCACATCCCCAGACCAGACCGACAGCGCCGAACCGGGTGACGGGGACGCGGTCGTGGCAAGCGTCGCGCCGATCTCGCCTGAATGGGACTGGTTCTGGACCGCCGTTTCGCCGCGCCTAGACAAGGCAGGCCCCGCCAATGTGCGCGCGGCGCTGGATCTTGTCGCAACGCAAGAAGGTATGCCGCAGCCGCGCCTGCAACATCTGCAGGGCATCGCGCAGGCGTATGGCAAGGATATCCTGAGCGCGACGATCGGCACGCCTGTATCTCCGGCACTGGTGCTTGCGCTGATCTCGGTCGAAAGTGCAGGGCGCGTTGACGCTGAAAGCGGGGCAGGGGCGCAGGGGCTCATGCAATTGATTCCGGCGACGGCTGAACGCTTTGGTGTGGCAGATAGCGGTGACCCCACGCAGAACATCAAAGGTGGCGTGGCCTATTTGCAGTGGCTGCTGACCCATTTTCAGGGCGACCCCATTTTAGCCCTTGCTGGATATAATGCGGGCGAAAACGCTGTGACCGACAATGGCGGTGTGCCTCCTTATGCGGAGACGCGTGCTTATGTGCCCAAGGTTCTGGCGGCATGGCAAGTGGCGCGTGGCCTGTGCCTGACCCCGCCAGAGCTTTTGTCTGACGGCTGTGTTTTTGCCGTGAACGGAGTGTAGACCAATGGCTGACAATTCTGCCAACAAACCCGCCCGCAAGCCTTTGGTGCTGGATGTCGATGGCACATTTCTGCGCACCGACATGTTGTTCGAATGCTTTTGGGCGGGCTTGGGAAAGAACCCGTTTGCCACGCTGAAGACCAGCTTTGCGCATTTCAAAAACCCGGCACGCCTGAAGGCTGAACTGGCTCAGATTGCCCAGCTGCGCACCGACCTTCTGCCCGTCGAACCCGAGGTTCTGGCGATGGCACGCACCGCGCAAAGCCAAGACTACGAGGTCATTTTGGCCTCGGCGTCGGACCAGTCGCTGGTGACACGTTTGGCAGCTGATCACGGCCTGTCAGAGCGCGTCTTCGCCTCTGACGGGGTGACCAACCTCAAGGGCGAACGCAAGGCCGACGCCTTGATCGCCGCCTATGGTGAAGAAGGGTTCGATTATGGTGGCAACGCCGCAGTGGATCGCGCGATCTGGGACCATGCAGATGGCGCATTGGTGGTGGGGGACGAACGCTCGGCCAAGGTGATGGAGGCACGCGGCAAACCCGTGACCCGCATCAATGCAGGCTGGCGCATGAAAGATGTGCTTAGAAGTTTCCGCCCGCATCAATGGGTCAAGAACGTGCTTTTGTTTGTGCCGTTGATTGCAGGGCATGCGTTTGACCTGAACACACTTGTGATGGCGATCCTTGGGGTGATCAGTTTTTCGGCCGCAGCCTCTTCCATATACCTGGTCAATGATCTTCTGGACCTTGAGGCCGATCGGCTGCATGTGAAGAAATGCAAACGTCCCTTTGCTTCGGGCGCGGTGCCGATACAGGTGGGGATGGTGTCGTTTCTGGTGTTGGCAGTGATCGCGTTGGGCGTTGCCGCGGCCCTTGGCTGGGCTTTTGTCGGTGTCGTCAGCTTCTATATGCTGTTGTCGCTGGCCTATTCCCTTAAGCTCAAGCGGATGCGCTGGGTCGATATCGCGGTGCTGGCCTCGCTCTACACACTCAGGGTGGTTGCGGGCGCGGCGGCGACAGGCATCTATGTGTCGGGCTACCTGCTTGTCTTCATCTTCCCGGTGTTTCTGGCACTGGGCTGCGTGAAGCGGCTGACCGAGCTTACGTTGGCCACATCCGATGCCCGTCTGCCGGGGCGCGGCTATGGCCGCCCTGACCGGCCTGACCTGTTGAACGTGGCGTCGCTGGGTGTGGTGGCAGCGCTGGTGGCGTTTTTCCTCTATTCTTTCACCGATCAGGCCATCTCGCTTTACAAGACGCAATGGCTGATCTGGGTGGCCGAGATCCCGCTGGCGTGGTGGATGATCCGCATGGTGCGTCTGGGCTGGCACGGCAAGCAGGATTACGACCCGATCGTCTTTGCGATGAAGGACAAGCGCGGCATTGGCCTGATGTTGATGGCCATGTCGATCATGTTCTATGCCGCAGGCTTGTGGCAGGAATGGTTCGGGGTCGGCTAACGCGCCGCCTGGTCAAACCGGTCCTCAGATCGACATCTTCTTAAAGATAAACTCCGGGATGTGTCGGATGATCAGCATGATATAGCGCCAGAAGAACGGTGTGTAGATTACGTTGCGCTGCCCCTCGACCGCTTTCAGGATGTCAGCCGCCACCTTCTGGGGTGAGGCGACAAGGAACATCCCTTCGATCCCCCATGTCATCGCGGTGTCCACGAAGCCGGGCTTTACCGTTACCACATGGCCGCCCGCGCGGGTCAGGCGGTTGCGCAGGCCCGACAGATAGGTGGCAAATCCTGCCTTGGCCGAGCCATAGACATAGTTGCCGATCCGACCCCGATCGCCTGCAACCGAACAAACGCCGACAATTGTGCCCGCACCCCGGTCTTCGATGATTGGGGCGAGCATGGTCAGGAATGCCGCAGGGCCAGTGTGGCTGTCTTTCACCACGCCTTCGATCAGGGCGGGGTTGGCGTCGATGTCTTCTTGAGCGGGCATCGAGCCAACAAAGACTGCGGCGTTGATTACGCCCTCCTCGCGCCCGGCGCGGTCGATGATCGGCTGGAAGGTTGCGATGTCGCGGGCGTCGAACTTCACCGCCTCAGCGGTCACACCGCGCGCGGACAGGTCTGTTGCGGATCGTTTCAGGTCGTCCATATCGCGCCCGGCCAGAATGACACTTGCGCCTTGATCGGCCACGGCCTGCGCAAAGGCGCGCGCCATGGACGAAGTTGCACCTAGGATGATCCAGCACTGGTTTTGTTTGGTCTTTGTCATGTTCTTACTCCGCCTCGCGCAGGTTCAGACGGCGCACCATATCGGTTTCCAGCGCGTGATCCGGGTCGGCCTTGTTGACCTGTTTCACCCAGTCGCCATGTTCGGGATACATCGCCTTGATTGCGGGTCCAGTGGCCAATGCGTCCTTGGCAAGATAAAGCCGCCCGCCAGCGTCCATGGTCATGTCCTCAAGCATCGCGATCAGGTCGACAGCCGCGTCACGGGCGGGGAAATCGACGGCGAGCGTGTAGCCTTCCATCGGGAAGCTCATATGCCCGGCACGTCCCGGTCCCATGCGTTTGAGCACGGCCAGAGGCGACGAAAGGCCTGCGCCCGCGATCAGCTCCAGCATCGCTTTCAAGGCATCTGCCTGGTCCAGCGGCACCACGTTTTGAAACTGGTAAAAGCCGCGTTTTCCGTAAAGGCGGTTCCAGTCGTGGATTTTGTCGAGCGGGAAGAAGAAGTCGTCGATCCGTTTGACGGACGAGCGCCCCGAGCTTGGCACCCGTCGGTAATAAGCGTTGTTGAAGGCCCGGACGACCGGACCCGCCAGTGCGAAATTCGGCGCGTCCAGCGGGATCTTCTTGGACGGCTTTGCCTTGGGCAGAAGCCCAGCGGCCAACTCGGCCTCTTCTATGACACCGCGCCCAAGGGCTGCACCCTTGGCGGTCGTGTCGATCCAGCCCACGCAATAGGTGGCCTGACTGCCATCGAGCAGGGCAAGGTGGTCGTCCCAATCCTCGGCCCGGCGTTCGGTGACCATCATCACGTCGCCGGGGCAGGGTTTGAGTTGCAATTTCGTCTCGGCAATCACGCCGGTCTGTCCGATGCCGCCCATGGTGGCGCGGAACAGGGCTGCGTTTCGGGTGGGCGTAGCAACGGTGCGCTTGTCACCATTCAGCAGCGTGACCGACAGAACGTGCTGGCCGAAGCTGCCCTCGTTATGGTGGTTCTTGCCGTGCACGTCTTGTGCGATGCAGCCGCCCACGGTGGCAAAGCCGGTGCCGGGCATGACGGCGGGCAGCCATCCGCGCGGGGCGAAGACGTGGGCCAGATCACCGATGGTGATGCCGGCCTCGACCGTGACAACGCCGGTGTCTGCGTCAAAGTCGATGATGCGATTCATCCGCGTCATGTCGATGGCGCGACCACCGTCGTTTAGCGGCGCATCACCATAGGATCGGCAATTGCCTATGGCCGGGCAGGGATGCTGCGCCACCGCGGCCTTCAGGCTCCGGGCGCGTTCGGGACGCGCCAGTTCGGCAGAGGCTTTCAGAACGCGGCCCCAGCCGGAATACTCGTTATTTTTCCAAACCATGTGTATGTCTCAAAGAGTTGCGTTCGGCGACGGGAAAGACCAGAAGGCCGATCCCGATGGCGAACCAAAGGGTTGTTACGCGGATGATGGCGGTGGCGGGGACGCTGACCTCAAGCGGCACGCCTTCCATCGCAAGCAGGGCGATCATGGCGGCTTCAGCCCCGCCGACGCCGCCGGGTGCACCGGTCAGGCCACCGGCAAGGGTTGAGAAGACGAAGATGGCGACCGCCTTGGCAAAGCCGATATCGGCCCCCATCCACATCAGAAGAAGGTGAAAGGCATAGCCTTCGGCAATCCAGCCAATGACCCCGATCAGAGCGGCAAGCGCCATCAATGTGGGCGAAGTGAACGCCGACAGCGAAAGGGAGGCACGGCGGATCTTGGCCCAAAGCCGCGCAAACCGCCCGGTGATCCTGTGCCCCATCGTGGCAAACCAGCCCAGCAGGCGCGGTCGGGTCGCGGCGAAGGCGGCGATCAGGGCAAGGATGGTGACGGGCAGCCCGCCCGCGATCCCGGTGGCCGAAAAGGCCAGCGCAAGCCCAAGGATCAGGGCCATGGCTGACAGGTCCGATGCGCGATCAACCAACACAAGCGGCGCTGTGCGTTCAAACGCCCAACCGGTTTCGCGTTTCAGCCAGCGCATCCGCACCAGCTCGCCCACGCGGCCGGGTGTGACCGACATAGCAAAGCCGCCAAGGAAGTGGCGCAGGTCTTGGACAAGACCCGTGGGCAGTCCCAGTTTGCGCGCAAAGATATGCCAGCGCAGCCCACGAAACAGGTAATTCACAAGGCTGAGTGCAAGCAGGGCAACAAATTGCAAGCCCGTCAGCTTGGCAAGCTGGGCGCGGGTTTCGTCCCACCCGGTTGCAGCCGCCAGCCCGATCAGCCCGACCAGGACCAGCCCGAACAACCCAAACAGCACAAGCGTATCACGCAGCCGCCGGGGGGCGACGTCCGGTGCAGATTGTTTCCCTGCAGTGGATGATATGGGGTTTGTGCTGCTCATTGTCATTGCCCGGCTTATGGCGGGGGATTGAGGCGAGATTATGAAAGCTTCCGCGCAATTGCGAGGGGAAATACGGCGAGAAGCCTTCACCCGCACGCATCAGCCCCACGTGAAACAACAAAGGGCCCCCGAACGGGAGCCCCTTGATATCGTGTTCGCGCTGGTTTTAGTTGACGATCGTCGCCTCGGTCGCGGCGCGCAATTCGTCCTCGGTCACGCCATCGGCGGTCTCGACGATTTTCAAGCCCCCCTCGACCACATCCAGAACCCCAAGGTTGGTGATGATACGGTCGACCACGGCCTTGCCGGTCAGCGGCAGACTGCATTCCTTCAGCACTTTGCTGTCGCCGTGCTTGTTGGTGTGGTCCATCACGACCACCACGCGGCCAACACCGGCCACAAGGTCCATCGCGCCGCCCATGCCTTTGACCAGCTTGCCGGGGATCATCCAGTTCGCCAGATCGCCGTTTTCGGCCACTTCCATCGCGCCAAGGATCGCCATGGCGATCTTGCCGCCCCGGATCATCCCAAAGCTCATCGAGCTGTCGAAATACGAGGTCTGGGGCAGTTCGGTGATGGTCTGCTTACCAGCATTGATCAGGTCGGCGTCGATCTCGGCCTCGGTCGGGAAGGGGCCCATGCCCAGCATGCCGTTTTCCGATTGCAGTGTGACCTCGACCCCATCAGGGATGAAGTTGGACACCAGCGTCGGGATGCCGATGCCAAGGTTCACATACCATCCGTCTTGCAGTTCCTGTGCCGCGCGGGCGGCCATTTGATTGCGGTCCCATGCCATGATCTCAGCCCTCCCGAATGGTGCGTTGTTCGATACGCTTTTCGTGATCGCCCTGAATGATGCGATGCACATAGATGCCCGGCAGGTGGATCGCATCGGGGTCAAGCGACCCTGTCGGCACAATCTCCTCGACTTCGGCCACGCAAACCTTGCCACACATGGCGGCGGGCGGGTTGAAGTTGCGGGCGGTCTTGCGGAACACAAGGTTGCCGGTTTCATCGGCTTTCCAAGCTTTCACGATGGACAGGTCGGCGAAGATGCCTTCCTCAAGGATATATTCCTCGCCATTGAAGACCTTCACTTCTTTGCCTTCAGCGATGACGGTGCCCACGCCGGTTTTGGTATAAAAACCGGGGATGCCGTGACCGGCAGCGCGCATGCGCTCGGCCAATGTGCCTTGCGGGTTGAACTCAAGCTCCAACTCGCCCGACAAGTATTGGCGCATGAACTCGGCGTTCTCGCCCACATAGGACGACATCATTTTCTTGATCTGCTTGGTGTCCAGCAATTTGCCAAGCCCGAAGCCATCAACACCGCAGTTGTTTGATGCGATCGTGATGTCTTTGACGCCGCTTTCGACCAGCGCGTCGATCAGAAGCTCGGGAATGCCGCACAGGCCAAAGCCCCCGGCGGCAATCAGCATGCCGTCGCTCAGCAGCCCATCAAGGGCTTCGCCGGCGCTGCCATATACCTTTTTCATGAAAGTTACCTCTCGTCAGTTTCGCACCTGTTCTGACGCGTGGGGGGGAGGGAGTCAACGAAACGTGAGCGTTTGAGGCGCGCGCAGGTATTTCTACTTAGGTCCGAGTTCATGTGCTCGCGACACCTAAGGATAATGCACCGATGCGCATGCTAACGCACAGGTGTCTGAGACGGGGCGAAATGCCTACTGATTTGTGAGTCCCGCCAGAATTACGCCGCCAACACACAATATGCCCAGCACCAACAGCACAGAAACCCCGAGCCAAGTTGCGATGGCAAGCACAACCAGGCCGCCAACCAATAGATACGGAAAAACGCCAACCCAAAAGCCGCCAATCAAATCGGTGAGCATTTCGGCGGGTTCGTCTGTTTTGGAGGTCAGGGCGCGAAACAGCACGAAAAGCGGAATGGCCACGGCAAGCAGGACAAAGACCCAAGACATCGTGACGCCATCTTCGGTGGCGTTGAACGACCACATGGCCAACCCCGCAAAAACCAGAAAAGGCACAAGAGCCATGAGCGCGGTCAGAAACATGCCTTCAAACACGCCGGCAATTGACACAGTGCGTTTGCGGAAAAAGCTGTGCGTTCTGTCGGTTTGGATCGCGCGATCAACGTCGCGTTTCTCATCGCGCGCTTTGGCTTTTGCCTCGGTGATATAATCCCTGTTATCATTCATGCGATTGCTCAAATCTGTTTTTTGCCCCAACGGTTTGCCCGACGAATTAGGCAAATTTAAGACCGCTACGCAATCGCACCATGAATGAAGTTAAAGCCAGCGCAACCAAACCCTCACCTCGGCCAGGACAATGTTGCGCAGCCGCTGGCTTTTTCACCGCAATGTTGCAAGCCATGTTCGCGCAATGGTCGTTGACCGAAGCCAAGCAGGACATCGCGCTGTTGACCGTCAAGGGCATGACCGAGGCCGAGATCGCCGAGGCACGCAACACCAGTCGAGGCACGGTCAAATCGCAAAGCAACGCGATCTACCGCAAGGCTGGGGTAAAGGACCGCACGCAAGTAGTCGGCGCGGTTGTTGCGGACCTGCTTGAAGGGCCGGACGACCAGAAAAGAAAGGATGCCGCTTAGGCCGCGCCTTTCTTACGGCCCCCCTTAGATGACCCGCACTTGTGCGCCAATTGGCGTGATCGAGAACAGCTCGGCGATGGCGCTGTTGTATAGCCCGATACAGCCATCCGAACTGCGCCGCCCGATCTTGCGCGTGTCATGGGTGCCGTGGATCAGATAAGCGGGCCAATCCAGATACATGGCGTGCGTGCCCAGCGGATTGTCCGGGCCGGGCGGGGTGTATTTCAGGTCTGGATTACGTTCCATCATACTGGGGGTCGGCGTCCAGTCTGGTCCGACCTTCTTGCGCACAATCTTTGTGTATCCGGTCTTGGTCAGTTCATCCGTCATCGGAACCGAGGAAGGATAAATGCGATAATCGCGGCCATCCGCGCTCCAGTAATGCAAGGCGCGCGAAACCGTGTCACAGACGATCGTGACCCGGTCCAGCTTGTCGAAATGATCACGCCAGTCCTGACTGGCAAAGCTCGACACGTTGCGCTTAGCGGTTTCGATGATGGGTGTGGCAAGCCCGGCAGCGGGCAGCACGAAAGAGGCTGTTGCGCCCGCGATGACCGCGCGGCGCGAAAGAATACGTGACATGGTGAGGCTCACTGTTCGATTGCGTTTGGGCGCAATCAATCCAACGCGCGCGCAGGTTTCAACTCACGAATGCGCGAGTTTGAATGTGGCACCCGCAGTGTCGCATTTCTGGCCCGGATCAAGGTGTCAAAGCCGCCGTCAGCCCTTGCTGGCGGCGGGCTTTTTCTTTGCGGCGGGTTTCTTTGCTGCCGCTTTCTTCTTCGGTGCTGCTTTCTTTCTCGCAGGCTTCTTCTTCCCGGCTTTTTCCGTGATCAGGGCGACCGCCATCTCCATGGTCACGTCAGCGGCTTCGACATCCTTGGGAATGGTCGCGTTGACCTTTTCCCATTTCACATAAGGCCCATAGCGCCCGTCCATGACATTGACCGGCCCGCCGTTTTCGGGATGTTCGCCCAGTTCTTTCAACGGCTTGGCCGCTGCGCGTCCGCGCCCACCGGGGTTGGCGCGTTTTTCCGCCAGCATCTCGACCGCGCGGTTCATGCCGATCTCGAACACGTCATCGGGGTCTTTCAGATTGGCATAGGTCGGTTTGGCGTCGTCGGGCAGTTTGTGCATGACATAAGGGCCAAAGCGCCCGAAATTCGCGCTGATCATGCCGCCTTCGGGGTGTTCGCCAATTTCGCGGGGCAAGGACAGCAGCACCAGAGCCTTCTCTAGGTCCATCGCGTCCTTGTCCCACCCTTTGGGCAGGCTGGCACGTGGTGGTTTTTTGTTTTCAGGCGTCGGTTCACCGCGCTGCACGTAGGGGCCGAAACGACCAGATTTCAACCAGATCTCGTCGCCCTGATCTTCGCCCAGCAGACGTTCATCCCCCTCGGCGCCTTCGCCCGCGATGGGGCGGGTATAGGTGCATTCAGGATAGTTGCCACAACCGACAAACCCACCAGTGCGCGAGGTTTTCAGGTGCAGCTGACCGTTGCCGCATTTCGGGCAGATGCGCGGGTCTGATCCATCTTCGCGGGGCGGATACAGTTGCGGCGCAAGGGCGGCGTCGAGCTTGTCGAGCACTTCCGAAATGCGCAATTCTGATGTCTCGGCAATTGCCGCCGAGAAATCACGCCAGAAGCGCGCGAGCACTTCTTTGTAGTCCATGTCGCCCGCCGAGATTTCGTCCAGCTCTTCCTCCAAATTCGCTGTGAACTCGTATCCCACATATTTGCGGAAGAAGTTCATCAGGAAGATGGTGACGATCCGGCCCTTATCTTCAGGAAACAGGCGGTTCTTGTCCTTGCGAACATACTCGCGGTCCTGGATCGTGGTGATAACGGATGCGTAGGTCGAGGGGCGACCGATGCCCAGTTCTTCCATCCGCTTGACCAACGTGGCTTCGGTGTAACGGGGCGGGGGCTGGGTGAAATGCTGTTCGGGCGTGACACCCTTTTTCTCGGCCTTTTCGCCTTCCATGATCTGGGGCAGGCGCTTGTCGTCGTCATCCACCACCTGATCGTCGCGACCTTCTTCATAGACCTTCAGAAAGCCCTCGAACACGACAACCTGTCCGGTGGCGCGCAGCACGACCTGACCGTCGGATGAGCCCACATCAACCGTGGTGCGTTCGAACTTCGCGCTTTCCATCTGGCTGGCCAGCGTGCGCTTCCAGATCAGGTCGTAAAGCTTGCGCTGATCGGGTTCCAACCGCGCCAGATCGCTTGCGGAAACGGTCATATCCGTCGGGCGGATACATTCGTGCGCTTCCTGTGCGTTCTTGGCCTTGTTCTTGTAAATCCGGGGCTTGGCCGGGATGAACTCCTTGCCATAGCGATCCGAAATCGCGTCACGCGCGGCGGCCACGGCTTCCGGCGCCATGTCGATCCCGTCGGTCCGCATATAGGTGATGTAACCAGCTTCATACAGGCGCTGGGCCGTCGACATTGTCTGACGCGCGCCAAAGCCGAACTTGCGGCTGGCGTCCTGTTGCAGGGTCGACGTCATGAAGGGCGGCGAGGGGTTGCGGGTCGCGGGTTTTGCTTCGACCGACTGAACGGTCAGATCGCGCGAGGAAATCGCCTGCACGGCCATTTCGGCAGCGGTCTCGTTCTCAAGGTCATAGCGGTCCAGCTTTTGGCCGCCCAGAACTGTCAGACGTGCCTCGAATTCCTGCCCGCGTGGGGTGGAAAGCAATGCTTTCACAGACCAATATTCACGGGCCTTGAACGCCTCAATCTCTTCCTCACGCTCAACGATCAGGCGCAGGCAGACCGACTGCACACGGCCCGCAGAGCGCGCGCCGGGCAGTTTGCGCCACAGAACGGGGCTGAGGTTGAAGCCCACCAGATAATCCAGTGCGCGACGGGCCAGATAGGCCTCGACCAGATCGGTGTCGACGTCGCGGGGATGCTCCATCGCCTCGGTCACTGCGGATTTGGTGATCGCGTTGAACACAACACGGCTGACCGGTGTGTCCTTCTTGATCGCCCGCCGCTTGCGCAGGGCTTCCTCAAGGTGCCACGAAATCGCTTCGCCTTCACGATCGGGGTCGGTTGCGAGGATCAGGTTGTTGTCGTCTTTCAACGCATCCGCAATGGCGCGCACGTGCTTGGCGCTGTCGCGGCCAATTTCCCATTTCATCGCGAAATCGGCGTCTGTGTCGACCGATCCATCCTTGGGCGGCAAATCACGCACGTGACCGTAAGAGGCAAGAACGGTGTAGTCCGACCCAAGATACTTGTTGATGGTCTTGGCTTTGGCCGGGCTTTCAACGACGACAACTGGCATGAACTTCCTCTCGACTCAGTCAGGCCACGCAATACTGGCCCCTCATCACGGGGCGTTAGATGGGTCGGGAAGGGGCAGGTTGTCAATGGCGTGTCATTATATATAGGGGCAGGGTGCGCCACGCCCCCTTTAGGGGGCGGAGAATTTCAGCCCGCAGGCGACAATCGGTTTGCGCGCAAAGAACATTCGTGGAACACTCTTCCCACCCGCATCCCCCGTTGATAAAGAACACCCATGAGCGAATTCGACGAAAACGACGCATTCGAGGCCGCCGCCCGCCCCAGCCTGTCGCAACAGGCGATGGCCGCGCGCCCGATGCCTTACCTTGATGGGCTGAACCCCGCGCAACGCGAGGCGGTCGAGGTGTTGAACGGCCCCGTCCTGATGCTGGCGGGTGCGGGGACGGGGAAGACCAAGGCTCTGACGACGCGGATTGCGCATCTTTTGAACACCGGGCAGGCGCGGACGAACGAGATCCTTGCCGTAACCTTCACCAACAAGGCCGCGCGCGAGATGAAAGAGCGTGTCGCCAGCCTGCTGGGGCAAACGGTTGAGGGGATGCCCTGGATGGGCACGTTCCACTCGATCTGTGTGAAGCTTCTGCGCCGTCATGCCGAGCTTGTGGGGCTAAAAACGAACTTCACCATTCTGGACACGGACGACCAGATCAGGCTGATGAAGCAGCTGATTGCCGCCAACAATATCGACGAAAAGCGCTGGCCCGCGCGGCTGCTCGCTGGCGTGATCGACAACTGGAAGAACAGGGCTTGGACGCCCGAGGTGCTGCCGGCGGGTGAGGCCAACGCGTTCAATGGACGCGGCCCCGAGCTTTATGCGCAGTATCAGGCGCGCCTCAAAACCCTAAACGCCTGCGACTTCGGCGACCTGCTTCTGCACATGGTCACGATTTTTCAGAAACACGACGACATCCTGAAGCAATACCAAGGCTGGTTTCGCTACATCCTCGTCGACGAATACCAAGATACCAACGTGGCCCAATACCTGTGGCTGCGCCTGCTGGCGGCGGGTCACAAGAATATCTGCTGTGTGGGCGATGACGACCAGTCGATCTATGGCTGGCGCGGGGCGGAAGTGGGAAATATCTTACGGTTTGAAAAGGATTTTCCGGGCGCCAAAGTCGTCCGGCTGGAACAAAACTACCGGTCGACCGCGCATATTCTGGCGGCCGCCTCCGGCGTAATTGCGGGCAACGAAGACCGGCTGGGCAAAGAGCTTTGGACGGACGCCGAAGGCGGCGAAAAGGTCCGCCTGATCGGCCATTGGGATGGCGACGAAGAAGCCCGCTGGGTTGGGGAAGAGATTGAAGCGATGCAATCCGGCACCCGTGGCATGGCACCAAAGTCGCTGGACGATATGGCCATTCTTGTGCGTGCCAGCCACCAGATGCGCGCCTTTGAGGATCGTTTCCTGACCATTGGTCTGCCTTACCGCGTCATCGGCGGCCCACGTTTTTACGAGCGTTTGGAAATCCGCGATGCGATGGCCTATTTCCGGCTGGCAGTGAGCCAAGACGACGATCTGGCGTTTGAACGCATCGTCAACACGCCGCGCCGCGGGCTGGGTGACAAGGCGGTGCAGACCATTCAGGGGCTTGCGCGCCAAAACGGCGTGTCGCTGGTCGAAGGCGCGCGGATTGCGGTCGAAAGCGGTGCCATCAAAGGCAAGGGCGGCAAGGGGCTGGCCGAGCTGGTCATGGGGTTGGATCGCTGGTTCAACCAGTTGCGCGCCGAGGCTGACACCCACGTCGAAATGGCCGAGGTGATCTTGGAAGAATCCGGCTATACCGAGATGTGGCTGAACGACAAAACGCCCGAAGCGCCGGGGCGGCTGGAAAACCTCAAGGAACTGGTCAAGGCGTTGGAGAGCTTTGAGAACCTGCAAGGATTTCTGGAGCATATCAGCCTGATCATGGACAATGACAGCGATGACGCCGAGGAAAAAGTGACCATCATGACGCTGCACGGCGCGAAGGGGTTGGAGTTTCCTGCGGTCTTCCTGCCGGGGTGGGAGGATGGGCTGTTCCCATCCCAACGCTCGATGGATGAAAGCGGGCTGAAGGGCCTCGAAGAAGAGCGCCGTCTGGCCTATGTCGGCATCACACGGGCCGAGGAGATTTGCACGATCTCGTTTGCCGCCAATCGCCGCGTTTACGGCCAGTGGCAGTCACAACTCCCCTCGCGCTTCGTCGATGAACTGCCCACAGACCATGTCGAGGTGCTGACCGCCCCGGGGCTTTATGGCGGCGGCTATGGCGGTGCGGCAGGCGATTTCGGTGCGTCACCGCTTGAGGACAAAGCCAGCCGGGCCGATGCCTATAACTCGCCGGGGTGGAAGCGGATGCAGGCGCATGGGAATATACGCGCGAAATCCAGCCCGAACGAGGCGCGCGGGTTGGTGATCGACGCAACGGCAGTATCGTCCTTCACCCAAGGCGACCGCGTGTTTCACACCAAGTTCGGCTATGGCACGGTGATGGGCATCGAAGGCGACAAGCTGGATATCGAGTTTGACAAGGCGGGAGCGAAGAAAGTCGTTTCCAAGTTCATCGTCCCCGCAGCGCAGGCGGGCGACGTGCCGTTCTAAGAGAGCGTCGGGCCATCAGCGCCGATCTGCGCCGCCATGCACCTGCCTTGAAAGCGATGCCGTTATCCCGGACCACGCGTTTTTCCGGACCACCAAGGGTCGGCAGAGTCGTGGGCGAACAGCGGGTCCCGGATCAGTGCAACCGCGCGCGCACCTTGTAGCCTTCAACCGTTCCTTCACCCAGCTTTTTCAGGGCTTCCAGCCGGTGCAAGCCTTCAATCAGCACATAGCCTTTGGCGTCTTCGCGCACGCGGATGGGCGTTAACTGTCCGTTCTCCAGAATATCCTCGGCCAAGGCATTGGCTTTGTTGTCCTCCAACGTCTTCAGGCGCTTGACCGGCACACGGATGGAGGCGATGGGAAGCGTTTCTTTTTTCAGCATGTCCCAAGCCTGCACGCTAAGCAGAAAATAAGCCAGCGTTATTGGATGAGTTCACCGTCCAAGCGTCCGGCTTCCATCCCGTTCGGACATACAAAAAAAACGGCGACGCCCGGGAGGAGGTGAGCGCCACCGTTTCTATGTGATGCGGATCCCTGGGAGGAGGTAGGAACCCGACGTCAGAAGGTTTGGGGCCTGGGAGGAGGTAGACCCGTCACCGTATCGGTTCAACCCCGGGAGGAGGTGGGGCGAACCGGATCTTTGGGGGTGCAGTGGCGCCAGGGAGGAGGACGGCGCCACCGCGACCCGCGGACCTTCTAAGGGAGGAGGAAGAAGGCCCGAAACTTTGGTGATTGAGCGGCGAGGCCGGGGAGGAGGTCGACCCCGCCGCCAATCAAAGCCACCACCCGGGAGGAGGGAGGTGGTGGCCAGAAAACTTAGTTGCCGTAAACGGCCATGCGCGCCACCAAGCGGACCGAAGCGCGGGCAATGCCCAGATCTTCCAGTTCGCGGTTGCTCAGCGCATTCAATTCGCGCACGGTTTTGCGGAACAGCGCGCGGGTTTCCACCTGCTCTTTCCATTCGGCAAAGCGGGCGGCCAGACGGTCGGCAATGCCGACGGGGGCCAGAAGGATTTCGGTCGCGTGTGTCATCTTACTTACTCACTTACATGTCAGGCACAGCGGCCTGCGGGTCTCGCGGCCGATGCCGCTTTGAAAACGTGTTGGCGCTCACACTGTCGCCTTGAGACAGAAGATGGGGGGAATGCTGCAGATGCACAATACCCCGATCAAGCAATCCCGATATGCAAAAATTGCATACGTAAAAATGCCATGATTTTAACTGGTTAATGCCTCAATCGGAGCAATTTGCCTGTATTTTCTGCAATGCAGAAACGATCTGAGAGAAGGTGACTTTAGGTCAATTTGCGCACCGCCTCGTGCTTCGGCGCTGTGCCCAAAAATCGACCGTAAAGAAAAGCGCTCTGTGGCGGGTGGGGCCGCGATCTGCCTCCGTCAGCCGTGCCAATCAGCGCCGGCGTCACGCGCGCCAATGAACAGATGCCCCCTTGCGCCTGCGCTCAAAGCTGCCAAGTAATGGGCGAAGTCAAAGGAGTTTTGGATGTCGGATATGCGCGAAAAGATTATGGGCACATTGTCCTCCATTGCCTTGCCTGATGGTGGGGATCTAGCGTCACGCGATATGGTGCGCGCGCTGACTGTCGAAAACGGGGCGGTCAGTTTCGTGATCGAAGCCGAGACCCCGGAAAAGGCAGCAGGTATGGAAGCACAGCGCCGCGCCGCTGAAGCGGCAATTGCCGCGCTGGACGGGGTCGAGCGCGTGTCCGTAATCCTGACCGCGCACGGCCCGGCAGCATCCGCGCCCAAAGCCCCGAACTTGAAGGTAGGTGGCCATCCCAAACCGCAGGCCGGACCGTTGCCGGTGCCCGGTGTCACCCATGTGATCGCCATTGCCTCGGGCAAGGGGGGCGTGGGGAAATCCACGCTCAGCTCCAACCTCGCCGTCGCACTGGCCCGTCAGGGGCGCAAAGTTGGGCTTCTGGACGCCGATATCCTTGGACCTTCGCAGCCCCGCATGATGGGCACCAGTCAACGCCCGTCGTCACCAGATGGGGAACAGTTGATCCCCGTCGAAGCGCATGGCGTCAAGATGATGTCGATCGGGCTGATGTTGAAATCCGACCGCGAAGCCGTCGTGTGGCGCGGCCCGATGTTGATGGGCGCGCTGCAACAGATGCTGTTTCAGGTCGAATGGGCGCCGCTCGATATTCTGATCATCGACTTGCCGCCGGGCACGGGTGATGTGCAACTGACACTGGCGCAGAAATCGCAAATCACCGGAGCGATTGTGGTTTCGACCCCACAGGACGTGGCCTTGCTGGACGCGCGCAAAGCGATCGACATGTTCGATAAGCTGAACGTGCCGATCCTGGGGTTGGTTGAAAACATGTCCACCTATGTCTGCCCCAAATGCGGTCACGAGGCGCATTTGTTCGGTCACGGCGGTGTTCGCGACGAGGCCACCGAGCTGGGCGCACCCTTCCTTGGCGAAATCCCCTTGTCGCTGGACGTGCGTCTGGCGGGCGACAGCGGCACACCTGCCGCCGCGGGCGAGGGGTCAGTGGCCGATGCTTACACCAAGTTGGCGCAGGATCTCATTGCGCGCGGGATCGCCTGACCGCATCACACCCGACCAGATCGCGCCCCACTGCCCGGCTGTCCCAAGACGGTGCCGGGCAGTTTTCCGTTTGCAACGACAGTGAACGCCAGCTGAGCGATGGGAAATCGTGGGACGCGTGCGGGGCGGTCTGCCCCCGCTTGCTCCTGTGAAGGTGGGAAATGGGGTGATTCACCTGTAATGGGCGCAATTTGGGTGGAGTCTCCGTTCGAGATTTGGGCGGTGACCCCTGCCAAATTCAAAAAATTTGCCGGAATTCAGAAAAAACCGGGAAAATGTGGGAATAAATTTCGCTGCGCTTGCAGCACCATATATTGTGCAAATTTGTTTTCGTCACCCTAGGTGTCGCGCCATCCTTGCGGATTTTGCCACTAGATGTGGATTCTTGCGGGGGGTGCAAACAAGATGTGGGCCATTTTTCCCATAGAAAACTATTGCGTCCCACGATTTCCCAAGCTATCCCTAAATGCAAGATGAGGACGGGACATAAGAGGCAACAAGACCTCGCGACACTCCCAAGTCAGGTTTCATACAGGCACCCGCTTCATCCTAAGAAAGAGATCCGGCGCGAACGCGAGCAGACATCCCCCCAGGTGGCGCGCGCAGCTGGACACCCGGAAACGGGACAGGCGGCGGATTGGGCAGTGGCAGCAGCTCAATCCGCCGTTTCTATTTCAGCCCTAAATATTCGGGGCGCAGTGAAGTTGGGACAGTGAAGGAGCCGCGCAAGTGGCACGTAGGTTCAGAGGCGAAAGCCACCACAAGGTGGACGCGAAGGGCAGGGTTTCGATCCCAGCCCTGTTTCGCCGTGTTCTGGAAGCTGGCGACCCCGACTGGACCGATGGTCTGAACCCTAACATTGTCATTGTATACGGCGACCACCGCCGCAGTTTCCTTGAATGCTATACGATCGAGGCCATCGACGAGGTCGATACGAAGATCGCGAACCTGCCGCGCGGTTCGATCGAACGGCGCATGCTGGAACGGCTGTTCAACGGTCAGTCGCTGCCCACCACGGTGGATGAGACCGGGCGGCTGGTGCTGCCCGCAAAGTTGCGCGCCAAAATCGGGCTTGAGAACGAGGCGTTCTTCATCGCCACCGGTGATACGTTCCAGATTTGGAAGCCCGAGACCTACGAAAATGTCGAAATGGCCAAGGCCGAGGCTTGGTTGGATGATCAACCCGAAGACTTCGATCCGCTGACGCTTCTAAGTGGCGGGTCCGTTTCCGGAGGGGATGGCTGACATGACCGACCCGGCTGCCACCGAAAAACGTCCCCATATCCCAGTTCTATTACGACCGCTTTTGCAAGCGGTCGCGCCTGTTTCTGGCGATTGGGCGGATGGCACGTTCGGGGCAGGTGGGTATACACGCGGATTGCTGGACGCAGGCGCGGACTGGGTTTGCGGCATTGACCGTGACCCGATGGTGTTCGACATGGCCGCCGACTGGGTCGCTGAGTATGGCGACCGGCTGGCCTTGCGTGAAGGCACATTCTCGGACTTGGACGAGTTGGCAGGTCGCCCGTTGGATGGTGTGGTGTTGGACCTTGGCGTCAGCTCGATGCAGCTGGATCTGGCAGATCGCGGGTTTTCCTTCATGCGCGACGGGCCGCTGGACATGCGGATGAGCCAATCCGGCCCGACCGCCGCCGATATCGTCAATCATGCCGACGAAGAAACGCTGGCCGACATCCTTTATCACTACGGCGAAGAACGTGCCTCACGCCGCATTGCGCGGGCCATTGTCAGGGCGCGTGCTGAGGCGCCATTTGAAACGACGGTGCAATTGGCCAGCATCGTGGAAAAATGCCTGCCCCGCTCGAAACCCGGTCAGAGCCACCCGGCCACACGGTCGTTTCAGGCGATCCGCATCGCGGTGAATGACGAATTCGGCCAACTGATCGACGGGCTGGAGGCCGCCGAGCGCGCCTTGAAACCCGGTGGCAAGCTGGCCGTCGTGACCTTCCATTCGATGGAGGATCGCGTGGTGAAGCGGTTTTTCCAAGCCCGCGCGTCAGAAGGCGGGGGCGGGTCGCGCTATGCACCGCAAGAGGCCGCAGAAACGCCGCGCTTTAAGCTGACCCCGCGCAAAGCCATCGCGCCGGACGCAGATGAGCTTGCCGTAAACCCCCGCTCGCGGTCATCCCGCCTGCGCGTGGCCACTCGAACAGATGCGCCTGCCGGGCCATCCGACCGGCGCAAACTTGGCCTTCCACCCCTTGTTTTCAAGGACAAATCATAATGCGTAGCTTGCTTTACATCACATCCGCTTTGGTCGTCATGGCATTGGCCTATTGGGCCTATTCCGAGAACTACAAAACCCAAGCCTCGCTGGATCGAGTCGAAGAATTGCAGAGCGAGATTGGCCAGATGCAAGAGCAGCTTTCCGTTCTGCGCGCTGAATGGGCCTATCTGAACCGCCCCGACCGCCTGCGTGATCTGGCCGAGATGAACTACGGGCGCCTTGGCCTGTTGCCGCTGGCACCAGAGCAGTTCGGCCGCGTCGATCAAATTGCCTATCCGTCCGAGGACGGCCCCGAGATCACGGAAACCTTTGATGTCAGCGGAGATCTTGATCGATGACCCGTATTCCTCTGCGCCCACTGGCCCGCATTCTGGACGCCCGCGCCAAGGGTGAAAACCCCGACGCGATCGAACGTGAAAACCTGCGTCACCGCCATGAAGAAATCCGCGACCGTGCCCGACTTCAGTCCGAGGGTCGGTTGCTGGTGCTGGCAGGCATGTTCTTTTGTGCGTTTCTGGTGGTCGGCGGACGTATGGCCACCCTGTCCGCGACGGACCCCAAAGAGCCGCGCGCCCAAGCGCCCGGTGCGGCCATCGCGACCGCGCGCGCCGACATCGTTGATCGGCAGGGACGCCTTCTGGCCACCAACCTTGTTACCCACGCCCTTTACGCCCAGCCGCCCCAGATGGTGGACCCGCAACGCGCCGCGGACGAGCTGGTCAAGATCTTCCCCGACCTCAAGCGCGAGCGGCTGATCAAGGACTTCACAGGCACGCGCAAGTTCTTGTGGATCAAAAAGAAACTCAGCCCTGAGCAGAAGCAGGCCGTGTTCGATATCGGCGAACCCGGTCTTCTGTTCGGCCCGCGCGAGATGCGCCTCTATCCCAACGGAAAGCTGGCAGCGCATGTTCTGGGCGGGGCCAGTTTCGGTCGCGAAGGTGTCAGTGCGGCCGAGGTGATCGGTGTGGCGGGCGTCGAAAAGCAGTTCGACGACTATCTGCGCAACCCGGCAAATGGCGGCAAACCGCTTGAGCTGTCCATCGACCTGACCATCCAGACCGCGATCGAGCGGGTGCTGTATGGCGGTATGAAGCTGATGAACGCCAAGGGGGCAGCAGCGATCTTGATGGATGTGCACAGCGGCGAGGTTATCTCGGTTGTGTCATTGCCCGATTTCGACCCCAACAAGCGCCCGCGCGCGCTGACCAAAGGGGATCAGTCCGACAGCCCATTGTTCAACCGGGCCGTTCAGGGCGTGTATGAATTGGGATCGACCTTCAAGATTTTCACCGCCATTCAGGCGATGGATCTTGGGTTGGTGAACCCGAACACCGTGATTGATACCGATGTCCCGATGCGGATCGCAGGCTACCGGATTGGTGAGTTTAAGAACAAGAATTACGGAAAGCTTAGCGTCGCGGACATCATCGTGAAATCCTCGAACCGCGGCACCGGACGCATGGCATTGGAGATCGGCCCCGAGCGCCAGCAGGAATTTCTGCGCGCCATCGGCATGTTCGATCGCACCCCGTTTGAAATCGTCGAAGCGCGTGGCTCGACCCCGTTGCTGCCCAAGCAGTGGGGCAAGCTTAGCTCGGTGACCATTTCCTATGGTCACGGGCTGTCCTCGACGCCGATGCACCTTGCGGCCGGATATGCGGCGATCGCCAATGGTGGGTTCATGGTCAAGCCCACGGTTTTGAAACAGGACCGGATCGCGCGTGGCCCGCGTGTCATTTCGGCGACCTCGGCGGCGGCGGCGCGCGCGATGCTGCGCAAGGTCGTGACCGAAGGCACCGCGTCCTTTGGCGAGGTGGCGGGCTACAAGGTGGCGGGCAAGACCGGCACGGCGGACAAGCCAAGGCCGCAGGGCGGTTATTATGACGACAAGGTGATCAACACTTTCGCCAGTATGTTCCCCGCGGACAATCCGAAATATGTGCTGGTGGTCACCTTGGACGAACCAGTCGAAACGACGGGCCCGAAGCCGCGCCGCACGGCCGGCTGGACCGCCGTGCCCGTCGCGGCCGAGATCATTCGCCGCGCGGCGCCTCTTTTGGGAATGAAGCCCGAAGCGGAACCCGTCGTTGAATCCTTTGCGTCAACTGGGGTAACACTCACCTCGAACTGATCAGGACAGGCACGAACATCATGGGCGCTGAGACGACAACGAAATCCCTGGCCGAGCTGGGGCTGAGCGCCCGGGGTGGCAAAGCGGTGCAGGTCACCGGCCTGTCGGTGGACAGCCGGTGCGTCAAACCCGGCCATTTGTTTGCGGCCCTGCCGGGATCAAAGGTGCATGGCGGCGAATTCATTCAATTTGCCCTGCGCATGAAGGCGGGTGCGATCCTGACCGACCCGGAAGGGGCAAAGATCGCCAAGGCGGAACTGGACGCCTCGGACGCGGCTTTGGTCGTCACCGAAGATCCACGTATGGCTCTGGCCTATGCCGCTGCCCTGTGGTTTGGCGCACAGCCCGAACATATGGTTGCGGCAACCGGCACCAACGGCAAGACATCGGTGGCCAATTTCACACGCCAGATCTGGACTTTGCTGGGGATCAAGGCGGCCAATCTGGGCACCACCGGGGTCGAAGGGGCCTTTACCGCGCCGCTGGCTCACACCACGCCCGAGCCGATCACCTTGCACAAGGTGCTGGCCGAAATGGCCGGCGCGGGTGTCACTCATGCGGCGATGGAGGCCTCGAGCCACGGCTTGGCACAACGCCGCTTGGATGGCGTGCGCCTGACCGCTGCGGCGTTCACGAATTTCACGCAGGATCATCTGGACTACCACGAAACCTTCGAAGAATACTTCGCCGCCAAGGCCGGGTTGTTCGCCCGCGTGTTGCCAGAAGGCGGCACGGCTGTCATCAACATGGATGACCCGAAAGGCGCCGAGATTGCCACCATTGCCGAAGCGCGCGGTCAAAACCTGATCCGCGTCGGGCAGGGTGATGACAACGAGTTGCGCATCAAAGCCCGTCGGTTCGACGCCACCGGGCAAGAGCTGATGTTCACATGGCACGGCGCGGCACATACCGCACGGCTGGACCTAATCGGTGGGTTTCAAGCCGAAAACGTCTTGGCAGCCGCTGGCTTGGCGATTGGCTGCGGTGCCGAACCGCAGCATGTGTTTGACACCTTCAAGGACTTGGAAACCGTTCGCGGCCGCATGCAACTGGCCGCGACGCGTGACAATAAGGCAGCGGTGTTTGTCGACTATGCCCACACGCCAGACGCTTTGAAAACTGCGCTGCGCGCGATGCGCCCGCATGTGCTGGGCCGCCTTGTGGTGGTGTTTGGCGCAGGCGGCGACCGAGACACCTCGAAACGCGCGTTGATGGGGCAGGCGGCGGCAGAAAACGCGGACGTGGTGTTCGTGACCGACGACAACCCGCGCAGCGAAGACCCCGCCGCGATCCGCGCCATGGTGATGGCAGGCTGCCCCGAGGCGGTCAATGTCGGCGACCGGGCCGAGGCGATCTTGCGCGGCGTCGATGCGCTTGGTCCCGGTGATGCGCTTTTGATTGCAGGCAAGGGGCACGAAACTGGCCAGACAGTGGGCGATGATGTGCTGCCGTTTGATGATGCCGAACAGGCCTCGGTCGCGGTTGCCGCACTTGACGGACATTTGGCATGAGCCTGTGGCGCGCAGAAGATGCCGCGAAAGCGACGGGCGGGCAGGCGCAGGGTAATTGGGCGGTCGATGGCGTATCGATCGACACGCGCACGATCCAGCCGGGCGATCTGTTCGTTGCCCTGAAAGATGTGCGCGACGGGCATGATTTCGTGGCGCAGGCGTTGGAAAAAGGCGCGGGCGCTGCGATGGTTAGTCGTATCCCTGATGATATCGACCCTGATGCGCCCCTGTTGATCGTCGATGACGTGCTGGCTGCGTTGGAAGCCCTTGGCCGGTCCGGGCGTGCGCGAACGAATGCGCGGGTCGTTGCGGTGACGGGGTCTGTCGGCAAGACCTCGACCAAGGAAATGCTGCGCGCGGTTCTGTCCGCGCAGGGCCGCACCCACGCCGCCGAGGCAAGCTATAACAACCATTGGGGCGTACCGCTGACGCTGGCGCGGATGCCTCAGGATACCGAATTTGCCGTGATCGAGATCGGGATGAACCATCCCGGCGAAATAGGCCCGCTGGCCCGCATGGCGCGGCCCCATGTGGCGCTGGTCACGACCGTTGCGGCCGCACATCTTGAAGCCTTCGACGACCTATCCGGCATCGCGCGCGAAAAGGGCGCGATTTTTGAGGGGTTAGCGTCGGGCGGGATTGCCGTGATCAACGGCGACCTCGACACCACGCACGTTCTGGCAGAGGCCGCCACGGGGTTTCAGGCTGAAAGTTTCGGCGAAGGCGCAAAAAATGTTCACCGATTGACCCATGTCTCCCTGACCCCGGACGCCACGATCTGCAAAGCGGTGATTGCGGGCGAGGAACAGGTGTTCAAAATCGCGTCACCGGGGCGGCATTTCGCGATGAATGCTCTGGCAGCACTGGTGGCGGCGCGGGCCTTGGGCGCGGATGCCACGCTGGCCGCTCGTTCCATGACGTCGTGGCAGCCCCCCACCGGGCGTGGCACGCGCGAAGAGATTACGCTGGACGCCCCCGAAGGGTTGACCGTGACCTTGATCGACGACGCGTTCAATGCCAACCCCACCTCGATGGCGGCGGCACTTGAGGTGCTGGGCGCGATGGAGCCCGTGGACGGCGTTGGGCGCATCCAGAAAGGCCGCCGGATCGCGATCCTTGGCGACATGCTGGAACTTGGCCCAGACGAGGTCGCTCTACATGCAGAGATTGCCGATCTGCCCTTCATCGCAGCCATTGATCAGGTGCATTGCGTCGGTCCCCTCATGCACGCGCTTTGGGCGCGTTTGGACGGCGACCAGCAAGGCCTGTGGGTTGAAACGGCCGCCGACATGTCCGCGCAGGTGCGCAAGTTCATCGACGCAGGTGACGTGGTGCTGGTGAAGGGGTCGAAAGGCTCTTTGGTGTCTCAAACAGTTGACGCGATCCGCAAAATGGGTCAATCGCTTCGATAATTCCAAAAAGGGACCCACAATATGTTGTATTGGTTGACCGAGTTTTCGGACGGTGGCGATGTTTTCAACCTGTTTCGCTATATCACCTTTCGATCGGGCGGGGCGTTCTTCACAGCCCTTATCTTCGGGTTCATTTTTGGCAAGCCGCTGATCAATATCTTGCGTCGCAGGCAGGGCAAGGGGCAACCGATCCGCGATGATGGGCCTGAGAGCCATAAAGAAAAGCAGGGCACGCCGACGATGGGCGGGCTGTTGATCCTGTCCGCCCTTCTTGTATCGACCCTGATGTGGGCGCGGCTGGACAATCCCTATATCTGGATCACGCTGTTCGTGACCTATGGCTTTGGTTTGATTGGGTTTGCCGATGACTACGCCAAGGTGTCCAAGGCCACCACGGCGGGCGTTTCGGGCAAGCTGCGCATGGGCCTCGGCTTGGCGATTGCCGCGATTGCGGGCTATCTGGCGTCGATCAGCCACCCCGAGGGGCTTCAGTTCCAGCTGGCGCTGCCGTTCTTCAAGGACACGCTGTTGAATATGGGGATATTCTTTATCCCCTTCGTGATGATCGTCATCGTCGGGGCTGCCAATGCGGTGAACCTGACCGACGGTCTGGACGGGCTGGCGATTATGCCGGTGATGATCGCGGCAGGCACGTTGGGTGTGATTGCTTACGCCGTTGGCCGCGTCGACTTCACCGAATATCTGGACGTGCATTATGTGCCCGGCACGGGGGAGTTGTTTATTTTCACCTCGGCACTCATTGGCGGCGGGTTGGGCTTTCTTTGGTATAACGCCCCCCCTGCGGCGGTGTTCATGGGCGACACCGGGTCGCTGGCCTTGGGCGGCGCCTTGGGGGCCATCGCTGTCGCCACCAAGCACGAGATCGTTCTGGCCATCGTCGGCGGCCTCTTCGTGGTCGAGGCGCTGTCGGTCATCATTCAGGTGCTCTATTACAAACGCACCGGGCGCCGCGTGTTCCTGATGGCTCCGATCCACCACCATTTTGAGCATCTGGGCTGGAAAGAGCCGCAGATCGTCATCCGCTTCTGGATCATCTCACTGATCCTTGCGCTGATCGGGCTGGCGACGCTGAAGGTGCGGTAACCACGCCGCACCGTCAAGATTTCAAGCCCCGCCCCTTAACAGGCGGGGCTTTTGTTTTTTCGTCAACTCCGGTAGCGATGAAGCAATGAATGCAGGAGGCGCGGATGATCCCGGTCAAAGGTTATGACGGCCAAAAGGTAGCGGTTTTGGGGCTTGGGCGCTCTGGCCTCGCAACGGCGCACGCACTGGAAGAAGGCGGGGCGGAAGCCCTGTGCTGGGACGACAGCGCCGAAGCCCGTGACCGCGCCGAAGGACAGGCCCTGATCCTGCATGATCTGTCCAAACCAGAGGCCTGGAAGGATGTGGCCGCGTTGATCGTCAGCCCCGGCATCCCGCATCTGTATCCCGAACCCAACAAGATCATCGCCGCCGCGATGGAGGCAGGCGTGCCGGTCGACAACGATATCGGCCTGTTCTTTCGCAGCTTTGCCACCTACGATTGGGACAGTTTCGAAGTGTCGCCGAAGGTGGTGGCTATCACCGGATCGAACGGCAAATCCACCACCTCGGCGCTGGTCCATCACATCTTGCAAGAGGCAGGACGCCCCACGCAGTTGGCGGGCAATATCGGGCGCGGCGTGCTGGACATTGACCCCGCCCATGACGGCGAGGTTGTGGTGCTGGAACTGTCGAGCTATCAGACCGACCTTGCACGCGCCCTGACCCCGGATGTGGCCGTATTCACCAACCTGTCGCCCGACCATCTGGACCGCCACGGCGGCATGGGCGGCTATTTCGCGGCCAAGCGCCGCCTGTTTGCAGAAGGTGGCCCGGATCGGGCGGTGATCGGCGTAGATGAACCCGAAGGTGTCTTTCTGGCGGGTCAACTGTCCGAAGGGCCGACCGATGACCGGGTGATCCGCATGTCTGTGGACCGCAAGCTGACCGGTCCCGGCTGGCAGGTCTTTGCGCGCAAGGGCTTTCTGTCAGAGTATCGCAAGGGGCGGCAGGTCGGCTCGATTGATCTTCGCGCGATCAAGGGGCTGCCCGGCACCCACAACCACCAGAACGCCTGCGCAGCTTACGCGGTCTGTCGCACGCTGGGGCTGGCGCCGAAACAGATCGAGGCCGCGTTTCACGCGTTCAAAGGCCTGCCGCACCGCTCGCAACTGGTGGGGGAACGCAACGGCGTGGCGTTCATCAATGACAGCAAGGCCACCAATGTGGACAGCGCGCGGGCGGCCTTGTCAGCGTTTCGGAATATCCGCTGGATCGCGGGTGGTCTGGGCAAGGATGGCGGGATCGAAAGCCTGTCCGCCGATGATCTGTCTGGCGTCACGAAAGCTTACCTGATCGGCCATTCAGCGCGTGATTTCGCGCTGCAACTGGGCGACGTGCCGCACGAGATTTGCGAAACCATGGCGCAGGCCGTGGCGCAGGCGGCGGCTGATGCCCAACCCGGGGACACCGTTTTGCTGGCCCCAGCGGCTGCCAGTTTCGACCAATATCCGGATTTCGAAAAGCGCGGCGAGGATTTCTCCGGGCAGGTTGCAGCCCTGATCGCCAATCCATAGCCTCGGCGGTATCCCGCAGCATACGAAGCACCGCGAAAACCCCTTGTTATAAAGGGTTTGCAAGGCGTCCTTGCTCTGCTACCTCTGTCGCAAAAGGAAGGGCGCGCGATGTTTTCACTGGACGATCACCCACAGCGTTACGAGCTGGCAAACGAGTTACATGCCCGCCCGTCGCCTGCGTTGAAAGCGCCGGGGACGGCGGTGTATCTGGCGGTGAAGCGACCAGAGAATGCGGCCAGTCGGGATCGCGATGCAGACAGGGCGCATTTGATCGACCTGCTGGATCGGTTCGGCGCCCCCCATCCCAGCCCCGGTGCGAACCACTATTTCGGGGCAATCGGCCGCTATCATCTGAAATGGGAACAGCATACCGAATTCGTCACCTATACGGTATTCGGTGATGGCGTTGCCTCGCGTGCCTTTGATCCCGCCGCCTTCGACGTGTTTCCCGATGATTGGCTGCAAACTGCCCCGGGCAAGCGCGTGACATCGGCCCATATCCGTATCGACACGATGCCCGACACCGAAGACGAGATGAATGAGGCGATCAGCAAGTGGTTCGTGTCGGAAAGTGTCGCCTCGACCTGGGTTCTGGAACGCGCGGCGATGATCGCTGGCGATTTCCGCATTGACCCGGCGGGCCACATGCGCTTCGCCGCCTTTATCGGCAAGGATGCCGGCGACAGTCGCATCGGGCGGATCGTTCAGCGCCTGTGCGAGATCGAGACCTATAAGTCCATGTCCATGCTGGGCCTGCCGTTGGCGCGTAACCTACAGGCCAAGCTGGGTTATCTGGACGGAGAGTTGACCCATCTGGTCAGCGCCATGTCACGCGATGACGAACCCGCCGAAGCGACGTTGGACGAATTGCTTCAAATCTCGTCCGAGCTTGAGGATTTGACGGCGGCGACCTCGTTTCGGTTAAGCGCCACGAAAGCCTATGAGGCGATTGTGCACCAACGGATCAGTTCGCTGCGTGAAGCCCGGTTCATGGATCGCCAGACCCTGAGCGAATTCATGATGCGCCGCTATGACCCGGCCATGCGCACGGTCAAAAGCGCCGAAAAGCAGCTGACGGCGATGGCGCGGCGGTCGATGCGCGCGGGCGATCTGTTGCGCACGCGCGTCGATGTGCAGCGGTCAGAGCAGAACCAAGCCCTGCTGGAAAGCATGAACCGGCGCGCCGATATGCAGTTGCGGTTGCAGGAAACGGTCGAAGGCTTGTCCGTCGTCGCGATCAGCTACTACGCTGTGTCGCTGGCGGGCTATCTGGCCTATCCGCTGACGGACGTGCTTGGCATCTCGAAAGGGATGCTGACCGCGGTGCTTACGCTGCCTGTGGTTGGGCTTGTGTGGCTGGCCGTGCGACGGATCCGTCATTCGATCGAGAAGTGACGCGCGCATCAACGCGCCCCGCAACCCATGCGCCCGCCGATATGGCCAGCAGCGCCAACACTGCCGCGACCGACAAAGTGGCCACGCCGGAAATACCGGCACCCACGGTGCAACCGCCAGCCAGCACGCCACCAAAGCCCATCAAAGCGCCGCCGCTGAGGTAACGCCCCATCTGGGCCGGGCCATCAAAGCCCTGCCATTGGAAACGCCCGGCGATCAGGGCTGACGCCAGCGCACCAAGGATCACGCCGCCGATCAGGCCGGTGCCGAAATTGCCGCCAACGGCCGATGATGCAGCCGTCCAGAACAGCGTGTCGGCCAACGGCGCGGTGAACGAGAGGCTTTCGAAGGTGATCGGATCGAACTCGTCCTGCAGCACAAGCCCGGTGCCCAGCCACCCCAACGGGATCAGGGCACCCAAAAGGGCCGCAAGAACCAACATTCCAGCACGTGGGCGCGATTGGATCACAAGATAGCCTGCAAGCACCAGCGGCACCGCAGCTGTCCAGATGGGCAGGGTCGGGGCAGGGGTGACCACAGCCTCCAACGCGACGCGGGCGGGGGCCAGCAATCCTTTCAACGTGGCAAGCGCGGCCAGTGCGGCGACACCCAGCACGACCAGCGCGCGCAGGTTGCCAGAAGCTCCCAGCACGGCAAGGCGTGACAGGCAGCCGCGTGTCATGACCATGCCGACACCGAAGATCAGGCCGCCGATGATGATCGACAGAAAGGGCAGGTTTGCGGCTTGGAAGCGGTGGGCAGAGAATTCGACCCACCCGGCCTGAACGATGCCTTGTGTGCCCAGCACAGCGACGGCCAGTGCGGTCAGCCAAATCGCCAAGGCGGATCGGTTGTCACCGCCGCCACCAATCAGGCCGCGGCGCAGGCAGAAACGTGTGATTTCCGCCAGAACACCAAAGGCCACACCAAGTCCCAATCCAAAAAGGATCGAGGCTGTGCGTGGGGTCAGGGTCTCAAAGCCAAAGGTCTCAAACATCTTCACGTCTCCGCTTTTGGGAATGTGTTCCATCTGGCGGGATTTTTTCTGCCTTACAAGGGTCTATGTGGCGTGGCATCGCGGTGTCAGTAGAACATTTTCCTGCGCGATGCTTCTCGGGGTGAATGTCGTCTTGCCAAAGCCAGCCTGCACCGAACGCGGGCCAACCCCGATCGCATCACCTGTGTCCTTGCGTCCTTTTTTAGCTTGCGTCCCAAGACCGCGTGGCTGATCCAATGCACACCGGTCGCAAGATGGTTGAACGCTTGATCAATTCGGCGCAGAGTTTGGTCAGGCCCACATCACAATCAGACACACCCTCACATGCCGCAACAAGGAGCGTTCACCCGTGCCGATCAAGAACCGATTTGCCGAGCTGCAAGCCGAAATCACGGCATGGCGGCGTGATTTCCACGCTCATCCCGAACTGATGTTCGACACCCACCGCACGGCAGGCATCGTTGCCGAAAAGCTACGCGCGTTTGGCTGTGACGACGTGGTCGAAGGCCTTGGGCGCACCGGCGTGGTCGGGGTCATTCGTGGCAAGGCCAATGGGTCGGGCAAAGTGGTGGCGCTGCGCGCAGATATGGACGCGCTGCCGATCGAAGAGGAAACAGGGCTGGACTATGCCTCGACCCAGCCCGGCAAGATGCACGCCTGCGGGCATGACGGACATACGGCGATGCTGTTGGGGGCTGCGAAATACCTGTCTGAAACGCGCAATTTCGACGGTACCTGCGTCGTCATCTTCCAGCCAGCCGAAGAGGGCGGAGGCGGGGCGCGTGTCATGTGTGAAGATGGGTTGATGGACCGGTTCGGTATTCAGGAAGTTTACGGAATGCACAACTGGCCGGGCCATGAACAGGGGACGTTTGCGATCCGCCCCGGCCCGTTTTTTGCCGCAACCGACCTTTTGGACATCCGTTTCGAAGGGCGTGGCGGACATGCCGCCAAACCGCATGACACGATTGATCCGGTGGTGATGGCGTCTCAGGCGGTTCAAGCCTTGCAGACCATCGCGTCACGCAATGCCGATCCAACCGAACAGGTGGTTTTGTCCATCACGTCAGTTGAAACAAGTTCCAAGACTTTCAATGTGATACCGCAGAGTGTTCATCTTCTGGGAACGGTGCGAACGCTTTCGCAGGAGGTTCGAGATCTGGCCGAGGCGCGGGTGCATGTGATCTGTAACGGTATTGCCGACACGTTCGGCGGGACCGCGACCGTGCGCTACGATCGCAATTACCCCGTGATGGTCAACCATGACGAACAAACCGAATTTGCCGCCAAAGTCGCTACATCCGTGGCCGGGGCATGCGACGACGCCCCCTTGGTCATGGGCGGCGAGGATTTTGCCTATATGCTGGAAGAGCGGCCCGGCGCCTATATCCTTGTGGGCAATGGCGATACGGCGATGGTCCACCACCCAGAATACAACTTCAACGACGAAGTGATTCCGCAAGGCTGTTCGTGGTGGGCTGAAATCGTCGAGCAGCGGATGCCGGCGCGTTAAACACCACCGCAGACCGCACCTGCCGGTCAGCCACCTGTGTGGTTCATATGGCGGATTGTCTGACCTTGCACACCCTGACGGGAGTAATCGAAATCGTGCCCTTTGGGCTTTCGCCCGATGGCCGCGTGAATGGCGTCGATCAAGACCGCATCATTTTCCGACGCACGCAGGGGCGCACGCAGGTCAGACATGCCGTCATGGCCCAGACAGGTGTAGAGCTGGCCGGTGCAACTCATCCGCACGCGGTTGCAGCTTTCGCAGAAATTGTGGCTGAGCGGGGTGATCAGGCCGATTTTCTGGCCGGTTTCCTGCACGCGCATATACCGGGCTGGTCCGCCGGTGGTTTCATCCAGATCAGTCAGCGTCAGGCGGTCCGCCAATTGGGCGCGTAGGTCTGAAAGCGCCCAATACTGCCCAATCCGGTCCTCGGCCCCCATATCGCCCATTGGCATGACCTCGATAAAGGTCAGATCCATGCCTTTTGCCGCGCACCAATCGACCAACGAGAACAACTCATCTTCGTTGAACCCCTTCAGCGCGACCGCGTTGATCTTGACCTTCAAACCGGCCTCAAGCGCGGCATCCACGCCGCGCAGAACCTGGGGCAGGCGACCCCAGCGGGTAATCCGGGCGAATTTCGACTCGTCCAGCGTATCAAGAGAGATATTTACCCGCCGCACGCCAGCGGCATATAGGTCGTCGGCAAACCGGTGCAGTTGCGAGCCATTGGTCGTCAGTGTCAATTCGTCCAGCGCACCGCTTTCCAGATGGCGGCCCATGGCCCCGAAAAACCCCATGATTCCCTTGCGCACAAGCGGCTCGCCCCCGGTGATACGCAACTTGCGCACCCCAAGCCCGATGAAAGCTGTGCAGATGCGGTCCAGCTCCTCAAGCGTCAGAAGATCCTTCTTTGGCAGAAAGGTCATATCCTCGGACATGCAATAGGTGCAGCGAAAATCACACCGGTCCGTGACAGACAGGCGCAAGTAGGTAACCGCCCGCATGAACGGGTCGATGAGCGTCGGCGTTTCCATGCTGTAACACTAGTTGCGGGCGGTCTGGCGCGCAAGAGACGCAGGCGTCAAATCCGCCGTTGAAAGCGACACGAAATTGCGCCACGCTACAGTTATGAAACACACAATTCTTATTCCGCTTTTTTGCGTTGGGCTTGCCGGGTGTTCCGGTCTTGATATGGACAACCTCCTGCCGCGCCCGCCGCATCTTCAAAACCAACCGCGTGCGACGATGACACCTAACACGCCGCCCGCGCCGCCGATGAACGCGACGACGATCGACGATTTCGACACCGCGACTGATGAAGACAAGATGGCGGCGGCGGCGACTGCACCCGTCGACACCGGGTCCATCGGCACAACCGTGGCCAGCCTTGGCGACCCGGCGGCACCCGGGTTTTGGATGGAGACGCCCTTGGTTTCTTCAGACACGCAAGGCCGGGTGAAATCGAAAGTGACTGGACGCACGGTCAAAGTCACCCTGCGCCCCATTTCCAGCGGTGGCAGCCGTATCTCTCTGTCTGCACTGCAACTTCTGGATCTTGATCTGTCCGGGCTGCATGAATTGGTGGTCTACGGATCGTGAGCCCACGCCTGTCGGACGCGGCGTGGCTGGAACATGGGCGCGCGCGCAAGCTTGTCGCCCCATGGGCGCCTTGGGGCAAGATGCGCGCCGCGTTTCGCTGGGATATTCCCAAGCATTTCAACATCGCCGAACGGTGCTGTGACAGCTGGGCAGCACTTGACCCCGACCGCGTGGCTCTGACCCATGTGTCACAGGATGGCAGCGCGCAGGACTGGACATTTGGCACGCTGAAAGAGGCCTCGGACAGGCTTGCATCCGTCTTGCAGGCGCGCGGCTTGCGCAAGGGCGACCGGATTGCGGTGTTGCTGGGGCAGGGGCCAGAGGTTCTGATCACCCATTTCGCCGCCTACAAACTGGGCGCCGTGGTGTTGCCATTGTTTACTTTGTTCGGCGCCGATGCGTTGGCTTACCGCTTGTCCGACAGCGGCGCCCGCATGGTGGTGACGGATGCAGAAAGCCTTGGCAAGATTGATGAAATTCGCGTCAGCCTGCCTGACCTGACCGAGGTCTTCACAACCACCGCAACAGCCGGCGGGCGTGACTTCTGGGCCGAAATCGACGCTGCAACGCCCTATTCCACTGACCATTCCACTCTGGCCGAAGACCCTGCGGTGATGATCTATACCTCGGGCACTACGGGGCCACCCAAAGGTGTGCTGCACGCACATCGCTTTTTGCTGGGCCATCTGCCCTGCGTCGAAACCTATAACGAGGATGTTCCGCAGCTGGGTGACAAGGGTTGGACCCCGGCGGATTGGGCGTGGATCGGTGGGTTGATGGACCTTGCCATTCCGTTCCTGTATTTCGGTGTGCCGATCGTCAGCCATCGAATGCGCAAGTTTGACGCGCCAACGGCATATCGTCTGATCGCCACCCATAAAGTCCGCAATCTGTTCATGCCACCGACGGCATTGAAACTTCTGCGCCAGTCCGAAAGCCCAACCTTGGGTGTCGACATTCGGTCAATTGGGTCGGGGGGCGAAAGCCTTGGCGCCGGCCTTCTGAGGTGGGCACGCGACGTGCTGGGCGTCGATGTGAACGAGTTCTATGGCCAGACCGAATGCAATCTTGTCCTGTCCTCTGTCGCGGGGGCGATGGACGTGAAGCCGGGCAGTATGGGGCAGGCCATTCCGGGCCATGAGGTTGCCGTGATTGATGATCAGGGTCGCGAATGTGCGCCCGGTGAAATGGGCGAGATTGCGGTCAGAACCGGTGACCCGGTGATGTTCTTGCGCTATTGGAACCTGCCCGAAAAGACGGCCGAGAAGTTTCAGGGCGACTGGATGCGCACTGGCGATCTGGCTGTGCGCGATGGCGACGGCTATTTCACCTTTGCCAGTCGCGATGACGACGTGATCACTTCGGCAGGCTACCGCATTGGGCCGTCCGAGATCGAAAACTGCCTGATGACACACCCCGATGTGGTCATGGCCGCTGTGATCGGCGTGCCGGACCCGTTACGCACCGAAGCGGTGAAAGCAATTGTCGTCCCCCGCACAGGGGCCGATCTGACAGATCTTGGCGACCATCTGATCCAACTAGTGCGTGACCGCGTCAGCCCTCATGTGGCGCCGCGTCAGGTGGAATTTGTGGCAGATCTGCCGATGACGGCCACAGGCAAGATCATGCGACGCGCGCTGCGCGACGGGTAAAGGGCCGGACCGCTCAAGGTCTCGGCAGCGCGCTGCGTCGTGGCCGTGGCTACTGGGACGCTTCCAGCAGGTCTTGCGAATAGGGATGGGTCGCTTTCATCTGCCTGAGCGCCTCGACGTCCAGAATCTCGACAATCTCGCCATCCTTCATCACGGCCAGCCGGTCGCACATATGGCTCACAACCGACAGATCATGCGACACCATGAGGTAGGTCAGCTTATGTTCGGCGCGCAGATCGGCCAGCAGATTCAGGATTTCCGCCTGCACCGACACATCCAGCGCCGAGGTGGGTTCATCAAGCAGCAGCAGGTCCGGTTCGGGCGCCAGTGCACGGGCGATGGCGACCCGCTGACGCTGCCCGCCGGACAGTTGGTGCGGATAGCGGAACCGGAAACTCTGGCCCAACCCAACGTCGCCCAACAGCTTCACCACACGGGTATCAATATCCTTGAACCCATGCAGTTGCAGCGTCTCGCCCAGCACCTGATCCACCGAATGGCGCGGGTGAAGCGAGGCATAGGGGTCTTGGAACACCATCTGCACCGTCTTGAAGAACGCCTTGGGGCGCTTGTGGCTTATCTGTTCGCCTTCGACCGTGATCGTGCCGGACCAGTCCGGCGCAAGGCCGGTGATCGCGCGCAGAATGGTCGACTTACCCGATCCGCTTTCGCCCACCAGCCCAAAGCTTTCGCCTTCCATTACGTCGAATGTGGCGTCTTTGACCGCATCCACCCGGTCGCGATGGGTGCCGAACCAGACGTTCAGGTTTTGAACTTCCAACATCTTCATACGCGTCCACTCACACTTGGGGCGTCTGACCAGGCGGGGTCACGCTGCAACACTTCCAGCCGATCACGCGGCGCGTCCAGCCGGGGCAGAGAATTAAGCAGCCCGCGGGTATAAGGGTGCTTGGCGTCATGCAGCTTGTCGGCGTCGCAAACTTCGACGATCCGGCCCGCATACATGATCAACACGCGGTCACAGAAATCGGCCACAAGGTTCAGGTCGTGACTGATGAAGATCAGCCCCATGCCGCGTTCTTTCACCAGCTTGTCCATGATATCCAGCACCTGCCGCTGCACGGACACATCCAGCGCCGAGGTCGGCTCGTCCGCGATCAGGATCTCGGGGTTCGGGATCAGCATCATGGCGATCATGATCCGCTGGCCCATCCCGCCCGACATTTCGTGCGGATAAGCGCGCATGACCCGTTCGGAGTCGCGGATCGACACGGCCTCCAACATCTCGAGCGACTTGTTATAGGCCGCCGATTTGGACACGGAATTGTGCAGCCGATACGCCTCGATGATCTGATCGCCGATGGTCATAACGGGGTTGAGCGAGAATTTCGGGTCCTGCATCACCATGCTGATCCGCTGGCCGCGCACGTCGCGCATTTCCTTTTCGGTCTTGTCCAGCAGGTTGACGCCTTCAAGGTTGATGTGATCGGCTTCAACGATCCCCGGCGGGCGGATCAGGCGCAGGATGGCGCGGCCGGTCATCGACTTGCCCGAGCCGCTTTCACCGACGATCCCCAACCGCTCGCGCCCCAGTGTAAACGACACACCGCGCACCGCGTCAAACACGCCTTGGCGGGTCGGGAATTTCACCCAAAGGTTTTCGACATCAAGTAGCACACTCATCATTCACCTGCCTTCGGATCAAGGACATCACGCAGACCGTCGCCCAGAAGGTTGAACGCCAAAGAGACCGTGAAGATGGCCAAACCGGGCATGGTGGCGACCCACCAGTGATCCAGAATGAACCGGCGCCCTTCGGAAATCATCGCGCCCCATTCCGGGCTGGGTGGTTGCGCGCCAAGGCCGAGGAACCCAAGGCCGGCAGCGGCCAGAATGATCCCCGCCATGTCCAGCGTCACCCGCACGATCAGGGACGAAATGCACAAGGGCCAGATATGCTTGGTAATGATGCGCAGCGGACCGGCCCCCTGCAGCTTGATCGCGCTGATATAGTCCGAGGAGCGGATGGTCAGCGTCTCGGCCCGCGCAATCCGCGCGTAAGGTGGCCATGCGGTCAGCGAGATCGCCAGAACCGCGTTTTCAATCCCGGCGCCCAGAGCGGCCACGAAAGCCAGCGCCAGAACCAGACGGGGGAAGGCCAGGAAAATATCGGTAATCCGCATCAGGATCGTATCGGTCCAGCCGCCTACATAGCCCGAGATCGTTCCAACCAGCAGCCCCGCCACCGGCGCGATCAGCGCCACCAGCGCCACGATATACAGCGTGATCCGCGCGCCATAGATCAGCCGCGACAGGATGTCCCGGCCAAGGCTGTCGGTGCCGAAGATGTGACCCTCGGTTCCCAGCGGTGCCAGCCGGTTGCCCAGATCCTGCACAAAGGGATTATGCGGCGATAGCCACGGCGCGGCGGCCGCTATGAACACCAAGGCCACCAGAATGCCCAAACCGATCATCGCCATCGTATTGCTGCGAAACGACAGCCAGCCCTGATAGAAGGCGGATATCTTGGCATGGCGGCGCGAGGTCGGCGTGTCCGTCAAAAGCCACTGTTTCAGTGTTTGTTCTGTCATTGATACTGTCCCGCCCTATTTCGCGCGTGGATCAAAGACCTTGTAGAGCAGGTCAGAGAAAATATTGAGCAGGATGAAAACCAAACCCACCACAACAGTGCCGCCAAGCACAGCGTTCATGTCCGCGGACAGAAGCGCTGTGGTGATATAGCTGCCGATACCGGGCCACGAGAAGATGATCTCGGTCAGCACGGACCCTTCCAAAAGCCCCGCATAGCTGAGTGCGATCACGGTGATCAGTTGCACGCGGATGTTCTTGAAGGCGTGTTTCCAGATCACGTCCCACTCCGACATGCCCTTCACGCGGGCTGTGGTGATATACTCGGCGCTGAGCTGTTCCAGCATGAACGACCGCGTCATGCGGCTGATATAGGCGAGTGAATAATAGCCAAGCAGCGAGGCTGGCAGGATGATGTGGGAAAACGCGTCCTTGAACACGTCCCAATTGCCGTCCAATGCCGCGTCGATCAGGATCATGCCGGTCACACTGGGGACGACATCGACATAGAAAATGCCAACCCGGCCCGGACCGCCAACCCATCCAAGAATGCCATAGAAGATCAAAAGCCCCATCAGGCCGAGCCAGAAAATGGGCATGGAATACCCCACAAGGGCCAACACCCGTGCGACCTGGTCGATCCATGATCCCTTACGCACTGCGGCCAGCACGCCAAGTGGCACACCCAGAATGACGCCGAACAGAATGCCCAGCGTGGCCAGCTCTAGCGTGGCGGGGAAAACCCGCGCGATATCCTCGGACACCGGGCGCGCGTTCAGAAGCGAGGTGCCGAAATCCAGATGCAGCACGTCCCAGAGGTAATACAGAAACTGAACGATCAAGGGCTTGTCCAACCCAAGCTGCTCATACACCGCGTCATAAGTCGATTGCGAGGCGCGTTCACCAACGATGGACAGCACCGGATCAATCGGCATGACCCGCCCGATAATGAAGGTGACAAACAGCAGTCCCAACAACGTCACCGCGATCGAGCTAAGCGTTCTGACAGCCGTTTTCAGCGCCGGCCAAAGCGTGTCTGAAAGAGGCGCCCGTGTTGGGCGCCTCTCGTTATTGTCTTCGGTCAGGGCCATTTACTTGGTGACCTGCCAGTAGGCGGCAGAGGTCACGGCCTGCCCGGTCGACCAATTCATCACGTTGTCACGCAATGCAGATTGTTCGATCTGCTGGAACATGATCGCGAAGGGTGAGATCTCGCGGAACTCGGCCTGAATGTCCTGATACATCTGCACCCGCTTGTCGCGATCGCCCTCGGTTACGGCGGCCTCGACCTTCGGTGTCAGCCCGCCTGTATCCCAGGCATTCCGCCAGGCCAGAAGACCGGTGGCGTTCGCCTCGTCGCTGTTGTCGGGGTTATAGGCAAAGGTGCCCGCATTGGTTTGCGGGTCAGGATAGTCCGGCCCCCATGCCCCCAGATACATATCCAACTCGCGCGCGCGATACCGGGCAAGGATCTGTTTCGCCGTGCCCACGGTGATGTTCAGCGTGATTCCAGCCTGCGCGAAGGTGTTTTGCAGCGATTGAGCGATCTCCATGCGTTCCTGCGCCTCGCGCACGCCTGTTTCGATCTCAAGCCCTTCGACACCGGCAGCCGCCAGCAGTTCCTTGGCCTTTTCGATGTTCAGCGAGAAGGGATTTTCCTCGGACGCGCCAAGATAGGTGGCGGGCAGGAAGTTCTGGTGGATCGTATACTGCCCCTTCAGGAAGCTGTCTTTCATCCCCTCATAGTCGATCAGGTATTTGATCGCCTGACGAACCTCAGGCTTGGACAGCTCAGGGTGCTTCTGGTTCAGAGACAGATACATCAGACGGCCTTTCAGCTCGTCCTCGACCTTGATGCCGCCAGCTTCCATCACACCGGCAATATCTTCCGGGTTCAGGTTGCGGGCGATGTCGATGTCACCACGCTCCAGCAGCAAACGTTGCGACGCGCTTTCCAGCACGTGCCGCACGATCACCCGCTCCATCGTCGGCGCGCCGCCGTAATAGTCCGGATAAGCTTCAAGCGTCACGCTTTCATTGGGCTTCCAGCCTGCCATCGTATAGGGACCGGAGCCAGCCGAGTTGGTTTTCAGCCATGTGTTGCCCATGTCGCCGTCAACCTCGTTGGCCATGACGGTTTCTTTGTCGACAATCCCGCCAATGGTGGCCGTCAGACAGTTCAACACGAACGAGGTCGCGTATTGCTTGTCCGTCGTGATCATCAGCTTGTTGCCGTCGGCCTTGATGGTCTCGGTCGCGTTTTCGGGGGTGAACCCGAACTGGGTCAGGATGAACGCAGGCGTCTTGTTCAGGATCACCGCGCGTTGCAGCGAATACGCCGCATCTTCGGCGCGCACCGGGTTGCCGGAATGGAACGTGACCCCTTCACGCATGGTGAAGGTGATGGTCTTGCCGTCCTCGCTGACCTCCCAGCTTTCGGCAAGGCCGGGTTGGTAGCCTGCGGCAAGGTCAAGCGGGTCCAGGTAGACCAGACGGCTATAGACGTTGCGGCTGATGTCCGAGCCTGCAAACTCAAAGCTTTCCGCCGGGTCCAGCGTCGTCACATCGTCGATACGGTTGGCGATGACCAGCATGTTGGCGGGCGTTTCCGCGTAAGCCGCAAAGGAGGATACCCCCATCGCCACGCCAATCGCAGCACTTGTCAGTAATCTATTGATAGCATTCATGTTTTGAACCTCTCCTGTTCAGTTTCATTTCGGGCTGCGCGCGCGGCGGGGTTATTGCCCCCAGGTTTTCTCCAACACTCGCAACCAGTTTTCTTGGCAAAGCTTGGCGATCAACGCCTCGCCATACCCATGCTGCGCCATGGCGTGCCTCAGCTTTGGCAAGCCGGCGCAGGACGTCAGGTCTTCGGGCACGATCGCCCCGTCATAGTCTGATCCAAGCCCCACACGGTCTTCGCCCAAATGGTCGATCAGGTGATCAAGATGACGCAACATCTGTTCCAACGGGACATCTGCCACCATGCGGCCATCGTCGCGCAGGAAGGCAACGGCGAAGTTCAGCCCCACCATACCATCACTTTCACGGATTGCGGCAAGTTGTTTGTCAGTCAGGTTGCGACTGTGCGAGCAAATGGCGTGGGCGTTGGAATGCGTGGCCACCAAGGGCTTGGTCGAATGGCGCGCCACGTCCCAGAACCCGGCTTCGTTCAAATGCGACAGATCGACCATGATGCCAAGCTCGTTGCAGCGTCTGATCAGCCTTAGCCCGTGATCGGTCAGCCCGTCGCCGATATCGCCGGTGCTGGGATACCGAAAGGGCACGCCATGGCCAAAGATCGTCGATCTGCTCCAAACCGGGCCAAGCGATCGCAATCCGGCCTGATACAAGACCTCCAGCGTGTTCAACTCGGCGTCGATGGCCTCGGCGCCTTCGATGTGGAAGATCGCGGCCATCTGACCGGCCTTCAGCACATCGCGGATCTGGGCGGCACTGCGGCACACCGTCAGCGCGCCGCGCTTTTCCAGATCAAACAGAATGGCGGCCTGCGCCATCACCACGGGGAAGGCGTCTTCCCAATCAATGGGATCGGGCAGTGGCAAGTCATAGCTTGGCTTGGTCATTTGCTCGGTCTTGAAATCAAGATCGGTGGGCGAGGGGATGTAGACCGCGAAAAACCCGCCGCCGAAACCGCCGGCCTTGGCACGCGCAGCGTCAATGGCGCCAACCCGCCCGGTCAGGAAGCTGTCCGCCACAGCAAGGCCGCCGGCGCGATACAGCTTTAGCAGGACGTCGTTGTGCCCATCAAAGACAACTGGAGCAGTTGGATCGGTCACGTGTGATTTCCCCCAAGAAACACCTGAACAGCTTATTGCAGTATTTCTCATGGACCAGTGTAAAGTGCATGATAAAAGATCATAGCCCCATTACCAATACGCAGAGAGTCCCATGCCCACGAAGACTTGGCACAGCTTGCCGGAATACCAAGCCCTGCGCGCCCTGATGGAAAGCGGCACCACCTCGAAGGCGGCGATCCGGCTTGGGCGGTCGCAATCTGCCGTCAGCCGCTCCATCGCACATTTGGAGGCGCGCACCGGCCGTATCTTGTTCGAACGCGAAGGCGGGCGGCTGCGGCCAACCAACGAGGCGGTGCAGATGAACCGCCGTCTCGACCCGCTTTTCGAGGCGCTGGACCGGATCGATGGCCCACCCGAGCGAGCACAGGAAACCCTGCGCATCATTGCCCCGCCCACCTATGCCCACCGGTTCCTGGTCCAGCACATCGCTAATTTCCTGAAGACCAACCCGCATTTTTTCATCAGTCTTGAGGTGTCGCCGTCCGAAGATGTCATTCGCGGCGTTTTGGAGCGGCGCTTTGACCTGGGCGTCACCGGGGTCGAACTGTCGCGCAGTGGCGTGAAGCTGACCCCTTATCGCAACTCAAGCGCGGTTTGCGTCATGCCCAACGACCACCCGCTGGCGGGGCGTGATATCATCCACCCCGAAGACCTGCACGGACAGGCCTTGGTCGCGTTGACACACCGCCACGCCCGCCGCGCCCAACTCGAGAAGGTCTTGCACGCCAGCCGAAGCACACCGCGTATCGTTGCCGAGGTCTCGACCTCGTTCGCCGCGGTCGATCTGGCGAAAGAGGGCTTGGGCCTGACCATCGTGAACCCGTTTCCGATTGTGCAATACCGCTCTGACGACGTGGTGTTTCGCCCCTTTGCGTCGCAAATCGACTATCGGAGCTATTTTGTGACCAGCGACCACCGCCCCACACCCGGCATTGCGCGTGCGTTCATGCGCCACCTCAGGCTGCACACGGCAAAAGATCCGTTCTCGGACAAAGCCTGAGCGGTGTCAGGTGGGGTCAGGGCAGATACTTACCGGCCTCTTTGCGGGCAAATGCCTTCATCTTGTCTCCATGGGCGACAAGAAAGGCGCGGGTGCGGTCGGGGTCGTGCTTTGACAGATCGCGCAGCCACCATGCCACGGCTTTCTGAATGAACCAGTCGTGGTCCTCGACATACCCCTCGGCCCATCCCAACACGCGGTCGCGGATCGCAAGTTCGTCAGGTTTCGGGAAGTTCTGCTTGGTCCAGGGCAGGGTGATCACAAGGGCGGCGCGGCGGGTCCACATGTGGTCCGATCTGGTCCAACCCTCAACGGTGTCGATGCGCGCGGGGTCGGCGACCAGCCGCTTTTGACCGGCCATGCAGACATGATCGGCAATTGCCCAGCTGTCGAATTCAGGCAGCCAGCATTGGATCAACGCCCAAGCCGCGTCGTCCGGGCGCAAACGCGCTTGGGTCAGCAGCTTGGCCGCCGCGATGCGCGCTTCAAAGATGTCGCTTTGCCAGAGCTGGTCGGCCAGCGCTACACGCTCCTCGACCGTCAGGGTTTGGCGCCAGCTTTTGGTCAGATCATTCAGCGCTGGGTTTGGTATGCCCAGCACTTCGCGCGTCTGCTTGTGATAGGCGGCCATGCCTTCGGCGCGACCTTCTTCCACATGCGATTTCAGCGCGGCGAGGGCATCATCCAGCGTCATTCGACCGTGACCGACTTGGCAAGGTTGCGCGGCTGGTCCACATCGGTGCCTTTGGCAATCGCGGTGTGATAGGCCAAAAGCTGGGCCGGGATCGCGTAAAGGATTGGCTGAACAAGTTCGGGCGCTTCTGGCAGGGCAAGTGTTTGCCAAACCCCGTCGCCCGCCTCTTTCGCGGCGCGTGCGTCTGACACCAGAACCACGCGGCCGCCGCGTGCCATGACCTCTTGCATGTTGGACACCGTCTTGTCGAACAGCTTGTCATGGGGCGCCATCACCACGGTTGGGGTGGCCTTGTCGACCAGCGCAATGGGTCCGTGTTTCAGTTCACCTGACGCATAACCTTCGGCGTGTATATAGCTGATTTCTTTTAATTTTAGCGCGCCTTCGAGCGCCAAAGGAAACATCTGCCCGCGCCCCAAAAACAGCACATCGCGTGCTTCGGCCAATTGCGCCGCGATCTTTTTGGTCGCCGCGTCAATGGTCAGGGCGTGGCTCATCAGGCCGGGCAATTGGCGCAGTTCAAACAGGTGCTGCCGCAGGCCGGCGTCGTCCAGATGACCGCGATCATGCGCCGCTTTCAGTGCCATGATTGCAAAGCAGGTCAACTGGCAAGTGAATGCCTTGGTTGAGGCGACCGACACTTCCGGCCCCGCATGGATTTCCACCGCCACGTCGCTTTCGCGCGCGATAGAGCTTTCGGGCACATTGATCAGGCTGACGATCTTGTCCACCTTACCTGCCGAGTAGCGCAACGCGGCCAGCGTATCGGCGGTTTCGCCCGACTGGCTGACGAACAGGCCCAAGCTGCGGGGTGCAAATGGCGCTTCGCGATAGCGAAATTCGCTTGCCACGTCGATGTCGATGGGCAGGCGGGCGTAGTGTTCAAACCAGTATTTCGCCACCAGACCTGCGTAATAGGCGGTGCCACAGGCGACGATGGACAGGCGGTCGACATCGGCAAAATTGATACCGCCCATGTCCATGGTGATCTGGTCGCCTTGCACATAGGCATTCAGCACTTCGCCAACCACGGTCGGTTGCTGGGCGATTTCCTTCGCCATGAAGTGCTTGTAGCCGCCTTTTTCGATCCGGGCTGCGTCAAGGCGCACCTGTTTCATCGGGCGGTTGGCAAGGCGCCCTTCGGCGTCGAATATCTCGGCCCCGTCGCGGGTGATGACGGCCCAGTCGCCTTCTTCCAGATATGTGATCTTGTCGGTCATCGGGGCCAGCGCGATGGCGTCAGAGCCCACGAACATCTCGCCCTCACCATGTCCAATGGCCAGCGGGCTGCCTTTGCGCGCGGCGATCATCAGGTCGTGTTCACCGTCAAACAGGAAGCACAGCGCAAACGCGCCTTCCAACTCGGACAGCGTGGCGGCCACGGCCTCTTTCGGCGTTTTGCCGCGTGCGACGTGGCTTTGGGCCAGCAGGGCAACGGTTTCGGTGTCGGTCTCGGTCGAGAACTCCAACCCTTCTGCCGCAAGTTGCGCGCGCAGCTCGCGGAAGTTTTCGATGATCCCGTTATGCACCACCGCGACCGATCCTGCCTGGTGCGGGTGGGCGTTGTCGGTGGTCGGCGCGCCATGGGTGGCCCAGCGGGTGTGACCGATGCCGGATTTCCCTGCCAACGGGTCATGCACCAGCATGTCCGACAGGTTCACCAATTTGCCGACGGCGCGGCGGCGTTCCAAAGACCCCGCCTCGTTGATCGTCGCAATCCCAGCACTGTCATAACCGCGATATTCCAGCCGCTTCAGCGCCTCAACCAAGATGGGTGCGGCCTCGTGATTGCCCAGGACCCCTACAATTCCACACATTTCAGGATCCTTTCATGCGCTTGGCCTTGGCGGCCTTTAGCTTTGCAAACAGTTTGACGGCAAGGCCGGGTTTGACCTCCATCTTGGCGCGGGCGACCGCCATGGCACCGGCGGGCACATCTTTGGTGACCACGGTGCCGGTTGCCGTCATCGCCTCGTCCCCGATGGATACGGGGGCCACAAGGCAGGTGTTTGACCCGATGAACGTCCGCGCGCCGATGTCCGTGTGGTGTTTGGAGACACCGTCATAGTTGCAGGTGATGGTGCCTGCGCCGATATTGGCGTGCTCGCCGACACGCGCGTCGCCCACATAGGACAGGTGGTTGACCTTCGCGCCTTCTTCGATCTGGGCGTTCTTGATCTCGACGAAATTGCCCACCTTGGCGTCATTGGCCAGTTCGGCACCGGGGCGCAGGCGGGCATAGGGGCCGACCACCGCGCCGCGCGAGACGTGGCAGCCTTCGAGGTGTGAAAACGCGCGGATCAATGCGCCGCTTTCAACGGTCACGCCGGGGCCGAACACCACGTTGGGTTCCACCACCGTATCGCGCCCGATGACGGTGTCATGGGCAAAAAAGACCGTGTCGCGAGCAATCAGCGTGACACCATCTTCCAGCGCGGCGTCGCGGGCGCGGGTCTGGAACACCTGTTCGGCGGCGGCCAGTTCGGCGCGGGAATTGATGCCGAGGGTTTCCGCTTCGTCGCAGGTTACCACCGAGGCGGTCAGACCGCGCGCGCGGGCGACCGACACGATATCGGGCAAGTAATATTCGCCCGCTGCGTTGTCGTTTCCAACCCCGTCCAGCAGGTCGAACAGAAGCTTAGCGTCTGCTGCAACAACGCCGCTGTTACAAAGTGTTACGGCGCGTTCTTCATCTGATGCATCTTTGAATTCAACGATGCGATCCAGCCCGCCATCCTTGACGATCAAGCGCCCATAACGGCCGGGGTCTGCGGCCTCAAAGCCCAGCACAACCACGTCTGCGCCCTTCGTGCGCGCCGCTGCCATCGCCTCAAGCGTCTCGGTGCGGATGAAGGGCGTGTCGCCGTAAAGCACGATCGCGTCGCCGGTGAACCCGTCCAGCGCGGCCCGCGCCTGTTGAACCGCGTGACCGGTGCCCAACTGTTCTTCCTGCACGGTGATGGATATCTCGGGGTCGATGTCCTTGGCCGCAGCTTCGACCATCTGGGCGCCGTGACCCACAACCAGCACCGCGCGATCCGGCAACAAAGCAGCCCCCGATGCCAACGCATGGGCAAACAGCGGAGCGCCTGCAATCTCGTGCATCACTTTGGGCAGGTCGGAATTCATCCGTGTTCCCTTGCCAGCGGCAAGGACAATCAGGGCGGTCGCCATATCTATCTGCTCTTCCAATTTCTTTTCGCCCGTTTTACCCCTTGGGGCGCGGCTCGCAAGCGAAAGCTGTTCAATTAACCTTACGCGAGGTTACAGGCTTGGCGGGGAATTGCCAGAGGCACCAAAGACAGAGGTCAACATGACGAACCCACAAACCCAAGGGCGCCGCACGGTGATCTTCGATCTGGATGGAACATTGGCAGATACGTCTGGCGATTTGATCGCGGCGGCCAATGCGTGTTTCATCTCGCTGGGGCATGGCGAGGTTCTGGACCCCCAAGCGGATCAGCTGACGGCCTTCCACGGCGGGCGGGCGATGCTGCGTCTTGGCTTTTCGCGGCTGAATGGTGGCGACGTGGACGAGGCCGATGTGGATCGCGAGTTCCCCAATCTTTTGATCGCCTACGAGGACGATATCGACCGCCACACACGCCTGTATCCCGGCGCGATGGAGGCGGTCGCGCGACTGCACGGCAACGACTATGCGGTGGGGATTTGCACCAATAAGCCCGAGGGGTTGGCGCGGCTGTTGTTGACCCGTCTGGGGATTCTGGATCGTTTCACCTCGCTGATCGGGGCGGATACACTGCCGACCCGCAAGCCTGACCCAGCCCCCTTTGTTGCGGCGGCGCATGGGGCGGGTGGCGATCCGGCCCGCGCGCTCTTGGTCGGTGACACCGAAACGGACCGCCTGACCGCACGGGCCGCAGGTGTGCCGTGCATCCTTGTGGGCTTTGGCCCCGAAGGGCCGGGTGTCGCGCGGCTGGCACCCGAGGCGATGCTGGGTCATTTCGATGATCTGGATGCAGTGGTTGCGCGTCTGATCGGTTGATCCATTGACGCCGAGCGGCTTCCTGCGCAGGCTCACCACATGACAGAGCGATTCACTGGCAGCTTCACCCAGCAAGAACCGATTCCAGAGGACGGGATTGCCGCGGCAATGGAGGTGCTGCGCCACGGGCGCTTGCACCGCTACAATGTGGCCGAGGGCGAGACGTCCCACACAGCCTTGTTGGAGCAGGAATTCGCCGCCCTGATGGGGTCGAAATACGCGCTGGCGGTGGCGTCAGGCGGGTATGCCATTGCGACCGCCCTGCGCGCGATTGGGGTAGGGCCGGGCGATCAGGTGCTGACCAATGCCTTTACGCTGGCCCCTGTGCCCGGTGCCATTGCCTCCGTCGGCGGCGCGCCGGTATTTGTCGAGGTCACCGAGGCTTTGACAATAGATCTGGACGATCTGGCCGCAAAAGTCGCCGGGCCGGACGCGCCGAAGGTTTTGCTGCTCAGCCATATGCGCGGACATATCTGTGATATGGACCGGCTGATGGAAATTACGGATGCGGCTGGTGTGACGGTGATCGAAGATTGCGCCCACACGATGGGCGCGCGCTGGAATGGCACCCTGTCAGGGCGTCATGGAGCGATGGCGGCCTATTCGACCCAAACCTATAAGCACGCGAATTCGGGTGAAGGTGGGCTTCTGATCTCGGACGATCCCGACCTGATGGCGCGGGCGATTGTGCTGTCAGGCAGCTATATGCTGTATGAACGGCACCTGGCAGGGCCACCACCCGAAGCTTTCGAGCGAATAAAATACCTGACGCCCAACATCTCGGGTAGGATGGACAATTTGCGCGCGGCGATCTTGCGCCCGCAACTGGCGAAGTTGGATGAGCAGTGTGGGGCGTGGAACGCGCGCTATCGTGTCGTCGAGGAGGGGCTGCGAAACACGCCCGGCCTGACACTGATCAATCGCCCTGAGGCGGAAGCCTATGTCATGTCCTCGTTTCAATTCCTGCTGTTGGATTGGGCCGAGGCTGATGTGCAGCAGGTCGTGCAAAAATGCGCAAACCGTGGGGTCGAACTGAAATGGTTCGGCGGGGCCGAGCCGACCGGCTTCACCAGCCGTTATGACAGTTGGCGCTATGCCCAGTCGCCAAAATTGCCGCAGACCGACCGCGTTCTGAAAGCCGTGTTGGATCTGCGCCTGCCGCTGACGTTCAGCCTTGAAGACTGTGCCATGATTGGCCGGATTATCCGTGATGAGGTGTCGACGCGCTTCCAATCCGGGGCCTGACATCGGCGACTGAGACCCTTTGTGACGCTGCGTGCAATTGCTTGCGTATTGACCCGAATCGTCGCTTGCGCGCATAACTGAACAAGCGTTCAATAAACCTGACCACCAAGAGGGGCAGCACATGTTCAATCACTCCATGAATTTCGACCTGGGCGAAGACGTCAATGCAATGCGCGAGATGGTGCACCGCTTTGCACAAGACCGGATCAAACCGATCGCCGGTGAAGTGGACCAGAAGAACGAGTTTCCCAACGAGCTGTGGAAAGAGTTTGGCGAGCTGGGCCTTTTGGGTGTGACCACGCCCGAAGAATACGGCGGTGCCGGCATGACCTATCTGGCGCATGTTGTGATCGTGGAAGAGATCGCGCGGGCCTCGGCCTCGGTCTCGCTGTCCTACGGGGCGCATTCGAACCTGTGTGTGAACCAGATCCGCCGCAATGCGACCGAAGAACAGAAACAGAAATACCTGCCCAAGCTGATTTCGGGCGAGCATGTGGGCGCCTTGGCCATGTCCGAGGCGGGTGCGGGGTCGGACGTCGTTTCGATGAAACTGCGCGCCGAGAAGCGCAATGGCTACTACGTGCTGAACGGCACCAAGTTCTGGATCACCAATGGCCCGGACGCAGACACTTTGGTCGTCTATGCTAAAACCGACCCGGACGCTGGTCCCAAGGGCATCACCACTTTCATTATCGAGAAGGATATGAAGGGCTTCAGCACAAGCCCCCATTTCGACAAGCTGGGGATGCGCGGGTCGAACACCGCCGAGCTGATCTTTGAAGATGTCGAAGTGCCGTTCGAAAATGTGCTGGGCGAAGAAGGAAAAGGCGTGAACGTTCTGATGTCCGGGCTCGACTATGAACGCGTCGTTCTGTCGGGCATCGGCACCGGCATCATGGCCGCCTGCATGGATGAAATCATGCCCTATATGAAAGAGCGCAAACAGTTCGGCCGCCCCATTGGGGACTTCCAGCTGATGCAGGCCAAAATCGCGGATATGTATACCGCGATGAACTCGGCCCGCGCTTATGTGTATGAGGTCGCCAAGGCGTGTGACCGTGGTCAGGTGACCCGTCAGGACGCCGCGGCCTGTGTGCTTTATGCGTCTGAGGAGGCGATGAAGCAGGCCCACCAAGCGGTGCAGGCGATGGGTGGCTCGGGCTATATGAACGAAACCCCCGTCAGCCGCATGTTCCGCGACGCCAAGTTGATGGAGATCGGCGCCGGCACCTCGGAAATCCGCCGGATGCTGATCGGGCGCGAATTGATGGGCAAGATGTGATGCGCATCCGGGGGTTTATCTTTGCTGCGCTCGTGGCTTTGGCCTCTCCGGCCACAGCCCAGGACATGACCTATAGCTTCCACCCCACAACGGACTGCCTGTCCGCCATGGGGGACGATGGCGACCCGATGCGCTGCGTTGGATCGGCGGCCAATTATTGCATGGAAGCAACCGAAGGCGGGTCAAGCACGGTTGGCATGTCGTCCTGTCTTGGGCTGGAATACGAGGACTGGGATCGCCGCCTGAACCGCGCCTATGGGCTTTTGATGACCCGGTTGAAGGCTGAAGATGAAGAAATGGCAACGCTTGGGTCAGCAGCCCCCAAACAAGCCCCTGCGCTTCTGGACATGCAACGCGCTTGGATCACCTTCCGCGACGCGTCGTGCGACTATGAACGGTCGAAATGGGGTGGTGGCACAGGCGGCGGCCCTGCTTCTATCGCCTGCATGCTCCAACTGACCGCCCGCCAGTCGCTTGCGCTGGAGGCCGATCTGAACGGCTACGGCGATACAATCTGCAACCACGAAGGATGCTGAGATGAAACTGAATTCCCAAGCCACGCCCGGTTCCGAGGCGTATAAAGCCAACCGCGAGGGCCATCTTGAGGCGCTGCAAGTTGTGGCTGACGCTGCCGAGGCCGCCGTGATGGGTGGCGGGCAGAAATCGCGCGAACGGCACCTGAGCCGTGGCAAGATGCTGCCGCGCGACCGGGTGTCGAACCTGCTCGATCCCGGATCGCCGTTCCTCGAGGTCGGGGCGACCGCCGCGCATGGCATGTATGACGGGGCTGCGCCTTGTGCCGGTGTCATCGCGGGCATTGGTCAGGTGCACGGGCAAGAGGTGATGGTGGTCTGCAACGACGCCACCGTCAAAGGCGGCACCTATTATCCGATGACCGTGAAGAAGCACCTGCGCGCGCAAGAGATTGCCGAGGAATGCAATCTGCCCTGCATCTATCTGGTCGATAGTGGTGGCGCCAACCTGCCCAATCAGGACGAGGTGTTCCCGGATCGCGATCACTTTGGCCGCATTTTCTATAACCAAGCGCGTATGTCCGCCAAAGGCATCCCGCAGATTGCCGTGGTGATGGGGTCGTGCACCGCCGGGGGCGCTTATGTGCCTGCCATGTCGGACGTGACGATCATCGTGAAGGAGCAGGGGACGATCTTCCTTGCCGGTCCGCCCTTGGTGAAGGCCGCGACGGGCGAGGTCGTTACGGCCGAAGACCTTGGTGGCGGCGACGTGCACACGCGCTTGTCCGGTGTAGCAGATTATCTGGCCGAGGATGACGCCCACGCGCTGGCCTTGGCGCGGCGCGCGGTGGAAAGCCTGAATCGCACCAAGCCGATGACGGTGAAATGGCAGGAGCCGGAAGAACCGGCCTATGATCCGGAGGAGTTGCTGGGCGTGGTGCCTGCCGACCTCAAGACGCCTTACGACATCCGCGAAGTGATCATGCGCATCGTCGATGGCTCGCGCTTCGATGAATTCAAGCCGCGCTTTGGCGACACTCTGGTCACAGGATTTGCGCATCTGAAGGGCTGCCCCATCGGGATCATCGCCAACAATGGTGTGATCTTCTCGGAAGCCGCCCAGAAGGGTGCGCATTTTGTCGAACTGTGCAGCCAGCGCAATATACCCTTGGTTTTCCTGCAAAATATCACCGGGTTCATGGTGGGTCGTAAATATGAGAATGAAGGTATCGCGCGCCACGGCGCCAAGATGGTGACGGCTGTGGCAACGACGAACGTGCCGAAGGTGACCATGGTTGTGGGCGGCTCTTACGGGGCTGGCAACTACGGCATGGCTGGACGCGCATACCAGCCGCGTTTCATGTGGTCCTGGCCGAACTCGCGGATTTCCGTGATGGGGGGCGAGCAGGCGGCGGGCGTGTTGGCCACCGTAAAGCGCGACGCCATTGAGCGTCAGGGCGGTGAATGGTCGGCGGAAGAAGAAGCCGCCTTCAAACAACCCACCATCGATATGTTCGAGGAACAGTCCCATCCCCTCTATGCCTCGGCGCGGATGTGGGATGACGGCGTGATCGACCCGCGTAAATCGCGCGAGGTGCTGTATCTGTCGCTGCTGGCGGCGCTGAATGCCCCGATCGAGCCGACGAAATTCGGCGTGTTCCGGATGTAAGTCTTGGACACGAACCTCGTCATATATTGCGGGCTGACGCTGTTGATCCTTTATTCGCTGGCCGAGCAGATTGCGCCCGTGCCGCGCAAAAGTGGGATTGCGGGCTGTGTGGTCGGCTTTGTCTATGACGGGGATACGGTCGAGCTGAAATGCCCCGACCGCACGCGCACTGCCCGGCTGGTGGGGTTTGACACGCCCGAGACGAAGGACGCCGGATGCGCTGCTGAGAAGGCACTGGGTGACAAGGCCACGCGCCGTCTGCGTGTGATCGTTGAAAGTGCGGACCTTACGCTGCGCCACGAAGGCCACGACAAATATGGGCGCGAGTTGGTGCGGTTGTCAGCGGACGGACAAGATGTTGGTAAGACGCTGATCCGCGAAGGATTGGCGGTGGCCTATACTGCCGGCGCACGGATCAATTGGTGTGACCGCTTGGGCGGCTGACTTTTTTGACGCTCCGGATTGAGGGGCGAGTTGAAATTCCGGGGCGCACTGCGACCCCACCCGAAGGAGGAACCTTGATGTTCACAAAAATCCTGATTGCCAACCGGGGCGAAATTGCCTGCCGCGTGATCGACACCGCCCGCAAGCTGGGTGTGACCACGGTGGCGGTTTATTCCGACGCCGACGCGGCCGCGCGCCATGTGAAAATGGCGGACGAAGCCGTGCATATCGGCCCGTCGCAACCCGCGCAGTCTTACCTGAAGGGTGATGTCATCATTCAGGCAGCACTTGATACCGGCGCGCAGGCGATCCATCCGGGTTATGGGTTCCTGTCGGAAAACCCCGATTTCGTGGATGCGGTTGAAAAGGCCGGGTTGGTCTTTATCGGTCCGTCGTCAGACGCGATCCGCAAGATGGGTCTGAAAGATGCCGCCAAGAAACTGATGGTCGAGGCTGGCGTGCCCGTCGTGCCCGGCTATCACGGTGCAGACCAAGACCCCGTGCTGCTGGCGTCAGAGGCTGACAAGATGGGCTATCCCGTGTTGATCAAGGCCGTGGCAGGCGGTGGTGGCAAGGGGATGCGCCGGGTTGATGATCCCAAGGACTTTGCCGACGCGCTGAAATCTGCGCAGGGCGAAGCCCAGACCGCTTTTGGCAACGCTGACGTGCTGGTCGAAAAATACATCCTGTCTCCGCGCCACATCGAGGTTCAGGTCTTCGGCGACGGCACCCACGCGGTGCACCTGTTCGAACGCGACTGCTCGCTGCAACGTCGCCACCAGAAGGTGATCGAGGAAGCCCCTGCGCCGGGCATGACCGAAGAGGTCCGCGAGGCGATGGGACAGGCGGGCGTGCGCGCAGCCGAAGCCATCGGCTACAAGGGCGCAGGCACGGTGGAATTCATCGTCGACGGCGCAAACGGCCTGCGCACCGACGGGTTCTGGTTCATGGAAATGAACACACGCCTGCAAGTGGAACATCCCGTGACCGAAGCCATCACCGGCGTCGATCTGGTCGAATGGCAATTGCGCGTGGCCTCAGGCGAGGGGCTGCCGAAGCAGCAGGACGAACTGTCCATCAACGGCCATTCCTTTGAAGCGCGGCTCTATGCCGAGGACGTGCCGAAGGGTTTCCTGCCCGCCACCGGCACGCTGACCCATCTGAAATTCCCCGAAGGCGCGCGGGCCGATACTGGCGTGCGGGCGGGCGACACGATCAGCCCGTTCTATGACCCGATGATCGCCAAGATCACCGTGCATGCAGGATCACGTGCGGCGGCTCTGCGGCAATTGTCGTCGGCGCTGACCCATACCGAGGTGGCGGGTTCCGTCACGAACCTCGCCTTTCTCGGGGCGTTGACCCGACACGAGGGCTTTGCGGCAGGCGATGTGGATACCGGACTGATCGAACGCGATCTAGAGGCGCTGACCGCCGACCCCGGCCCAAGCATGGCTGATGTGGGGGCAGCCGCGCTGTGTGCACTGGATTTGCTAAAGCGCGAAGGGTCGGGCTTTACGCTCTGGGGTGGATTGAACCACTTTGTGACACTGACCCATGCCGAAGATACATATGAGGTTGTTGTGACCTCTTATGGTGCTGACCGTCATGTGATCACCGTTGGGGAAGACAGCATCGAGGCCACGTGCCTCAATGGCCAATGGAAGATGGGCGGCGACCGCGGGCCGCGCGTCGCAATGGCGGGCAATGTCGTGACCGTCTTTGCGCAATCCGGGCTGGAATTCCACATCGTTGATCCGTTGGACCAAGACGCGGGCGCGGGTGCAGGGGCCGGTGTGGTCGAAGCACCGATGCCGGGTCTTGTGAAAGCCGTCTTTGCCAAAGCAGGGCAGGTGGTCAAGCAAGGCGACCGGTTGGCCATTCTGGAAGCCATGAAAATGGAACACAGCCTGACCGCCGCGCGCGATGGTGTCGTGGCCGAGGTGCTGGTTGCCGATGGCGATCAGGTCGAAGCGGGCGCGCCGCTTGTGCGGCTTGAGGAAGAACAGGAGGAGGCCGCCGCATGATCAAGCTGCATCATGTGCCGTGGTCGCGCTCCTTCCGGGTGTTGTGGCTGTTGGAAGAATTGGGCCTGCGCTCGACGATCGAATGCTATTCGATCACCGATGGGTCGCTGCGCCACCCGGACTTTCTGGCGATCAGTCCCGCAGGCCGTGTGCCCGCGCTGGAAATCGACGGGCAGGTGTTGTTTGAAAGCGGCGCGATCGTCGAATACCTCTGCGAAACACGACCCGAGGCCGGGCTGGGCCGCGCACCGGGTCATCCGGAACGCCCCCGCTATCTGGAATTCCTGCATTTCGCTGAAACGCAGGCGGCGTTGATCGCCAACCTCAATCTGGCGCAGGTGTTTCTGCGGGACCCGGCGGCACGTTCGCCCTTGCTGATCAAGCTGGACACCAAGCGGCTGGAAAAGACGCTTGCCCCGTTAGAGCGGCGATTGGGCGCGCAGGACTGGTTGCTCGCGTCGGGCTTTTCGGGCGCGGATGTGATGTTGGGCTTCAACCTCTTTGCGGTGCCGTTCTTCGTGCATCTGGACGATTTTCCGAACCTGCGCGCCTATATCGACCGGGTGAAGGCGCGCCCCGGCTGGCAGGCGGCGGCGCAGATCGAAGGGCCGCAAAACTTCTATGCCCAAGACTTCTATGAGGTGCCCGATGGCTGACTATGTCGAAATATTCGAGGTCGGCCCGCGCGACGGGCTGCAAAACGAGAAACGCCAGATCCCGACCGAGGACAAGATCGCGCTGGTTGATCTTCTGTCCGGTGCGGGTTTCAAACGGATCGAGGTCGCGAGCTTCGTCAGCCCCAAATGGGTGCCGCAAATGGCGGACAGTGCCGAAGTGCTGGCAGGGATCACGCGGGCCAAGGATGTGTCCTATGCGGCGTTGACGCCAAACCTGCGCGGGTTCGAAGGCGCGCTGGCGGCCAAGGCGGACGAGATCGCGATATTCGGCTCGGCGTCTGAGGGGTTCTCCAAGGCCAATATCAACTGCACTATCGCCGAAAGCCTTGAACGCTTTCAGCCCGTGGCGGATGCGGCGCGCGCGGCGGGGATCATGATGCGGGGCTATATCTCGTGCGTGACCGACTGCCCGTTCGACGGGCCGACCCCGCCCGACAAGGTGGCGTGGGTGGCCGATCAGCTGATCGCCATGGGGTGTTATGAAATCTCGCTGGGCGACACGATCGGGCAGGCGACACCCGCAAGCATCGACGCGATGCTGGATGCGGTGCTGAGCGTGGCGGGTCCAGATATGTTTGCGGGCCATTACCACGACACGGGGGGCCGGGCCTGCGACAATATCGAGGCGTCGTTGAAAAAGGGTCTGCGCGTGTTTGACGCTGCGGTGGGTGGCCTTGGCGGTTGCCCCTATGCCCCGGGAGCTCAAGGTAACGTGGCGACCGAGGCGGTGCATGACCGCGTCACGGCGCTGGGCTATTCGACCGGGTTGGACCGGGACATTCTTGAAAAGGCTGCCCAGATGGCGCGGCAAATGCGGGCAGGGGACTGATCATGGGTTACGAGACGATTTCCATAAGCGCTGACGAGCGTGGCGTGGCGACATTGCTTCTGGATCGTGCGGACAAGCACAATGCGCTCAGCGCCAAGATGATCGAGGAACTGACTGACGCCGCCCACGCGCTGGGCGCTGATGACGCGGTGCGCGTGGTGATCCTGACCGGCGCGGGCAAAAGTTTTTGCGCGGGCGGGGATCTGCGCTGGATGCAAGACCAGATGGCAGCCGACCCGGAAACACGGGGGATCGAGGCCAAGAAGCTCGCTATGATGCTGAACGCGCTTAATGAAATGCCAATACCTCTGATTGCCAAGGTGCAGGGGCAGGCGTTTGGTGGTGGGGTTGGCATGGCGTCGGTGTCCGATGTCTCCATCGGTGTGACCGGCGCGAAATTCGGTCTGACCGAAACGCGGCTGGGCCTGATCCCGGCCACCATCGGTCCCTATGTGCTGGCCCGTCTGGGCGAGGCGATGGCGCGCCGCGTGTTCATGTCGGCGCGTATTTTTAATGCCGAGGAAGCGGTCACGCTGGGCCTTCTGGCGAAAGCCGTCGCGCCCGAAGAGCTGGACGCGGCGGTCGAGGCCGAGGTGAAACCCTACCTGTCCGTTGCCCCCGGTGCAGTTGCCGAAGCCAAAGCGCTGACACGCAGACTTGGCCCCCCCATCACCGAGGCGATCATTGACGAAACCATCGCGGGTCTGGTTGCACGTTGGGAAAGCGCCGAAGCGCAAGAAGGCATTGCCGCGTTCTTTGACAAGCGCAAGCCAAGCTGGGCGTGATGCTTGACCTGACTGAGAGCTAATGATCTGGGCCGGATACATCTATGTCGCGTTGATCGCCATCGTTATGCTGTTTCAGGCGTGCATGGCGGCAGGTGCACCATGGGGCCACTTGGCGAATGGCGGCAGGTGGCCGGGACAGTTGCCAGTGCCGATGCGGTTCGCGGCGGTGGGGCAGGGAGCAATACTTGGCTTGATGCGCTGGGCGATGGCAGCGCGGGCAGGAATTGTTGGCACGCTTCCTGTTTGGACCTTCTGGGCGGCGCTGGGGGTGACTGTCATGACATGTGTCGCAAACCTTGCCACCCCGTCGCTACCCGAGCGGCGGATCTGGGGGCCGGTGACCGTTCTTCTGGTCCTGTGCGGGCTGCGACTTGCCTGGGGTTAGCCCTGCGGGATTTCAAGCAGGTGAGTCTCTTTTCCCAAGCCGGTTTTGCCGGCCATTTGCTGCGCGACGGCAAAACATGATGGTTTTTTGGTTAACAGGTGACGAATTTCTGCACACGCAAAATGCTTAACCTGTGGCTAAAACCCTTGCAAACAACGGTATACTGAGAGGTCAGCCCTTGGTTTTGCGCTCGCATTCACAAACTCGAATGCGATATGCACTCGGTTGACCCTGCGAACCCGCAAAGGTAAACCGCTGATAGCTAGCGACAGGCGGGTAAACCGTTCAAAGGAGCCACACGTGGAAGACCTTCTCAGAGAATATCTCCCCATTATCATTTTCCTTGGATTAGCCATTGTTATCGGACTTGTTCTGATCCTTGCAGCCGTTGTGCTGGCAGTGCGCAATCCTGATCCCGAAAAACTCAGCGCTTACGAATGCGGGTTCAACGCCTTTGACGACGCGCGGATGAAGTTTGACGTCCGGTTTTATCTGGTGGCGATCCTGTTCATCATTTTTGACCTCGAGATCGCATTCCTGTTCCCCTGGGCCGTGGCCTTCAAGGATGTTGGCATGGTCGGGTTCTGGTCGATGATGGTGTTCCTGGCTGTTCTGACAATCGGCTTTGCCTATGAGTGGAAAAAAGGGGCGCTCGAATGGGAGTGATGACTGGAGCCAACACGGCACAAGGCGACCGCGAACACGGCACGCGCCTGATGAACGAGCAATTGGCCGACAAGGGCTTTTTGCTGACCACCACCGACGACATCATCAACTGGGCGCGCACCGGGTCGCTGCACTGGATGACCTTTGGTCTGGCCTGCTGTGCTGTTGAAATGATGCACGCCTCGATGCCGCGCTATGATCTAGAGCGTTATGGCATTGCGCCGCGCGCTTCGCCACGCCAGTCGGACGTGATGATCGTGGCTGGCACGTTGACCAACAAGATGGCTCCGGCACTGCGCAAGGTCTACGACCAGATGCCCGATCCGCGTTACGTGATCTCGATGGGATCGTGCGCGAATGGCGGTGGCTATTACCACTATTCCTATTCCGTCGTGCGCGGTTGTGACCGGATCGTTCCCGTGGACATCTATGTCCCCGGCTGCCCGCCGACCGCCGAAGCACTGGTCTACGGTATCCTGCAACTGCAACGCAAAATTCGCCGCACCGGCACGATTGTGAGGTAAGCAATGAGCGACGCCCTGAACGAACTAGGCGGTCTGCTGGAAGCAAAACGCCCCGACTGTGTGCTGAGCTGGGACATCGCCTTTGGCGAGTTGACCGTCAATGTGCCGCTGTCGGCCATTCCGGCCTTCATCGAGTTTCTGAAAGCTGACAGGGCGTGCATGTTCTCGACGCTGGTGGATATCACTGCGGTGGATTACCCATCGCGCGAACAACGTTTCGACTTGGTTTACCACTTCCTGTCGATGTACACGAACCAGCGCATCCGCGTGAAGGTTGCTGTGCGCGAAGATGATATGGTGCCGTCGATCACTGACGTTCACCCCTCGGCCGGCTGGTTTGAACGCGAAGTGTTCGACATGTTCGGCATCCTGTTTTCGGGCCACCCCGACCTGCGTCGCATCCTGACCGATTATGGGTTTAAGGGTCACCCGCTGCGCAAGGATTTCCCCACCACGGGTTACACCGAAGTGCGCTATGACGAAGTTGAAAAGCGCGTGGTTTACGAACCCGTGTCGCTGACCCAGGAATATCGCCAGTTCGACTTCATGTCGCCGTGGGAAGGGGCCAACTACATCCTGCCCGGTGATGAAAAATCTGACGAGGCCAAGGGCTGAAGCAGATGAGCGGGCAAACCTTCATATTCTGCCTTGGGGCAACGAAAGCTGGCACAAGCTGGCTGTTCGACTACCTCTATGGTCACCGGGAGTGTCATTTCCCGGCGGTGAAGGAATTGCACTATTTCGACGCTTTGGAGCAGGGCAATGGCGCGTGGCACCGCAAAGAAGCCCAAGCGCGGCTTGATCGCGCCCGTGCCGAGAAGCCGACAGCGTGGCAACACCGCCTTGTCGCTGATCTGGAACGCTGGCTTGCGACTTTTGACGGCAAGACCCGCGATGACGCCGCCTATCTGAACTATGTGCAGGAAGGTGGCGAAAAGGCCCGTGTGATCGGCGATTTCACCCCCGCTTACGGATTGCTCAAAGAAAAGACGCTGGCGACGATGGCCGCACTGACAGACAAAGTGCGCTTTGTTTACCTGATGCGCGATCCGGTGGACCGGATCTGGTCGAATATCCGCATGGTCGCGGGGGCCGGGGGCCAGACGGCGCTGGATGCGAAGGTTGACGGTGTGTTGAACGGCACCGCCGACAATATCCTTGACCGTTCGAATTATCGCCGGACGCTGAACCGGCTGACCCGCGCGATCCCGCGCGAGGCGCTGCATATCGAATTTTATGAACGGCTTTTCACACCTGCCGCCATCGAACGCTTGTGCGCGTTTCTGGGGATTGTCCCCCAGCCCGCACCGTTTGACCGCATGGTGCACCAAAGCGTGAAAGCCGCGCTGCCGATGGGCCAACGCGCCCAACTGCAAGCAGCACTGAAACCGCAATACAATTTCGTCGAGAAGTTCATGGGTGAGCTTCCGTCGGAATGGACCCAGAAGATGGTGAGCGCATGATGGACGGATCCAAGGACTTCGACGACGCCCTGACCGGCGAACAGAAGATCCGCAACTTCAACATCAATTTCGGCCCGCAACACCCGGCCGCCCACGGCGTGCTTCGCATGGTGTTGGAACTGGACGGCGAGATTGTCGAACGTGCTGACCCGCATATCGGCCTGCTGCACCGTGGCACCGAAAAGCTGATGGAAAGCCGCACCTATCTGCAAAACCTGCCCTATTTCGACCGGCTCGACTATGTGGCGCCGATGAACCAGGAACACGCCTGGTGTCTGGCGATTGAAAAGCTGACGGGCGTGGAAGTGCCGCGTCGCGGCTCTCTGATCCGGGTTCTGTTTTCGGAAATCGGCCGCATCATGAACCACGTGTTCAACGTGACCACGCAGGCGATGGACGTTGGCGCTCTGACGCCGCCTCTTTGGGGGCTGGAAGCGCGTGAAAACCTGATGATCTTTTACGAACGGGCTTGTGGTGCACGCATGCACGCGGCCTATTTCCGCCCCGGTGGGGTGCATCAGGATCTTCCGCCTGACCTGATCGACGATATCGAGGCATGGGCCAATGGCTTCCCGCAAGTGCTGGACGACATCGGCGGTCTGCTGACCGAGAACCGCATCTTCAAACAGCGAAACGTCGATATTGGCGTTGTGACCGAAGAAGACATCCAGAATTACGGCTATTCCGGAATTATGGCGCGCGGATCGGGGTTGGCGTGGGACCTGCGTCGCGCTCAGCCTTACGAATGCTACGACGAGTTTGAGTTCCAGGTTCCCGTCGGCACCAAGGGCGATTGTTATGACCGTTATCTGGTCCGCTTGGAAGAGATGCGCCAGTCGCTGTCGATCATTCACCAAGCCATTGCCAAGTTGCGCGCGCCCGAAGGGCAGGGCGACGTGCTGGCGCGTGGTAAACTGACACCGCCGTCGCGTGGCGATATGAAGCGATCAATGGAAAGCCTGATCCACCATTTCAAGCTTTACACTGAAGGCTTCAAGGTCCCAGCAGGCGAGGTTTATGCCGCCGTCGAAGCGCCCAAGGGCGAGTTTGGCGTCTATCTTGTGTCGGACGGGTCAAACAAACCCTACCGCGCCAAGATCCGCGCGCCCGGATACCTTCACCTGCAGTCAATGAACCATGTGGCCACAGGCCACCAACTGGCCGACGTCGCCGCCATTATCGGCACCATGGACATCGTGTTTGGGGAGATCGACCGCTAATGCTCCGCCGTTTGCATCATGAACAACCCGAAAGCTTCGCTTTCACGCCCGCCAACCTTGCGTGGGCCGAAGGGCAGATTTCGAAATACCCCGAAGGACGTCAAGCCTCGGCTGTGATCCCGCTTTTGTGGCGCGCGCAGGAACAGGAAGGCTGGCTGACCAAGCCTGCGATTGAACATATCGCTGATATGCTGGACATGGCCGATATCCGGGTGCTGGAAGTGGCCTCGTTCTACTTCATGTTCCAGCTACAACCTGTTGGTTCTGTGGCAAATATCCAGATTTGTGGCACAACGTCCTGCATGATCTGTGGTGCGGAAGATCTGATCGCGGTGTGCCGTGAAAAGATCGCCGACAAGCCGCATGTCGTGTCCGCCGATGGCAAGTTCAGCTGGGAAGAGGTCGAATGCTTGGGTGCCTGCACCAACGCGCCGATGGCCCAGATCGGTAAGGATTATTACGAAGATCTGACCGCCGAAACCTTCGCCAAGCTGCTGGATGATCTGGCCGCTGGCAAAGTGCCCGTGCCGGGCCCGCAGAACGGGCGTTATGCGTCCGAACCTCTGTCGGGTCTGACCAGCCTGAAAGAATATGACAGCGGCAAGACGCAGTATAACGCGAGCGCGCAACTGGCTACCGATCTTGGCGACACGGTCAAACGGATCGACGGCACCGAAGTGCCTTTGTTGACGCCGTGGCTGGGCAAGAACGCGACCAGCGGCAAGACGCAGCCACCGAAACCGGCGGCAAGCGCGAAGCCTGCAAACAAGCAAAAACCAGTGCGCAAAGTGCCCGAGGACGACAGCAAGAAAATTGCCAAACCTCCGGTGAAGCCTGCTGTTGCGCCGGTTGCGGGAACAGAAACCAAGAAACCGCGCGTCATGAAGACCCCCCGCAAGTCGGGTGCGGATGACCTGAAACTGCTGAAGGGCGTTGGCCCCAAGCTGGAAGGTGTCCTGAATGGCCTTGGCTTTTGGCATTTTGATCAGGTTGCCAAATGGGGTGCGGAAGAAATTGCCTGGGTTGACGATCAATTGTCCTTCAAAGGTCGGATTGAGCGTGACGGATGGGTAGAGCAAGCCAAGATCCTTGCAGAAGGCGGTGACACCGCGTTCTCACGCAAGGGCAAGAAGGGCAAGGTCTGACAGGAACCAGGTATGTTGACGGGTCGTTTGGAACATAAGCGTAAGAAAAGGCAGAAAAATGCCAACGCATCTGTGCGCCCGACAAATGTGTCCACAATCAACAACAGGGATAGGGACAATGAGTAACAATACTGGATTTTTTAACTGCAAGAACATGTGCTGGATGATCGGCGCGCTGCTGGGTTTCGCAGTTTTCCTGATGATTTCTGGCTTCATCGGCCTGATCGTTGGCATCATCGTGGCCGTCGCCGCGGCTATACTTCTGCAGAAATTCCTTTGTGGCGAAGTGGTCGATACCCGTCCCGCCAAGGGCGAGATGACGGCCGCGAGTCTGAGTGGCAACGCAACCGCCAGCACCCGTGCAGCGGATGCCTCGGCATCTGAGGACGTAGCAGCATCGGCAGCCAGCATTCCGGCGGCCGCGATGGACGGCGCACCTGTGCCCGCAGAGGCTGCAACGCCCCCTGCGAAAAAGAAACCTGCGGACAAGAAACCTGCTGCGAAGAAAACAGCAGCAAAGGCATCGACCGCAAAGAAACCGGCTGCGAAGGCGGCCAAGAAGCCCGCAGCGAAAGCCGCCAAGCCCGCCAGCAAGCCCGCCGCGAAAGCAGCGGCAGCACCCGCGCAGACTGGCCAGCCGAAAAAGCCACGCACCCTGAAAGCGCCGCGAAAATCTGGCGCCGACGATCTGAAACAACTGAAGGGCGTGGGTCCGAAGTTGGAACAGACGCTGAATGGTCTGGGGTTTTGGCATTTCGACCAGGTCGCCAAATGGACCGCGGACGAGATTTCGTGGGTTGATGACAACCTAAGCTTCAAAGGCCGGATCGAACGTGACGGCTGGGTGGAACAAGCCAAGACCTTGGCCGAGGGCGGGGAAACCGCGTTCTCGAAAAAGGTCAAAAAGGGCGATGTTTATTAAAGGATGACACAGATCATGCACACCGATCCAAAAAACAGCATACAGCGGGAAGGGCGCCTGGCAGGTCTTGTCATCGCCTTCACCGGTGCGCTGTGGGTCGGTGGCACATGGGTTGGGAAAAGCCTCGACTGGTCCAACAGGACCATGGCGTTGGTGGATCTTCTGGCCCTTGCCGGGTTCTTGTTTGGCCTGGTGGTAACGTATCGGATCTGGCGCAAGCGCCGGGCGGATGAAGGATAAGAACGAATGCTGCAGGATAAAGACCGGATCTTTACCAACCTTTACGGCATGCACGAACGCACTCTTGCGGGCGCAAAGCAACGCGGCCACTGGGACGGCACCGCCGGGATCATCAAGAAGGGCCGGGACTGGATCATCGAGCAGATGAAAGCCTCGGGCCTGCGCGGTCGTGGTGGGGCAGGGTTTCCGACCGGTCTGAAATGGTCCTTCATGCCGAAGGAAAGCGACGGTCGTCCGGCCTATCTGGTGATTAACGCCGACGAATCCGAGCCGGGCACCTGTAAAGACCGCGAGATTATGCGCCACGATCCGCACACGCTGATCGAAGGCGCGCTGATCGCGTCTTTCGCGATGAACGCCAATACATCTTACATCTACATTCGCGGCGAATATATCCGCGAGCGCGAAGCCCTGCAGGCTGCGATCGACGAATGTTATGACGCCGGTCTTCTGGGCAAGAACGCGGCAAATTCCGGCTGGGATTTCGACCTGTTCCTGCACCACGGTGCAGGCGCCTATATCTGTGGTGAAGAAACCGCTCTGCTCGAAAGCCTTGAAGGCAAGAAGGGCATGCCGCGCATGAAGCCGCCGTTCCCGGCGGGCGCGGGCCTCTATGGTTGCCCGACCACGGTGAACAACGTGGAAAGCATCGCCGTTGTGCCGACCATCCTTCGCCGTGGGCCCGAATGGTTCGCGGGCTTTGGTCGCCCCAACAACTCCGGCACCAAGCTGTTTGGCATCTCGGGTCACGTGAACAACCCCTGCGTCGTCGAAGAGGCCATGTCGATTTCCTTCGAGGAGTTGATCGAAAAGCATTGCGGCGGCATTCGCGGTGGTTGGGACAATTTGAAAGCCGTAATCCCCGGTGGCTCGTCCGTGCCATGCGTGCGTGGTGAAAACATGCGCGACGCGATCATGGATTTCGACTACCTGCGCGGAGAGCTCGGCTCGGGCCTTGGCACCGCGGCGGTGATCGTAATGGATAAGCAGACCGACATTATCAAGGCGATCTGGCGTCTGGCGAAGTTCTACAAACACGAAAGCTGCGGCCAGTGCACGCCGTGCCGGGAAGGCACCGGCTGGATGATGCGCGTGATGGATCGCCTGATGCGCGGCGAGGCTGAGGTCGAGGAAATCGACATGCTTTGGGACGTGACCAAGCAGGTGGAAGGCCACACGATCTGTGCCTTGGGTGACGCGGCGGCATGGCCCATTCAGGGCCTGATCCGCAACTTCCGCGACGAAATCGAAGACCGCATTCAAGTGAACAAACAAGGCAAGGCCAGCATCGCGGCGGAGTGATCCGTCGGCTTGGGCAAGGGAAGACATGAAAATGGTAATGCAACACAACATATTGAAAACAGGTGCGAAAGCGCCCGTTTCGGTGCGTTGTTATTGCATGTCAGCCCCCTGCGTCCCCACGTGCTTCATGACAAAAGGAGAACTGTCATGAAGAAACTACGTATTTTCGCCCTTGCCTCGGTTATGGCCGCCACCGCCACGACGAGCATGGCCTCGGCCCAGGACTATGCGCCGCTGCGTGACGACGACCGCATGCACAGCGAATTGCTGGGCGCGTCGATTGCCTATCTGATTGACGAAAACTGCTCGTCCTTGCACCTGCGCAAGCTGCGCCTTTTGAACAAGGCGTTTTCACTGCGCAAACATGCGATGGCACTGGGTTTCACGTCGAAAGAGGTGATGGCCTATGTCGACAGCAAATCCGAGCAGGACCGGTTCCGCGCGATTGCCGAGCCGATCTTGGCCAAGCGTGGTGTGAATGCGGGCGACGAGGAAAGCTATTGCGCGGTTGGCCGCGCCGAGATTGAAAAGGGCTCCTTCGCTGGTTCGTTGCTTTACGAACGCTAGGGGTAGACACGTGCGGGCACGGGGAACACCCCGGCTTGCGAATTGAAAAAGGGACCGTGATGAGCGACTTGAAAAAGATCGTCATTGACGACATGGAAGTTGAAGTTGATGGCGCGATGACGCTGATCCAGGCCTGCGAAGTGGCCGGGATCGAGGTGCCCCGTTTCTGCTATCACGAACGCCTGTCGATTGCTGGCAACTGCCGCATGTGTTTGGTCGAAGTCGTGGGCGGTCCGCCCAAGCCCGCGGCCTCCTGCGCCATGCAGGTGCGCGATTTGCGCCCCGGTCCCGAAGGACAGCCGCCTGTGGTTAAAACCAACTCGCCCATGGTCAAGAAGGCCCGTGAAGGCGTGATGGAGTTCATGCTGATCAACCACCCGCTGGACTGCCCGATTTGCGATCAGGGCGGCGAGTGCGATTTGCAGGATCAGGCGATGGCTTACGGTCTGTCCGGGTCGCGCTTCAAGGAACAAAAACGCGCCGTGGACGATATTGATCTGGGTCCGCTGGTTGGCACCGCGATGACGCGCTGCATCAGCTGCACCCGCTGCGTGCGTTTCACCACCGAAGTCGCCGGTATCGCCCAGATGGGTCAGACCGGTCGCGGCGAAGATGCCGAGATTGTTAGCTATCTGAACCAAACGCTGGACAGCAACCTTCAGGGCAACATCATTGACCTGTGCCCGGTTGGCGCGCTGACCTCGAAACCCTACGCCTTCACCGCCCGCCCGTGGGAGCTGACCAAGACCGAAACCATCGACGTGATGGATGCGCTTGGGTCAAACATCCGGGTCGATACGAAAGGTCGCGAAGTCATGCGCGTTCTGCCGCGCAACCATGATGGCGTGAACGAGGAGTGGATTTCGGACAAGACACGCTTCATCTGGGACGGATTGCGTCGCCAGCGTCTGGATGTGCCCTACATCCGCGAAGACGGCAAACTGCGCAAAGCCACGTGGGCCGAGGCGCTGACCAAGGCGGCCGACGCCATGAAGGGCGCCAAGAAAGTTGCGGGTCTGGTCGGTGATCTGGCCCCGACCGAAGCAGCGTTCAGCCTGAAAACTCTGGTCGAAGGGCTGGGCGGCAATGTCGAGTGCCGCACCGACAACGCGCGTTTGCCCATCGGCAATCGTTCGGGCTATGTCGGCACGGCGTCGATTGAAGATATCGACAACGCGAAATTCATCCAACTGATCGGCACCAACCCGCGCGTTGAATCGCCGGTTCTGAATGCGCGCATTCGCAAGGCGTGGCTCAAGGGCGCTCAGGTCGGTCTGGTCGGCGAAGCCGTTGATCTGACTTATGATTATGCGCATGTCGGCAATGACCGCGCTGCGCTGGAAAGCATCGTGGGCAAAGACTACGGCGCGGTGAAAGATGCCCCGTCGGTGGTGATCGTGGGCATGGGCGCTGTGCGCGAAGCCGATGGTCTGGCGGTTCTGTCCAACGCGATGAAGCTGGCCGAGGACACCGGATCGAAGCTGATGATCCTGCACACCGCCGCTGGCCGCGTTGGCGCGATGGATGTTGGCGCCGTGACCGAGGGTGGCATGGAAGCGGCCACGATGGGCGCGGATGTAATTTACAACATGGGTGCCGATGAGATTGACATCGATGCTGGCCCCTTCGTGATTTATCAGGGCAGCCACGGCGACCGTGGTGCGATGCGTGCCGACGTGATCCTGCCGGGCGCAGCCTATACCGAAGAAGGCGGGCTGTTCGTCAACACCGAAGGCCGCCCCCAACTGGCGCTCCGGGCGAATTTCGCACCGGGCGAGGCCAAGGAAAACTGGGCCATCCTGCGCGCTCTGTCTGCTGAACTGGACGCGACCTTGCCGTGGGACAGCCTGGCGGGCCTGCGCCGGGCGATGGTCGAGGCCGCACCGGTTTTGGGTGGTGTCGATCAGGTGGCAGAGAATGAATGGCAACCGTTGCCGGTCGACAAGATGGGGGCGGCGAGCTTCCGTTACACAATCGGTGATTTTTATCTGACCAACCCGATCGCACGGGCGTCAGAGGTGATGGCAGAGCTGTCAGCACAGGCGCGCGCACGGGCGTCGTCGAAGCTGGCGGCAGAGTAACTAAGGGTCTGAAAAGTTTATGGGATTTCCCGTGATCATAGGAAGATGGGGTAAACGATTGCTGGGCGTGGTGGTGATCACCTCCGCCCTGTCGTCCTGTGCGTTTCTTGATCATGTCGGAGGCGTCATGAAGCAGGCCATTGGACTGAGTGATTGCCAAACTGGCGAGCCTAAGGATGGCGGCTTGGCTGTCCAGACCGTGAGTGGCTCGGAAAATGGCGAGCATGTGATCCTTCACACGCCGGGGCGACCTGTGGGCAGAGCGCGTGGCGATTGTTGGTGGGCTGCGTCCAACCGGACAACTCAGGTTGCGTCGAATGTGTCGACTGAAGCGAACACCGATGCAGCGGCAGGCGAGGATATCGCCTTGATCAGTGCGGACGCACACAATGCGGGTCAAGAAGCAACGATGCTGGAAACCAACCCGTTGGAGAACAGCTTCGACGCGCTGGAAGACAAATGGAAGATTTCGTATCTCGGCGTTCAAACAAAACGTTTGGATGACGAATTGGTGCAGATCACCGTGCGTCTGAATGGCGAAGTAAAGAATGAAGATGTCGCTGAGTATGCTGAATGTGTAGCAGCGCAATATACACTTAGTCGGGGCTATGGGTTCACCCGTCACGTTCTGACAAGTGTGACACGAGACAACAGTATCTGGACGGGAAGGTCGGTCTATTGGGTGTCAGAGACGCTTCCGCGTGGGCTGGTGACAATTGACGCGGCGGTCACCGCTCAGAGCTGTTTTGAAAACGGAATACCGACGGTCTAAGGGCATGAAGAGAAATGATTGAATTCTTCACGACAACAAATCTGGGCATCGCCCTTTTGATCCTTGGTCAGTGTCTGCTGATCGTGGTCCCGCTTCTGGTCGCGCTGGCCTTCCTGCTTTATTTCGACCGCAAGGTCTGGGCAGCGGTGCAGATGCGCAAAGGCCCCAACGTGGTTGGCGCGTTCGGCGTTTTGCAGTCCTTCGCGGACTTCATCAAATATGTGCTGAAAGAGATTGTGGTGCCCGCAGGCGCGGACCGCTTCGTATTTTTCCTGGCACCTCTGATGAGCTTCGTCTTGGCGATGCTCGCCTGGGCCGTGATCCCATTCAACGATGGCTGGGTTCTGGCCGATGTGAACGTGGCGATCCTGTTTGTGTTCGCGGTGTCCTCGCTTGAGGTCTACGGCGTGATCATGGGCGGCTGGGCGTCGAACTCGAAATACCCGTTCCTTGGCTCGCTGCGGTCCGCCGCACAGATGATTTCTTACGAGGTGTCGATCGGCCTGATCATCATCGGTGTGATCCTGACGACCGGCTCGATGAACTTCGGCGACATTGTCATGGCGCAAGACGGCAAGGGGCTCTTGAGCTGGTATTGGCTGCCGCACTTCCCGATGGTGTTCCTGTTCCTGATCTCGGCTTTGGCTGAAACCAACCGCCCGCCGTTCGACCTGCCCGAGGCTGAATCGGAACTGGTCGCAGGCTATCAAGTGGAATACTCGTCGACCCCGTTCCTTCTGTTCATGATCGGTGAATACGTGGCCATCGTTCTGATGTGCACGCTGATTTCGATCCTGTTCTTCGGCGGCTGGCTGTCGCCGGTCGAGGCGCTGCCGGATGGTATCCTGTGGCTGTTTGCGAAGATCTTCTTCTTCTTCTTCGTGTTCTCGATGGTGAAAGCCATCACGCCGCGCTACCGCTATGACCAGTTGATGCGCATCGGTTGGAAAGTCTTCCTGCCTTTGTCGCTGGCATGGGTTGTTCTGGTCGCATTCTTCGCCCAATACGGGGCATTCTGGGGCACTTACGCCCGCTGGACTGTAGGGGGCTGATCGGATGGCATTCGACTACGCACGCGCAACGAAATACTTCCTGCTGACGGACTTCATCAAGGGGTTCGGACTGGGGCTGAAATACTTCTTCGCGCCCAAGGTGACGTTGAACTACCCGCATGAAAAAGGTGCGTTGTCCCCGCGTTTCCGGGGGGAGCATGCGCTGCGCCGTTATCCCAACGGGGAAGAGCGTTGCATCGCCTGTAAGCTGTGCGAGGCGATCTGCCCCGCGCAGGCGATCACGATTGACGCCGAACCCCGCGACGACGGATCGCGCCGCACGACGCGCTATGACATTGATATGACCAAGTGCATCTATTGCGGCTTCTGTCAGGAAGCCTGCCCGGTGGATGCCATCGTGGAAGGTCCGAATTTCGAGTTTGCGACCGAAACGCGCGAGGAACTGTTTTACGACAAGGCCAAACTGCTTGAGAACGGCGAACGCTGGGAAGCCGAGATTGCCCGCAATATCGAACTTGACGCGCCGTATCGCTAAGTGACCGCGAAGGAAAAGCCATGAACGATTTCTCCAAACTATACGCACAGATGATGGAGCAGGGGCAGGAAATGCTCCGCAACTTCAATCCTGCCTTGGAGACGTTCAAGCCGCAGGGTTTTGACAAGATGATGCCGACCATGCCGAAAGACATGATGGACATGATGTTTGGCAACGCCTTCAACAAGGACGGGCTGGATGCCAAGACGCGGATGCTGATCACGCTGGCGGGTCTGACCGTTCTTGGCGCGCAAGCCGACGCGCAGATCAAGATGACCGTGCGCCACGCTTTGGAAGCGGGCGCGACCGAGAAAGAGATCGCCGAGGTGATCTATCAAATGTCGATGCTGGGCGGCCTTCCGGCCATGACCCGTGCATTGGAACTGGCGCAAGCCGTGTTTGCCGACAACGAGGAGGGGGACGCATGAGCGTTGCCGATTTCGCATTTTACCTCTTTGCCCTGACCACTGTGGTGGGCGGGTTCTTCACCGTGATGGCAAGAAACCCGGTCCACTCGGTCCTGTGGCTGATCACCGCTTTTGTGGGGGCCACCGGGCTGTTTGTCCTGCTGGGCGCCGAGTTCGTCGCGATGCTTCTGATGATCGTCTATGTGGGCGCGGTCGCGGTTCTGTTCCTGTTCGTCGTGATGATGCTGGATGTGGATTTCGCGGCGTTGAAGGCTGAAATGGCCAAATCGCTGCCGCTGGCACTTCTGATCGGCGTGATCCTCTTGATGGAACTGGGCACCATTTTTGGCGTCTGGCAGTTCTCGGACGGGGCCGAGGCGGCGCGTGCTGCTGTAACGCCCGCGCTTGATGTCGCGCATAACACGCAGGCGCTGGGGATGATCCTTTACACAGACTACATCCTGCTGTTTCAGCTGGCCGGTTTGATCCTGTTGGTCGCCATGATCGGCGCGATCGTCCTGACCCTGCGCCACCGCACCAATATCAAACGCCAGAACGTGATTGCCCAGATGCACCGCGACCCGGCCGAGGCGATGAAGATCATCGACGTGAAACCGGGGCAGGGGCTTTGATGAACACGAATAACAAGACTTGGGCAGGCTGCACCGGCAGCCAAGCCCGGAACGAAGGGACGCAAGCACATGGTTGGACTTGAACACTATCTCGCGGTGGCGGCGGCGCTGTTCGTCATCGGCATTTTCGGGCTGTTCCTGAACCGCAAGAACATCATCATCTTGTTGATGTCGATTGAATTGATGCTTCTGGCGGTGAACATCAACCTCGTGGCCTTCTCAAGCTTCCTAGGCGATTTGGTCGGGCAGGTGTTCACCTTGTTCGTGCTGACCGTTGCGGCCGCCGAGGCGGCCATTGGTCTGGCGATCCTTGTCAGCTTCTTCCGAAACCGCGGCACCATTGCGGTTGAAGATGTCAACGTGATGAAAGGCTAACGGCAAATGGTACAAATCATCCTCTTTGCCCCCCTGATCGGTGCGCTGATCGCGGGCTTTGGCCATCGGGTCATCGGCGACAAGGGCGCGCAAGTGCTGACCACGGCACTTCTGTTCCTGTCTGCGCTGCTGTCTTGGGCGACGTTCCTGAGCCTTGGGTCCGAGACCCAGCACATCCACCTTCTGGATTGGGTGCAGTCAGGCACTCTGTCGGTTGACTGGTCGATCCGACTAGACCGGCTGACCGCGATCATGCTGATCGTCGTGACCACGGTGTCGTCGCTGGTTCACCTTTATTCCATGGGCTACATGGCCCACGATCCGCAATTTGAGGGCGAAAGCTATCGCCCCCGCTTCTTCGCCTATCTCAGCTTCTTCACCTTCACGATGTTGATGCTGGTCACCGCCGACAACCTGCTTCAGATGTTCTTCGGCTGGGAAGGTGTGGGCGTCGCGTCTTATCTGCTGATCGGCTTTTACTACAAGAAACCCTCGGCCAACGCGGCGGCGATCAAAGCCTTCGTGGTGAACCGTGTGGGTGACTTCGGCTTCGCGCTGGGGATCTTCGGTCTGTTCTACCTGACGGACTCGATTGTGCTGGACGACGTGTTCGCCGCCGCCCCTGCGCTGGCCGAGACCGAGCTTCACTTCCTGTGGCGCGACTGGAATGCGGCCAACCTGCTGGCGTTCCTGCTGTTTGTCGGCGCGATGGGCAAATCGGCGCAGCTGTTCCTGCACACCTGGCTGCCCGACGCGATGGAAGGCCCGACGCCCGTGTCGGCGCTGATCCACGCTGCGACCATGGTGACTGCGGGTGTCTTCCTTGTCTGCCGCATGTCGCCCTTGATGGAATACGCGCCCGAGGCAACTGGCGTCATCGTCTTCATCGGGGCCACGACCGCGTTCTTCGCGGCCACCGTGGGGCTGGTGCAAAACGACATCAAACGCGTGATCGCCTATTCGACCTGTTCGCAGCTGGGCTACATGTTCGTGGCCGCCGGCGTCGGCGTTTATTCGGTCGCCATGTTCCACCTGTTCACCCATGCCTTCTTCAAGGCGATGTTGTTCCTAGGGGCAGGCTCCGTGATCCACGGCATGCACCACGAACAAGACATGCGGAACTATGGCAACCTGCGCAAAAAGCTACCGATGACCTTCTGGGCAATGATGATCGGCACGCTGGCCATCACCGGTGTCGGCATTCCGCTGACAACCATCGGCTTTGCAGGCTTCCTGTCGAAAGACGCAATCATCGAAAGCGCCTATGCTGGCACGCAAGGCGGCTATGCCTTCTGGATGCTGGTCATCGCGGCGCTGTTCACCAGCTTCTACAGCTGGCGGCTGATGTTCATGACGTTCTACGGCAAGGCGCGCGGTGACAAGCACACGCATGAACACGCGCATGAAAGCCCGATGGTCATGCTGGTGCCGCTTGGCGTACTGGCGCTGGGTGCGATCTTCTCGGGTATGATCTGGTATGGCTCGTTCTTTGGCGACCATCACAAGGTCAACCATTTCTTCGGGATTGAAACGCATGCCGAGGCTGACGCAAGCCACGGCGAAGCTGCGGACACGCACGCCGAGGCCCCGGCGACGGACACCGCAACCGCCGACACCACCCATACCGAGGACGAGGATCACGCCGCCAATATGGCAGATCCGGCCCACGCCCCCGTCGCCGCCGTCCATCATGGGGAGGCACCAAAAGGTGCGATCTTCATGGGCGCGGACAACACCGTGATCGACGATGCCCACCATGCGCCCGCTTGGGTCAAGGTGTCGCCCTTCATCGCGATGCTGATCGGGCTTGTGACGGCCTATTGGTTCTACATGGTGAACACGAGCCTGCCCAAAAAGCTGGCCGAGACGTTCCCGCATGTCTACCAGTTCCTGCTGAACAAATGGTATTTCGACGAGATCTATGACGTGCTCTTCGTCAAGCCTGCTTTCGCCATAGGGCGGTTCTTCTGGAAGCGCGGTGACGGCAACGTCATCGACGGCTTCCTGAACGGGGTCGCCATGGGCGTTGTCCCATGGTTCACCAAACAGGCAGGTCGGGCACAAACTGGCTACGTCTTTACATATGCCTTCGCGATGGTCCTTGGCATCGTCGCTCTGGTGACAATCATGATCCTCTTCAGCGGTGGAGCGCACTAATGAACAATCTGCTTTCCATCATCACCTTCCTGCCGCTGGTCGCGGCGGTGATCCTTGCGCTTTTCCTGCGCGGGGATGACGAAGCGGCCGTTCGCAACGCCAAGTGGCTTGCGCTTGCGGCAACTGTGGCCACGTTCCTGTTCTCGCTTCTTCTGCTGACCGGGTTTGACTCTGCCAACACCGACTTCCAGTTCGTGGAAGAAGGTGAATGGATCATGGGCCTGAAATACAAGATGGGCGTCGACGGGATTTCGGTCCTGTTCGTGATGCTCACCACCTTCATGATGCCGCTGACGATCTGGGCCAGCTGGGGCGTAAAATCCCGCGTGAAGGAATACATGATCGCCTTCCTGCTGCTTGAAACGCTGATGCTGGGTGTTTTCATGGCGCTGGATCTGGTGCTGTTCTACCTGTTCTTCGAAGCAGGCCTGATCCCCATGTTCCTAATCATCGGGATCTGGGGCGGGAAAGAGCGGATCTATGCCGCCTTCAAGTTCTTTCTTTACACCTTCCTCGGCTCGGTCCTGATGCTGGTTGCCATGGTCTATATGTATGTGGATGCGGGCTCGACCGACATTCCGACGCTGATGGCGCATAAGTTCGGGTCGGACAGTTTCAGCCTTTTGGGCATCCAGATCGTTGGCGGGGCGCAGACGCTCTTGTTCCTGGCCTTCTTCGCCTCGTTCGCGGTGAAAATGCCGATGTGGCCGGTGCACACCTGGTTGCCGGATGCACACGTTCAGGCGCCAACAGCGGGTTCGGTCGTGCTGGCCGCGATCCTTTTGAAGATGGGCGGCTACGGCTTCCTGCGCTTCAGCTTGCCGATGTTCCCGATTGGGACGGATGTGATGGCGACTTTCGTGCTTTGGCTGTCGGTCATCGCGATTGTCTACACCTCGCTCGTGGCGCTGGTGCAGGAGGACATGAAAAAGCTGATCGCGTATTCCTCCGTGGCACATATGGGTTATGTGACAGCGGGTATCTTCTCGCTCAACCAACAAGGTGTGGACGGGGCGATCTTCCAGATGCTCAGCCACGGCTTTATCTCGGGCGCGTTGTTCTTGTGTGTTGGCGTCATCTATGACCGCATGCACACCCGCGAGATTGACGCTTACGGAGGCCTTGTGAACCGGATGCCGGCCTATGCGCTGATCTTCATGTTCTTCACCATGGCCAATGTCGGCCTGCCGGGCACCTCTGGCTTTGTCGGGGAATTCCTGACGCTGGTCGGTATGTTCCAAGCCAACACTTGGGTGGCGCTGGTTGCCACCTCGGGTGTGATCCTTTCGGCGGCCTATGCGCTTTACCTTTATCGCCGCGTCGTCTTTGGCGATCTGATCAAGGAAAGCCTGAAGTCGCTCACCGACATGGACGGGCGCGAGAAGATGATCTTCGCCCCGCTGGTTTTCATGACCCTGCTTCTGGGCATCTATCCCAGCCTTGTGACCGACATGATCGGTCCCTCGGTTGAGGCCCTTCTGACCAACTTCCACGCCGCCGTTCCTGCAAATGTTGCAGAGATGGCCCAGACTGCATCGCATTAAGGAGAGCACAGATGAGCTCTGTCGATATTCAAACGGTTCTGCCTGAACTCGCTTTGGCCATCTATGCGATGGTTGCCCTTTTGGGCGCGGTTTATACCGGCAAGGATGCGCTGGCGAAGCCGATCACATGGATCACCGGTGCGGTGATGGTTGCCATCGCGTTGATGGTGGCAGGTGGTGACGGCGCACATGCGAGCTTCGGTGGCATGTTCCTGGACGACGCCTATGCGCGCTTTGCGAAGGTGGCAATCCTGCTGGCCGCTGCTGCCGTTCTGGTGATGGGCGAGGCGACGATGTCGCGCCGCGGGCTTCTGCGCTTCGAATACCCGATCCTCGTGGCGCTTGGCACCGTCGGCATGATGATGATGGTGTCCGCAGGCGATCTGATGTCGCTATACATGGGGCTGGAGCTGCAATCGCTGTCGCTCTATGTCGTCGCGTCCCTGAACCGCGACAGCGTGAAATCGACCGAGGCGGGTCTTAAGTATTTCGTGCTGGGCGCGTTGTCCTCGGGCTTGCTGCTTTACGGCGCGTCGCTGACCTACGGCTATGCGGGCACAACGTTGTTCTCGGGCATCATTCAAGCTGCCAATGACGGGCATGTGGGCCTTGGCCTGTTGATCGGTCTGGTCTTCGTGACTGCCGGTTTGGCCTTCAAGGTCTCGGCCGTGCCGTTCCACATGTGGACGCCGGACGTATACGAAGGCGCGCCGACCCCGGTCACGGCGTTCTTCGCCACCGCACCAAAGCTGGCAGCAATGGGCCTTTTCGGCCGCGTATTGTTCGATGCGTTCGGCGGAGCCATCGGAGACTGGCAGCAGATCATCGCGCTTCTGGCCGTGTTGTCGATGTTCCTTGGTGCCATTGCCGCCATTGGTCAAACCAACATCAAACGCCTGATGGCTTATTCGTCGATCGCCCATATGGGGTTCGCCTTGATGGGTCTGGCCGCTGGCACGGAATACGGTGTGCAGGCGATGCTGCTCTATATGGCGGTTTACCTGACCATGAACATCGGCACCTTCGCCTTCATCATGTCGATGGAACGTGACGGGCGCCCGGTCGCTGACATCTCGGCGCTGAACCAGTTTGCGGTGAATGACAAGCTGCGCGGGCTGGCCATGCTGATCTTGCTGTTCTCGCTGGCCGGTGTGCCGCCGATGCTGGGCTTCTTTGCCAAATACGGTGTGCTGATCGCTGCCGTGCAATCCGGTCTGGCATGGCTGGCTGTGGCCGGTGTAATCGCATCGGTGATCGGTGCGTTCTATTACCTGCGCATTGTCTACTTCATGTATTTCGGGGAAGAAGGCGCCGGGGTCGAGATGAAGATGTCGCCTGCCGCTTGGGTGGCATTGGTCGGATCGGCTGCGATTGTTGTTCTGGGCGTCGTCAATTTCTTCGGCATCGAAACAGCCGCCGCTGCAGCGGCCGAAGCCCTTGTCAAATAAACCCGTCACGGCTTGGCCAGAGGGCGTTGGAAAACGCGTTCTGGACCAGGTCGACAGCACCAATGAAGAGGCCCGGCGCATCGCGCCGGGTCTTTTGGGTCCAACATGGATCCTAGCCCACCGTCAAACTGCAGGCCGCGGTCGCCGGGGCCGTGCTTGGGCGGACCCCAAGGGACATTTCTCAGCCACCCTTGTGATGCGCCCGACTGAGCCACCTGCACAGGTGGCACTGCGAAGCTTCGTGGCCTCGCTGGCGCTTTTTGATGCACTCGTCATGGCCACCGGTCGGCCGGAGGCGTTTTCGTTGAAGTGGCCCAATGATGTGCTGCTGAACGGCGGCAAAGTGGCTGGCATATTGCTGGAAAGCGCCGGGTTGGGCGCGCAGGTTGGGCATTTTGCCATCGGCATCGGCGTGAACCTGATCGACGCGCCCGAAGGAGCGGCCATCGAAGGACGCGCCGTTGCGCCTGTCAGTCTGGCCGGGGAAACCGGGGTCAGCCTGACGCCTGAAGGCTTTCTTGACCTGCTGGCCCCCGCCTATGCGCAACACGAGGCGAGCTTCACCACCTACGGTTTCGCGCCCATTCGCGAAGCATGGCTGGCCCGCGCCGCCCGTCTGGGCGAGGTCATCACCGCGCGCACCACGCGCGCCGAATATACCGGACGGTTTGACACGGTGGACGCGGACGGCAACCTTGTTCTATCAACAGCCACATCCCGCGAGGTCATCCCCGCGGCCGAGATTTTCTTCTAAGGGGCAACGCATGCTTTTGGCGATCGACTGCGGAAACACGAACACAGCATTCTCGATCTGGGATGGCGAGAAATTTCTGTGCACGATGCGAACCTCGACCCACCATTCACGCACGGCGGATGCCTATTTCACGTGGTTCTCGACTCTGATCAACCACTATGGGATCAAGCCAGAGATCACGGATGTGGTCGTCAGCTCGACCGTGCCGCGCGTCGTGTGGAACCTGCGCGTGTTTGCGGATCGGTTTTTTGACTGCCGCCCTTTGGTGGTCGGAAAGCCCGATTGCCTTTTGCCCGTTCCGCCACGTGTGGACGTGGGCGCTGTGCCCGGCCCCGACCGCCTGGCAAACGCGGTTGCGGCCTTTGATCGCCACGGTGGCGATTGCATGGTCGTCGATTTCGGCACCGCCACAAATATCGACGTGGTGGCGCATGACGGGGCCTATATCGGGGGCGTGATCGCGCCGGGTGTTAACCTGTCGCTCGAGGCTCTGCACCAAGGCGCCGCAGCCCTGCCGCATGTCGACGTGACCCAGCCAGATAAGGTGATTGGCACCAATACGGTTGGCTGCATTCAGTCGGGCATCTTCTGGGGCTATGTCGGGCTTGTGCAAGGGCTTGTGCAACGGGTGAAAGACGAATACGGCCTGCCAATGAAAGTCATCGGAACCGGTGGCCTTGCCCCGCTGTTCGAGCAGGGCGACAATCTATATGACGTAATTGATCACGACCTGACCATGCACGGTCTGGTTCGGATCTACGATTACAATAAGGAACAGGGCAACTTATGAGTGCTGACCGTCTGATTTACCTCCCACTGGGGGGCGCCGGCGAGATCGGCATGAATGCCTATGTCTATGGCTATGGCAAACCGGGGAAAGAACGTCTGATCCTTGTGGATCTGGGCGTGACCTTCCCGGATATGGACACCACGCCGGGGGTGAACCTGATCATGCCGGACATCACGTGGCTTGCTGACAATGCCGACCGGCTGGAAGCGATCTTCATCACCCACGCGCATGAAGATCACGTGGGGGCAATTGGGCGGCTGTATCCGCGGCTGAAAGCGCCGATCCACGCGCGCCCCTTCACCCGCTATCACGCGCAGCGCAAGATGGAAGAAGCGGGCCAAGTGCCCGAGGTCGTGATCGCGGCCGATGTCTATCCACAAGTGATCGAGGCGGGGCCGTTCAAGGTCAGCTTTCTGCCGATCAGCCACTCGATCCCGGAAAGCGCAGGGCTGGTGATTGACACGCCTGCTGGCCGGGTGGTGCATACGGGTGACTTCAAACTGGACGAAACCCCGGTGCTGGGTGACCCGTTTGACGAAGCGCTGTGGCGCGAAATTGCGAAACCGGGCGTGAAGGCGCTGGTGTGCGATTCCACCAACGTGTTTTCAACCCATCCCGGCCGCTCGGAAGCCGAAGTTGGCCCCGAACTGGTGACGCTGATCGAGGCGGCACCGCATATGGTGGTGGCGACCACCTTTGCCTCGAACGTCGCCCGCGTGAAACAACTGGCCGAAGCGGGCAAAGCGGCGGGACGCTCTGTTTGTCTGTTGGGGCGCGCGATGCGTCGTATGATCCAGGCGGGCATCGAAACCGGTGTGTTGCAGGACTTCCCCGCAACCGTCACCCCTGAAGACGCGCGCGATATTCCGCGTGAAAGTCTGATGCTGATCGTGACCGGCAGTCAGGGCGAACGGCGCGCCGCCAGCGCCCAATTGGCGCGTGGAAAGTATATGGGGCTCAGCCTTGCTGAAGGCGACATGTTCCTGTTTTCGTCCAAGACCATCCCCGGCAATGAACGCGGGGTTATCCGCATCCTGAATGCCTATTCCGAGATGGGTGTCGATGTCGTTGCTGAAAGCGATCGCTATCATGTGTCTGGCCATGCCAATGGCCCGGACCTGCAACGCGTGCACGAGATTGTGGACCCCGAGATCGTGATCCCGATGCACGGCGAACACCGTCATCTGCGCCAACACGCCATGCTGGCGCAAGAGAGTGGCCGCAAATCGCTGGTCGTGGTGAATGGGGCGATGTGTGACCTGACAAGTGGCACCCCACACGTGGTCGAACATGTCGAGGCAGAGCGCATCTATCTGGATGGCGACATTTTGATCGGCGCACTGGACGGGGTCGTGCGCGACCGCATTCGTCTGGCGCTGAACGGTCATGTCATCGTGAACGTGATTGTCGAAGGCAACGAGCCTTTGGGTGAGCCGTGGGTCGAACTGATGGGGCTGCCCGAGATTGGAAAGTCCAAAGCGGCTCTGGTCGACGTGCTTGAAGAAGACCTTGGTCAATTCCTGATGCGCGCGGGCAAAAAGACCCTGCGGGACGACGACAAGCTGGGCGAAGAGCTCAAGCGTATCGCGCGCAAGACGACCAATGATGAAACCGGCCACAAGCCGGAAGTCACTTTGGTGGTCAGCCGCCTGGAATAAACGTGGGTGTTGCTGCGTGTTGCGGGGCAAGCTGTGGCAGAGTTTGTCGTGTCACAAAACGCGCGAAGGCACTTGGAAAACTCAAAGGCCCGCAGGTTATCCTGCGGGCCTTTCGTATTTGTGCTGAAGGACGCGTGCCTTAGCTTGTGCGGCGTTCGTCAAAGCTTTTTGCAATGAAATCAGGCAGATGATCGCCCATGCCGACAGTCTTGTTGCCGCCGTCACGACGGTCAGAGCCGCCACGTCCACGCCCGCCCCGTTGCGGCTTGGCGTCGTCGCGCTTTGCCTTAGGCGCTTGCTGTTGCGCCTCGGTGTCGGGTGTTTGGCGCGCCTCTTTGGCGGGCTGATCCTTGGGTGCAGGCTTGGCTGTGTCATCTGACCGGCGACCACGCGACCGCTTCGGTTTCTCCTCGACCTCGCCTGCGTCCTTTTTGTCAGCCGCTGGCTGATGGGTCGCAAGCGGGTTGTCGACGCGCGGAATTTTCGTCTCAATCAGGCGCTCTACTGCATCAAGGTTCTTTTCGTCGCGCGGCTCGCAAATCATGATGGCCTTGCCGTCACGCCCGGCGCGGCCCGTGCGGCCGATGCGGTGGACATAGTCTTCTGCGTGTCCGGGCACGTCGAAGTTGAACACGTGGCTGACATTGGGAATGTCGAGCCCGCGCGCCGCAACGTCAGACGCGCACAAAAAGCGCAGCGTGCCTGCGCGAAATCCGTTCAACACTTCGGTTCGCTTGGATTGTTCCAGATCACCGTGGATCGGGGCCGCGTCATAGCCGTATTTCTTCAGACTTTTGGCGGTGGTATCCACATCGGTCTTGCGATTGCAGAAGATGATAGCGTTGGTGCAGGCGTCACCTTCGCGGTCGATCAGGGCGCGCAGGATTTTGCGTTTTTCCGTCGCAGCGCGATCACGGCGTGACGCCTTGAACATGCAAAGCTCTTGGGTGATCGTCTCTGACGCGGTGGCTTGGCGTGCTACTTCGATCCGGGCGGGGTTCGACAGGAACGTGTTGGTGATCCGCTCAATCTCGGGCGCCATCGTGGCCGAGAAGAAAAGCGTTTGCCGGGTGAACGGCGTCAGCGAGAAGATCTTTTCGATATCCGGGATGAAGCCCATGTCGAGCATCCGGTCAGCTTCATCCACCACCATGATTTGCACGCCGGTCAGCAAAAGCTTGCCGCGTTCGAAATGGTCCAGCAGACGGCCGGGGGTGGCGATCAGAACGTCAACGCCGCGGTCGATCAGTTGGTCTTGTTCCTTGAAGCTGACGCCGCCGATCAAAAGGGCCTTGGTCAGTTTCACGTGTTTGGCATAGGTGTCGAAGTTTTCAGCCACCTGCGCGGCCAATTCGCGTGTCGGGCACAAAACCAATGACCGTGGCATGCGCGCACGGGCACGGCCACGGGCAAGAGCCGTGATCATTGGCAGCGTGAAGCTGGCGGTTTTACCCGTGCCGGTCTGGGCAATCCCCAAAACATCGCGCCCTTCAAGCGCGGGCGGGATGGCACCTTCTTGGATCGGGGTAGGGCTGGTATAGCCCGCTTCATCAATGGCTTTCAGCACTTTAGGGCTGAGCTTTAGGTCAGAAAATTTTATCATGTATGTCCTGTTTCACGGACATCTTCGCCCGTGCGGATGGGAAGGGAAGGCCCGTATGGCCGGTGCACAAAGCTTGCGCCCCTTCAATATGCCATGTGGGTAAAGAAAAACCGGGCTATGGTCAACAACATGGGTGCGTTTGCGAACAATTCAAGCAAAGCGGTGTGATTGTTGCCGGGTTTGAGCGGATTCGTGCAAGACCGGCGTGTAACCCGCGCGCAGAACCTGCACCAGCGGCGCCGGGGTCAGCACGATTGCCACGCCAGATGGTCTGCGAATCTGCGGGCCATAGGTCATTGATCGAAAAGGAAGAAGGTGGTCATCGACGACAAGATGTGGCGCGCCATCGTGCAGCACAAAGCTGCTGTTCGGCAGGGTATCCAGTGCGGCCTTGTGACGGATTTGCGTGCGCGTTCGATCGACCCGGTCATGATGCAGACATTTATCAATCGCTTTGTGACCCTCGTTTCGACCTGTGGCGGTTGCCCAAGCGGCCTTGAACGCGCGGTAAGCTTCTGGACGGCAATAGGCGCAGGGGCGGTGGCCCGCGGCCAAGCCTACCGCCTCGTCCAGAAAGAACAGCGGCGTCCAGCCGCGTGCGGGCATGGGGCCATGATAGCGCCCCTTGGGATGGGTCAGCGTGCAAATGATCCAGTGGTGGTGCTTCCAGCGTGACGTGCCAAGGCGGCCATGGGTGAAGGGCAGAATACCCCGGTTGCCGGTGAACATCCCGCGGGCGCGGTCCGCTACAATCTCACCCGTTGGTAAAACGCGGTTTTGCAAGGGCGAGGGGCGATGCGTGGGCATGGAGTCAGACCATCATTTCCTTCGTCGCAGACAATTTCAGTGCCGGATAATCACGTTCAACACGGTCGATATCCCATTGAAGACGCGTCAGAAACACCGGATCTCCGTCGTTGTCATGGGCGATGTGCTGCTTGTTGGCTTCGACCAGTTTTTCAACCTCGTCCTTGTCGCCGATGATCCAGCGGGCCGAGGTGAACTGGGACGCCTCGAACCGCACCGGCAGGCCGTATTCCAGTTCGATCCGGCTGGCGAGCACTTCAAACTGAAGCGCGCCGACGACGCCGACGATGAAGCCGGACCCGATATTGGGTTTGAACACCTTGGCCGCACCTTCTTCGGCGAATTGCATTAGCGCCTTTTCAAGGTGCTTGGCCTTCATCGGATCACCCGCGCGCACGCCTTGAAGAAGCTCGGGCGCGAAGGAGGGGATGCCGGTGGCGCGGATCATCTCGCCTTCGGTCAGCGTGTCGCCGATGCGCAACTGGCCGTGGTTGGGGATGCCGATAATGTCGCCGGCCCAAGCCTCTTCCGCCAATTCGCGGTCAGAGGCGAGGAACAGCACAGGGTTTGACACCGCCATCGGCTTTTTCGTGCGCACATGGGTCAGCTTCATCCCGCGTTTGAAATGGCCTGACGCCAGCCGCACGAAGGCCACGCGGTCGCGGTGTTTGGGGTCCATATTCGCCTGCACCTTGAACACAAAGCCCGCGACTTTGCCTTCCTCGGGCGCAATGGCGCGGGGGCTGGCCTGTTGGGGCTGCGGTTCGGGACCGTATTGGGCGATGCCTTGCATCAGTTCCTGCACCCCGAACGAATTGATCGCCGAGCCGAACCAGATCGGGGTCATGTGGCCTTCCAGCACAGATTTGGGGTCAAGGGTGGGCAGCAATTCGCGCGCCATCTCAACCTCTTCCAGAAACTTCTCAAGCATGTGCGCGGGGACGTGCTCGGCCAGTTTGGGGTCGTCCAGCCCGTTGATCTCGATGGTTTCGGCAACCACATTGCGGTCGGCGCGGTCCATCAGTTCCAGCCGGTCGTTCAGCAGGTCGTAGCAGCCCAGAAAATCGCGGCCCATGCCGATCGGCCAGCTTGCGGGCGTCACGTCAATCGCGAGATTTTCTTGAATTTCATCAATGATATCAAACGTATCGCGGCTTTCGCGGTCCATCTTGTTACAAAACGTCAAGATCGGCAGATCGCGCAGGCGGCAGACCTCGAACAGTTTCTGCGTCTGGCTTTCCACGCCTTTCGCCCCGTCGATCACCATGACAGCGGCGTCCACGGCGGTCAGCGTGCGGTAGGTGTCTTCCGAAAAATCCGAGTGGCCGGGCGTGTCGACCAGATTGAAGCGATACTTGCCGAAATCAAACGACATGGCCGAGGCCGAGACGGAAATGCCGCGATCCTGCTCCATCTTCATGAAGTCCGACCGGGTGCGGCGCGATTCACCCTTGGCGCGCACCTGTCCGGCCATCTGAATGGCGCCACCATACAGAAGGAATTTCTCGGTCAGGGTCGTCTTGCCGGCGTCCGGGTGGCTGATGATCGCAAAGGTGCGACGGCGCGCAATCTCGGGCGGCAAGTTGGGGCGGTTTGATGCTGTGTCTAACATGGGATCGCATATAGCGACGGGCGCGGGCGCGCGCAACAAGCATGGGTGCTTTCCTCGTGTGGGTGGCCCTGCTAGGTCTGGGATGAACTGGGCACGTGATGCCGGAAGATGGGAGAGACCGATGGATCTGGGAATTTCAGGCAAGCGGGCGCTGGTATGTGCGTCCTCTAAAGGGTTGGGGCTTGGATGCGCGCGGGCTTTGGCGCGGGAAGGCGTGTCGCTGGTGATGAATGCGCGCACCGAAGGGCCATTGTTGGACGCGGCCAAGGCGATCCGTGCAGAAACAGGCGTGGACGTGGTGACGGTTGCCGCGGACGTGACGACAGAGGATGGGCGCAAACGGGTGCTGGACACTGCAGGCGACGTCGAAATTCTAGTAACCAACGCAGGTGGCCCACCCCCCGGCATGTGGTCGGATTGGGATCGCGACGATTTCATCGCGGCGTTTGACGCCAATTTGCTGGCGCCGATTGCACTGATGCAGGCGCTTGTTCCCGGCATGGCGGATCAGGGATGGGGCCGGGTGGTGAATATCACCAGCTTCTCGGTCAAGGCACCAATCCCTGTGCTTGGCCTGTCCAACACCGCGCGCACGGGCCTGACGGGCTTTGTGGCTGGCACCGCGCGTCAGGTCGCCGGGCAGGGTGTGATCATCAACAACCTTTTGCCGGGGATCCATGACACCGACCGTGCCGCCGCGCTGGACAAGGGCGTGGTCGAGGCGCATGGCGGATCGGTTGACGAAGCCCGCGCGGCGCGTGCGGCCACGATCCCGGCCGGTCGCTATGGCACGGCGGAGGAGTTTGGCGCGACCTGTGCCTTTCTGTGTTCCCAACATGCTGGTTTCATGGTGGGGCAGAACGTGCTCCTGGATGGCGGCGCGGTGAACGCCACCTTCTGATCTGCTTTTGACAGACCGGAGCTATGGCCGTTCGGAGCGCGGTGGGGTCAAGGCAAAGCCGTTGCCCTGTGGGCGCACGGACCAGTGGCGCGGCGGGTCCGACCGCGCCCGCTGTCGGCTCAGCGCCCAACGGTCCGGGTCGGGCCAGTGATCTGGTGCCATGTGCCAGCGGCTTTCCACCCCCTGCGCCCCACCATCCGGGGTCAGCAGCAGCGCCGTCGGAGCGCGGCCGGACAGTTGTGTTCCGGTTTCGGCGGCCAAGTGCAATCGGCGGATCGGGGTCAGGGCGGGGGGCTTGTCCATTTCACCGACCACCAGCGGCACGACACCTGCGCGCAATGTTTCCTGCAACGCCCACAGCACGTCCTCGGCCCGGTCCACCTGCACGAAGATGAACCGCGCGGGGTCGGCAAAGGGCACCATGCCCGGCCCATGCAGTCGGGATGTCCCCCATCCGGGCGCGATCCAGAAAACCGGCCCTTCGTTGGCACCGGCCACCATCATTGCCAGCGTCTGGCGTGCAGGGCCGCAAAACTCGTGCACCCGCGCCGGTGTCAGCGTCAGGTCGCCCAGAAAGGCAAGCCCGCGTGCCGGGCGATGTGGGCGGCGATCAAGGGTCACGTGTTGCATGGGGGCAGATTACGATGTTCGCTTAATGTTCTCAAGCGCGTTCTCAAGTCCGGTCTTGCGCTGGAATGGGGTCTTGCCCTTGCCCGCGCGATCGGCAACCTTGCCACGACAGGGAAACTGCCAACGCCCGCAAAGGCAAAACGACACGGAGATGCGCGATGAGGATGAACAAACTGGCAGGTGGACAGCTCGAAGTGAGTGCGCTGTGCCTGGGCTCGATGCTGTGGGGCTCCACCAACACCGAGGCCGACGGCCACGCCCAGATTGATATGTCGCTGGATCACGGTATCAACTTCATCGACAGCGCCGAGATGTATCCGGTCAACCCGATCAAGGCGGAAAGATGCGGTCGGTCTGAGCAGATAATCGGAAGCTGGATCGCCAAAAGCGGGCGGCGCGATGATGTGGTCATCGCCACCAAAGTGTCGGGCGACAATCCGGGCTGGAAGCGGGACGGCAAGGGCTATGACGGCGCGATCATTCGCGAGGCGGTCGACGACAGCCTGACCAAACTGAACACCGACTATATCGACATCTACCAGACCCACTGGCCCATTCGCGGCAGCTATGCGTTTCGGCAAAACTGGACGTTTGATCCATCAGCCCAGAACAAGGCTGAGATCGAGGCGCATATGCGCGACGTTCTGGGCGCGATGGCTGAGGTCGTGGCCGCCGGCAAGGTGCGTCATTTCGGTCTGTCCAATGAGAGCGCGTGGGGCACGGCACAATGGTTGCGCATCGCACGCGAAATGGGCGCGCCCGAAGTCATCTCAATCCAGAATGAATACAGCCTGATGCACCGTCTGGCAGACACCGACCTGGCCGAGCTTTGCGTGAACGAAGACGTGGGTGTGTTATCCTTTTCGCCTTTGGCGACGGGACTGTTGACCGGAAAATACCAAGGCAACGCCGTGCCCAAATGGTCGCGGATGGACCTGTCGCCGGGGTTGGGCGGGCGGGCCACTGCGCGCGCGTTTGAAGCCGTGGACGCCTATCTTGAGGTGGCAAAGAAACACGGGCTGGACCCGGTCCATATGGCGCTGGCATTCGTCGTTTCGCGGCCCTTTATGGGGTCGACCATTTTTGGCGCCTCGTCGATGGAGCAACTGGCCCGCGTGTTGGACGGCAGGAACCTGACCTTGTCGGACGAGGTGATGAAAGACATCGATACCGCCCACCGCGCCCATCCAATGCCGTTCTGACCCGATGCGCCCCGCGCGCTTGCGTCACGGTGGGCTTACACCGTAGCCTTACCCACCAGACATATGTGACATCCCGAACCGGAAGGAGCAGGCCATGAAACGGCGGCAGGTATTGAAAGCGGCAGTGGCGCTGACTGTTGGCGCGGGCATGACCGCCTGCGTTGGTGGCGGCACCGGTGTCGAATTTCACCGCAGCAAGAAACGGACCCTCAGCTCGACCACGCGGTTTGATGCGGCTCGTTTTGCTGGCCGTTGGGTGATCCGGGGCGAATTTGTCTATCCCGGCGAAACGCCGTCGTTCGGGGCGGTGAACTTCGCACAAAGCGGCGGCAAGATCACCGCATTGGATGTCTATGGTCCCGGCGGGCTGTTGGAGCGTTACCCAGCGAAACAACCCGCAGCGGGCCGCATTTCTGTCGGGATGGCCCCATTTGACACTCAATACTGGGTGCTTTGGGTCGATGCCGATTACCGCACGGCTGCGATCGGCACGCCCTCGGGCAGTTTTGGCTGGATCATCGACCGCGCGAAATCTGGCGGTGAAGACCGGATCAAGGCCGCGCGCGATGTGTTGGGGTTCAACGGCTATGACCTGTCGCGGCTGAAGATCAGCTAAGCACGCTGGCGTTTTCGCCCCCGCCATGTCAAATGGCGTAGATGCAAGCTTGGATCCCCATAACGATCGCTGCGGCGTTTTCGCAAAACCTGCGCTTCATGCTGCAAAAGCGGCTGAAGGATACGCGCTTGTCGTCGACCGGCGCGACACTTGCGCGGTTTGTCTATTCCGCGCCGTTGGTGGCGCTGATCCTTGTGGTCTATCTGGGTGCAACAGACCAAAGCGCGCCGGTGCCGGGGGGGCGTTTCTTCCTGTTCGCTTTCACCGGCGGCATTGCGCAAATCCTTGCCACGATCTGCGTTGTCGCCTTGTTTGCCGAACGCAATTTCGCCGTCGGCATCACCTTCAAGAAGACCGAGGTCGTTCTGACCGCGCTGGTCGGACTGGCAGTGTTGGGCGAAGGCGTTGGGCTGGCAGGTGGATTGGCCATCGCGGTGGGCTTTCTGGGTCTGATCTTGTTGTCGGACCCGCCCGCAGGCGGCAAGACCGGGTGGAAACGTTTCTTTAACAGGGCGGCTGCGTTGGGGCTGGGGGCAGGGTTCCTGTTTTCAATCTCAGCCATCGGGTATCGCGGCGCGGCCTTGTCCTTGCCAGCGCAAGACGTGATTGCGCGTGCCGGGTTCACCTTGGCCGTCGTCACGGCGTTTCAGTCCGTTGTGATGATGATCTGGATGTCCCTGCGCGAAAAGGGCGAGATCACGCGCGTTTTCACCGCATGGCGGGTCGGCGTTCTAGTGGGCCTCAGCTCAATGATCGGCAGCTTTTGCTGGTTCACCGCATTCGCGCTGCAAAACGCGGCACTGGTGAAAGCGTTGGGGCAAGTGGAGCTGTTGTTTTCTTATGCCGCGACGCTGTTTGTGTTCCGCGAAAAGGTCACCGGGCGCGAATATGCCGGGACCGCGTTGATCCTGCTGTCTGTGCTGGTTCTGGTGCTGTTTCTTAAATAGCCGTCAGCCAGCCGCCGTTAACGGGCCAACGCCGCCCAGACGTTCAAACAAGCTTTCCTCGTCCGAATTGTTGAAAAACGGCACTTCGGCAGGTGCGCCCAGATCGGGCAGGTTGCCGACGATTTCTGCCAGCACGACTTCGGTGATGAAAGGCAGGTCAAACCGGCGCACGTCGTCCAACGGGATCCACTGTAGATGGCTCAGCTCGTCCGATGCGCGCGAGAAATCGTCGATATCTGTGCGCAGCATGTCGGCGTCTATCGCGAAGAAGCGCGCATCAAACCGACGCGGGCGGCCTTTCGGTGTGATCGCGCGGAACACGAACGCCATGCCAAGGGCGGATGGGATAAAGCCTGCATCGGCAAACGATGCCCAATCATCGGGAACCGCGCCGGGCCATTCGCCGGGCGCGCCCAGTATCTGGCCGGTTTCTTCCCAAAGCTCGCGTATCGCAGTCACCAGCAAGGCTGATGCGATCGAGGGGTCGGCGTGTTCGCCCAAGCGGGTCAGACAAGGCTCGGCGCCCGCCTCGGCCAACGGCACCTTCGCATCCTCTGCATCAAGTGCCCCGCCGGGAAAGACAAACTTGTTGGGCATGAAGGCCGCCTTGGCGCCGCGCTGACCCATCAACACCTGCGGGCGCGTGGTCTTGTCACGGATCAGGATCACCGTCGCCGCGTCTCGAATGATTTTCGACTTGTCCAGCGTCTTGTCCATTACCAATCCCTATTGCGAGCGTTTGAGTGCAAACCCATGCATGCGTTTGGCCCATTGAAAGCCAACCATGAACCCCTTGAACCTGGGCAACAGATAAAGCGAGGCCGCAACCGTGCCAACCGTGAAGATCGACGCCAGCATCATAGGGTCCTGCACAAAATTCACATAGACGATATGCAGCATGGGGGCCATCACGTGCCCGACGACGATGATCGTCAAATAGGCTGGGCCGTCATCGGCGCGCTGGTGCATCAGCTCTTCGCCGCACACGGTGCAACTGTCATGGACCTTCAGATAGCCCTGAAACATCTTGCCGGTCCCGCAACTGGGACAGCGCTTGCGCCAGCCTTTCCAGATCGCGGGCTTCAGCTCGCGTTCCTGGCCGTCATCTTGCAGGTCGTTTTCGGTAAATGCCATGGCATCACTCATCTGTCGTGTCCTTCGTCGCGTATCAAGCCATCCTAAGGAAAGCGAGGCCGAAAATCATGTCACCTTTTGCCATTGCGTCGGGATGTCGCGTTTTTTTCGCGCGTCCAGCGACGGAATGCCGGGTCTGACCCGTTCAAGATACAGAACGTCGGGCAATACGTGGCGCGGCGCAAACAGGCAAGACAGAAGGATGACGTTATGACACTTAGCAAAAAAACCACGACCACCGCGATTGCACTGGCCCTTGGGGCGGCGCTGACGCTGACGGCGACCTCTGCGGTCGCGTTCGGCGGAAAAGATCGCGGCATGCAGGGTCCGAAAGGTGGGTTCATGCAGATGGAGTTTGCGGATCTGGACATGGACAAAAGCGGCCTGATCACGGCCGAAGACCTGCAAGCCCATTTCAGCGCAGAATTTGCGGCTGTCGATACGGATGGAAACGGCGAGCTGTCCCTTGAAGAGATGCAAGCCCATCGCGACGCCAAGATGGCCGCCCGTCAGGGTGCAGGCCAGCAAGGCAGTGGCCAGCAAGGTGGCGGGAAGACCGCAAAGGGGCCTGATGGCAAAGGGTCTATGACGCAAAGGCAAAAGGGTTGGATGATGGAGCGCATGATTTCCAAGCGCGACACCAATGGCAATGGCAGCCTAAGCCTTGAGGAAATGACCCCTGACACCGCCCGGATGGATCGCATGATTGACCGGTTCGACACCGATGATGACAACGCGATCTCGCAAGCTGAGTTTGACGAGGCGCAGAAGGAAGCGTTCCTGCGCAGCCGCAAAGGCGGGCATGGCAAAGGCGGGCACGGTAAGGGCGGCCAAGGCAAGCGCAACGGCGGCTAAAACAGATTGGCTCCCGCGGGTGGCGCGGGGGCCGCTTCGCCGGTTGTCAGGCAACCGGGGACCGGCTAGGCAGATTGGATGGAAATGGCCTTGGACGCGTATGCAGGGGCCTCGGACGACACGCTTCTTGTGCTTTACGGGAACGGGGATCCGATGGCCGCAGAGCTTCTGACCCGCCGGCTTGTGCCGCGGGTATTGGGCTATGCCACGCGCCTATTGGGCGGCGACCGGGCCGAAGCCGAAGATGTCGCGCAAGAAGCGATGCTGCGCCTTTGGAAGATCGCGCCCGACTGGCGCACCGGCGAGGCGAAAGTGTCGACATGGCTGTTTCGGGTGGTGTCGAACCTGTGCACAGATCGGCTGCGCAAACGACGCACGGTTGACATCGACGCGATCGAAGAACCGCAAGACGACGCACCGGGCGCAGTTGATCGGATGATCCAGTCCGACCGGGCGGCCGCCTTGCAACAGGCGCTGAACGCGCTGCCCGAGCGGCAAAGAATGGCCGTGACGCTTCGGCATATCGAAGGGGCGACAAACCCCGAGATCGCCGAGATCATGGAGATAAGCACCGAGGCCGTCGAAAGCTTGACGGCCCGTGGCAAGAAGGCGCTGGCTGTCGCATTGGCAGGCCGACGCGAGGAGTTGGGATATGGCAAAGACTGACAAAGATATGCTGGACGATCAAATGCTTGACGCATTTTTTGACGCGGCACGATCCGAGGTGACAGAGCCTTCGGCCGGGCTTGTGTCGGCGATCTTGGCGGATGCCGCAGCGCATCAGCCCGGCGCAGCAGGCCGTGGTGTATCGGACGGGCGCGACACCCGCCAGCAACCCAATGTCTGGTCCCGCATCACATCAGCCATCGGTGGCTGGCCCGCGCTGGCCGGGATGGCCACAGCAACGCTTGCGGGCGTCTGGATCGGGTTTGCAGCACCCACGCAACTTGAAACTTTGTCGGGCGGCTTGGTGTTGTCTGGCGAATACGCGGCCAATGAAGAGGTTTACGCCCTGGAGGACATGGCCCCCAGCTATTTCGGAACCGCGTTTTTGATGGAGGATGACGGATGAGTGCCGATCAAACCCACACCCCCAATGTGACCCCGCCGACCAAACCGCGCAAATGGCCGCGGATTTTGCTGGCCGTGTCGCTGACCTTCAACCTGCTGGTGCTGGGGCTTGTGGTTGGTGCCAAACTTGGCGACCATCGTGACCACGGGTTTGACACGCGCGGACCTGACCGGGGCGCGATCCGCGATCTGGGGTTTGGGCCGCTGGCCGGGGCGCTTGACCGCGAGGATCGTCGCAAAATCGGGCGTGCCTTACGCGACCGCTCGGGGTCGTTTGAGGACAACCGAAAGTCGCTGGAACGTGATTTTCAGTCAATGCTCGACATTCTGCGCGCCGACGCCTTTGCCCCGGAGGCGCTGGCAGGTCTGATGGTGGCCCAATCCGACCGATTGCGCGACCGTGGCAGCACCCTGCGCGAACTTGTTGTCGAACGGTTAGGCGCGATGAGCACCGAGGAACGGCGCGCCTTTGCCGACCGGCTTGAACGCTCGGTCCGCCGACACACAAAGTGACGGAACTCTGCGCCATGACTGCCCCAGCTTTGCACGGTTTTTTGCCGGGTAGGGTGGCGCAGGTCAGGCCGCGTTGGGAACGAAGGTGACCAGATTGCGCCCGTCGGATTTTGAGACATAAAGCGCCCGGTCCGCAGCTTGCAAAAGCTCGTGCGCGCTACGCAAATTGCCCCGGCCCTCCGGTGACACAGCGACACCGATCGAAAGGGTGACCGGCACGTCTTGGCGCGACGAAGAGGACGCGACTGGGGTGTCCCCGACGGCACGGCGCAGCCGTTCAGCCATGTGTTGCGCCTGCTTGCGGGAAATGCCGGGCAACGCGATCAGAAACTCTTCTCCGCCATATCGCGCCAGCAGATCATGTTCACGCAAGTTGGATTTCAGGCGCTGCGCCACCTCGATCAGAACCTCGTCGCCAACGGGGTGGCCAAAGCGGTCGTTGATGGATTTGAAGCGATCCAGATCCAGCACCATAAGGGCGAAGGGTTGGCCGCTTGCATGCGCTTCGCGCTCCAGCCGTTCAAGATAGCTTTGCGCATAGCGCCTGTTGTGAAGCCCGGTCAGGGGGTCTTGCGCGGCCAAGGCCAGATTGGTGTCAAAGCTTTTGCGCAATGCATCGCCTTCAAGCTTTCGCGCCAGCAGCTTGCGCAAGCGTTCGGCCAGTTCGCGGGCATCGAATTCCGGGCGCAGGACCGCATTTGCCCCCAAATCCAGCGCCATCGAGCTGGGTGACGGCGTTTCGCCGCAATCCTGAACGATGATGACCGAATGGCGGGTCGTCTGGCGCGACCGGAGTTCGCTGACCAGCCGCAATCCGTCCGAAGTGGTTCCAAGTGTCGACCCAATGACAAAAGCGTCCGGCACAGCAGACAGCGCGCCAAGGTCTTCCAAGGCCTGCGTTTGTGTCATGATGCTGATTTTATTGCGCGTTTCAGCAGACAGATGCATACGCCAGAGGATGCCAGTTTCGGCGTCCGGCGCAATCAGCGCGATTTTCGCCGCGTGATCAAAAGTCAGGGGGGCTTCGGCACAGCCAAATTCGCGCGAGATGTCGCGCCGCCGCAAAACCTCGTCATCCGTGCCGCGTGTGCGGATCAGGCTGCGCACCATCGCCAGCAGTGTTGCATCATCTTGCGGCCGAGAAAACACATCATCCGCGCCGGATTTCAGGATCTCAAGCCGACCATCGCGGTCTTCCTGATCCGAAATCACGATGATCGGAATGCGTTTGAGCACCGGATCGGCTTTCACGCGTCGGCAGGTGTCGATGCAGACATCTGACCGTCCGCGCCCCAACAAGATCAGATCAGGTTGCGTGCGGCGCGCCAATGCGTCCACATCCGCACAGCGATCAGCCTGAATGACCTCATAACACGCGACGGTCAGTTTGACCTTCAGGACGATGCGATTGGTCGCAAGGTCATCCGCGATCAGGATTCTCCCACTCATATCGTCACGTTGCCCTTGTGATTGCATCAGCCCAGTAGTTCTGTTCATTGTGTCGTCAGATTGGTTAAGAAATCCTTTCCAAGTCTTAAGGAGTTTCCGTATGACGCCCGAAATTGCAGAAACCACCGCCCTGAATGTGCTGGGCTGGCTGGTCACCAATGACGAATTGCTGCCCGTTTTCATGGGGGCGACAGGGATTGATCAAGAGGCGCTCCGCCAACAGGCAGGGGCCCCGGACTTCATGGGTTCGGTTCTGGACTTCGTACTGATGGATGATGCTTGGGTGATCCAGGCTTGCGACGCGCTGAAGCTACCTTATGAAACGTTGGGCCGGGCCCGGCAACTGCTTCCCGGTGGTGCGCAAGTTCATTGGACCTGATCCCGGAAAGCGTTCAATCTCAACAAGATAGAAAGAAGTTTTATGTCCATAGACGCCTTACTTTTCGACAAGGACGGAACGCTGTTCCTGTTTGAGGCAACTTGGGAAAGCTGGGCGCGCGCGGTGCTGTTGCGTCTGTCGGATGGTGATCTGAGCCGGGCCGAGGTCTTGGGCCGCGCCATCGGTTTCGACTTGCCGGCGCAACGGTTCGAGCGTGACAGCGTCGTCATCGCCGGCACCCCGTCACAGGTTGTCTCTGCATTGCAGGCCCATATCGACATTGAGGCAAGCGCGCTGGAAAGACTTCTTAACGACGAAGCCGCCGTCGCGCCACAAGTCGAAGCCGTTCCGTTGACGCAATTTCTTGAAAACCTGCGCGGGCGCGGGTTGAAGCTTGGGGTCGCCACCAATGATGCAGAGCGCCCGGCGCGCGCGCATTTGACAGCGGCTGGGGTTGTTGCCCATTTTGACTTCATCGCGGGTTATGACAGCGGCTATGGGTCCAAACCCGCTCCGGGGCCCTGCAATGCCTTTGCCCAAGCTTGCGGGATCGCCCCCGACCGCATCGCCATGGTGGGTGACAGCTTGCATGACCTGCACGCCGGACGGGCCGCTGGCATGAGAACGATTGGCGTATTAACCGGGCTTGCAACGCGAGATGAGCTGTCGCCCCACGCCGACATAGTCTTGGACCATATCGGACATATCTCTCCTTGGCTGGACGACCAGCAAAGCTGAACGGCTGCTCTGAATTATCTTCGGTCTGAGATTTCCTGTTTGTTAACAAACGACTGTTAGCGTCACCTCACCTAACAATATGTGATGATGATGCACGGGCTGATCTTGTGGTCTTTTGAACGGTTTATGTGCCTGACCTATGGGCACGGGCGGTGGCGCGACATAATGCGCGACCTCGACCTGTCGTATGATAGTTTTGTCCCGATGTTCCGCTACGAGGCCAGTATGGCCACCGCTGTCGTCGACGCGACCGCAGCGCAGCTTGAAAAGCCCCGCGATATGGTGTTGGAGGATTTCGGCACGTTTCTGGTGACAGATGATCGCGCCGGCAGGGTGCGGCGCCTGCTGCGCTTTGGCGGCACCAGCTTTGTTGATTTCCTACACTCGCTTGAAGATCTAAGCGGCCGGGCGCAACTGGCTGTTCCCGACCTTGATCTGCCCGTGATCGAACTGGATGAAATCCGAGCAGATGAGTATGTGGTAACCTGCCGGGACGTGCCAAAGGATCTGGGCCATGTGCTGCTGGGCGTGTTGCGCGCCCTTGCCGACGACTATGGTACATTGGCCTTTCTGGAACATCTGGGCCGTGAGGACCAAACCGAAACGTTGTCCGTTCACTTGCTGGCGATGCAGCACGGGGAAGGGCGCGCCTTTCAACTGGCTATGGGGGGCGGCACATGAACGCCGAAACGCCCTTCCGGCTTGCCGCTCACACGCTTGATCAGTTGATGCCGATGCATCTTATCGTCGACGAAACCGCGCGCGTATTGCATGCGGGACCAACCATCACCAAGGTGCTGTCATCCGACCTGGTGGGCCGGGTCGTCTTTTCGCTCTTCGAATTACGTCGGCCACGTTTCGTGAACTCGATGCAGGATGTGCGCGCCTTGGGTGATGCCAAGGTCTATTTGCGCCTGAAAGATGGCTTCGGCACCCCGATGGTGGGAACGGTCGCGGTGCTTCCGGAGGCAAATCATGTTCTGATCAACCTTTCCTTTGGCTACGCCATTGTCGATGCGGTGGCGCGCTATGATCTTGCCGGTTCGGATTTTGCGCCAACAGACCTGACGGTCGAGATGTTGTATCTGGTGGAAGCAAAGACCGCCGCGATGGAAGCAACAAGCCAGTTGGCGCATCGCCTGCACGGGGAAAAGGCCGAAGCGCAAGAGGTCGCCATGACCGACGGGCTGACCGGGGTGTGCAATCGGCGGGCATTGGATGACACATTGGATCGGCAGATTTCGCGGGGTCTTTCCTTTTCGCTGATGCATATCGACCTCGACTTCTTCAAGGCCGTGAACGACACCTATGGCCACGCGGCAGGTGACGCGGTTTTGCGCAAGGTCGCAACCATTCTGTCCGAGGAAACGCGCGATACCGATTCGGTTGCCCGCGTCGGGGGAGATGAATTCGTCATACTTTTTGGTGGTCTGACGGATGCAGACCGTTTGCAGAGTATCGCCCGAAGGATCATTTCAAAACTCGAACAGCCAATCCCCTACAAAACAGACCTGTGCCGCATTTCTGCAAGCATCGGGATCGTGCGCAGCTCACTTTATGACACGATTGACGCGGACCAGCTGGCCGAAGACGCTGATCGGGCACTCTATATGTCAAAAAAACGAGGGCGCGCCTGCTATACGATGTTCACGCCAGATCATCCGTCCGACTGCGACGCAGAAGAGGTGAAACAAGGCACGATGAAACAGGGATTGGGGACAGACAAAGCGGCCATTGACACGACCTTACCGGAGCCCTAGCAGGGGAGCGATCCTATTGATGAACCTTTGGTGCAGGACTGCGCATTGACCTTTCTTTGCCCGACATTGGCCCGCGCTGTCGCTCTGTTGTGTCTGTCGCAACCGCTTGCGGCCGACACAGGCGAGGTCGTTCAGTCCATCATTGGGCGCACGCTTGTCGGGTCCGAGGCGTCGCATTCGATCATCCATGCCGACGGGTCACTCGAGGGGCGCTATAACGGTATCGCGTTTTCGGGAAAATGGTATCTGGACGGCGACCAATACTGTCGCGAGTTCACGCGCGGGATTGCCCTTGCCCAGTCTTGTGTGCAGGTGCGCGCTGACCGCGATGCGGCGGGCCGAATTGTTGGGGTGATCTTCGTGGGCGATGGCTACCGAACGCAATTCCACTTGATGGATTGACCGCAATATTTGCACGCATTTGCAGGTGGTTGCACAGAACCGTCGCACCTACAGGTCTAAGGTGTCGAAACGACAGCCGCGCATTGGCAGTGGCATTGTCTGAGATGTTTTTGGGAAAAGTGGCAGCCCGTAGGGGAATCGAACCCCTCTTTCCAGGTTGAAAACCTGGCGTCCTAACCGATAGACGAACGGGCCACTCTGTCGGTGAGGGGGGTTCTATGAGAAAGGTTCAAAGCGCGCAAGAGGGTTTCGGCGCTTTTTTGAAAAAACTAACGGGCCCGTCAAAATCAGGCTTTGGCAGCGTCTTCAAGCCGCAGTTGCGGGCTGCAGCGACCTTGCCACTGGTTGATTTCAAGTCGCCCTGCCAAGTGGAACCGCGCGCCGCCATGTTGTTCTAGCATTGGCCCCATCGGACCATCGAATGCCCCAAACGCAATGGCGTCAATGCGGGTTCCCAGCCCATCCCCAAAGCTGACTTTGAGATGCGTTTGCCCGACGCGCTTTGCAAAGAGGATCTGTACATCGGGAAAGGCGAACCGCGGGGCGGGGGCCGCGGCACCAAATGGACCGGCTTGCTCCAACGTTTCAATCAAATCGACGGTTGCGGCGGCAGGCATCAGAACCCCGTCAATCACAAGATCTGCCGCTCCCAAATCTCCTGCACCCTGTGCGGCCAGCATTTCGGACAGGCGTGCCATTGCGGGGGACAACTGATCGCGTGACAGGCTGAGCCCGGCCGCCATCTTGTGACCACCTCCTTTGCTGATCAACCCGTCCGCAGCCAGCCGATGGATCGCCGCGCCCAGGTCGATGCCCCTGACGGATCGGCCCGATCCTTTACCGTCATCCCCGTCAAAGCCGATCACGATGGCGGGGCGATTGGTGGCTTCCTTCAAGCGGCTGGCGACGATGCCGACCACGCCGGGATGCCAGCCATCTGCGGCGGCCCAGACCAGCGGGGCGTCCAACCCGCGTTGGGTGGCCTGATCCATCGCGGCGTCCTGGACACGGGCTTCAATTTCGCGCCGTTCTGCGTTGAGTTCATTCAGCTTTTCAGCGATGGAACGAGCTTCGTTCAGATCGGTGGTGGACAACAGCCGCGCGCCAAGATCGGCCTTGCCGATCCGCCCGCCCGCGTTCACCCGTGGCCCCATCAGGTAGCCAAGATGATAGGCGCGTGGGGCCTCGTTCAGGCCCGCCACGTCGGCCAGCGCAACCATGCCGGGGCGGGTGCGCCGAGCCATGATCTTCAATCCCTGCCGCACAAAGGCACGGTTGGCATCGGTCAGCGGGGCCACATCGGCGACGGTGCCAAGGGCGACCAGATCAAGCATTGAAATCAGGTCGGGGCCAGTGCGCCCCGCTTCGCGCAACACGCGCCCCAGTTCGACCAGCAGCAAGAAGACGACACCAGCGGCACACAAGTATCCCGGCGCGTCCAGTTCATCCTGCCGGTTGGGGTTCACCACGGCGTTGGCGTCGGGAAGCGTTTCGCCACCAAGGTGGTGATCCAGCACGACAACATCGGCGCCTTTCGCGCGCGCCGCAGCAATCGGCTCGAAGCTCAGCGTGCCACAATCAACGCAGATGATCAGGCTGTGATCGGCCGCCAGTGCCTCCATCGCCGGGGTGTTGGGGCCATAACCTTCGTCGATCCTGTCAGGGATATACAGCGTAACATCGCGCTGGAACTGTCGAAACCAGTCGATCAGCAGCGCCGCCGAGGTCGCGCCGTCAACGTCATAGTCGGCAAAGATGGCGACCGCTTCTTTCTGGTCAAGCGCTTGCAGAACGCGGGTGGCCGCGGCTTGCATGTCCTTCATCTTGCGTGGATCGGGCAGCAGGTCGCGCATGGTTGGGTCAAGATATCCCGGGGCTTCTTCGGCGGGCACACCGCGCCGGGCCAGCACTTTGCAAAGGGGTGCGGGCAGTCCGGTTTTCTGCTCCAACGCTTCGGATTGGCGGTCGATTTCAGACGAGGGGCCAACCCAGCGCCGCCCGGTGACCGAGCTGTCGACACCCAGAAAACTGCTCACCCCATCACCTCATCCGTTGTGCACACACAGGCGAATTCGCCGTTCAGGTGATCAAGGGCGGCGACGTGGATGTCGTGGGCTGTCGGGGGGCGCGTCGGGGTGGTGACGTTGCGCCAGCCCGCGTCTGCATTTCCTGTGAAGGCCGCGCAGGCGTCATGGGGCAGCGTCACGTCAAATCCAAGGTTTGCGGCCATACGGCTGGTGGTCGAGACGCAATGCGGCGTGGTCAAACCACAGATCACCACCGAGGTGACCGAGGCCGCGCGAAGCCGGGCTTCGAGATCCGTGCCAATGAAAGCCGCGTTTACGTGTTTGGTGAGCACAGGCTCGTTCGGCAGCGGCGTCACTTCGGGTTTGAAGTCAACGGCACCACCATCCGGGTTCAACGGGCTGCCAGGCGTGGTGGACAGGTGCTGAATGTGGAAAACGGGCCAGCTTTTGGCCCGCCAATGGGTAAGCAGCCGGGCGGCATACGCTTCGGCTTCCGGGTTGTTACGAGCGCCCCAGAAGGGATCATCAAACCCCTTCTGGATATCAATCAAGATCAGCGCCCGCGAGTCTGTCATCAGCTGGCCGAGACGGGATTGCGATAGATCATGCGCCGCACCGATCCGGTTTTCGACCGCATCAGAATGGTTTCCGTCGTCAGAAAGCCCGGCTCGCGTTTGATGCCGGACACAATCGAGCCGTCGGTGACGCCGGTGGCGGCAAAGATCACATCGGCGGTGACCATTTCGTCGCGGGTATAGATGCGGTTCAGGTCGGTGATCCCGGCCTTGGCCGCGCGGCCGCGTTCGTCGTCGTTGCGGAAGGTCAACTGACCCCACATCTGCCCGCCCATGCATTTTAGGGCCGAGGCCGCCAGAACGCCTTCGGGTGCACCGCCGCTGCCCATATACATGTCGATGCCGGTTATGTCGGCTTCGGCACAGTGGATGACGCCAGCCACGTCACCATCGGTGATTAGGCGGATCGCCGCGCCGGTTGACCGGATGCCTTCGATCATTTCCTCGTGGCGGGGGCGTTCCAACACGCAAACGGTGATGTCCGACATGTCGCATCCGCGCGCTTTCGCCAGCGCCTTGACGCGGTCTGCGGGCGACATCTCCAGGCTGACAACGTCTTTCGGATAGCCCGGCCCGATGGCCAGCTTCTCCATATAGACGTCCGGGGCGTGCAACAGCGTGCCGCGCGGGGCCATGGCGATGACGGTCAGCGCGTTGGGCATGTCTTTCGCCGTCAGCGTGGTGCCTTCCAGCGGGTCAAGCGCGATGTCCACAGCGGGGCCTTCGCCAGTGCCGACCTCTTCCCCGATATAGAGCATCGGGGCTTCGTCCCGTTCGCCTTCGCCGATCACCACGGTGCCGTGTATTTCCAGCAGGTTCAGCTGATCGCGCATGGCGTTGACGGCGGCCTGATCCGCGGCTTTTTCATCCCCGCGCCCAACAAGGTTTGCGCTGGCCATGGCGGCGGCTTCAGATACACGAGCCAGACCCAGCGAAAGCATTCGGTCCAGAAAAACGACTTTATCGGCCATGAGGGCAATCCTTACTGTAAAAGTTGATCTCGGTTTAGAGCCAGCAGGGGGCAGGGGCAAGGGATTTGCCGGGTTTTTGCCAGACTAAGCTGGGCGTGTGACGGGGCTTCGGATCAGGCCCTGAAACAAAAGCGCGATCATCAGACCGTTCAGAATGTGCCAAATGAAATGCGTGCCAGCAGGCCAGATCGCGCACAGGTGCATGTCCAAAGTGCGCAGCGTAAGCGACACCATGAAGGTCGCGGTGGCCGCCGCGATCCACGGGGCGATTGGGTGTCCGTTGCGGCGGCTCAGTGCGGTGAACGCCAACAGGGCCAAAACGGCCGGCAGGTATTGTTCAGATCCGTTCAGCAACGAGTTTGCGGGGCTGGCGTGGTCATGTGCTTGCGTGGCTGTCGTCGGGGCTGCGTTTAGGGCTGTGGCTGTGGCTGTGGTTGCGGTTTGCGCCGCGCTGGTCTGGCTGCCGCTGCCATCTCCTCCAAAGGCAAACAGCACAGCCGCGACGCCAATCGCAATGGCCAGCCCGAACCCGATGCGACCGGGACGCACGCCGCCGATCCGGTGGATGGCGACCAGCACGAACAGGGCGACGAAGGTCCAGATCGGCACCACGTCGGCAAGGCTGGACCACGCATTGGCGAAGGTGTGAAACAGAAAGCTGCCAACCCCGATCGCGGCGGCCAGCGCAATCAGCACGACGGTCATCACGTCGGTGCGGTCGCGCCGGCGGGCCTCGCGCCAGCCCCAGAGTGCGGCGACGACGAACGACAAGTTGGACAAGGCGTTCAGCGGCTCGGACCAGAAGTCGGCCCCGGTGCGTTCACAGTAGATGTCGACGGCGGCGAACCAGTCCATCGAGGGGTCAGACCTTTTCGATGCGAATGGCCACAGGTTCGCCGTCGACCACCTTGGTTTTGGCCAAACCAGCCAGAGCAGTGTCCAGCGCGTCGCGTGTGCATTTATGGGTCACGATCAGCACGGGCGCCAACTTCTGGTCGTGGCTGATCTGGCGCATCCGGTCGATCGAGATGCCGGCATCGCCCAGAACTGCCGCCACCTTCGCCAGTGCGCCGGGTTTATCGAGCAACACCATGCGCAGATAGAACGGCGCAGGTTTCATCGCCTTCACACCCGTGACCGGGCGCAGGGTGTCTGCAGGTTGTCCAAAGGTCGGGATACGCAAGCCGCGCGCAATGTCCATCACGTCGCCCATGACAGCGCTGGCGGTCGGGCCTTCGCCCGCACCGGGGCCACGCAGCACAACCTGCTCTATGGCGTCGCCTTCGACGACGACCATGTTGGTGCCGCCTTCCAACTGCCCAAGCGGAGAGCTGTCAGGCACGAGGCAGGGTGTCATGCGTTGTTCCAGCCCGCGCCCCGTCATCTGTGCCACACCCAAAAGCTTGATGCGATAGCCCATTTCGGCGGCGTGTTCGATGTCTTCCAACTGGATGCGCTGGATGCCCTCAAGCTCGACCGCGTCGAAATTGACCTGCGTGCCAAAGGCGATGGAGGACAGGATCGCCAGCTTGTGGCCCGCGTCGATGCCGCCCACGTCAAGGTTGGGGTCGGCTTCCAGATAGCCCAACTCGGCGCATTCTTCGAACAAGGCGTTATAGCCGCGTCCGGTGGCCTGCATCTGGGTCAGGATGTAATTGCAAGTGCCGTTCATCACGCCCATGACGCGGGTGATTTCATTACCTGCCAACCCTTCGGTCAAGGCTTTGATGATCGGGATGCCGCCTGCCACGGCGGCCTCAAACCGCAGGCGAACGTCCGCAGCTTCGGCAGCCAGCGCCAGTTCCTGCCCGTGATGGGCCAAAAGCGCCTTGTTGGCGGTGACGATGTCTTTGCCTGCTGCTATCGCCGCTTCACAAGCGTCTTTGGCGGGGCCTTCGTGACCACCCATCAATTCGACGAATACGTCCACATCATCGCGTTTTGCCAGCGCGACGGGGTCGTCTTCCCACGCGTAGTCTGACAGATCGACACCACGATCCTTGTCGCGCGATCGGGCCGAAACGGCGGTGACCACCACGGCGCGTCCCGCGCGATCTTCAAGCAGGGCGGCTTGACGGCGAATGATCTTGATCACGCCGATGCCGACGGTGCCAAGACCTGCAATCCCAAGGCGCAAGGGGGTGCGCAGGGGGCTTGTGTCACTCATGTTGCTTCTCCGTCGGCTGTGATCGTCATCAGGCGACGTGTAGCCAATGGCTGCGAAGGGTGCAATCCGCGCGGGCGACGAATGGGGAAATATTCCGCCGTGTTGGGCAGCGTCTAGCGTTGCGCCAGCGCATCGTCCATCTGGGCCTCGGTCGCGGGGTCAATCACATCTGTGCCGCGCAAAGCGTCCGCGCGCGCGCGCAAACTGGCCGCTCGTGCTGCCAGATCGGCGGTTCCGTAATCGCCCTGATCTGGCGGGATTTGCGCCAACAGATCACCGATGGGTTGGATGGTCGGAAAAGGGGCCAATGCCGCGTCGCCCGCCGCGAAATCCGGGCCGGGCGCGCAGCCGACAAGCGCCAGCAGCGCCGCGACAACACAGGGCAGAAGGGGGCGGGTCATTGCGTGTGATCTCCGTTTCGGCCCATCGGGCTGGATCGACTTTAGCCGTGGGCGAAGGGGGCCGCAAGCCGCCACCCGGACGCCGCAAAGGGGGTGCAATCCGGGCTATGATTTGAACGACCGTTCAGTTATCAAGGCTCAATGGCACGTAAAACCGGATCTCACAGCGAAATCACAGGGCCGCGCGTTCGCGCTGCGGCGCTCAAGCTTTTTGCGCGTCACGGCTTTGCCGCCGTGTCCATGCGCCAGATCGCGGCCGAGGTGGGCGTGCAGGCAGGGGCGCTGTATCTCTACACCAAGGACAAGCAAAGCCTGCTTTTCGATCTAATGCAGGCGCATATGGATGAACTTTTGTCCGCATGGGCCGCGCAGCCTAAGGCCGATGACGCAGTGTCCCGGCTGGAGGCTTTTGCGCGGTTTCACATCCAGTTCCATCTGGAACGCCCCGATGCCGTATTCATCGCCTATATGGAGCTGCGCAACCTGTCGGACGAAAATTTCGCAGCGATCGAGGCGTTGCGCCGCCGCTACGAGGGCGAGCTGGAAGCGATACTGCAAGCCGGGCAGGCCGAAGGGGTCTTGTCCGCGCCCGATATCCGCCTGACCACCATGGCGCTCATTGCCATGCTGACGGGGGTGAACACCTGGTATCGTGACGGTGGACGGCTGTCGCGCGACGCTGTGGCCGATATTTATTGGGACATGGTGCGCGGCGCGGTTGGCGCTTAATCAGGCACCTGACCCACTGGACTCTGACAGCCTTCGCGCCGATATATAGAACATGTCGCTTCCACCCGGTTTCCTAGATGAATTGCGCAATCGTCTGAGCCTGTCACAGGTCGTCGGGCGCAAGGTCATATGGGACAAGCGAAAATCCAATCAGGCCAAGGGCGATATGTGGGCACCTTGCCCGTTCCATCAGGAAGCAACGCCGTCCTTTCACGTGGATGATCGTAAAGGCTATTACTATTGTTTTGGCTGCCACCAAAAGGGCGACGCGATTTCCTTTGTGCGTGAAACCGAGAATGTCGGCTTCATGGAAGCGGTCGAAATTCTGGCAGGTGAGGCCGGGATGCAAATGCCCGCCCGCGACCCGAAAGCACAGGAAAAGGCAGACCATCGCACCCAATTGGTCGAGGTGATGGAGATGGCCGTGAACCATTTCCGCCTGATGCTGAAAACCGGCGCTGGCACGGCCGCACGCGAGTATTTGACCCGCCGCGGCTTGAATGAGGCCGCTCTGGAACGGTGGGAAATCGGCTTTGCGCCGGACGCGTGGCAGGGGCTTTGGGACCACCTGAAAGGTAAGGGTGTCGCGGATGACCTGATCCTTGGGGCCGGGCTGGCCAAACCCAGTTCGAAGGGCGGCAAACCCTATGACACGTTCCGGGGGCGCATCCTGTTTCCGATCCGCGATGCCCGTGGCCGCGCAATCGCGTTCGGGGGTCGTGCGATGGACCCCGAGGAAAGCGCGAAATACCTGAACTCTCCGCAAACTGATCTGTTTGATAAGGGCCGCAGCCTGTTCAACCACGGACCCGCCCGAGAGGCGGCAGGCAAAGGCCAGCCTCTGATCGTGGCCGAAGGCTATATGGACGTGATCGCCCTGTCCGAGGCCGGGTTCGAGGCAACCGTCGCGCCCCTTGGCACCGCGATCACCGAAGACCAGTTGCGGCTTTTGTGGCGCATCGCGCCCGAACCGATCATCGCGCTGGATGGGGACAATGCCGGTTTGCAAGCCGCCATGCGGGTGATCGACAACGCGCTGCCCCTGCTGGAAGCCGGGCAGAGTCTGCGCTTTGCTATTATGCCCGAAGGCAAAGACCCTGACGATTTGCTGAAGGAAAGCGGGCCGGCGGCGATGCAAACCCTGATCGACGCGGCAATCCCCATGGTTGATCTGCTGTGGCGGCGTGAAACCGAAGGCAAGAACTTTGACAGCCCCGAACGCAAGGCCGCGCTGGACAAGGATCTGCGCACGGCAATTGCGCGTATTCAAGACCCCTCGATCCGGTCGCATTATGGTCAGGCGATCAAAGACAAACGGTGGGAGTTGTTCCGGGCGCGGCCCAAAGGGCAGGGCGCAGCGCGTGGTTCATGGACACCCGGCAAAGGGCGCGGCTGGTCGCAAACACCGCCGGTGCTGCAATCCACCAAAAGCTCGTTGCTGGCGATGGCGGATGATCAAGCGCAAGAGGTGCTGCGCGAGGCGGTTATTCTGGCCGTGCTGATCCGCCGACCCGACAAGCTTGAACTGGTGGAAAGCCGGATGGAGCGGTTGGATATGATCGGCCCGGGCCACGGCGCATTGCAGCGCATCTTGCTTCGTCACGCCCATGAAGGGGCAGAGGTGCTCGAACGCACGATCACCGAACGAATGGGGGCGTCTGCCCTTGAAAAACTATACGCGCTCAACCATGTGCGGATCACCCCCGCGCTGCGTCATCCCGATGATGACGAGACGGTTGGGGCTTGTCTTATTCAGGAGTTGACGAAGCTCGAGGCGCTACGCGGCTTGCAACGCGAGGTGGCCGATGCGGCCCAAGATATGGACACGCTGCCGGACGAGGGCGTCACATGGCGCCTGGGGCAGGCGGCCGAGGCGCAACGCAACGCGCAGCGCAGCCAGACCGAGGACAAAGCCACCTATGAGGTTGCCGATAACGGGTCTCTTTTGAACCGCGATGAACGTGATGCGCTGGACAAGTTGTTGGCGCAAATCGACCCCACAAAGGGGAAAAGGAAATAACAACTCCGCTAGGGGGTCTGGCCTTTTGCTAAAGACCCGGCAAAGAATACGCGATACATGGGTTGGCGAATCACCGATTCGGAGTGATGATTCGGCCAACCCGAATCACCGACGTGGTGGGACATCAAAAGGGCGACGCCCGATGGCCCATATCCGCCAAGCCAAGTGCAAGGAGGGCCCATGGCCGCCAAGGACACCGCCAACGACCGCAAGGACGACCAGGACGACGACGCCATTGGTGACGTAAGCCAAACAGCGGTCAAAAAGATGATCGCCGAGGCGCGCGAAAAGGGCTACATCACCTACGATCAGCTCAACCAGGTGTTGCCGCCCGATCAGGTCAGTTCTGAACAAATCGAAGACGTGATGTCGATGTTGTCCGAGATGGGCATCAACATCATCGAAGATGAAGAGGCGGAAGAGGAAGAGAAGGGCTCGACCGATCTGGTGACACAGGCAGGCGCGCGCGAAGTCACCGTCGCCACCGCTGAAACCGAAAAACTGGACCGCACCGACGACCCCGTCCGCATGTATCTGCGCGAAATGGGCTCGGTCGAACTGTTGAGCCGCGAGGGCGAGATCGCGATTGCCAAACGGATCGAAGCCGGTCGCAACACGATGATTGCAGGGCTGTGCGAAAGCCCTCTGACCTTCCAGGCCATCACGATCTGGCGCGACGAACTTCTGAGCGAAGACATTCTTTTGCGCGACGTCATCGACCTTGATGCGACTTTCGGCAACACGCTGGAAGAGGACGAGGAAGAAGAAAACGTCGTTGGCGGGACCACCACGGAAACCCCAGCTTCGGGCGAGACCAAGAAGGATCAGCCTGAACTCGATGCAGACGGTAACCCGATTGTCACTGATGACGATGATGATGACGAAGATGAAGCCGCGAACATGTCGCTTGCCGCGATGGAGGCCGCGCTGAAGCCGCGTGTGCTTGAAACGTTGGAGTTGATCGCGCGCGACTATAACAAACTGTCGGAAATGCAGGATTTGCGGATGTCCGCGACCCTAAACGAGGATGACAGTTTCTCGAAAAAAGAAGAGGGCGCATATCAGAAGCTGCGGTCAGAAATTGTCGAGCTGGTGAACGAGCTTCACCTGCACAACAACCGGATCGAAGCGCTGGTCGACCAGCTTTACGGCATCAACCGCCGCATCATGTCGATTGACTCGGCGATGGTGAAACTGGCCGATCAGGCCCGTATCAACCGCCGTGAATTCGTAGACGCCTATCGCGGTCGCGAACTTGACCCGACCTGGCTTGAGGAAATGACCGAAAACTCTGGCCGTGCGTGGCAAAGCTTTATTGAACGGTCCACCGATAAGGTCGAACAGTTGCGCGGTGACATGGCGCAGGTTGGCCAATATGTCGGCGTCGACATCCCGGAATTTCGCCGCATCGTTCAGCAGGTTCAGAAGGGCGAAAAAGAGGCGCGTCAGGCCAAGAAGGAAATGGTCGAAGCCAACCTTCGGCTGGTCATCTCGATTGCCAAGAAATACACCAACCGCGGCCTGCAATTCCTTGATCTTATTCAGGAAGGTAACATCGGCCTGATGAAAGCGGTCGACAAGTTCGAATACCGCCGCGGCTATAAGTTCTCGACTTATGCGACGTGGTGGATCCGTCAGGCGATCACCCGTTCGATCGCGGATCAGGCCCGCACGATCCGTATTCCGGTGCACATGATCGAAACGATCAACAAGCTGGTCCGGACCGGTCGCCAGATGCTGCACGAGATCGGTCGCGAACCGACGCCGGAAGAGCTGGCCGAGAAGCTGCAAATGCCGCTTGAGAAGGTCCGCAAGGTGATGAAGATCGCCAAGGAACCGATCAGTCTTGAAACACCGATTGGCGATGAGGAAGACAGCCAGCTTGGTGATTTCATCGAGGATAAGAACGCCGTGCTGCCTTTGGACAGCGCCATTCAGGAAAACCTGAAGGAAACGACGACGCGGGTTCTGGCCTCGCTCACCCCGCGTGAAGAACGTGTGCTGCGGATGCGGTTTGGCATCGGTATGAACACCGACCACACGCTGGAAGAGGTGGGCCAACAGTTCTCGGTCACCCGCGAACGGATCCGGCAGATCGAAGCAAAGGCGCTTCGCAAGCTCAAGCACCCCAGCCGGTCACGCAAATTGCGCAGCTTCCTGGACCAGTAACGCCGCGCGGAAAGGCCCCCCATGTCCGACGCCGACACACCAGACCCACGCGCCCCGCAGGCGCTGGTCTTTGGTGGGGTGGGGCGGCTGAAAGCAGCGACCACTGCCGTGACCGGACGGTCGCAACTGGTCGCGTCGCTGGCCACCAAAGCCCGCCACGAGGTCGAGATTGAAAAGCTGTTCGAAGGGCGCGTCCGCTTTTCAGGCGAGCAGCCGGTGATCGACGCCCCTTTGGTGATCGTGGGGTTTACCAACCGCTCAGGCTCGACCCTATTGACAGAATACCTCAAACGCGCGGGCGCGGTTGGCGCGCTGGGCGAAGAATACAATCACTTCACGGTTGCCAAACATGCCAATCGTTTGGGTTTTGATACATTCCCCGCTTATGTCGAAGGAATGTGGACCCGATTCAAAAGCAGGTTCGATGCGCGTGACCAACCCGACCGCCGGGTGGGGTTCAAGGCCAGCGCTGATCAGGTGCGGATGCTTTATCGTTGGAATATTCCCGCGATGTTTGCCGGGGGCGTCAAGCTGATTGCGATCAGCCGGGCCGACCGGATCGCTCAAGGTGTTTCGTTTTCCATCGCCTCTCAGACGCAGCAATGGTCCTCAGATCAGCGCCATGGGCCTGACAGCCCGCCACCTGATCCCGAATACCGCCCCCGCGAGATCGCGCGCTTCATCAAGATGACGGATCAGCAAAACGCCCTGATGGATCTGCTTGTATCGGCCTTTGATATCGACGTGTTTCACACCAGTTATGAAAACCTGTCACGCGACCCAACCCAGGTGATCCGTGCCGTTGCGCGTTTTGTCGACCAGCCCTGCGACAGTTGGACAGCGCCTGTAAAAACGCGCCTGAAAAAGCAGGCGACGTCGCAGAACGTGGCATTTGCCGACCGCTTCCGTCACGACCTTCTGAACAGCGCTGGGTTTTGAAAAGGACGTGCGAGGGCGGGCTGTGACGGCGCCCCCGCCGCTTTCTTGCCACATTTAGACCGCATTCAATCCTGACCCCAGCAGCACGCGCAATCCGACAAAGCTCTGGTGATTCGGTCGGCCTAGGCCCTTGATTTCTCTATTTATAGGCGTATTGGCCGCTGATTTAGACCGCCGGAAGCTGAGCTGAGTGTGGAAACAATTTGTTTCCACCACACATTGCGCCGAAATGGACGGCGACGTTTTGGTTTTGGGCTGAAATGTGGCAAAATCAGGGCGTGGGCTTGTGGGGGCCAGAAATTAGGCTGGCCGGAAAGACTGGGTAAAAAAATGCAAAAAGCGATAGCTACGTCACCGTGTATTCTGAAACCTGAAGCAATGGTTGTGAAACCCGAAACGAAACGCGAAACGAAACCCGTGCAGCGCGGCAGCTTGATCGCCGCCCGGATCGGTCGGTTGCGGGCGTTGGTAAGGCTTGAACACCGTCGCGAACAAGGTGCTGTCTGCAACAGGCCTTCGCCATACGCTTTTTGACGGCGCGCGGAAACACCGCCATAACGCCGTAATGGCGCATCTCTTTACACTGAACACCAATGGTGCAGGTCTGTATGATTTCACCGCACATGTGACCGCATGGGTCGCGCAGCGTGGGGTCCGTGAGGGCGTGCTGACGTTGTTCGTGCGTCATACCTCGTGTTCGCTTCTTATTCAGGAGAACGCCGACCCAGAGGTGCAGACGGATCTGCATAACTTTTTCCATCGGCTCGTGCCGCCAACCACTGATCCAAGCATGTCCTATCTGACCCATACCTATGAGGGCCCGGATGACATGCCTGCGCATATCAAGGCCGCTTTGTTGCCGGTCAGCTTGTCCATTCCGGTGTCTGAAGGGCGCTTGGTTTTGGGAACGTGGCAGGGCATTTATTTGTTTGAGCACCGCCATGCGCCGCACACGCGACACGTCGCTGCCCATGTCGCAAGCGACGATTGATCCTCCGCGACGTGCCAACCTGAATACGATCGTAAACTGAAGTTAGCCGCTCTTTCGAGCGAAGCAGTGCCACTTGCCACCGCACCGTCGGGTTAGGGGACAGTGACAGCGCGCAGTTGTTTCAAGAACGCCCCTTCAGTCGATTCAGCAGTGAGTGGACGGGGCGCTCGGAAAACGAAAAGCGCCCCGTCCATTGTGCAACGGGGCGCTTCCATTTGTCTTTTCTGGTCCGATCAGTCTTCCAGCAGGAAAGTCACCATCAGGTTCACTTGGTAATGGGCAACCTTGCCGTTTTCGACTTTCACGGATTGCTCTTTCACCCAAGCGCTGACGACATTGCGCAGAGTGTCAGAGGCGCGCTCAACTCCTTTTGCGACGGCGTCGTCGAAGCTTTTCGGCGAGGTGGCGGAAATTTCGGTCACACGTGCGATGGACATGGATTGGCTCCTTTGGTTGGGATGAAGCTTCACTATGTCATGGCTGCTGGCATCCGTCATGGGGCGGGGAGGATTACTTTCTCCCTTGACGCTTTGTGGGCTTCATCTTGGGGCGTGTATTTCCCTCTACACAAGACTTAGCGGCTGGCCTATAGTGCCTGTGGATAACTGGGCGAAAGACCCATGGACCGAGGCCAGAACAGAGAAAGAGAACGCTGATGCGCTGCCCGTTTTGCGGAAATATCGACACCCAGGTAAAGGACAGCCGTCCAGCCGAAGACCACGTCGCGATCCGGCGGCGCCGGTTCTGCCCAGCTTGTGGCGGACGGTTCACCACGTATGAGCGCGTGCAATTGCGTGACCTTGTGGTGGTGAAATCAAATGGCCGCCGCGAAGATTTCGACCGCGAAAAGCTGGAGCGCTCGATCCGTATCTCGATGCAAAAACGGCCCGTCGAGCCCGAGCGGATTGACCAGATGATTTCCGGCATCGTGCGACGGCTGGAAAGCTTGGGTGAAACGGACATCCCCTCCAAGACAATCGGTGAGATTGTGATGGAGAGTCTGGCCCGGATCGACACCGTGGCCTATGTGCGATTTGCCAGCGTTTATAAAAACTTTCAGGCGGCTGATGATTTCGACAAGTTCGTAAGCGAGCTTCGTCCCGACGTCCCGCCAGAAGACGAGTGACCCGAACCGACACGCGTTTCATGCAGTTGGCCCTGTCGCTTGGGCGGCGGGGACTTGGGCGCTGTGCACCGAACCCTGCAGTGGGCTGCGTGATTGTGAATGACGGCCGGATCGTGGGGCGTGGCTGGACCCAGCCGGGCGGGCGGCCGCACGCAGAAACCATTGCCTTGGCGCAGGCTGGCAAGGCCGCACGTGGCGCGACCGCGTATGTCACCCTTGAACCTTGCGCCCATCACGGCCAAACGCCCCCTTGCGCTGGCGCGCTGATCGACGCGGGCATTGCGCGGGTGGTTGTTGCGCTTGGCGATCCTGACCCGCGCGTCAATGGCGGCGGGTTGAAGATGCTGCGTGACGCGGGCGTTCCTGTTGAAACCGGGCTTTGCGCGGCAGAGGCGCGCGCTGATCTGCAGGGATTTTTGTCGCGCGTGACAACGGGTCGCCCGCTGGTCACGCTAAAGCTTGCCAGCTCATTTGATGGGCGCATTGCGACGGCCTCGGGCGAAAGCCAATGGATTACCGGCCCTGCGGCGCGGCGCCATGTGCATGCAATGCGCGCCGGTCATGACGCAGTGATGGTCGGCGCAGGCACCGTGCGCGCAGACGACCCTTCGCTGACCGTGCGCGGGCTTGGCATGGCGGATCAGCCCATCCGTGTGGTGCTGTCGCGTCATCTGGACCTGCCTTTGAACAGCCAACTTGCCCAAACGGCCCGCGACCATCCGGTCTGGATCTGCCATGGGCCGCGCGCCACGCCGGAGCTTGTGTCGGCTTGGGCGGGTCTTGGCGCCGAGATGATCGAGGCGCCCGAAGCCGCCGGCGCGCTTGATCCCGTGGCAGTTCTGAATGCGCTTGGTGCGCGTGGCCTCACCCGTGTCTATTGCGAAGGTGGGGGGGCGTTGGCGGCATCTTTGTTGGCGGCGCGTGTTGTGGACGAGCTTGTTGGATACACTGCCGGGGTGGCGCTTGGCGCCGAGGGCCGGCCATCGCTTGCGGCTTTGGGGTTAAGCCGACTGGCGGAAGCGCCGCGGTTCGATCTGGTCGAAACCCGTGCGATTGGCGGCGATGTCCTGCACCGCTGGCGCGCGTGCGACTGACCGCCTGGGTCAACGCCTAGCGCCAAAGATAGGCGTAGCTTGCGAAGACGCCTTGCAGCTTTGACAACAGCCGCGTGCCAAGCCTTGTCTTGGGCGCCGTGCCGGTCGCCAAACGTTCGACAATGATTTCGACCGGGCAGGCAGAGCCGGTTTCCGGGTCGAAATACCGCGGATAGTCGATCAACACGGCATGGGCCAGCGCGGTCAGATCCGGATGGGCGGTGCGCCTGTCAGGCACCTCTCCCAGATCGCGGGTCAGCCCCCAACCGGCATAGAACGGCGTGCCAAGGCAGGTGACGGTGCGGCGGCGCAGCAGGGCTTCAAACCCAAGGGTCGAGGTCATCGTCCACACCTCATCAACCGCGTCGATCAAAGCGATGGGGTCGGCATCTTCCGCCACCAGATCGGCCAGACCTCGGGCGATTTCGGCGGGGATCGCACCCTTGCGCAGGCCTGCCTCTACATCCGGGTGGGGCTTGTAGATGATGATCGCGTCCGGGTTTTCAGCCCGTGTGCGCTGCAACAAGGCAAGGTTGGTCGAAACCTCATTGGTCCCCAACCGGATCGAGGCATCGTCTTCCACCTGACCCGGCACAAGAATGCGCCGCCCCTTGGGAAGGGTGGCCAATCCCGTGGGCTGTGGACGCGAAAGATTGTATTTGGCCAGCCCGGCCGCAAGGATCGCAGCGACCAACGCGTCGGCGCGTGCGCGGGCGTGATCCGGCAGGGTGGGTGATGCGGCAATCAGCCGTTCCAACCGGCTTTCGCGTGTCGGGTCGTAGTAGATGCCCAGATCATCGCGCACCAGCGACAGGGGGGCCACTAGCTCTGCGCCCAGCCCACGTGACCGAAGCACGCCGTCCTCGATCCGAAAAAGCGGGGCCGGTCCGTGGTGATCGGGGTGTTCCTTGCCCGCCCAGACCATCAGCGGGCGCCCCAGCGTGGCAGCCCCCTGTGCCGCGCGGGCGGGGGTGTCGTCGAACACCATTGCGGGACCGTCGCTGAAGAAATCAGCCAAGGGTCGGCGTTTCCAAAGCCGCATGCCGCTGGCGACATAGCCGTGACGATCCTCGCGCCAGGCGCGCGCACGGGCTTCAAGCGTATCCAGCACCTGCTCGATCTCGCACAATTGATCGCGGTAGGGGTCGTAATAGGTTGGATATAGGATCATCGCACCGGCAAAAAGCTGCGCGCGCGTCAGATTGCGCTGGCGGCGGTCGACGGGTTGATCATCAACGGTCAGCCCCCAGCCTGCATAAAAGGGCTGGCCGAAGACGCGGGGTTTGTGACCGGCCAGGATCGCCTCGAACCCTAACCCGGAGCTGACGGTATAGACGGCCTGCGCGCCTTCCAGCAGGGCCCATGGGCTGACCGGGTCGGTGATCAGGCGGACCTGTTCGTTTTCGTCCTCGGGGCCAAAATGCCCTGCGCGATGGCCCTGAGTGGTTTCGGGATGGGTCTTGATCAGGATGCGCGCCGCAGGGTGGTCCAGCCGGGCGCTGACCAGCATTTCGCGGAACGTGGTTTCAGACGCGCCGGCGTGCCGGATCGAGGCATCGCCACGTGTCTGGTCGATCACCAACACATAAGGCGCATCGGGCACCGGCAGGGCCGGGTCGAAGGCGTTGTATTTGGACAAATGCGCCCGACGCATCCGGTCCATGGCATCGCGCGCGCGGCGCAGGGTGTCGGTGTTGTCCAGCGGGTCATGGGTCAGGATATGTTCCAGCCGCGACGGCTGCGCGCTGTCAAAATGCACGCCCATGTCGTCGATCAGTAGGCCAAGCGGTGGCTCGCCCGACCGTCCCGGCAAAACCGACCGCAGAAACGCGTCTTCGATGCGCAGGACAGGCGCGTTACGCTGCCCTGCAACCGCTTCTCCGCGCGCCGAGGTGGGGCTTTTGCCCCATGTGCCGACCCAGTCGCCATCTCTGGGCAAGCCAAGGCGCACCTCCCAGCCCGACAGGGCCAGTATGCGCTTGATGCGGTGCTGGGTCAGAAAGCCGCCATTGTAAACAAACAGCCGCCGGGCAGGGTGGCCCTGATCGGCGGCGTTTGAGGTTTCCAAGCGGGGGGCCATGATGCCCCGGATCAATTCGTGGTGTTGCCAAGTGCGTCGTTCAGGGCCGAAATCGACCCGGCCGTGGCGAGGGATCCGGTCACGACGGACAGAACTTTGCTCCACTGAACGTAGGGGGCTTCGGTCACGTAAACGGTGTCACCGTCCCGGATCACGAAGTCACGCGCCATGAACATGCCATTGGGTTCGGTCAGGTTCAGCACATAGACCATCCGCTGGTCGCCTTGAAGGTCCGCGCGGCCAAGCACGCTGTTGGACACTTCCGCGCTTTCGTTGCGTAAAACAAAGACGCCCGTCGGGTCAGCCGAGGCAGCCGACAGCCCGCCCACTTGCGCGATGGCTTCCAGCGCCGACAAGGTCTGCGTTTCAAACCGAACGCGGCTTTGCGACCCGGTGGCGCCAAGGGCGGTGAAGGATCGGGTGTCCTCTTCGACCAGAATGCGATCACCCCCACGCAAGGCGATGTTCGTTTCGGGTTGGTTGAACAGATCCTGGAACCAGACCTCGCCAGTTTGGTTGCCGCGATTGACCTTGATCTTGGCGATCTCGGGCGCGATTGCGACGCCGCCCGCGCGGGCAAGCATCGCGTTCAACGTGCGGGTTGGGCGTTCAATCGGATAGACACCCTGCGCGCCCACGCTACCGGTTATGGTCACGGTTGACCCGTCACCGGCCAAACGCCGCACCACGACTTGCGGGTCGGGGGTTTGCTCGGCCAGCTTGCCGGTGATCACACGGCGGATCGCTTCGGGTGAATTGCCCGACGCCTTGATGCGCCCAGCATAGGGGATGAAGATGAAGCCCGCCCCGTCGACCTGAACCTCTTCAAGCGACGCGGGTGCGCCAGCGGTTGTCAGTATACCGGCTTCGACGTTTTCCCAGATCGAAATGCCAAGCGTGTCGCCCGGTTGGATCGTGTCGGACCCGACAAGGCCCGCATTCTGGAAATCAGGACTGAAGCCAAGTGCGGGGACGACGGCAGTGGCACGCGTGACCCGATCATTGACCGCGACGACGAACGCGTCACCGTTGCGCTGGACCGAGCCTGCAAAGATTTCGTTTTTGGTGGGGCCGACACGCGGCAACCCACAGGCGCTGATTGATGCAACCAACGCAAAAAGGGCCGCTTTGCGGACCCAGACCTTGCCAACGATGTTCACTGCTCGGGCTCCTTCTTGGAGTGATGCCTCGAATTTATTTCCTTGAAGACTACGCGCAGGAGGGGCGTAAATCCAGTGTTTCATTGGCGATTGGCTACTTCACGGCACGCACCTGTTGCCGTGGTGCCGCGGTCCCACGCGCCAGCGCGGCATAGGGGTCGTCGGCGGCCAGCATCATGTCAACGACCTGTCGCAACAGCCGCTGCCGTCCGCGCGATGAATAGAACCCGCCCGTGACCTGACTGGTTTCCAGCAGATAGTGGCGGTAGTCGCGATAGGCGCGGTTGTCTGGGCGGGTCGGCAGGTCGAAAAACTCCGGCAGGCTCTGGGTTGAAACAAAGGCGGGCTTGTCAAACACCGCGCGGCCAAAAACCTTGAGCGGCAACCCGCGCCACAACACCTGTTGCGCCGCGGTCGAGTTCACGGTGACCGCCGACCGCGCATGGTCCAGAAGCTGCGCCAGCTTGCCGCCCGGCACGTAATGAACCCGGTCCGCAACATCATGTTCTTGCGCTATTCGTTTGATTTCATTCCGAAATGGGATGCGCCCATTTTCGAGCGGGTGCGCTTTGAACACCAGATGATGATGGCGGGGCGCCCCTTTGCGAAAGCCATCGATCACAAGGTCCAGAAACTCGTTCATGGTCGTGAACGGGCTGTGCATCTGGAAGCTTGCATCATGTTCCAGTTGCAACAGCACCAAGTGATAGGGGTAGCCGCCAAACTTGATCCTGAGCGTCGCAGCAATCCGGTTTGCAGCCAGAAACGGCATCAAGATGAGGCGCTTGAAATAGAGCCGAAACTCTTTGCTGACGGCGAAGGCGCGATGCGGGCGAAAATGGGAATATCGCTGGTTCCAGAACATCACAAACCAATGGTAAAGCGCGCCGTAGAACACGTGGTGGCGCATGTCCCCCCAATGTGAAGGCGCTTCAGGCAGGTCCAGTTCGACGTTTTCCAGCGCGGCTTGCATTTGGGCGATATCTGTTGTCATCAGGCGCGAATTACCGTTCGACCCGTCACGTTCATAGGTGACCCAATAGGGGCGAAGATAGCCCTCTTCGAAGACATGAACACCGAGCCCGCGCGCTTTAGCGATCTCGACCGCTTGGGCGTGGACCGGGCGCGTGTCGCCGTAAAGGACGATATCGGTGATGTCGTGCGTGTCGAGCAGGGTTTGAAGATGTGTGGGCCACTGGTCCTGTGGGTCGGTAAAGGGGATGAAGCTGCGTCTGTCGTGCCAGAACACCTGATCGCCCATATTGAAGCCGACGCGCCAGACCTCAGCCCCGGCTGCGCCCAGCATTCTGCCCAGCTGCGCAAAAAACGGTCCATGCGGTCCTTGCAGCAACAAGAAGCGTCTTTTTTGCCCGGTGATCGTCGCCATGAGCGTCCTTTTCGGTGTCCTCGGGAACAGCGCCCGCGCCAAGCCCGGGTCAAGCGTTTTCCCGTTTCTGTCCTTTTTGTCCCCAATATGGAAGGGGAAGATTTCCGTGGTGTTAACCTCGGCAATTGGCAAAAATATGACACGGATGACAGGTTGGGGCTGGCAGACTGGCAAATGTAGCGGTGTGAAGCGCTTGGCAAGTCCGCACAGCCGGGCTAGGTCTGACGCAGCAATCGACCGGGAAGGAGAGGCCATGTTCACAGGGATCATCACCGATATCGGGCGCATCGCCGCGTTGGAACAAGCGGGCGACATGCGCGCGCGTATCGAAACTGCCTATGACACAAGCGGCATCGACATTGGTGCGTCCATTGCCTCGGACGGGGTGTGCCTGACGGTCGTGGCGTTGGGCGAGGGTTGGTATGATGTTGAAATATCGGCAGAAACCGTGTCGAAAACCAACCTGGGTGATTGGGCCGTCGGGCACAAGGTAAACCTTGAGCGTGCGCTGAAGGTGGGCGACGAGCTTGGCGGGCATATCGTGTCGGGCCATGTGGATGGCGTGGCCGAGATCGTTGCGATGACCGACGAAGGCGACAGCACCCGTGTGCGGTTCCGCGCGCCGTCCGATCTGGCGCGGTTCATTGCGCCCAAGGGCTCGGTCGCGCTGAACGGCACATCGCTGACGGTGAACGAGGTTGAAGGCGACGAATTTGGCGTGAACCTAATTTCGCATACGAAAGAGGTGACAAATTGGGGGCAGGCGAAGGTCGGCGACCGGGTGAACCTGGAGATCGACACGCTGGCGCGCTACGTGGCGCGGCTTGCGGACTACGGGTAACCGGACGCGGTTCTCTTTGACATATTCGGAAGCGGGCATATGATCGGCTGAACGCCTGACCCAAGACGGAGCCATCCATGACCCTGATCCGCCCGACCCGCCGTGACCTTCTGCGCTTAGCCGCCATCGCACCCGCCTTCGCCATGCCCGCCACCGCGCGCGCCATGTTGGGGGCGCCGACCGCTGGCAACCCGGCACATTTCAGCTTCACGCTGGGCGACGCGCGACTGACCGTGGTGTCGGATGGCTATTTCTCGCTGCCCGGCAGCGGGCTTGCGATCAACGCGCCCGAGGATGAAAAGATCGCCTTCCTGAAAGATCATTTCCTCGACCCCGAACGTGGCTATTCCCACACCAACCACCTTTATATCGAAATAGGCGATGCGCGGGTGCTGATCGATGTCGGCTCTGGCACCCGTTGGTTTGACACGACCGGGCGGTTGATGGGCAACTTGGAAGCCGCAGGGATCGACCCAATGGGGATCACCCATGTGGTGATCACGCACGCGCACCCGGACCATATCTGGGGCATTCGCGACGACTTCGACGAACCAATTATCCCCGACGCCGAATACATCATCGGCGAGGCCGAGCGCGCCTATTGGCTGCAAGACGGTCTGGTGGATCAGGTCAGCGCCGAACGCCAGCAATTCGTGGTGGGCGCGGTCAACTCGATCAACGCGGAAGGTGTGGAATGGACTTTGGCAGGTGACGGGACCGAGGTCGTGCCGGGCGTGCGACTGCTCGACAGCCCCGGCCACACGCCGGGCCATCTGTCGGTCATGATCGACAGCGGCGGGCAGCAATTGATCGCCACCGGCGACGCGCTGACCAACGCCTATACCAATTTCGCCCATCCCGACTGGTATAACGAGACCGACACGGACGGCGAAATGACGGTGACGAGCCGCCGCAAGATCCTCGACATGGCGGCGTCTGACCGGATTGCCGTGCTGGGCTATCACTTCCCGTTCCCTGGCGTGGGTCATGTGCGCCGCGTGGGCGAGGCGTTCCAGTTCGTTCCGGCGCTTTGGCAGTTTTAACTTCCGGCTTGATTTTTCTCTCGTCACACATAACTCTCCCCTTGATTGAGTGGAGAGTTGTTTATGTTCGAGAATGGTTTAGCGCCGAAAACCGACCTGCCAAAAGTCGCGTTGCTGATTGATGGTGAAAATATTTCAAGCGCCTTGGCGGGCAAGATCATTGTCGAGTCCGGCAAGCTGGGCGAATTGCGGCTTCGGCGTGTTTACGGGAATGCCACACTGGTCAAGGGCTGGGACACGGCAACCGGGATAAGGTTGGTGCATTCCGGCACTGGGAAAAATGCAGCCGATATTGTTCTGGCTTTGGACGCCATGGAGCTGAGCTACGAAAGCAAAATAGATGTGTTCGCTCTTGTCAGTTCTGACGGGGGTTTCATGCATCTGGCCGATCGGCTGAGGGAGCGCGGTTTTAAGGTGGTTGGGATCGGTGAGAAAAAAGCACCAGATTGTTTTAGGAAATCGTGTAGCTCTTGGGTGACGCTTGCGGCCCCTGTCGCCCCTAAAGCGAATGGTATTTCGGCTACCAAAACAGCAGTCACAAAGACAACGGCAGCGAAACGTCCCACCGATGACAAGGTGGCGAGTAAGGCAGGTGTTAGTTGCTGGGCAGCGATTAGCCCAAACAACCCCGTTGCTCCCTCGTTTGATGATGAAGTGCAGCGGATTGTCCGCGCCCATCCGGAAGGGATCACCATGTCTGGTGTAAACATACAAATACGTTCCGGTCTTTCGGGAAGGATTTCGGATCAGAAGCAGAAAACGTGGGAATCCTATTTCAAAGCTCGTCCAGGCCAATACGCAATCGACAGGTCAGCCTCTCCAAGCCTAATCCGGGACGTTTCCCATGCGGATTCGCGCATTGCGGCCTGTATTGAAGGCCACCCCGATGGCTTGTTGATCGGTCAAATAAACACGCAGATGGTAAAAAACGCTGACGTAAGGCTTGCAGATGTGATGGAAAATACATGGCGGCAGTATTTTAAAGCGCGGCCAAACCTTTATTCGGTGAAAGGTACTGGTCAGGATACTCGGATCAGGCTGAACAAAGCGTGACGTGATACTTTCCCGATTATGGCTTTCCACTGGCAAACGCATCCCGCCTGCGCTAGTCACAGGCGCGAACCTGAGGGGAATGCGCCATGTCTGATCGTAGCACATATGAAACGCCCGGCCCGGTCGAGGCCAGCTTGTCGGATGCCATCTCGTCCGCAGAAGAGATCATCGAAGACGCGCGGGCGGGTCGGATGTATATTCTTGTCGATCACGAAGATCGCGAGAACGAGGGCGATTTCGTCATTCCCGCCGATGCCTGCACCGCCGACGCCATCAATTTCATGGCCACTTACGGGCGCGGGCTGATCTGCCTGCCGATGGAGGCCGCGCGGATCGAAGCGCTGGGCCTGCCGATGATGTCGATGCATAACTCCTCGCGCCACGAAACCGCGTTCACCACCTCGATCGAGGCCCGCGAAGGCGTGAGCACAGGTATCTCCGCCGCTGACCGCGCGTTGACCGTGTCAGTTGCCATCGACCCCGAAAACGGCCCAGCCGAAATCGCGACCCCCGGTCACGTTTTCCCCCTGCGCGCCCGCAATGGTGGCGTGTTGGTGCGGGCAGGGCATACCGAGGCCGCGGTGGATATCTCGCGTCTGGCCGGGCGCACCCCTGCCGGTGTGATCTGCGAGATCATGAACGAAGACGGGACGATGGCACGGCTGCCGGAACTGGTGGACATCGCCCAAAAACATGGGTTGAAGATCGGCACCATTTCGGACCTGATCGCTTATCGCCGCCGTCACGACAATCTGGTGCGCGAGACCTCGCGCGAAAACGTCACCTCGCAATATGGTGGTGACTGGGAGATGCGGATTTTCACCGACCTGACCCACGACATCGAACATGTGGTGCTGATCAAGGGCGACATCACCACGCCGGACCCGGTTCTGGTGCGGACCCATGCGCTGCAGGAAGCGCAGGATGTGCTGGGCCTTGGCCCACGCCCCGCAGATGAGTTGCCCCGCGCCATGCAGATCATCGCGGACGAGGGCAGGGGCGTGGTCTGCCTGTTCCGTGAACCCCGCAAGACGCTGCATGCCAATGACGATGATGACGGCCCGCGCACGGTGCGCCAAATCGGGCTTGGCTCGCAAATCCTGTCAGCCCTCGGTCTGCATGATATGGTGCTTCTGACCGACAGCCCTGATACCCGCTATGTGGGGTTGGATGCCTATGGCCTGACCATCACCGGCACTCGCCCTATTCAGAAGGATTGACCCATGGCCAAAGCTGAACAGCATTACGTTCTCGACCGTCCGAGCTTCGATAAGCCGGTGAAACTTCTGATCGTCGTGGCGCCTTACTACAAAGACATTGCCGACAATCTGGTCGCCGGTGCGAAGGCCGAAATCGAAGCCGCAGGCGGTACATGGGATCTGGTCGAGGTGCCCGGTGCACTGGAAGTGCCCACCGCGATAGCGATGGCCGATCGTCTGTCGAATTTCGATGGCTACGTGGCGCTGGGCTGTGTGATCCGGGGCGAAACCACCCATTACGACACGGTCTGCAATGACAGCTCGCGCGCGATCCAGATGATGGGGCTGCAAGGGCTGTGCATCGGCAATGGCATCCTGACGGTGGAAAACCGAAAGCAGGCCGAGGTGCGCGCGGACACCAAAGATCAAAATAAAGGCGGCGGGGCGGCGGCTGCGGCCTTGCATCTGGTCGCGCTTTCGCGCAAATGGGCCGGCGCAAGCAAAGGTATCGGGTTCAAGTCGATCTCGGACTCGATCAAGCTTGCCGGTGACACGAAGGATACCCCAACCGCATGACGCTTTCCGGCAATCAGAAACGCCAGATGAAATCCGCCGCCCGCTTTTTCGCGGTGCAGGCGCTGTTCCAGATGGAAGCCTCGGGGCAAACGGCCGACCGGGTGATGGTTGAGTTCGAAAACCACCGCTTCGGCGAGGAATTCGACGACTATGCGATGGTCGAAGGCGACAGCCGCCTGTTTCGAAAACTGGTCGAGGATGCGCTGACCCATCAGGCGAAAATCGACCAAATGACCGATCGGGCGCTGGTGGCGAAATGGCCGCTGGGGCGTATCGACCCGACCCTGCGCGCCTTGTTCCGTGCGGCAGGCGCCGAGTTAATCCAAGGCGAAGCGCCCCCAAAAGTGGTGATCACCGAGTTCGTGGACATCGCCAAAGCCTTCTTCCCGGAAAGCGACGAGGGCAAATTTGCCAACGCCGTGCTGGATCATATGGCCCGCGAGGCAAAGCCCGAAGCGTTTTAACGCAGCGGGCGACGTCCGACCAGTTTATCGCTTTGAGGCGAAGCCCGAAGCGTTCTGAGCATCCGCCCGCCGAGCGCGCGCCTGCGACGGCTTGCCTCTTTAAGTCCTGCGTGATTGCGCTAAGTTGAAAGAGTGAGCCAAGAAAGGGAGCGTCATGCCAAAACTCGTCAGCCTATATATCAAGCAGGTGCTCATCGGATTTGGCTTGTCCGCGAGCTTCGTGGGCCTTCTGCTTTATACCAATGTTGGCAATCTCTGGCACCTTGTGACCACGTCCGACATTGGCTGGATCGCCGTGACCATGTTGTTCATGTTCAACGGCATTGTGTTTGCCGGCGTTCAGTTTGCCATCGTGATCATGCGAATGGAACGTGACGACACCCCGAAAGGGGGCAAACGCCAACCCGTTGCCACGACTATTCCCGTGCGCGTGGAAGTGCACGCGCCTCGTCAGTGATATCGCTTTCCGTCAGCCCCGTGTTGCGACAAGGCCATCGTCTTTCAGGCGGATGCGCTTTGAAAGATTAGCAGTCTGCGCAGAATGAGGTTTCTTGTCGCGCCACTTCTGGCGGCCCTGCCAACGCTTTGCAGCGGGCAAACATCCGTGCCGCCAACGACATCGTGTCTTGTCCCGGCGACCGAGCCTGCGACTTCAGCTGATCAAAAACAGATATCCCAGCTCCATGCGGCGATCGCACCCGTGCTCGACACGGTTTTTCGCGGTCTGGATGCGTCGCCTGACAAGATGCCGAAAATCTGCCTTACCGATTTTGCTCATACGTCATTGGGGGAATATGTTGGTGCAGAACACACCATTGTTTTGCAGCGTGATATGCCCAACGCGCTAAAACAAGGAGTATTGCTTCATGAACTGCGCCACGCAGACCAGTTCCGGCGCGGATTTTGCCCATCAAACGACATCTCAATGGAAGCCAACGCGCGGGCCGTCGCGGCGATGGAGGCCGATGCCAGTGCGATCAGTTTGCTGGCCGCGTGGGAGCTGTCTGCTATGGGCCACCCGCTGACATGGGAGGCGCTTTCGTCCTGGTCCATGCAAAGCGATATTGCTGATCGATTTGCACAGGAGATGAAAGCGACAGGCAACACGACGGTCGCGGTGACGAAGGCATTCGCACAATGGTATGATCTGGATCTGCGTTGGCGTTCATACTATGTCGCCAGTTGCAGCGATTTTCTGGATCGCCAAGACGAAACACACCTGTTGCCGAGCTACAAGTCGTTGCCACAAAGCTTCCTGAACGATCTATGCGTGCTGTCAGATGGTGCGCGCTATCCGTGTGATGATGCGAACGGGCACGCCAGATCGCGGTAAATACCCCGGCCGTGGTGAAGGGCTTTCCGGTTAAAGAAAGCCCCAAAGTTCACATTTTCTGGATCGACTGGAGATAGAACACCAACTCCAGAACGCGGGCGCGTATCACCTGTTCGCCACCATATGGCCCGTAGGTGTCGCCGATATCCTCGGAATAGCGCGCGCCCCAGACTGGCATCGCTTCCGCACCATGGCCCCTGACCTCTTGGCGGCCGTCGATGATCTGAAACACTTCGAGCAACGGAAAGACTCCATCGTTCTCTTTTGAGATCAGCGTCAGATTTGATGGTCGGACGTTCAGGTGCATCGCCATTTCCCCGTCGCCAAGGCCTTTGGCTCCGTGGCACGATTGACAGGAAATACTGTATTCTTTTGCACCTACCTCGTGTCCGTCGGCGATTGCAGGGGCCAATCCCACCAATAGGGTAAGCCCACTGACCATTGCGATAGCGCTCGCTGCTTTGGTGAAATGTGTAAAAACAAACATTGGTACGCTCCTCCTTCTCTGCGCTTGCGAGGCGTCGCAAAGCGCGGTTGATGTGAAAGAACCGATTTGGGAACGTAGGATGTCACCGAGATCTAAGTCCTTTCAGGTGAACACTCCCATTATGCGCCTCGCACGAATTGGTGCCATGATTTGCCTCATTGTAGTGCGTTCTGACGGGGCCTAAGCTTATTGCGACTACGCAGACTAAATTGCGAGGACACGACCCCATGAGACAGTTCATATTGGCTGGCTATTGTTTGGCTTCAGCGTTTTTGCCATGTGCCGCACAGGCGCAAACCGCAGTAGAGCGGATCATTTGCAGTGGAGAAGCGGGCGACACAGTGACCTTGGAGCTTTGGGCTCCTTCGCAATTTGACGAACCCCTGCATTGCATTCAGGCAAGCTATCTCGGGGATGCCGTCGCCTGCGCTCCAAATGGTGGATGGGGGCTGAACGGCAGCGACGCACCACCCACGCTGGTGGAGATTACCAGCGACTGGAAGACCGCACACACCCATGCTTCAAGCAAAGTGACAGCGATTGCCGGCCCCAAGGCCGTTCGCTTCAACGCACAGCACGGTGTGGGGATTGGCAGCAACCTAAGTTACGAATGGAAGTTCACGTTGGACAGGCGCACGGGGCAAGCCACGTGGTTCACCAACAAGGGTGACAGGTTCGTCTATACCTGTGCCGCGCAAAGCTAAGCTGCGCACGGCGGTGTTGCTTCTGTAAGCGGAGTGATGCGCCGGTTGGGTCCTGTCACGCAGTGCGGTGGCCCACAAACCGGGACCCACGAAAGAGAGATAGAAGGTGGCGGAACCGCACGCATCCGTCGGGGTCTGAATTCCCGAGGACCTGTATATACAGGTGGGCGCCGGGTAACCGAACCAGGGTCCGGACAGAGCCAGCTCCCTCGGAATTGCTTAAGGCCACTGGAATTGTACCCGCATGGGACGAGAAGGGCAGAAGCCGCCACAGCCTAGATAGGTTGCAAAGCGGGCTGTTACAAGGGGAGAGATTTGGCACGCCAGCGCGCCCCATTGACATTTTGTTCACCAATTGTTCATGTTAGGCCCATGGAGATGCCAAACCAATCCCTGATGCCTGGCCAGTTGCTCGCGCGCGGTGTGTGTCGCCACATGCTTGGCCACGGCTTTGTCACAGTCGAAGAGCTGGTGCCGACGCGTGGGCTGCGCGTCGATGTAATGGCGCTTGGCCCGAAGGGTGAGGTCTGGGTGATCGAATGCAAATCCTCGCGGGTTGACTTCACATCGGATCAGAAATGGCAGGGCTATCTGGATTGGTGCGATAGGTATTTTTGGGCGGTGGACGCCGATTTCCCGACCGAGCTTCTGCCCGACGGCACCGGGTTGATCATTGCCGACAGCTATGACGCCGAGATTATTCGCATGGGGCCTGAGGACAAGCTGGCGCCGGCGCGCCGCAAGGTGATGGTGCAGAAATTTGCGGCCCACGCGGCGCGGCGCCTGCAGGGGTTTCGCGATCCGGGCGTGGCGGGATTGGTCAATGTCTGAAAGGGGTTATGACCCCTACTTACCCTTTTTGCCTTTTCCACCCTCAGCCATCGCGCGCGCCTGTGCGGCGGCCACGCGCAGTTCTTCGGCGATCTCTTCGGCCTCTTCCGGCTCAAAATCCATCGGCAGCTCGACGCCGCCGCCTTCGACGTAAAGCCGCACCATCCCAAGCGAAGTTGGTCCGATCTGAAGGTTCGCGTCGATTTCGCTTTCGTCGTTGATGCCCATGTCTGGCCTCCTGAAACTATCCCTTTGGGGTTAGAGGCCTTTCATGCATTTTTCAAGCGGCGACCTCTTGCAATGCCTGCGCGTGGCGGGTAAATGCGTCCTGCGTGCCGACATAGCTCAGTAGGTTAGAGCGCTTGATTGTGGATCAAGAGGTCCCCCGTTCGAGCCGGGGTGTCGGTACCATCTTCCAAAGCCGGAAATATTGGTCAGATCGCAAAGGATCAGCGGACCTGTATGCGCTTGATCAGATCACCTGAGCCTTGGTCAAAAACCAGTATTTCGTCGCCTGACACAATTGCATACCAGTCCGGGCCAAACGTGACCGCGTTCGCCGTGACCCCATCTGGCAGGGTGATATGGTCGGGCAGGGCGGGGGCCGTTGTCTGATCGGGTGTGGTTTGCGAGAAACGCATGACAACCACGCCCACCAGCACTACAAGGCCCACAATCGTGGTGAGGGTCATGGCCGTCACCAGAGTTTTCAGATACCGCACGGTGCCGTGGCCCACAGATGCCTCAAGCGCCGCGTCCAGATCCTGTTCAGGAGTGTCGTTCATGTCGTCATCGCACCGTATCGTCGGGGTTACCATCGCGGAAAACCCACCCAAGCGCCTTGATAAGGCGATTGCCCGCGATGTGCCAGAGGTAGCAAGCCTGTCGCGGTCGCGGCTGGCACGGTTGATCGCAGACGGGGCGGTCATGCGCGACGGCGTCGTCATCGACGACCCCCGCGCCAAGGTGGCCGAAGGTGACCTGTTTGAGATCCACGTGCCCGAGGCCGAAGAAAGCCATATCGGCCCCGAAGATATCCCGCTGAACATTGTCTATGAAGATGCTGACCTGATTGTGGTCAACAAACCCGCCGGCATGGTGGTGCATCCCGCGCCCGGCACGCCCACAGGCACGCTGGTCAACGCGCTTTTGCACCATTTTGGCGGTGAACTGTCGGGTGTGGGTGGCGAAAAACGCCCCGGTATCGTGCACCGGATCGACAAGGACACATCAGGCCTTCTGGTGGTGGCCAAGTCGGACGCAGCCCATCACGGGTTGGCCAAACAGTTCGAGGCCCACACCGCCGAACGTCACTATCTGGCGGTCGTGCACGGTGCCCCTGATCAGGCCGACCCGCGTTTGGGCGGGATCAAGGGGGCAAGCTTTGAGAAGGGCAACATCCTGAAGATCACCACGCAGTTGGCGCGCCACAAGACCGACCGGCAAAAACAGGCGGTCCTGTTTTCCGGTGGGCGTCATGCGGTGACCCGTGCACGCATTCTTCAAACTTACGGCGCGCCTGCGCAGGCTGCGCTGATCGAATGCTGGCTTGAAACCGGACGCACCCACCAAATTCGTGTCCACATGGCCCATGCGGGTCATGGCCTGATCGGTGATCCAACCTATGGCGGACGCCGCAAACTGAACGCCAAGGCGATCGGACCCGCCGCGATCGAGGCCGCACGCACCTTTCCACGTCAGGCGCTCCATGCCGCGACGTTGGGGTTCGAACATCCAATCACCGCCGAGAAGTTAAGCTTTGAAGCGCCCATCCCCGCAGATATGGTAGAGTTGATCGAAATCCTGCGCGACGGTTGATCGCGCACCGGCATCGGTGGGGCAAAGGCAGGTATGACAGAGCTTTCTTGGGGGTCGTGGGGCGCGATCTGGGCCGTGGTCCTGTTCTTTCTGGACCTTGCGACCATTGCCCGCGCCGTGACACGCGAACACCGCTCGGCGGCGTCCAGACTGGCGTGGAGCGTGGTGATCCTGACCTTGCCGCTGGTTGGCGTCATTGCCTATTTCTTTCTGGGTGATACCAGCGCAGACCGACGATCAGACAAGAAACTCAAAGACCTCCATCACGAACTCCCTAAGCTTCCGAAAGGAGAGCCGCAGGTCGCGCAATTGCCACTTTTGTATCGGCAGGCGTTTGCTCGCGCGGCGTCCGTCAACGGGTTTAAGCCGGTGCCCGGCAACCGGGCGACCGTCACCAGCAACAGCGACGAAAGCATCGATTGGCTGGTCGCTGACATCGACGCGGCGACGGATCACGCGCATGTGCTGTTCTATATCTGGCTGGCCGACAACAACGGCACCCGCGTAGCCGAGGCACTGATCCGTGCCGCCGCCCGTGGCGTCAAGGCGCGCGTGATCGTCGATGGCTTGGGGTCACGGCGCCTGTTGTCTGATCCGCTTTGGACGCGCCTGAAAGAAGGTGGCGTGGACACGGTCGTGGCCTTCGCCTTTCGGTTTCCGCTGGTGTCGGCGTTTTTCCGTAGGCTCGACATCCGCAATCACCGCAAGATTGTGGTGATCGACCACGACATCACATATGTCGGCAGCCAGAACTGCGCAGATGCGGCGTTTCGGGTGAAAGCAAAATTCGCGCCTTGGGTCGATCTGATGATGCGCATCAAAGGCCCGGTGGCGTGGCAGGCGCAGCGGCTTTTCGTGTCGGACTGGATGGTGCATGGCGGTGACGACATTTCGGCCATCCTGGATCGGGATAGCTTGACGAACGAGGGCGGGTTCCCGGCCGTGATGGCAGGGTCCGGCCCGACAGAAAGCATTCAGGCCGTGCCCGACATGATCCAGATGCTTTTGGCCTCAGCGCAGGACGAGGTGGTGATCACCACGCCCTACTATGTGCCCTCGGAAGCGTTGCATCAGCAGATCTGCGCCACCGCCCTGCGCGGTGTGCGGGTGCAGATCAACCTACCGGCCAACAATGACAGCCACGTGGTTGCCTTTGCCTCGCGTAGTTTCTACCGCGCAATGCTGAACGCCGGGGTGGAAATTCACGAGTTTCAGCCGGGCTTGCTGCATGCCAAAGTCATCAGCGTCGATGGGCGGGCCGCCTTGGTCGGGTCGGCCAATCTGGATCGGCGCAGTTTCGATTTGAACTATGAAAACAGTGTCATGCTGGTCGACACGGATGTCGTTGGTGAGATCCGGCAGCGGCAAGAGGCCTTCTTGTCGATGTCGATCAGCGTGCAGCGCGAAAACGTCATCGCCTGGTCCGTTCCGCGCCGGATTCTGATCAACTCGATCGGGATGCTTGCGCCGCTTCTGTAGGGGCTGCAACTTTCTGCACGACCGCGTGAGAATTCATGTCAAACCCTTCCAAAACGCAACAAACAAGTTCATGTATTGTTCATGAAAATGACGGACACAGCACTTGAAATCTTTGAGCGGGGTCTTATTTCAATGTTAAGCCCCGCAACATTGACGGGACAAGTGGGAGAGTTATGCGAAGATGAGCAACTATAAGAACTTGCCGGCCCCGACGCCAGAAGGTGGATTGAACCGCTATCTTCAGGAGATTCGGAAATTCCCGATGCTGGAACCGGAGCAGGAATACATGCTGGCCAAGCGCTGGGTGGATCACCAAGACCGCGATGCGGCCCACCAGATGGTGAATTCGCACCTTCGTCTGGCGGCGAAAATTGCGATGGGATATCGCGGCTATGGCTTGCCACAGGCCGAAGTGATTTCCGAAGCGAATGTCGGCCTGATGCAGGCCGTAAAGCGCTTTGACCCTGAAAAAGGTTTCCGTTTGGCGACCTATGCCATGTGGTGGATTCGCGCGGCCATTCAGGAATACATCCTGCGGTCGTGGTCCCTGGTCAAGCTGGGCACGACGTCGGCGCAAAAGAAGCTGTTTTTCAACCTGCGCAAAGCGAAATCGCGCATTGGTGCGTTGGAAGACGGCGATCTGCGCCCGGAAAACGTGGCCCGGATCGCAAATGACCTGAATGTCACCGAAGACGAGGTGATCTCGATGAACCGGCGCCTGTCGGGCGGGGACGCGTCTTTGAATGCAACCGTCTCGGCCGATGGCGAAGGGGCGATGCAGTGGCAGGACTGGCTTGAAGATGAAAGCGCCGATCAGGCGGGCGACTATGCCGAACATGACGAGCTTACGGTGCGCCGCGAGCTTTTGGCGCAAGCCATGGATGTTTTGAACGATCGCGAAAAAGACATCCTGACCCAGCGTCGGCTGAAAGACAAACCTGTCACGCTTGAGGATCTGTCGGGCGTCTACGATGTCAGCCGCGAACGTATTCGCCAGATCGAAGTGCGCGCTTTTGAAAAACTGCAAAAGCGGATGCAGGAACTCGCGTCGGAAAAAGGTCTGTTCGAGGACGCCTGACCCCACGCGCGCCTCGCAGATTACAACATGACCGACCCGGTCCGCCGGGTCGGTTTTCTCATGTCATCTGGTTGGATAGGGGCAAGTCGCGAACAGGCGCAAGCTGGCCCAGACCGCCGAGATCATAGCCGTCCCATTGAAACGGGACCCTGTTTGCACCAATTTATACTGAACGCTGGGTCTATCTACAGACGGAGGGCACTATGGCAGGAGGTTGGGCGCGCGACGGCGCGGTTCAGGAACAAATTGACGCGTCGGTTCAGGATGAGCTTGCGCGGATACGCGCGCGAAAGTCGCCTGTGGGCGAAAGCCGCACCCACTGCGCAGAATGCGAGGAAGAAATCCCCGAGGCCCGGCGCATGGCCTTGCCCGGCGTGAAGCTGTGCATCGATTGCATGCAGGACAGGGATGAAGCCTTCAAGTCGCGTCCGGGGTTCAACAGGCGCGGCTCGAAAGACAGCCAGTTGAAGTGAGGGAGACTTGCTGGCAACGGCTGGTTTGAGCCCATTTCAACGAATGCTGCGACTTGTACGGATGTCCGCTATGCGACTGGACAAGCCGTCAACGATTTGCAGCTTTTCGAGTACCTCTGCACTTAGGAAAACTCGCACAGCCCCAGAAAGCATCACCTGTCTTGCCGTTAGTCCGTTTAACCATCTCTTTGCCACACTTCGGGCATGCTGATTGATCCAAGTTGACAGCGTTTTTTTTGACTGGGGTCTGCTTCTTGGCTGCCGCCTTCGTTTCCAAATTTTTCAGGTGCTCATTGCGCATTGCCTTCGTGTTATCCAGAGCCTGATCGCGCAGTTTTTTCACGTAGGCGTTAACTTGCACATCAGTTAGTATCTGCTTCCTTTGAAGCGCGATAAGTCTGCCAAGGTCTTCCAAACCCCAAGCAACGCTATCCGGCATTGCCGTCTTTGGTTCGGCTGTCCCGGTAAACACAATAAGATTGTGTAGAGCTTCTTGATCGATCTGTAGAATTTCCTGCACGGCCTTTACGTGTGCATAGTTCTGTCGAAGTGGATTTTGAAATCTACGTTTGCTGCGCTTTTGCACCTGCGTCCATTTCTGTTGGTCGGCACCACCAAAAATCCAGCCAGACATATTCTTGGTTTCGATCACAAATATCCCATGGCGAGATAGCACAAGATGGTCAATCTGAGTTGTGCCACCGGCGATTGGCAAGATTATATCCGTCAAAACCCGATACTCTTGTTCGTTCAGAACAGATGTGAGCGCATTGTGAACCAGCCGTTCACCTCTGGCCCCCTTTCTTTCAGGCGTGTTGTAACTAGATTCGACCGCCCAGATTGCGGACTTTAGAAGGAACTTTAGCATTAGAACTCACGCCATTATTTTGTCACCGATTGCATCCACTATCATCTTGGATGGCGCCTCTGTCGATTGTTTCCAATGATTTAGTTCATGTTTTAGCAACTTGAGAAACTGCAACGTCCTTCTTAGTGAACATGCAAGGCGCATCTCCAATCGAAATTACTTTCAGTTCCATAGCAGCCCTTCGTGCGCACAGGATAAACGGCAGCTTCGTCCCGCTAAGCGGTCATTCCAAAATATTAGGCTGCGTTGTTGCTTAAGCATCAATCCTCCATCGCTTCCAGCTCATCAATGAAGCCTTCGATCATCGCCAGCCCCTTGTCCCAGAATTTCGGGTCCGAGGCGTCAAGGCCGAACGGGGCCAGAAGCTCTTTGTGATGTTTTGAACCGCCGGCTTTCAGCATCTCGAAATACTTGTCCTGAAAATCCGCGTCGCCTTCTTCGTAGACCGCATAAAGCGCGTTCACGAGCCCGTCACCGAAGGCATAGGCATAGACATAGAAGGGCGAATGGACGAAATGCGGGATGTAGGACCAGAAGGTTTCATACCCGTCCATGAATTCGAATGCCGGGCCAAGGCTTTCGCCCTGAACGCTCATCCAGATTGCGTTGATCTGGTCGGGGGTCAACTCGCCGCCCGCGCGGGCTTCGTGCAGTTTGCATTCGAAGTCATAAAAGGCGATCTGGCGCACGACGGTGTTGATCATGTCCTCGACCTTGCCCGCCAGCATGACCTTCTTTTCCGCCTTGGTCTTGGCTTCGCTCAATAGCTTGCGGAAGGTCAGCATTTCACCGAAGACAGAGGCTGTTTCAGCCAGCGTCAGCGGGGTGGATGACAGCATCTCGCCCTGATCAGCTGCCAGCACTTGGTGGACACCGTGGCCCAGTTCATGCGCCAGCGTCATCACGTCGCGGGGTTTGCCCAGATAGTTCAGCATCACGTAGGGGTGAACATTGGTGACCGTGGGGTGCGCAAACGCGCCCGGCGCCTTGCCTGGTTTTACGCCCGCATCAATCCAACCCTTCGAGAAGAAGGGCGCGGCGATTTCGGCCATGCGCGGATCAAAATCGGCATAGGCGTCCATGACGATTTTCTCGGCCGCAGGCCAGTCGACCAGCTTGTCATCTTCCATTGGCAGGGGCGCGTTGCGATCCCAGACCTGCATCACGTCCAGCCCCAGCCATTTGCGCTTTAGCTCGTAATAGCGGTGGCTCAGGCGCGGATAGGCGGCGACCACGGCGTTGCGCAGGGCCTCGACCACTTCGGGTTCGACGTGGTTGGACAAGTGCCGCCCGGTCTGCGGGCTGGGCATCTTGCGCCACGTATCCTCGATATCCTTTTCCTTGACCAAGGTGTTGTGAACGCGGGCGAAAATCTTGATGTTCTCGCCCAAGACACGCGCGATTTCGCGCGATGCGGCTTCACGGGTTTCGCGGTCCTGATCGGTCAGAAGGTTCGCCGTGGCTTCCAGCCCGCGTTCCTCGCCATTCACGGTAAACATCAGACCCGCGACGGTTTCGTCAAACAGCGTGTTCCAGGCCGACGCCCCGACCGAGGACTTGTCGTGCAAGAACCGCTCCAACTCGTCCGAGAGTTGATAGGGGCGCATGGCGCGCAGGCGGTCGAAGATGGGTTTGTAACGCGCAAGGGCCGCGTCTGCGGCAAACCAACCGTCCAGCACCGTGTCGTCGATCCGGTTCACTTCAAGCGAGAAAAACACCAGCGGCGCGGTGAACACGGTGATCTTTTCCTGACAGTTCTGGAAAAACTGCGCGCGGTCGGCATCGGTGGTCTGCTGGTAATAGCGCAGCCCTGCGAAGGACATGATACGCCCACCGATCAGGTCGATCTTTTCATACGCCTCGACACAGCCCAACATGCCCGCCGCGTCCAGATCGGCCAGTTTGCCTTCATAGGTGGCCGCAAAGTCCGCACAGGCTTTTTCCAGCCACGCCAGATCACGGTCCAGTTCTGGTGCATCCTGCGAGGTATAAAGGTCGCTCAGATCCCATTCGGGCAGCCCTTCAAGCGGGATATCACCGGTTTGTGCATTGGCATCGCGGACGGGGAAGGGAAGGGTGGTAAGCATCGGGCCTCCGGGTTGTTGTCTGGCTCAAGACATAGGACGGGGGCAGGGCAGTTGCAATCATTGCGCGGCCATGGCGCAGCCCAGATGTTTGGGCATGATGTCACGGGCGTAAAATAGCCGATTTTCCCCCCTTGGGGGTTTTGACCCGGCCTTGCGCGCCCTTTATAGGTAGGCAACAGTTTCCACGAGGGCGCGCGCGTGATCAGATTTATCCTTGGCATATTCGGTGCCGTCTTTACGGGCATCACCTTGGCCGTCTTTATGGGCGCGCTGGCGATTGGTGGCATTTTCTGGATGTATTCCAGGGACTTGCCAAGCCACGAGCAATTGGCCACCTATACGCCTGCGACCATCAGCCGGGTCTATTCCGGTGAAGGCCAGATGATGGATGAGTTCGCCCGCGAACGTCGACTGTTCACCCCAGCGGCAGAGATTCCCGACCTCGTGAAGCACGCCTTCATCTCGGCCGAGGATAAAAACTTCTACACCCATGCCGGGTTTGATCCGCGCGGCATTGCCGCCGCCGCCCTTGAAGCGGCGCGCGGGGGAAAGTTGCGGGGCGCCTCGACCATTCCGCAGCAGGTGGTGAAAAACTTCCTGCTCAGCTCGGAACGGTCGGCGGAACGCAAGATCAAAGAGCTGATCTTGTCAGTGCGGCTGGAAAGCACCTTGTCCAAAGAAGATATCCTTGCGCTGTATCTGAACGAGATCTTTCTGGGCCAGAACTCATATGGCGTGACCGCTGCCGCACAGACCTATTTCAACAAAACGCTTGATGACCTGCAGCCGCACGAAGCCGCAACACTGGCGGCGATGCCGCAGGCGCCGGGCAAATATCACCCGGTGCGCGCCAAGGACGTGGTGTTCCAACGCCGCAACTATGTTCTGCGCGAGATGTTTCAGAACGGCTATATCGACAAGGCGACCTATGAGGCCGAGATCGAACTGCCGTTGCGGTCCGTCCAGAACGGCGATTTCCCGGCGTTCCGCGACGCGCTGCCGCCGCGCGACTACTTCTCGGATGAAATTCGCCGTCAGTTGAGCCGCGATTTCGGGGAAGAGGAGTTTTTCACCGGTGGTCTGACCGTTCGCGCCACTGTGGATCCGGACCTGCAAGAGGTTGCAGCCCAAAGCCTTCGCATTGGGTTGGAGCAATATGACCGCGGGCGCGGCGTCTATCGCCCCTCTGGTGTGACCTTGCCGCAAGACGTTTTGGGCGACGAGGCCGCATGGCGCGCCGCTTTGGGCGACACGAAGTTTCCGCGCGACATCCTTGGCTGGCACCCGGCCGTGGTGTTGGAGGTCGGCGGCAATGACGCGCGCGTGGGCATCGAGGGCGTCGACGAAGATGACGACGGCCACTGGATCCCCGCCAAGGACGTGACCTGGGCGCGACGTCGCAATGAAGACGGCAGCCTTGGCCGCCGCGCACAGGTCGCCGGCGATCTTCTGAAGGTGGGCGAGGTCGTCCACGTGCGCCAAATGACCAGCGACGAGGACGGCAGCTTTATTCGCTGGACCCTGCGGCAGGTGCCGGAAGTGCAGGGCGGTTTCATGGCGATGGATGTGAACACCGGCCGTGTTCTGGCGATGCAGGGCGGGTTTAGCTATCAGCATTCGGTGTTCAACCGCGCCACGCAGGCCACGCGCCAGCCGGGATCAAGCTTCAAGCCCTTCGTCTATGCGGCTGCTCTGGACAGCGGGTTTTCCCCCGCCACCATCGTCATCGACGCGCCGATCGAGGTTATGGCCGGAGGCAAGATCTGGCGCCCCAAGAACTATTCGAACAAGTTTTATGGCCCGACACCTTTGCGCACCGGGATCGAGCAATCGCGCAACCTGATGACGGTGCGGCTGGCACAGGAAATCGGGATGGATACGGTCGCAGGCTATGCCGAACGGTTCGGAGTTTACGACCGCATGAACCCGTTCCTTGCGAACTCTCTGGGGGCCGAGGAAACGACGCTGTTTCGCATGGTTGCCGCCTATGCAATGTTTGCCAATGGGGGCGAGCGGGTCGAACCCACCTTGGTCGACCGGGTGCAGGACCGCTGGGGCGAGACCGTGTATCGCCACGACCGGCGCGATTGCGCGGATTGCGACGACCCGATGCTGGGGGCCGGCGAAGCGCCCACCATCGTGTCCAACCGCGAACGGGTGATGGACGCGATCACCGCCTATCAGCTGACCTCGATGATGCGGGGGGTCGTGGAACGCGGCACCGCGCGTCGGGCGGTCAATCTGCCTGTGCCCACAGCGGGCAAGACCGGCACCACCAACGATGAACGCGATGCCTGGTTCATTGGCTTCACGTCGAACATCGTAGCAGGCTGTTATATCGGCTATGATCGTCCGCGCACCATGCCCGGCGCCTCGGGTGGGGGGATGTGCGGGCCTGTGTTCCAACGCTTCATGACGGAAGCCGTCAAGGAATATGGCGGCGGGGAATTCAAAGTGCCGCCGGGGGGGCATTTCATTAAGATCGACCGCTTCTCAGGCGCCCGCCTGCCGGACAACGCCTCGGGCGATCATGTGGTTGCTGAATATTTCCGTGACGGCGAAGAGCCTCTGTTCGGGGTGATGTTTGACGGTGGGTTTGCCATGGGGGTGAACTTGCCGATGTTCAATCGTGGCGAAGGGGACGACGGGGCCAGCGAGGTTACGACATCGACCGGCAAAAGTGTGGTTGTGCCCGGTAAGGCCGATTTTGGTTCGCTGTCATCTGGCGGATTGTATTAAGGCGCACCAAAACGCCAGATTGTTGACACGCGAAACCCCTGCCGGGCAGGGGGATCGGCGCTTTGTTAACTATTCTTGTGCGGCCAACCGCATTTTGCCCATTGTATTTGTGGGGCCGGACCACTTATGTTCAAGGAAGGTGATCCGCGCCGACGCGCCCGGCCACCGAAAAGTTACGCTGCTTTATCGACCGACTGCAGGCCAAAGAGTCGCAGGCCGGGATGAATCAGACCGAGAGCGCCCCGGAACGCACCCAAAAGATGGGCTGGCTGCCGGAGCCGGAAATTGAAGACCAAGGATGGACCGGGCCGAAACGCCAGCCAGCTTTGTCGGATAATGCGCCCGATGCCCGGACTGGGATAGGGTAATGAATGGGTCAAGCACTGGCTTCCGATCACTCGGAACCCGCCACTTGACCGGAGAAGAAACGCGATGATGCGTGTGAGGATCGAGCAATCTAGAACGGTGGGGCGCATGCCCCTTGCCGCGTTGCCGCTTCCCCTGCATCGCTTCGCCCTGACAAGTCACCCGATGAACCGCGCGCTTCCACCAGGAAGGGCGCCGGATTTGGGTGCAGAAAGACATAATGGCAAAGAAGATGCTAATCGACGCCACCCACGCGGAAGAAACGCGCGTTGTGGTGGTGGATGGAAACAAGGTCGAGGAATTTGACTTTGAATCAGAAAACAAACGCCAGCTAGCTGGTAACATTTATCTGGCAAAGGTCACGCGGGTTGAACCCTCGTTGCAAGCGGCCTTTGTGGATTATGGCGGAAACCGGCATGGTTTCCTGGCCTTTTCGGAAATTCACCCGGACTATTATCAGATCCCCGTCGCAGATCGCGAGGCGCTGTTAGAAGAAGAACGCGCCTATGCCGAAGCGATGGCCGCTGAGGATGAAAAGCCCAAATCGCGCCGTCGCCGGTCACGTCCCCGGTCGCGCTCCAAGGCGGAAGAAGCAAGCACGGACGATGCGGTTGCAACCAAGGACGTCGAAGCCACAAGCTCGGCTTTGGACGTGATCGACCTTGATGAAGGTGCGAGCGACCCGCTTGAAGGGCAATCCCCGATGGAGCTGGTCCATGAAACGCCGGTCGAAGAACCGTCGGACGATGACACGACAGTCGCGCAGGGCAAAGCGGACAAGCAGTCCGTGGCCCAAGACAGTGACGCGGACAGCCAGACCGACGACAACGGCGACGATGACGACGATGACGACGACGAACCGCTGGACGCGTCTGAAAAGGACGACCAGATCGAAAGCGTCGCCGATGATGATGTGGCCGAAGAAATTCGCCCGCGCCGCAAGCCACGCGCCAAACGCTACAAGATCCAAGAAGTCGTCAAAGTGCGCCAGATCCTTCTGGTGCAGGTCGTTAAGGAAGAACGTGGCAACAAGGGCGCGGCCCTGACCACCTATCTGTCACTGGCAGGCCGGTATTGCGTCCTGATGCCGAACACAGCACGGGGCGGCGGGATCAGCCGCAAAATCACCAATGCCGCTGACCGCAAGAAACTGAAGGAAATCGCCACCGAGATCGACGTGCCCAAAGGGGCCGGGTTGATCGTGCGCACCGCAGGTGCCAAACGCACCAAGTCAGAGATCAAGCGCGACTATGAATACTTGCAGCGCCTGTGGGAGCAGATCCGGGAATTCACTTTGAACTCCACCGCGCCCGCCAAGATTTATGAAGAAGGCAACTTGATCAAACGCTCGATCCGCGATCTGTATTCGCGCGAGATTGACGAAGTTTTCGTGGAAGGCGAGGCCGGATACCGCATCGCCAAGGACTTCATGAAAATGATCATGCCGTCCCACGCCAAGAACGTGAAGCTTTACAACGAACCGATGCCGCTTTTCGCCCGCTATCAGGTCGAAAGCTACCTGTCGGCCATGTTCAACCCGACGGTTCAACTGCGTTCGGGCGGCTATATCGTGATTGGCGTCACCGAGGCACTGGTTGCCATCGACGTGAACTCCGGTCGGGCCACCAAAGAAGGCTCGATCGAAGAAACGGCGCTGAAGACCAACCTTGAAGCCGCCGAAGAAGTCGCCCGCCAACTGCGTCTGCGCGACCTTGCCGGTCTGATCGTGATCGACTTCATCGACATGGAAGAACGCCGCAACAACAACGCGGTTGAAAAGCGTCTGAAAGACAAGCTGAAAACGGACCGAGCGCGCATCCAAGTGGGTCGTATCTCGGGCTTCGGCTTGGCCGAGATGTCACGCCAGCGCCTGCGCCCCGGCATGATCGAGGCCACCACCCAACCGTGCAACCACTGTCACGGCACCGGCTTGATCCGTTCGGACGACAACCTTGCGCTGAATATCCTGCGCCAGCTGGAAGAAGAAGGTGTTCGCCGCCGGTCACGCGAGGTTCTGGTCAAGGCCCCGGTTGGCATCGTCAACTTCCTGATGAACAACAAGCGCGAACATATCGCGCAGATCGAAGCGCGCTATGGCATGGCGGTTCGGATCGAAGCCGATCCGTTCCTGATCTCGCCCGACTATTCGATCGAGAAGTTCAAGACCGCGACGCGTTCGGTGCCCGAGGCAACAGCCCCGGTCGTGTCGGTGAATGCGTCACTGATGGATGAGATCGACGAGGCCGAAGAGGTCGTCGAAGCCGAAGTTGTCTCTGACGAGAATGCAGACGACGAAAACAAGCCGAAAAAACGCCGCCGGCGTCGGCGTCGGCGCCGGTCTTCGTCGCGCAATGGTGACGATCGTCAAAACGGTCAGGATGACGACAGCCGCTCGGATGATGATGCCGGTGGAGAGCCTGCAGAAGCGGGCGACGTCAAGCAAGACAGTGGTGGCAAGGATGCAGCGGACGCGGGCGAAGATGCGCCGAAACCCAAGCGGTCGCGCACGCGGACATCGAAGAAGAAAGATGATGAAGCATCCGCGGATGCGGCAAAGTCTGATGTCACTGCCGACGTAGCGCCCGACGCAGACGGGGACGCGCCCGCCAAGCCCAAACGGGCCCCGCGCAAGCGCACACCGAAAGTCAAAGCTGACGAAAGCGCGCCGGCCGATGCGACGACCGAAAACGCAGAGAAGAAGCCTGCGCGCAAGTCTCGGGCAAAACCGGCCAAGGCGGCGGATGCAGTGGCTGACGAGGCAACCCCGGACAGCAAAGACGCTGTGGAGAAGCCCAAGAAGGTCACCCGCAAGCGGGCACCGACCAGCCGAAAGAAGAAGGCCGAGGACAGCACAGCCGACGCCACCGATGCCATCGCCGACAGCGCGCCAGCCGAGGGGAAAGCCAAAGCGAAGCCCGCGCCGGCGCCAGAACCAGCAATGGCCAGCGCCCCGGCGCCCACGGCCCAGCCTGAGCCGAAGGCCGACACTCCGGCCAAGCCCAAGCGCAAGGGGTGGTGGTCTTTGGGGAAGTAATGCCCTGAAGCGGAAACAAAGAGGCCGGGCATCGCGCCCGGCCTTTTTTGTTCAATATCGACGCGGCTTACCTGTTAGCCTTTGCGGATGAAATACAGCGTAACTGCTTCGTGCTCTTCCTGACCGACCAGAATGTGGCCTTGTTCCGCGCAGAAATGCGGCACGTCAATCACGGCGGCCGGATCTGTCGCTTGAAGACGCAAAACCTGACCAGAAGCCAGCGATTTCAGTCGCTTGCGCGCCTTCAGAACGGGCAGGGGGCAAAGCAGCCCCACTGCGTCAAGGTCGTCGTCGAACTCCATATCTTCCCATAAGGTTTTCGCTTGGCGCTGTCTATCCGGCCCGAGGCACTAATTTGTCGCGCAGTTGTGACAAACCGGCACGTGACGGCGGACAATTCCCGCGCTATGTGAAGGCATGTTTGGATTTGATCTCATTGATGCAAGCCTTCTGCCTGCGCTGTTTATCGCCTTTGCGGCGGGGATTCTGAGTTTTCTCAGCCCCTGTGTTCTTCCCATCGTTCCCCCCTATCTGGCGTATATGTCTGGCGTCAGCATGGGCGAAATGAGCGAAGGGAAAGGGGCTGCGCGCAAGGCGACCGTGGCCGCCTTGTTCTTCGTCATGGGTCTGTCCACGGTGTTCTTGTTTCTTGGGTTCGCAGCCTCGGCCTTTGGGGCGTTCTTTTTACAAAACCAAACTTTATTCGCGAGTTTTGCGGGCGTTTTGGTGATGGTGTTCGGCGCGCATTTTCTGGGCGTGATCTCTATCCCGTTTCTGAACCGCGAGGCCCGGATCGACGCGGGCGACCAAGGCGGTAGCGCGTTCGGTGCCTATCTGCTTGGCCTTGCCTTCGCCTTCGGTTGGACCCCCTGCATCGGCCCACAGCTTGGCGCCATCCTGTCACTGGCTGCCTCTGAGGGATCGGTGACGCGCGGCACGACGCTTCTGGCGGTCTATGCCGCCGGACTGGGCATCCCCTTCTTGCTGGTGGCCGCCTTTTTCCCGCGCATGACGGGCCTCATGGCGTTCATGAAGCGCCATATGGAGCGGATCGAGCGGATCATGGGGCTGCTGTTGTGGACCATTGGTCTGATGATGCTGACGGGCGGGTTTTCGCGCTTTTCCTATTGGCTGCTGGAAACTTTCCCAGCGCTGGCGGCTTTGGGCTGATCTTTCAGAAAAGGACTTATTTTTGCCGAGTTACCCGGCTAGTGTCTGGTCCGAAACAGCTAGGTCGGGCCAATGGAAGATGAAGCCGCCCCTCAGTCCTCTGCCACCCAACAGGTGCGCCGCCGCCGGGTTTTCTACATTCCAGGCTACGACCCCATTCATCCCCGCAGATACCGCGAACTTTACCGCAAGGAAGGTGCTGCACAGGCGGCCGTGTCAGGCTATGAGGTCAGCCTGATTGGGCGTCAGGGACCGGGAAGCTATGGCTGGCAGGTAACAGGTCGCATGGACGGGACCGAGACCGAAGCCGAGTTTGACGTTCTGGTCTGGTCTGACATCGTGCGCGACAGCATGCAGTTGAACATCGTGCAGACCTACCTTCTGATGATGCGCACGGCGTGGACCTATATTGCGTCTGGCACGCTTTGGCGGCTCATGCAGCTTCGAAAAGGCCCAGTGATCGCCGCGCTTTACCCGGTTGGCATGCTGATCTTGCAGTTGGTGTTGGCGCTGCTGCTTGGTCATGTGCTGGGTGGGGTCATCAGCTTTGCGGTCGGGCGTCTGGCGCTGTCGGGCGAAAGCACCGGGTTCGCGGTCCGCCAGATGGTGGCAGCGCTAAGCTATTGGGCTGTCTTCCTGACGACGCTGGTTGTGGTGCTGCGCTGGTTTCGCAAGGTCGATAACAAGCTCTATGTTTACTATCTGATGCATGACTATGCCTATTCGGCGCGCTCCAAGGGGGCAAACTCAGCAGCGCTCGAGGCGCGCATGGCGCTGTTTGTCGATCAAATCGCCGAGGCCTTGCGATCTGACGTGGACGAAGTGTTGGTCGTCGGACACAGTTCAGGCGCTCATATCGGTGTGTCGGTTTTGGCGGACTTGCTGCGCGAGGGGCAGGTGGCGCCTTCGGGGCCAACGTTGGGCTTTCTGACCCTTGGGCAGGTGGTGCCGATGGTCAGTTTTCTGCCGGACGCCCATCGGCTGCGCCGCGATCTGCACTATCTGAGTGGTCAGGCGGGAATTACATGGGTGGATATCACCGCCCCTGGCGATGGCTGTGCGTTTGCGTTGTGCGATCCGGTTTCGGTGACAGGTGTCGCGCCAGTCACGGGCAAGCGCTGGCCGCTGGTGGTGTCGGCCGCTTTCAAAAAAACGCTGAGCCCGGAACGCTGGAAGACGCTGCGCTGGCGCTTTTTTCGCCTTCATTTTCAATATCTTTGTGCGTTCGACCAACCCGGCGACTACGACTATTTCCGCATCACGGCCGGGCCGATGACATTGGGCCAGCGCTACCAAAACCGTCGCCCCTCGAACAGCCGGATCGAGGTGCCGATGTCAAAATACACGAGCACAGCCCCATGACCGACCTCCTGCCCCCCAAACCAAAAGCCCGCGAGGGGCGCGTGTCGCTGTGGCGATATGCGCGGCTTTTTCGTCGCGATATCCTGTCGGCGCAGCCCGCTCGGCTTTACCGCGCATGGATGGCCGAGTTTCGCACGCCGTTTTTCCGCAGCTATCTGTGCAACGACCCGACACTGGTTGATCTGGTCCTGAAGGAACGACCTGACGATTTTCCCAAATCCGATCGCATCCGCGAAGGGCTGGCACCGCTTTTGGGCAACTCGGTTTTTGTGACCAATGGCGCGATCTGGAAACGCCAACGCCGCATCATTGACCCAGCCTTTGAAGGGGGGCGCTTGAAAGAGGTTTTCCCTGCCATGTGGGATGCCGCGACCGCTGCGGTCGAGCGTTTGCGCCCGTTGGCAGATGGCTCGCCAACCGAGATCGAAGCGCAGACCAGCCATGCGGCGGCGGACGTCATCTTTCGCACGCTTTTCTCGATCCCGATCGAACACGAGGTGGCCGGACAGGTCTTTGACAAGTTCCGCGACCACCAGCGCGCGCAGCCGGTTCTTAACCTAGGGGCTGTTTTGCCGCTGCCGCACTGGTTTCCGCGGTTTCACAAACGGCAAACCAAACGCACAGCGCGCCAGATCCGCGGGTTGATCACGCAACTGACGGCTGAACGGACGGCGGATATCAATGCCGGTCGGGCGCCGGACGACCTGGCCACCAAGATCATGACCACGACAGATCCCGAAACCGGCGATCGTTTCGATATGGAAGAAATGGTCGACCAGGTGGCGATCTTTTTCCTGGCGGGGCACGAAACCAGTGCCTCGGCGCTGGCGTGGGCGTTGTATCTGTTGGCGCTTTACCCTGATTGGCAGGACCGCATCGCAGCAGAGGCGCAAGGTGCGATTGATCCCGAAAAGATCTATTTCTCGACCATGTCCAAGTTGCGCCTGTCGCGCGACGTGTTTCGCGAAGCCCTGCGTCTGTATCCACCGGTGCCAATGATGGTGCGCCAAGCTGCATGTCCTGAGCAGTTTCGCGGGCGCGATGTGCCAAAATCCAGCCAGATCGTCCTAAGTCCTTGGCATTTGCACCGTCACGAACGGCTTTGGGATCGCCCTGATGCTTTCGATCCTGCTCGGTTTCAAACCCAAAATGGCAAGGCCTGTTTGCGCAACGCCTTTCTGCCGTTTTCCGCCGGGCAGCGTGTCTGCCCGGGTGCCGGGTTTGCGATGGTCGAAGGGCCGCTGATCCTGTCGATGTTGGTGCGCGCCTTCCATTTCGATCTGGTCGATGATCGTCCAGCCGTTCCAGTTGCGCATTTGACGGTGCGCGGCAAGGACGGTATCTGGCTGCGGCTGACGCCGCGCGCCTGATCGTGGGGGCCTGTCAGGCCAATACGCGCACCGGATCAGTATTGCAGAAAATGATATACTGACCTGCGTTTTCGATCACATGAAATCCACGCCGCGCGACTTCTTGCAACAGGCGCTTGCGACCGATGATGCTGTCCACATCACAGGTTTGGCGGCGCACGATCCCGCCTTTCATCGCGGCTGGCGAGGTGAACAGCTGCATCAGCCAGGTTTCGGGGCGCGGAAAGGGGGTCATATCGGTCATACCGCCACTCTGCCAGCCGTAGATTAACGTGGGGTTAATCCGAGCGCAGCTGGGCCTGAAAATGCGTCAAAACATACACCCGGATTGCCGAAGCAAGACCAGCATCTACCCCGCGGGCTTCGTCCACCTCTGCAGCCAGTGCATTCAACGGCATCCCGCGCGCCTTTGCGATGCGACGGAAGGCGTCCCAGAACTCCGGCTCCAGCGACACCGATGTGCGGTGCCCGTGCAGGGTGAGGGAGTGTTTTTCCGGCCGTGCGCTCATGTCTTGTCCGGCTGCGTGTCACCGTCGCTCTGGTGGCCATCAAGGTCGCGGGCCGACTTCTCAGCCCGCGCTTGGTTTAGCTTTTTCTCGGCCAGCGTGCGCCCAAACTTTACTGCATTTTCATTGGCTTGGGCGCGCTTCTTCAAGCGCGCCTGCGCCTTGCGGTGTTTGGACAGGCTGACCGGTTTCCCCATCAGGCCTTGGGGCCGATCATCTGCTCGGGGCGCACGACCTTGTCGAAGGTTTCCGCGTCCACGAAGCCCAGAGCGATGGCCTCTTCCTTCAGGGTGGTGCCGTTCTTATGCGCGGTCTTGGCCACTTTCGTTGCGTTGTCGTAACCGATCGTCGGGGCCAGGGCCGTGACCAGCATCAGGCTTTCCTTCATCAGCTTGTCGATGCGGGGTTCGTTGGCTTGAATGCCGTTCAACATCCGTTCGGTGAAGCTGTCCGTCGCGTCGCCCAGAAGCTGGATCGACTGAAGCAAATTATAGCTCATCATCGGATTATAGACGTTCAGTTCGAAATGCCCCTGCGAACCGGCGAAGGTCATCGCCGCATTGTTGCCCATGACATGCGCGGCGACTTGGGTCAGCGCCTCGGCCTGTGTGGGGTTCACTTTGCCCGGCATGATCGACGAGCCGGGTTCGTTTTCCGGCAAGATCAGCTCGCCCAGACCCGAGCGCGGGCCGGAGCCAAGGAAACGGATGTCGTTGGCGATCTTATAGCAGCTGCCTGCCACGGTCGCCAAAGCGCCCGACATGAAGACCATCGCGTCATGGGCGGCCAGTGCCTCGAACTTGTTGGGGGCGGTGACGAAGGGCAGGTCGGTGATGCGCGCCATGTTGGCGGCAACCTCTTCGCCCCAACCAACCTTGGTGTTCAGCCCGGTGCCGACGGCGGTGCCGCCTTGGGCAAGCTCATAGATGCCGGGCAGGGCAAGCTTCACCCGCGCGATCCCTTGACGGATCATGTGGGCATAGCCCGAAAATTCCTGCCCCAAGGTCAGTGGGGTTGCGTCCTGCGTATGGGTGCGCCCGATCTTGATGATGTCTTTGAACTCAGCCTCTTTGGCCTCAAGCCCCGCCAGCAGTTTTTCCAGACCGGGCAACAGCACGTCGCGCACAGACATCGCGGTGGCGATGTGCATGGCGGTGGGGAAGGTGTCGTTTGACGACTGGCCCATATTGCAGTGATCATTGGGGTGGACGGGGTCTTTCGACCCGATCACGCCGCCCATGATTTCAATGGCACGGTTGGCGATAACCTCGTTGGCGTTCATGTTGGACTGGGTGCCGGACCCGGTCTGCCAGACGACCAACGGGAAGTTGTCGTCAAACTTGCCGGCGACCACTTCCGAGGCCGCCTGAATAACCGCGTCGGCAATTGCGCCGTCCATCGCACCGGATTTCTTGTTCGCTTCGGCACAGGCCTGTTTGATCACGCCAAGGGCGCGCACGATGGCGACGGGCTGACGCTCCCAGCCGATAGGGAAATTCATCAGTGAGCGCTGCGTCTGCGCGCCCCAATATTTGTCTGCGGGAACCTCAAGAGGGCCAAAGCTGTCGGATTCGGTGCGGGTCTGGGTCATATCTTGGCGCCTTTTCTGCATAAACCGACGCCGTTGTACCCTATTGTACACCAAGATCAATGCTGGTAGCGCCCGAACCGACGCCGCTTGCGCGGTTACTTGCGGAAACTGTCCAGGCTCACAATCTCGGCGTCGTGGTGATCTTCGCTGTCATCTTCGCCATCATCATTGGCGGTCGCCTCAGCTGCAGTCCCGCCAGCGTCGCGTTCGGGGTCTTCAACGGGGGCTGCTTCTTCTGCGATGTCGCTTGGGTCTGCCTGATCCTCTTCGCCTGCAATGTGCAGGTCCGGATGATGGGGGTCTTGCATTTCAAAGCGCAGGCCAAACTCGACCGAGGGATCGACAAAGGTGTTGATCGCATCATACGGAACATAAAGCGTCTCTGGCGCATCGCCGAAATTCAGCGTCACGCCAAAGCCATTCGCATCAACCGCCAGGTTTTCAAACCAGTGCTGCAACACGATTGTCATATCTTCGGGAAAGCGGTCCTGCATCCAGTCGGCAAGTTCAACGCCGTCGTGGCGGGTGTCAAAATTGATGAAGAAATGGTGTTGTCCGGGCAGCCCGTGTTCTGACACGTCCTCAAGCACCTTGCGGATCAGGTCGCGCATCGCGTCATGCATCAGGTTGCCATAGTCGATCTTGTCGGACATCAAAAATATCTCCCGCCGGTTTTGTCCAGAATAGGGGATTCGGGCGTGAAGAAAAGCCAAGAAGCACTTAGCCCGAGACGACGCCCAACCCAGCCCCCGCTGCGGCCATGATCAAAAGCGTAACCGGCAAAGCCAAACCGCGCCACAGAAGCAACACAGCCGCGAGCGCTGACAACGCCAGCGCTGCCAGATCCACGCTGTGCAGAACCGGAAGCGAGGTCGCGAACGGCGCAGGAGCGGGGGTCGTTTGGTTGAAAAACACATGCAGGGCAAACCACAAGGACAAATTGGCGATCACCCCGACCACAGCTGCGGTGATGGCAGACAGCGCCGAGGTCAGGCGCGGTCGCGTGGTCAACCATTCGACATGGGGGGCTGCGGCAAAGATCCACAGAAAGCACGGCACGAAGGTCGCCCAAAGCGTCATGAATGCGGCCGCCAGGGCAAGCCCCACGCCACCGACCCTGTGACCAGCCATGTAGCCCACGAACTCGGTCACCAAGATCAGAGGGCCAGGGGTGGTTTCCGCAAGACCAAGCCCATCCATCATCTGCGCGGGGCTGATCCAACCCTGCGTGGTCACGGCCTCTTGCGCCATATAGGCCAGAACGGCGTAGGCCCCGCCGAAACTGACCACGGCGAGCTTTGAAAAGAACAGCCCGATTTCGGCCAGCGTGTCCGCTCCGAACGCAGCCGCCGCAGCAATGGGAAGCCACCACAGAGCAAGCCAGATCGCAACCTGCATCAGGCTGCGCGGCAAGGAGGCGGGCTGCGTCTGAGCCTCGACCGTGTCTGCAGCCAGCTTGGAGCGAGCACCTCGATTGCGCACAAGGCCATAGCTGGCGGCCCCAAGGATCACCAAGGGGAAGGGCATGTCAAAGAGAAAGAGCGCGGCAAAGCACAGGATGGCGACGGACCAGTCGCCGGCATGTTTCAGCGTTTTGCGTGCCAGTCGGTAAAGCGCCTGGATCACCACGATGATGACCGCGGCTTTGATCCCGTTGAACACTGCCTCGACAATCGGGGTCTGGCCCCAGGTCGCATAGGCATAGGCAAGCGCCAGCATCAGCGCCGCCCCCGGCAGCACAAACAAAAGACCCGCGATCACCCCGCCAAGCACACCGCGCAACCGCCATCCGGCATAAGTGCACAACTGCATCGCTTCTGGCCCCGGCAACAGCATGCAAAACGACAGGGCGTTCAGGAACTGCCGCTCGTTCAGCCATGGTCGATTATCGACCAGTTCGCGGTGCATGACGGCGATTTGCGCGGCTGGACCGCCAAAAGACATCAGTCCGATGCGGGCAAAAACACGGGTAAGGTCAGCAATTGTCGGTCTCATGGCCGGATAGGGCCGCGTGGAACACCCGAAAGCAAGGGTCTTTTGGTGTTAGAGCCCCAGCCCTTCACCCGAAAGACATAACGCCAGGCTGTCTTTCGGAAGATATCCCAACTGTTCGAACAACGACAGAAAGTCGACCTGATTGTAGGCTTCGACGATCCGCCCATCGGTGACGCGTGCCATGATCTGACCGGACACCGCAATTGGGCTACGGTCGCGCAAGGCCACCGCTTGCGCTGTGAAAGTCGCCCAAGCCCAGTCGCCCATTTCAATGGCGCGTTCAAACTGCACGCCGGTTACGTCGATCTGGGCCAGTATTGCTTCGGCCAGAACGCGAAAATCCTCGGGCCCGACGGCGAAATCCATCATCCCCATGGCTTCGGTGTCAGGGGTGAACAGCAGGTTGATGGCTTCCAGATCCTGACGCACCCAGATGCGGTCATACCATTCATTCAAAAGCTCAAGGGATGTCTGGGTCATGCTCTGTCCGTTTGCGATGTTGTGGGCACCGTAGGCAGGTCGCCTTCCGGTTGCCCTGAAGGGCTCTTTGCGATCGCCACAGTTTAGGGTGCGACCCCTTAACGATGTGTGAGCAGGAGAGAAAAACTTCTGTTCTTCTGACGCCATCACGGGACAGACAGGTGGTGCAAGACAGTTTGGAAAGTGCAGGCTTCTGTTGCCAGGTGCCTGCGAACCCCGCCTTACGCTGCTAGGCGCAAGGGCTTAAATCGGCAACTCGAACTGCTTACGCAGCCAGAGCCATAGCCGGAGCTTTGTTGTCATTTGCAACTAGCTTAAATGTACCGATAACGGTGGTAACTCACCGAGACAAAGCAAACCCCTTTAGACGTCCGTCGATCCTATTTCGTCCCCATGATCCCCAAATGAAGGATGTTTGGTGGAGACGCCGGGTACCGCCCCCGGGTCCGATCCGCTTATTGCGAGCGCGTTTATGTCCATAGTCCCCGAAAGGACATTGCATATATAGGAGGTCTGCCGGTATTTGAAAAGGGGCGGGTGGCGAGCTTTTGTAAGGGGTTGGATGTGGTTGCGGACGGCGTTTTGATTTTCACCGGGGCGGTGCGCGCCATTGTGCAGCACGCGCGGTTCGCCGTTCTGATTTGCCTGCCATGGGTCGTGATCTCGGCTGCCGTCAGCTTTTGGCTCTACCGCGCCGAAGCCTTTGGTTCGCCGCTGATCCCACTGCTGGATATCGTTATGGTCCCGGTCATCGCTGTGTTGTGGCATCGGCATGTCCTGCCCGAGATGATGATCACGCCTGACCTGCGGCTGACCTTTGGCGATCTCGGGCGCTATACGTTCAAATGGCTCCTCGTTTCCTTTCTGGTCGGGCTGATTGCCGTCATGGGCCTTGTCGTGCTCGGGTTGGCGATGTCGATGATGCCGGGGGTGGATGGCTGGTTTGCGGCCTTTCTGGATGGCGCCTGGCTTGGCCTGTCGTTTGGGGCATTGCGCGACGGTCAGCTTGCGCCGCTTCTGGTCGGCGCGTTGGCCGTATTGCTGGGCTTTGTGGCAACTTATCTGGTGCACCGGATCAGTTACGTGCTGCCCCATGGTGCCCTGCGGCGCGAAACGATGTCCTTGCGCGACGGGTATCGCCGAACGGCCCCACTGGCCGGTCCGCTTGCGGTGACGTCGCTGATCGTGATGGCGGGAATGGCGGCGGTGTTTGGCGTGCAAGTCTGGCTGGGCGAGGTTTTGATGCAGGCATATGACGCCGACAAGATCAGTGTTGCGCGCTTTGATCTGTGGACGGCCTTGATCGAGGCCGTGTCTGTCGTCCTACAAACCCTGATCGGTGCCGCCCTGCTGACCGAGATCTATCGCCGCATTGGCGGCGCGCCACAGCCAGATCGTTAATCCGCGCGCTTTGATTGCAAGGCGCGGCTGCGCCCCAATTCGGCAGTATACGCCGCCAGATCGCCCAGAATGGTGGCGGCCTGATCGCCAACCTGCGCCTCGATCGCATCCGCCAACCTTGTGTGCAGCCCTACGATCCGCTCCCGATCCCTTTGAGTATAGGTGATCATGTTCATCAGGGGCTGCATGGCTTCAACCGCACCGGCCAGTTGATAGGACAGCACCGGGTTGCCCGCGCCATCGACCAAGGCCCGGTGAAAGGCCACGTCCGAGGCGCAGAAGGCCTCGTCGGTGAGGCCGGGCTGTGACTGGCGGTGGATTTCAGCGCGCATGGTCGCGAGGTGGTCGGGGGTGCGCCGCTGGGCCGACAGGGGTGCGCAGGAACGTTCCAGCGCATAGCGGGCCTCGCAGGCGGTCTCAAAATCGACCTCGTTCATCGAAAGAAGCAAGGTTGAGGTGGTGATCTGCTGGCCATACGCCTCTTCAAATGACATGCGGTTGACGAAGGCCCCGCCGGCGGCGCCGCGCTGGGTGCGGATCAGGTTCTGCGCGGCCAGACGTTTCAACGCTTCGCGAACTGTGGACCTTCCAACGCTGAATTTCTCGCACAGCTCTGCCTCAGACGGCAGGCGCTGATCGACCAGCAGGCTGCCGTTGATAATAGCGTCGCGAATGGCCTCGGCGATCTGGGCTGACAGGTCTTGGTTTTCGTCCAGATCGGTTTTCACGCGGCGTCACCTTTCAATTGTCTGACAATTCATTTGCCCGAACAGCAATTGTCAGACATTATCATTCCGACTCGCAAGATGGGGGAAGCATGTCCGTTTCGTCAAGGATAAGAACCATGAGCGCGCCGCATTGGCTGGCGCTGTTTGGGTTGATCCTTGTGGGGTGGGGGCTGCTTTATGCGATGGCGCTTCCGCCGGACTCGCTGGAATTGTCGCGCATCTATGGGGCGGACTTCTGGCGGTCGCTTTGTCTGGTTGAACCCGACAAGGCTGGGTTCCTTGGACTCTTCGCCATGTGGGCGGTGATGTCGGCGGCGATGATGGCCCCCACCGCCTTGCCGACCTTTGCCACATATGACGACATGATCGCCTCGGGCGCGGGGTCACGGCGCGGGTTTGGGGAATTGGTCTCGGGCTATCTGGTCATTTGGCTTGGCTTTGCCGTAATCGCTGCTGCGGGACAGTTGATGCTGTTTCGCGCGGGGCTGTTGTCGCCTCTGGGTCAAAGCATCTCGCCTTGGCTCACGGGTGCGCTGTTGATCGGGGCGGGGGCGTATCAGTTCTCGACCCTCAAGGACGCCTGCCTGTCCAAATGCCGCCAGCCGATGAGTTTCTTCATGCAATACTGGCGTGCGACGCGGTGGAACGACGCCGTGCTGGGCTTGCGCCTTGGCGCGCTCTGCCTTGGTTGCTGCTGGGCGCTGATGCTTTTGGGCTTTGTCGGCGGGGTGATGAACCTTGCCTTCATGGGGCTCGCCACTCTCATCATGATTTTTGAAAAACTGCCAGATCTTGGCCGCTATCTGACCCGCCCCTTGGGCTGGGCGCTGATCGCGGGCGGGGTCCTGGTGCTTGTCCAGGGAGGATAACATGGACGGAACACAAGTCGGTCAGGTCGAATGGACCATCAAAGGGGAGCTGATCCTCAACTGTAACTGCACGGTCTTTTGCCCGTGTGTGGTGAGCCTTGGCAAACACCCGCCCACAGAAGGGCATTGCCAGACATGGGGTGGGGTGCGGATTGATAGCGGGCAATATGGCGATATTGACCTGTCAGGCTTGAACCTTGGTCTGATGATCGAAATCCCCGGCAATATGGGGCGCGGCAACTGGAAGGTCGCGCTGTTCGTTGATGAGCGCGCCAGTGACGATGCCTATGAGGCGCTGGTCACGATCTTCTCGGGTGCCGCCAAAGGCACGACAGGGCTGTTCCAAATGTTGGTGGGCGAATTCCTTGGCGCAGAACGCCAACCGGTCACGTATGAGACCGAGGGCAAGACCCGCCACATCACGGTGGGGCGCAAGATCGACGGTGTGGTGCACCCGGTTGGCGGGGCGGACCCCGACGAGGATATTGTCATCCGTAACACCCAATACTGGATGGGGCCGGACATCACCGTCGCCACAGCCACAAAAGGCAAGCTGCGCGCGCATGGGCGGGTGTGGGACTTCGATGGCCGCTCGGCCGAGATTTGCCAGATCGACTGGAAAGGCCCCGGTCGCTAAGGCGGCCGGAGTTCTGGCACGGAAGCGCGACCCATGGCCCTGATCTCACCCTCACGCCGTTTGCGGCGCACGCCCTTCAGCCCCGGTGTCGAAGCTGCCGGGGTGAAAGGCTATACGGTTTACAATCACATGCTGCTGCCGACCGTTTTTCGGTCGGTGGAAGAGGATTATCGCCACCTGAAAGACGCCGTGCAGGTCTGGGATGTGGCCTGCGAACGGCAGGTCGAGCTGCGCGGCCCGGATGCCGCCCGCTTGATCCAGATGCTGACCCCGCGCGACCTGTCAAAGATGCAGGACGGGCAGTGTTTCTATGTGCCTATGGTGGATGAAACCGGGGGCTTGCTGAATGACCCTGTGGCGGTGAAGCTGGATGACAACCGGTTCTGGATCTCGATCGCGGACAGTGATCTTCTCTTTTGGGTCAAGGGGCTGGCCTATGGGTTTCGGCTGGATGTGCTGGTGGATGAACCCGACGTCTCGCCTTTGGCTATTCAGGGGCCGAAGTCCGACGATCTGGCGGCGGCTGTCTTTGGCGACGCGGTGCGTGATATCCGGTTCTTCCGCTACAAGCGGCTGGCGTTCCAAGGGCGCAGCCTTGTGGTGGCGCGCTCGGGCTATTCCAAGCAGGGCGGGTTTGAGGTTTACGTCGAAGGCGCTGACATCGCCATGCCGCTGTGGAACGCGCTGATGGAGGCGGGCAAAAGTATGGATGTGCATGCCGGCTGCCCCAATGGGATCGAACGGGTCGAGGGCGGGCTTTTAAGCTATGGTAATGACATGACCCGCGAAAATACCCCGCACGAGGCCGGGCTTGGGCGCTTTTGTTCGACCCAAAGCGCGCTGGGTTGTGTCGGGCGCGATGCGCTTTTGCGCGTGGCCAAGGAAGGCCCGGTGCAACAAATACGCGCGATCGAGATTTTGGGTGGCGTGCCCCCCTGTGATCGGGCGTGGCCCCTGATGGATGGGGATAAGCAGGTGGGGCAGGTGACTTCGGCCGCGAACTCGCCTGATTTCAACACCGGTGTCGCCATAGGTATGGTGCGTATGACCCATTGGGATACGGGCACCGAACTGGATGTGATGACGCCTGACGGGCCGCGTGCCGCGACCGTCTATGAGACTTTCTGGATATAGGGAAACAACGATGTTTAAAGCACTTGTGATGGAGCAGAATGACGACGGGCTGGCCTCGGCAGAGATCAAGGAACTCAGCGAGGATCAACTGCCCGAAGGCAACGTGACCGTCGCCGTCGAATACTCGACCGTGAACTATAAGGATGGGCTGTGCATGTCCCCCAAAGGCGGTGGGCTGGTGCGCAATTATCCCCACGTGCCGGGGATCGACTTTGCCGGCACAGTGGAAGCGTCCGACGACGACCGCTACACGTCCGGCGACAAAGTGGTGCTGACCGGCTGGCGCGTGGGCGAGGTGTCGTGGGGCGGCTATGCCCAGAAGGCCCGGATCGCGGCAGACAAGCTGGTGCCGTTGCCCAAGGGGCTGGACACGCGCCAAGCGATGGCCGTGGGCACGGCGGGGTTCACGGCGATGCTGGCCGTGATGGCGCTGGAAGATCACGGGTTGAAACCGGGGCAGGGACCGGTGCTGGTCACCGGGGCTGCTGGTGGCGTCGGCTCGGTTGCAACCGCCATTCTGGCCAATCTGGGTTACGAGGTCGCCGCCGTCACCGGGCGCCCCGATCAGGCGGACTATCTGAAAGGCCTTGGTGCCACCACTATCGTGCCGCGCGAAGAGCTGAACGAGACCGTCAAGCGCCCGCTTGAGGCCGAGACTTGGGCTGGTTGCGTGGATGCCGTGGGCGGCGACATGCTGGCGCGCGTCTTGGGTCAGATGAAATACGGGGCGAGCGTGTCGGCGGTTGGTCTGGCCGGTGGCGCTGGGCTGCCTGCCACCGTCATCCCGTTCCTGTTGCGTGGTGTGAACCTGCTAGGCATCGACAGTGTGATGCAGCCTTACGAGAACCGCTTGCGCGCCTGGACACGGATTGCGAGTGATCTGCCGATGGACAAGCTTGAAGCGATGGTCCAACCCGCAACGCTGGCGGACCTGCCGGGCCTTGGCGCGGATATCCTGAAAGGTCAGGTCAAGGGGCGCGTGGTTGTCGATGTGAACGGCTGACGGCTGTTGTGACCACCCGCCATGTGCCTCTGCATGAGGCGGTTGGTCGCGGTGCGAAATGACGCATTCTTTTCTTGGAATGTAAGGCCTAGGTCATGTGGTGAGGCGCACAGCCTCGCCCGCTCCGTGTCTGTTCGACGCCGGGCCGGGTTCACCCGTTTTCAAGGATAGATCACATGACCAAATTCTCGATCAAAACCACCCTGACCGCCGCCGCCCTTGGGCTGGCGGCGTTTGCTGGCACGGCCCATGCCGATGAAGCGGACACGCTTGTCACGATCCTGACCGCGCCCGAAGCCCAGACCCAGATGATGGCCATGGTGCTGACCATGAAATCTGCCGAACAAGGCGCCATGCCTCATGTGATGCTGTGCGGTCCCGCTGCTGATCTGGCGCTGAAAGAGGCCCCTGAAAGCGCGACCGCCCCGCAAAAACCGCTGGGCGTTGGTCCGCAACAACTTGTGCAAAAGATCATGGGCCTGCCCGGTGCCAAGGTTGAGGTTTGCGCGATCTATCTGCCCAACAAAGGCGCTGGGCCCGAGGTGCTGCTTGACGGTGTCACCGTCGCTGCGCCCGACGCCATGGCTGCCGCGATGCTGGACGCTGATGCGCGGATGAGCTTCTAGACCCAGAACGCCCGTCGCCTTGACCGCGTGTCTGGCGGGGTAAGACAGGCCAAAAGGTCAAGCTTATCGGGCACAACAAAGAAACAGCGCCCGCGGGATCTTCCGCGGGCGCCTTTGGTTGCGCGCTGGCCCACTTGGAGTGGCCAGTGCCCCGTCAACCTTGCTTGACTTCAACCTTCTTGGTTTTTTGCTGCTCTTTGGCGGGCTTCGGAATGGTCACGGTCAAAACGCCGTTTGCGACGCCTGCCTGCACCGTTTCAGGATCAATCTCGAAAGGCAGGCGAGTCATCCGCTGGAATGCACCAGAACTTCGTTCGATCCGATGAAATGTCCGACCGTCTTTCTCGGTCGTCTCATCTTTCTCGGACTTTTTCTCGCCCCTGATCGAAATCTTGTCGCCCGTGATCTCGACATCGACATCTTTCATTTCGACGCCCGGTAACTCTGCAGTGATGCAGATTTCCTTGTCGGTTTCGCTGACATTTGTGCGCAAAGAGAACCCGGACACGCGGGCTGGGAACCCCTTGTCGAAATCCTCAAACAGCGTATCCACCTGCTTGCGTAAGGCATGAAACGGGCTGTCCTCGTCTTCGCCCCAGTCGCCCCACATCTTCGGAAGCCATTCACGTTGTGACATTGTTTCCTCCTTTCAGGTTAATCTTCAGACAATGCAATTATTGTATATCAATTCGCCTGAAATCGCCTTGATCTGCGTCAGACCTACGCGCTCCGGCTGCAGGTCTGGTGTCGCCCAAGCGATCTGACAAGGTCGCAGGCGCGACGCGCCGCAACCCTGCGCTGGGAAATCCGAAAAGCCACCTGTCCGGCCAGAGCCCCGAAGGTTTTGGGTCGGTGTCAGAGATGTCCGGAAGGGGGCTGTTTGCGAGTTCGAAGCTTTTCGGTGTAGCGTGGCCCTGCGAACCGGTTCGTGAAAACCTCGTTGTGGCCCCGACTTCGGGGTCATCAAAGTTCGTTGCCCTTGGCCGGGGGGGAACTGACGCCCATGGATTGGGGCACACCCCAACCAAAGAAAAAAGGGAGGGACATGTGTTTAATCGGATCATGGTTCCCGTCGATCTTGCCCATGCGGACAAGCTTGAAAAATCCTTGACCTGTGCGGCGAAGCTTGCCGCGCAATATGGGATCGAAGTGTGTTACGTCGGCGTAACCGCCGAAACGCCTTCGCCTCTTGGGCACAATCCCAAAGAATACGATGAAAAACTTGCGGCATTCGCTGCAGAGCAAAGCGCAAAACACGGCCACGCCGCAGTGCATAAATCCATGCTGAGCCACGATGTCGTGACAGATGTCGATGATGCCTTGATCGAGGCGGTCAAAGAAACGGGCGCGGATCTTGTGGTCATGGCGACCCATGCACCGGGCCTGTTGGATGTCATTTGGCCATCCAACGGCACCAAGCTTGCCGCACACACCAAGGCATCGGTGTTTCTGGTCCGCTGAACGCGATGCGATCAGAAACATGTCAGAAACGAATATAGGAGGCCGTGATGGCTGAATCCAGCGAACCACAAGGCATACCCGAGCCCGAAGGGGCGTATGACATCATCGATACCGATTACGAAATTGGTCAGGACAATATCCAAACGCAAATGGGCCCGTTCGGGCTTGATATTCACAACCCGGTCTTTCTGATCTCGGGTCTGTCAATCGTCGCATTCGTTTTCTATGCGCTTGCCCTGCCGGAACAGGCAGAAGCGATCTTTGGCGCGATGCGACCGTGGCTCACGTCGAATTTCGATTGGTTCTTCTTCAGTGCCGGCAACTTCTTTGTGCTTTTCTGCCTGTTTCTGATCGTAAGCCCGTGGGGCGGCGTGCGATTGGGCGGAGAGGACGCGACACCCGACTATGGCTATGCTGGCTGGTTTGCCATGCTGTTTGCCGCAGGCATGGGCATCGGGCTGATGTTCTATGGCGTTTCCGAACCGATGAGCCATTTCTCTTCCTCACTTGGCGGGACGGCAAGTGAAGGCGGTGCGCGCACCGACTGGGCGCCCTTGGGGGCGGCTGCGGGCGATCAAGAGGCCGCAATCAAGCTGGGCATGGCCGCAACGATCTATCACTGGGGGCTACACCCTTGGGCGATGTATGCTGTTGTCGCGCTCGCTCTGGCGCTGTTTTCCTATAACAAAGGGCTGCCGCTTACCATTCGCTCGGCGTTCTACCCGATCTTCGGGGAGCGGGTCTGGGGCTGGACCGGCCATGTCATCGACACGCTTGCCGTGTTTGCCACGTTGTTCGGTCTGGCCACATCGCTTGGCTATGGCGCGACACAGGCGAATGCTGGTCTGAACGAGCTGTTCGGCGTGCCCATCGGCACCACAACGCAAGTCATCTTGATCACGTTGATCACCGCGGTGGCCCTTGTGTCGGTCGTCCGCGGCTTGGATGGCGGGGTCAAGGTGCTGTCAGAACTGAATATGGGGCTGGCCTTTTTGCTTCTGTTCTTCGTTCTTCTGGTTGGACCGACCGTCGCGATCCTGACCCTGTTTTGGGATTCAATCGTCAGCTATTTCGCGAACATCGTTCCGTTGTCCCAACCCTTCGGACGCGAGGACGCGAATTATTCGCAAGGCTGGACCGCGTTCTATTGGGCGTGGTGGATTTCCTGGTCACCCTTCGTCGGCATGTTTATCGCCCGCGTTTCGCGTGGCCGCACGGTGCGTGAATTCATCATCTGCGTGCTTCTGATCCCGACTTTTGTCTGTGTTCTGTGGATGGCCGTCTTTGGTGGCACCGCGATCACCCAATTCGTTCAGGACGGGTATCAGGCTGTCAACGAAGCCCCGCTGGAACTGAAGCTGTTTGCCATGCTCAAAGAGCTTCCCTTTGCACAGATCACCAGCTTCATCGGCATCGTGCTTGTCGTCGTGTTCTTCGTGACCTCGTCGGATTCCGGATCGCTGGTGATTGATACGATCACAGCCGGCGGCAAAGTTGACGCCCCGGTCCCGCAGCGTGTCTTCTGGTGCATCTTCGAAGGTGCTGTGGCGATTGCATTGCTGATCGGTGGGGGGCTTGGATCCTTGCAGGCGATGGTGATTTCGACGGGTTTGCCCTTCACACTCGTGCTGTTGCTGATGTGCTGGTCAATCCTGCGCGGGCTGATGGCCGAGAAACGCTAACCACCTAAGATCAAACGAAAGCCCCGCCGGATCGCTCTGGTGGGGCTTTTTTCTTGACCAGGGCAAAGGTGACCCCTAGCGATGGGGCTGCTTTTCGATGTGGTCCGCGCGCGGGTTACGTCAACCGTCGCCGCGCCCTTGCGAGGGGCGGGCGTTTCAAATTGCAAGGAGCTTTGGCGTGGCCGAACTTGATATCAACTGGGTGCGGGCGCAGTTTCCCGCTTTTGCCGAGCCAAGCCTGCAGGGGCAGGCGTTCTTTGAAAACGCGGGCGGGTCATATACATGCAAGCCCGTAATTGACCGGCTGACCCGCTTTTACCATCAACGCAAGGTGCAGCCCTATGGGCCGTATGAGGCGTCGCGGCTGGCGGGCGAGGAAATGGACGAGGCCCGCAGCAGGCTGGCCGCCATGTTGGGCGTGGCCACGGATGAGTTGAGCTTTGGCCCCTCGACCACCCAGAACACCTATGTTCTGGCACAGGCCTTCCAGCAGCACCTCGCGCCCGGCGATGCCATCATTGTCACCAATCAGGACCACGAGGCCAACACAGGCCCATGGCGGCGACTGGCCGACGAAGGGGTCGAGGTGCGCGAATGGCAGCTTGACGCCGAAACAGGCCAGTTGTCCCTTGCCGATCTTGCCGACCTGCTGAGCGACGCCAAGGTCAAGCTGGTCTGCTTTCCCCATTGTTCCAACGTGGTCGGAGAGATCAATGACGTCGCCACCATCTGCGCCATGGCAAAGGCCGCAGGGGCCTATAGCTGCGTCGACGGCGTCAGTTATGTCCCACATGGGTTTGTTAACGTGGACACGCTGGGCGCGGATATCTATCTGTTCTCAGCCTACAAGACCTATGGGCCGCATCAGGGGCTGATGGTCATCCGCCGCGCCTTGGGGGAGGTGCTGCCCAATCAGGGGCATTTCTTCAATGCGGGCGCGCTTTACAAGCGGTTCACCCCTGCCGGACCTGACCATGCGCAAATCGCGGCCTCGGCCGGCATGGCAGATTATGTCGACGCTCTGGCCGACCATCACGGGCTAAGCGGGGACACGGCCGGGCGAACCGCCGGGGTCCATGATCTGCAACGCGCGCACGAGGTGAGACTGTTGCAACCCCTTCTGGACTATCTGTCTTCGAAAAACTCGGTGCGCGTGTTGGGGCCGTCACAGGCGGAAAACCGCGCGCCGACGGTTGCAATGGCAGCGCAGGTGCCGGGCCTTGTGCTGGCACAGAAACTCGCGGCCCATGGCATCATGGCCGGCGGCGGAGATTTCTATGCTGAACGCGCGTTGCGCGCGCAAGGGGTCGATCCTGCAAACGGCGTGCTGCGGGTAAGCTTCACGCATTACACGACAGAGGCGGAAGTGACGAAACTGATCACTGCGCTGGATCAGGTGCTTTAAGTTAATAGCTTAAAAACATGAAGTTGGCGGCGCTTTTTGATCTACTTTTTAGGTGCCCTGAAACAGGTGCGACTGGCAATTTATTGCGCCAGATGCTGGCAATCTTCTGCACGCGCAGGGACCGTTTTGCACCCTATTGCCTGTTGCCCCGCTGGCCCTGCGCGGGCGAATAGCGCGCTTGAAAAGGCCAACATCGCTTGCCTTGAGACGGTGCGAAACGCGGTTGCGCGTGTGCCCGCCGCCTTCGCATCCGCAGCGCATATGCGCTGCATCTGCATGGCAACCATCTTGCCAGCCCGGCCAACGAGGGCCTAGCCTTTCCCTGTCAGGGCCAGACCATGGGGGGCGCGATGATCCTGAAAAGCACATCGGGGCAGGATGGACTGCCTCGTTATTTCCCAAGCGTTTTTGACGCCGCGTGTCGGATGAACCGCGGCCGTCTTGATTTCGTTTTGCCCGACGGGCGCCGCTTTCGTGCGGACGGGGCGCATCCGGGCTATGTGGCTGAACTGTGCGTGCATGATCCCGACGTCTTTGCGCGCTTGATCCGCGAAGGCGATCTTGGCTTTTGCGACGCCTATATCGACGGTGGCTGGTCCACACCGGATTTGCAGGCGTTTCTGGATCTGCTGCAAGATGACAATGACATGCTGTATGACGGCTTTCCCGGCCAGATATTCCTGCGCGCCTATGAACGCATGCGCCATCTGATGAATTCCAACAGCAAGAAGCGGGCCAAGAAAAACATCAGTTACCACTATGATCTGGGCAATGATTTTTATGCGCTTTGGCTGGATGACACGATGACCTATTCCTCGGCCCTGTTCAAAAGCGGACAGGACAGTCTTGAGGCGGCGCAAGCGCAGAAATATGCCTCGATGATCGACCAGATGGGCGTGGGTCCGGGCGATCATGTGCTGGAAATCGGCTGTGGTTGGGGCGGATTTGCAGAACATGCCGCGCGCCGTGGCATCCGCGTCACGGGTCTGACAATAAGCCAGGAGCAACATGACTTCGCGGTCGAACGCATCCGCAAGGCCGGCTTGTCGGATCTGGTCGACATCAAGATGCAGGACTACCGCGACGAGACGGGACGCTATGACGGGATCGCCTCAATCGAGATGTTCGAGGCGGTGGGCGAGAAATACTGGCCGGTCTATTTTGGCACCCTGCGAAAGTGCCTGCGCCCCGGCGCCCAAGCGGTCCTGCAGATCATCACGATCACGGAAAAGCGGTTCGAGACCTACCGCAAAGGCGTTGATTTCATACAGAAATACATCTTCCCTGGCGGGATGCTTCCGTCAAAGACCGCGTTGCGCGCCGAGGTCGAGAAGGCCGGGTTGGCTTTCCGTGATCAGATCACGTTCGGGGAAAGCTATTCGATGACGCTCAGGCGGTGGCACGATGTCTTCAACGCCCAATGGGCGCGCGTCGCCACGCTGGGGTTTGACGACCGTTTCCGCCGCATGTGGAACTTTTATCTGACCTCCTGCGCGGCGGCGTTTCATTCGGGCAATTGCGATGTGGTGCAGGTGACGCTCAAGAACCCGGCCTGACGGGAACGCCGGTCAGACGGCTCATGGAAGCGTGGCGTCAGGACAACATTGCGCAACTTCGCGCCAAATGCGCCATAAAATGGCCATACCCCCCTGAGAAAAGTGCCTGAAAAAGCGTCGCATGCGCAGGAGAGACCCATGCCCACAGCCGCGAAACTTGTTGCCGCGATTATCCTGGCCGTCACTGGCTGGTTTTGTGCCGAAATGATCAAACCCCTGATGGAAGAGGGGCGCGACCTGTCCAAGTTTTCGCCGATCTGTGCCGCGATCGGGTTGGCGGTGGGCTGGAAGTTCCTTGGCCCGCGTGCAGATCGACGCCTTGGCAGCGTTGGCGCGAATGCGGTGACGACGACGTTGGTGCAGGTCGGCGTGACGCTGTTCGTGTTTGCCTTTGCCCACATGATCGGGGAAAGCATGCGAAAAGCCTATGATGGGCCGGTCGAAGCGGTGCAGGACATCTTTGTCATCGGGACCGAACTGTTTTTGGAATATTTCACTGGCGAGGTCATTGCCACGGCCGTTCTGGGCGGCGCGATCGGCGCTTGGTGTGCGTTCCGGGCGGCGCGCGCGTGGGGCTGACCCCGTGAGCGCCATGTTTTTCTATGGAACCTTGTGTTACCGCCCCTTGTTGGAGCTGGTGTTGCAAGGCCAGTCCTATCAGGCGAAACCGGCCTGTTTGCCCGCGCACAAGGTCAGCTGGGTCAAAGATCAGCCGTTTCCGATGATCCAGGCTTGTCCGAACGATCCAGACGCCGTGGCGCAGGGGCTGTTGGTCGAAGAACTGTCGGACACAGCCAAAGCGCGGCTTGATTTCTACGAAGGTGGTTTCGACTACACGCTGCAGGCGCTTGCCGTCCATCCTGACGGGCAGGCGGCCCCCGTAACGGCGCAGGTCTATTTCCCCGATCCCGGCCTCTGGACTGCCGGTGACCCATGGTCGTTGGACGATTGGGTTGCGGCGTGGGGTGATCTCACGCTTGAGGCCGCGCGCGAGGTCATGGGCACCTTCGGCACGCTGACCCCCAAACAGATCGCCGAGCGGTTTGCGATGATCCGTGTGCGTGCCGCCAGCCGGTTGCGCGCGCGCAACAATGCCTCGCCCACCACGCTCAGGGCGGCATACGGCGCTCAGGATGTGCGCGTTACTGCAGAAGCCCAGCCCTATACCGGCTTTTTCGCCATGAAAGAGCAAACCCTGTCCTTTCGCCGCTATTCAGGCGAGATGAGCGAGACAGTGACCCGATCCGCCTTTGTCGGCGGGGATGCGGTGATCGTTTTGCCCTATGACCCGGTGCGCGATCGGGTGATGGTGATTGAACAGTTCCGCATGGGGCCGCATATGCGGGGCGATCCGTCCCCTTGGCTGCTGGAACCCATCGCAGGTCGGATCGACCCCGGCGAAACGCCTGAGGCCTGCGCCCACCGTGAAGCGCAAGAGGAAGCCGGCCTGACGCTAGACCGCTTGCTGCCCTTGCCGCACCACTATCCCAGCCCCGGTGCCAGCACCGAATTCTTTTACACCTATGTCGCCCTGTGCGACCTGCCCGACGATGTGGCCGGTTTTGGCGGTGTCGTGGACGAAGCCGAAGACATCCGAACCCATGTCATCGCGTTCGACAAGCTGATGGGTCTGGTGCAGAGCGGCGAGGCGGGTTGCGGGCCATTGGTTCTAAGCGCGCTTTGGCTCTCGCATAACCGTGATCGACTTCGGGCCGGATGCTGACGGTTCCGCCGTCAACGGCCCCTTGAACCCCTAGGTGTCAGCCCCTACAGATTGTAGGGACAACGCGCGAACAAGGGGCAGAAAATGGACATCAAGAAAGACCTCGAGGCTACAGTGGGCAATACGCCCCTGATCCGCCTGAAAGCCGCCTCGGAGGCGACCGGGTGCGAAATTCTTGGCAAGGCCGAATTTATGAACCCCGGCCAGTCCGTCAAAGACCGGGCGGCGCTGTATATCATCAAAGATGCCGTCGCACGCGGTGACCTGAAACCCGGCGGCACGATTGTGGAAGGCACGGCGGGCAATACGGGCATTGGTCTGGCGCTGGTTGGTGCCTCGATGGGGTTCAAAACGGTGATCGTGATCCCGGAAACCCAGTCCGAGGAAAAGAAAGACATGTTGCGCCTGGCCGGGGCAGAACTGGTGCAGGTTCCGGCCGCGCCCTATCGCAACCCGAACAATTTCATCCACTATTCGCGCCGTCTGGCCGAAAAGCTGGCGATAACTGAACCCAACGGCGTGATCTGGGCCAACCAGTTTGACAATGTTGCCAACCGTCAGGCCCATGTCGAAACCACCGGCCCCGAAATCTGGGACCAGACCGGCGGCAAGGTGGACGGGTTCGTCTGCGCGGTCGGATCAGGCGGCACGCTGGCGGGTGTCGGCATGGCGCTTCAGCCCAAGGGGGTGAAGATCGGCATCGCCGATCCGATGGGGGCGGGCCTTTACAGCTACTACACCACCGGCGAAATCGCGATGGAAGGCGGGTCGATCGCCGAGGGCATCGGACAAGTGCGGATCACCAAGAACCTTGAAGGGTTCACCCCCGACATGGCGTGGCAGGTGCCCGATGAAGAGGCGCTGCCGATCATCTTCGATCTGCTTGCAAACGAAGGTCTGTGTCTGGGCGGATCGTCCGGCATCAACGTTGCAGGCGCCCTTCGCATGGCGCAGGAAATGGGACCGGGCCACACCATTGTGACGGTCTTGTGCGATTATGGCACGCGCTATCAGTCAAAACTGTTCAACCCCGAGTTTCTGCGTGAAAAAGAGCTGCCGGTGCCAGAATGGCTTGATCGCGGTCCCGCCTTTCTGCCGGAAGCGTTCGAGGAGGTCGAATGACCCGCAGCCTTACGTTTTTTCTGGCCGCCTTCTGGCTGGCCCTTTCGTCGTTCGCCTTCGCGCAGGACGCGCGCCTTGAGAAAGAGGAGCGCACGCCGTCTTATGTGGTGACGACCAGCGGTGCGCCGGACTATGCGGCATGGGACCGCGTGGCCGAGCGGGTGGAAGGCGCGGTCGAGGTCGGGCGCGCTTCGGATCAGGTCTTGGCGGATTTGCGTCAGGAACTGTCCGACTGGCGTGACCTTTTTGCGGATGCTCAGGCCGAAAACTCTATCCGTATCAATACGTTGAAGACCCAACTTTCGACGCTTGGCCCAGAACCCGAGACCGCAGGGTCGGAACCTGCCGTCCTGACACAGCGCCGCAGCGAACTGACCAACAAGCTGAATTCTGCGCAACTGCCGGTGCAAGAGGCAGAAGAGGCGTTTTCCCGCGCCGATGTATTGATCCGTGAAATAGACAGTCTGGTGCGCGCGCGTCAGGCGGATCAGATCCTGAAGCTGGGTCCAAGCCCGGTCAATCCGGCGATATGGCCACAAGCTTTTTTGGATCTGAAGACCTCTTTGGACCTGGCGGTCAACGAAGTGCGAAAAGCATGGGGCAGTGACGCGCAGCGTGCCGACCTCAACGCGGATTTGCCGCTGACCCTTTTGCTGCTGATCATCGCCTTCGTGTTGATTTTCTTCAGCCGTGTCTGGATCATCCGCCTTGGCAGCCGCGTCAGGAACCAGCGCAGCGGGCCGTCGCGCGGCGTTGTGGGGTTTGCCATGTCGCTGGGGCAGGTGGTCGCGCCACTGATTGGTATCTTCGCACTGATCAAGGCATTGAACCTTGCCGGTGTGCTTGGGCTTCGCGGGCAGGTCATCGTGGATGCGCTGCCTTGGTTCGGCTTCCTGCTGTTTGGCGGGTTGTGGATTGGAACCCGGTTGTTCTCAGCCGAAACAAGCGGCGGGTCGCTGATTGAACTGCCGCGCGTCGCACAACGTGCCGAGGCCCGGGTAAATGTCGCGCTTCTTGGGCTTTTGCTTGGCGTCTGGGTGGTGCTGTCCCGGCTGGCCAAGAACGAAAACTACTCTGACGGGACGCTCGCCGTTTTGGTTTTCCCGATCCTGGTCGGCTCTGGCTATCTGCTCGTGCGGATCGGCCGCCTTTTGCGCCGCCATGCCGACGAACAGACCGGCACTGAAGGAAAGACCTTCCGCGAACGTATCGTCGTGCTGATCGGACGCAGCTGCGAACTGGTGGGCATCGCCTCGCCTGTTTTGGCGGCGATTGGGTATACCAGTCTGGCCGTATCGACCATGTTCCCCACAGTGACAACGATGGGTATCATTGCGGTGCTGGCACTGTTGCACGTCTTCTTGACCAACCTCTATGGTGTGGTGCGCAAGCTTAGTGAAGAAGAGGCGGGTCAGGCGCTTCTGCCGGTCTTGATGACCACCGTTTTGGTGTTGTTGTCGCTCCCGCTTCTTGCGCTTGTGTGGGGCGCGCGTCCTACGGACCTGACCGAGCTGTGGACCACGTTCCTGCAAGGGTTCCAGCTGGGCGAGGCGCGTGTAACGCCGCGCACCTTCGTGGTGTTCGCGTTGATATTCGGCGTCGGCTATGCCGCGACGCGGGCCACACAATCGGCGCTTAAGGCTTCGATTTTGCCTAAGACCAAGCTGGACAAGGGCGGGCAGAACGCCATTTCCGTCGGTGTCGGCTATGTCGGCATTTTTCTGGCGGCAGTGATCGCGATCACGTCGGCCGGGATTGACCTGAGCTCGATTGCCATTATCGCCGGCGCGCTGTCGGTCGGGATCGGCTTCGGTCTGCAAACCATCGTGTCGAACTTCGTGTCCGGTATCATCCTTCTGATCGAACGGCCGATTTCCGAAGGCGACTGGATCGAGGTGGGCGGACAGATGGGCTATGTGCGTGACATTTCCGTGCGCGCGACCCGGATCGAAACCTTCGACCGCACCGATGTGATCCTGCCCAACAGCGATCTGGTGTCAGGTGTTGTCACCAACTACACCCGCGGCAATTCCATCGGCCGGGTGATCGTGCCGGTGGGGGTTGCCTATGGCTCTGACACCCGCCGGATCGAAGAGATCCTGCGCGAGATTGCCGAGAACCATCCGATGGTCACCGTCAACCCGCCACCCAATGTCGTGTTTCAGGGTTTCGGGGCGGACAGCCTTGATTTCGAGATCCGCGCGATCCTGAGCGACGTGAACTACATGCTGACGGTCAAAAGTGAGATTAACCACGAAATCGCGCGCCGCTTTGTGGAAGAGGGGATCGAAATTCCCTATGCGCAGCGTGACATCTGGTTGCGTAACCCAGAGGTTCTGACCGCCGCCGCGGCCGCTCCTTTGGCCGCACCAACAGCGCCCGCCTCACCTCCGGCCACGACCAACGAACCCCCTGCGGTTTCGGCATTGACGGTCGAAGACATGCACGAAAGCGACGACGGAGATGGCGATGACTGAGCCGCTCTTTCGCGATGACGCCTATCTGCGCGAGGCGCAGGGCAGGGTGCTGGCCCACACGGACCGCGGCATTGTTGTTGATCGCAGCCTGTTCTATCCCAACGGGGGTGGTCAGCCGGGCGACCGTGGGCAGATCAGCTGGGAAGGCACCACGACCACAGTGGTAAACACCTTGAAGGGTGACGGAGACGCGATTGCCTTGGTTCCGGAGGACGGCGCCGAATTGCCGCCCGTCGGTGCCACAGTCACGCAGGCGCTGGATTGGGATCTGCGCCTGCGCCACATGCGTATGCACACGGCCTTGCACCTGTTGTCCGTTGTCATCCCCTTGCCGGTCACGGGGGGACAGATCGGGGCGGAGAAGTCGCGCCTTGATTTCGCGATGGAGGAACCACCCGAGGACAAACAGGCGCTGGAAGACGCGTTGAACGCCTTGATTGCGCGCGATTTGACGGTATCCGAAACATGGATCACAGATGCCGAGCTTGCGGCCAATCCGGGCCTGGTCAAAACCATGTCCGTGCAGCCTCCCAAGGGGGCTGGGCGCGTGCGACTGGTGCGTATTGGCACCGATGATGAACAGGTCGATCTGCAACCCTGTGGCGGCACCCATGTGGCCCGCAGCGCCGAGATTGGCCGCATTCGCTTTGGCAAGGTGGAAAAGAAAAGCCGGTTGAACCGGCGGTTCAGCATCCATCTTGACGATTGAAACGGAACTCAGACGCAAGGGGATAACAATGGCAGATCGTAGAAACGTCCCCGACGACTGGGCAACCGCCAACAAGGCCACGTGGGATGAGCGCGTCGCGATTCATTTGAAGGCGGACGCCTATGACCTGACGCCGCTGCGCGAAGGTCGTGCAACCCTGCACCCGATCGAACGTGCCGATATCGGCGACGTCGCGGGTCTGAAGATCGCCCACCTTCAATGCCATTTCGGGCGTGACAGTTTAACCTTGGCGCAACAGGGTGCCGACGTTGTGGGGTTGGACTTCTCGCCCAAGGCCGTAGAGCTGGCCAGGGCATTGGCAGAGGAGCTGGATCTGTCACCCCGCGCCCAATTCGTAGAGGCTGACCTGTATGACGCCCCAGACGCGCTGGCCCGGTTTGGCCAGTTCGACCTGGTGTTCATCACGTGGGGGGCTGTTGGGTGGCTGCCCGATCTGCCGCGTTGGGCCGGGATTGTCGCGGGGCTTCTGAAGCCCGGTGGGCGGCTCTATCTGGCCGAAGGGCACCCGGCGGCAATGGTGTTTGACGACGAAACCATGGCGTTACCTGACGGGCGCCCCGGCTACCTGGCCCCATATTTCGACCGCAAAACATGGAAAGATGACGCCCCGCGCGACTATACCGGCGATTTCCCCACGCTTCAGGCGGGCCACGAATACTGGTTTGATCACACGCTTTCGGACATCCTGAACGCGATCATCGGGGCTGGGCTTACGTTGGAATGCTTCAACGAACATGACAGCGTGCCATGGCCACTTTTCAGCTGCCTGACACCCACCGGCGACGGGATGTATGGCTGGCCCGACAAGCGCTGGTTGCCCCTGTCGTTCTCGCTTTTCGCACACCGCTAAAGCCCCTCAGAATGCCGACCACAAAATTTGCAATGACCGCTTGAACCCGCTTGGGCTTTTGCTGTAGCAACGGCGGCGGAGCGGTGGCCGAGTGGTCGAAGGCGCACGCCTGGAAAGTGTGTAGGCGGGGAACCGTCTCGAGGGTTCGAATCCCTTCCGCTCCGCCACCTTACCCGACCGATACTGCTTGGACCGATGTTCCGACCACTGCGCTTATGACCTCCGCCGGTGGCGCGTTGGCGGCTTGGTCGCGGCAGGTCGTGCATCCGCCATTTCTTGGAGTGCATGTTTGCCAGAGCGCGTGAATTCAGGCGATCCGTTGGTCGGATAGCCAAGGTCAGCAAAGGCAGCAGCTAAGGGAATGCGCCCTCGCCGAAAGCGTATGCGAACTGGTTGACCCAAGGCATAAAGCCATCCGAACCTGCGCGCCGTTCACCATTTTCCACTGGAAAGCCAACCAAGCCGGCCTTACCGTCCAATATGATGGACAAACCTGACTCGATCCTCTCGCGTCTTCCGGCCCGCCTGAAACAGGCGCGGCGGACGCAAGGGCTGTCGCTTGAAGCGGTGGCCAGGCTATCAGGTGTGTCGCGCAGCATGGTCAGCCAGATCGAGCGGGGCGTATCCTCGCCCACGGTGTCAACGCTGTGGAACCTGACGCGCGCATTGCAGGTCGATTTCGCGGGGCTCCTGGAGGATCAGGCAGGCAACCAGATCGACGTTTTGCGCGCGCAGGAAGTGCCGACCATCGAGAACCACGGCGCAGGCTGCACGATCCGCATTCTGTCGCCGCCCGAGGATGCAGGCCAACACGAGGTCTACGAGCTGCGCTTTGCCAAGGATGGCGTTTTGGAGTCAGCGCCCCACGCCCACGGCACGCAAGAGAACCTGACCGTGATCGAAGGTGTGCTGACCGTGACCAGCGGTGATGTGTCTGACCGGCTGAACACAGGTGAAACCGCGCGTTATGCGGCGGACGTGCCACACCGGTTGCAGGCCGAAGGGCGCGCGCGCGCCTTCCTTGTCGTCAAAGGCGGGTAACGAACTGGCGGACAGTTGTTTGCCAAGGTGAAATCCCATATTGTGGACATTTGTCCGCTATAGTAGCGTTTCGGTATCAAAACACAGGAGCCTCCCATGTCCGACCGTTTCATTTCCGAACTGCAATCCACGCTTGCCGGGATCGAGGCCGACGGGCTGATGAAGCGCGAGCGGCTGATCACCTCGCCACAGGGGGCGGAAATCAGCGTGGGCGGGCACGAGGTGATCAACCTGTGCGCCAACAACTATCTGGGGCTGGCCGATCACCCCGACCTGATCCGCGCTGCGTGCGACGTGATGAAGGACAAGGGGTTCGGCATGGCCTCGGTCCGGTTCATCTGCGGCACGCAGGATTTGCACCGCGAATTGGAGAAGAAACTGGCGGCGTTTCTGGGCAAGGACGATTCAATCCTGTTCGCCGCCTGTTTCGATGCGAATGGCGGGTTGTTTGAACCGCTGCTGGGGCCGGAGGATGCGATCGTCTCGGATGCGCTGAACCATGCGTCGATCATTGACGGGATCCGGCTGTGCAAGGCGCGGCGCTTCCGTTACGCCAACAACGACATGGGCGATCTGGAGGCGAAGCTGAAAGAGGCGCGCGAGGGTGGCGCGCGGCATGTGATGATCGCCACCGATGGCGTGTTTTCGATGGATGGCTATCTGGCCAACCTGCCGGAAATCACCCGATTGGCAAAGGAATATGACGCGGTGGTGATGGTGGATGACTGCCACGCGACCGGCTTCATGGGGCCACACGGGGCAGGGACGCCGGATCACTTCGGCGTCGATGTGGATATCCTGACCGGCACGCTGGGCAAGGCGCTTGGCGGCGCGCTTGGCGGCTATATTGCCGGGCCGCAGCCGGTGATTGACCTGTTGCGCCAACGGGCGCGACCTTATCTGTTCTCGAACGCCTTGCCGCCGTCGATTGTTGCGGCGGGGCTTGAGGCGATCCGGTTGGTGGAAGAAGGCGCGGACCTTCGCACGAAGCTGTTTGAAAACGCGCGATACTGGCGGGACGGGCTGAGCAAGCTGGGCTTCAAGCTGCTGGACGGCGAGCATCCGATCATTCCGGTGATGCTGGGTGATGCCCCCTTGGCACAGAAAATGGCGGCCGGGTTGTTTGACGAAGGCGTCTATGTCTCGGGCTTCTTTTTCCCGGTCGTGCCGCATGGACAGGCGCGCATCCGCACACAGATGAGCGCCGCTTTGACCACCGAACAGCTTGACCGCGCGCTGGCTGCGTTCGGCAAAGTGGGTCGTGATTTGGGAGTGATCAAATGAGCCTACCCAACACCATGAAAGCCCTGGAAAAATCCAAGCCCGAGGAAGGGCTGTGGATGGTGCAGGCGCCGGTCCCCGAGATCGGCCCCGACGAGGTGCTGATCCGCATCAACGCCACCGGGATTTGCGGCACCGACATTCACATCTGGAACTGGGATGACTGGGCCGCTGCCACAGTGCCGGTGCCGATGATCACGGGCCACGAGTTTGCCGGCGAGATCGTCGAACTTGGCCGCAATGTCACCGGGCTTGAGATCGGGCAACGGTGCTCGGGCGAAGGCCATGTGGTCGGCACGGAAAGCCGCCAAAGCCGGTCGGGCAAGTTCCATCTGGACCCCGGCACGCGCGGCATCGGGGTGAATGTGCAAGGGGCGTTTGCGGAGTATCTGCGCCTGCCTGCGTTCAACGTGGTGCCGCTGCCCGATGATATCCCGGACGAGATTGGCGCGATCCTCGACCCGCTTGGCAACGCGGTGCACACGGCGCTGAGTTTCGATCTGCTGGGCGAGGATGTGTTGATCACCGGTGCCGGGCCGATTGGCATCATGGCCGCGGCGGTCGCCCGTCACGCGGGCGCGCGGCATGTTGTGATCACCGATATCAACCCGGATCGCCTGAAGCTGGCCGAACATGTTTGTCGAAACATCCGCACGGTGGATGTGACGAAAGAAGATTTGCGCGATGTGATCAGCGAACTGAAGATGAAGCAGGGCTTTGATGTCGGGCTTGAAATGTCAGGCAGTCAGCAGGCGCTGGACCAAATGGTGGAAAGCCTGATCATGGGCGGCAAGATCGCGCTTCTGGGCATTCCGCCCGGCAAGTCCCCCGTCGATTGGTCGCGCATCGTGTTCAAGGCAATCACCATCAAGGGCGTCTATGGCCGCGAGATGTTCGAGACCTGGTACAAGATGATCGCGATGTTGCAAAACGGGCTGGATGTGAGCCGCGTGATCACCCACCGGATGCATGTGGACGAGTTCAAGGAAGGGTTCGCCGCGATGAAATCCGGTCTGTCGGGCAAGGTGGTGCTGAACTGGCGCTAGGTCCGTGATGGTCCCCGTCCGGCCATGCCGGGCAGCCCCCGACCGCCCCCATGGGCGGGGGCTTCACCCCCACCCGCGGTCAGGGTCCGCCCTTCCGTTGTTCGCCAATGCGAGAAGATCGGTTGTGCCTTACCTGAGCGGAATGGGCCGCTGTTCCTCGATCGCCTCCATCGCGAAATAGGAGGTGACGGTCTCAAGCTCGATATTCCCGATCAGGCGCTTATAGACATCATCATAGCCTGCCATGTTGCTGACAACGATCTTCAACAGATAGTCGTATTCGCCGCCGATGCGGAAGAAGTCGATCACCTCGGGGATCGCCGAGACGTGGTTGCGGAACTGTCGCAGCCAGTCGGCAGAATGGTGCCTTGTCTTGATCAACGAGAATACCACGAAGCTGCCGCCTAGACTTTCGCGGTCGATCACCACGGTGCGGTTGCGGATTGCCCCCATGGCTTCCAGCGCCTTGAGCCTGCGCCAACAGGCGTTTTGCGACAAGCCGATCTTGTCGGCAAGAACCCTTTGGGACTGTGCCGCGTCGCGTTGGAGTTCCTCTAGGATGTGATAATCAAACTGATCTAATATATGCGCCATAAAGCGATCATATGACCCAAAATTTGATTTGCAATGGTGAAAAGCTGTGAAGTTTTTTCAAAATTTTGCGTCATCATGGTTGGATCAATTCAGGGGATAACATGACCGCTCTCGACGATTTCAAGGCTGCGCTGAAGGGCGCTGAGGTTCATGATCAGATCCGCAAGGGGCTGATCGGTGAAAATGTGCAGATCGACGGGCCGTTTGGGCCGAAACCGCTGATCTATGCCGACTACGTCGCCTCTGGCCGGGCGCTGGCGCAGGTCGAGGATTTCATTCGTGATCGTGTGCTGCCCTATTACGCCAATACCCACACGCAGGCGTCGTTTTGCGGCGAATATATGACCAAGCTGCGCGAGGCTGCGCGGGCCGAGATTGCGCGTCTGACCGGTGCGGGGCCGGGGATGAGCGTGGTGTTCACCGGCGCAGGTTCGACCGCCGGGATCAACCGGATCGTGGGCTTGCTGGACCTGGCCAAAATGGTCAGGGACGGGCAGCGCGTGGTGGTCTTGACCGGCCCGTATGAGCATCATTCCAACATCCTGCCATGGCGCGAAACCGGGGCCGAGGTGATCGAGGTGACCGAAGCCCCGGGCGGTGGCGTCGATCTGGATGACCTCGCGCGTGCATTGCAGGCGGCGCAGGGGGCTGCGCGGATCGTCGGCACGTTCTCGGCGGCGTCCAATGTCACTGGTATCCTGACCGATGTGGACGCGGTGACCCGGATGCTGCGCGCCCATGGCGCGCTGGCGATCTGGGACTACGGCTGTGCCGGACCCTATTGCGCGATGGATATGAAGCCGGGCAGTGATGCCCAGAAGGATGCCATCGTCTTTTCCGTGCACAAGTTTCCCGGCGGTCCGGGGTCCAGCGGTGTTGCGGTGATCCGCGACGCGATCGCCTGCCGTGCCACGCCGACACTGCCCGGAGGTGGCACGGTCAGTTTCGTGTCGCCGTGGGGGCATGTCTATTCTGAAAACCTCGCGGCGCGCGAAGAAGGCGGCACGCCCAACGTGACCGGCGATATTCGCGCGGCACTGGCGATGCTGGTGAAAGAGGCGCTGGGGCAGGATTGGCTCGACAAGCGGCAAGCGGCACTTAGGGCGCGGGCCCTGAAAATCTGGGCTGGCAACGACCGGCTTGAGGTTTTGGGCCTGCCCGACGCCGACGCTTTGCCGATCTTTTCCTTCCGCGTGCAGGACGGGGAAGGGGGGCAGGTGCATCACCAGTTCTTCACCCGACTGCTCAGCGATCTGACCGGCGTGCAGGCACGTGGCGGCTGTGCCTGTGCCGGGCCGTATGGCCACCGTTTGCTGGGTCTGGGCAAGGCCGATTCCGATGCGACCATCGCGGCTTTGGAACAGGGCGAGGAGACGGCGAAGCCCGGCTGGGTGCGGCTGAACCTATCTGCCTTGATGACCGACGAGAAGGCAGATTTTATCATCAAGGCTGTGGACGATCTGTCGCGGATCGCCCAAGATTGGGCCGATCAGTATTGCGTCGATACCAGTACCGCCCGGTTCAAAGCCCAAGCCTTGCCCAAGGATACGCTCGCCTCATGACCGCAGCCCGTATCAGCCCCCTTGCCAATCCGACCTTCCGGCGGCTTTTCGCCGCGCAGGTGTGTTCGTTGTTGGCGATCGGGCTGATGACGGTGGCAATGTCGCTGGCGGCTTACCGTATCGGTGGCGCTGCGGCGGCGGGGCAGATCCTTGGCTTTCTGTTGGCGGTGAAGATGGTTGCCTATGTGGGCATTGCGCCACTGGCCGAAGCCTTGTTGGCAGGCGCCCCGCGCAAGCGGGTCATGGTGGGGCTGAACGTGGCGCGGATGCTGCTGCTGCTGCCCATGGCCTTCGCCACCGAGACGTGGCAGATCGCAGCACTGGCGCTGGTGTTTTTCGCGGTCTCGTCCGGGTTTACGCCGCTGTTTCAGTCGGTGATCCCGGACGTGCTGCCGGACGAGCACGCCTATAGCCGGGCATTGGTCTGGTCGCGCATCGCCTACACGCTGGAATCGGTGCTGTCACCGGTGATCGCCGCCATCGTGCTGCAACTGATCGAGGCAGAGTTCCTGTTCTGGGTCGCTGCGCTGGCCTTCGTGGGGTCCATCCTGGGGCTGCTGATCACGCGTTTCCCAGCGGACACGGGCGCGCAGCGCAAGGGGCCGTTCCTGACCCGTGCACTGAACGGACTGCATATCTATCGCAAGACGCCGCGGCTGCGGGGACTGTTCTTGTTCAATTTTGCACTGTCGCTGAGCATGGCCTGGGTTTTGGTCAACTCGGTAGTGCTGGCGGGCACAACGCTGGGCGATGCAGAGCGGCATTTCCCAATCCTGATGACCCTCTACGGGCTGGGGGCTGCGATCGGTGCCGTGCTGGTGCCGCGCCTGATTGAAAGACTGGATGAACGTCGCGTGATGGCGGTGGGCACGATGACGCATGCAGCGCTTGGGTTCGGGATTGCTTTGCCGTTGGGCTATGTAGGCCACTTGGCGCTTTGGCTGGCGTTTGGTTTGGCGGCGTCACTGGTGCTGACGCCGGGCGGCTTGGTGATCGCACGGTCGGCCCGTGCGGTGGACCGCGCGTCGGTCTTTGCGGCGCAATTCTCGTTGTCTCATGTCGGATGGCTGGTGGCGTATCCGCTGGCTGGACAACTTGCGGCCCTTGCCGGGTTGACGCCATCGCTGCTGGTTTTGTCGGCGCTCACCGCAGGTGTGGCCCTATTGGCAATACGGGTCTGGCCCGCCGCCGATCCGCTGACCCGCTCACACGTTCATCCCGACTTGCCCAGCGATCACCCACATTTGCGCGACACTCCGGCGCACGGGGCCCGGCACCGGCATGCCCATCCCTTCCATATCGATGTTCTCCACCCGGAATGGTCTGACAGCCAGTCTGCCTGACCGCTTCGGGACCGGATCTGATACCTAAAGGAAAGACGACATGACACATGACACCGCAACGCCGATAGATGGCCAAGGCTTGCCTGCACTGGAGGCGCGGCTGCGTGAGGATCTGACGTTCCTCTGCTGGCCCGGCAAGGCCTGGGTGCCTGCGCGTGACGGGGTCAATGATGTGGTGATCATCGGTGGTGGCATGTGCGGCATGGTGGCGTGGCTGGCGCTGAAAACCGGTGGCATTCACAACATGCGGGTGCTGGATCGCAGCCCCGAGGGGCTGGAAGGCCCGTGGCTGACCTATGCACGGATGGAGACGTTGCGCTCGCCCAAAGAGCTGACGGGTCCGGCCTTTGGGCATGGTGCGTTGAGCTTTCAGGCGTGGTATCGCGCGCAGTTCGGCACAAAGGAATGGGACGCGCTGGACAAGATCCCGCGCCCGATGTGGATGGAGTACCTGCAATGGTATCGGCAGGTTTTGGACATCCCGACCGAGAACAACGTGGCCGTCGATCTGGTTGAGCCTGAGGGGGATTTGTTGCGGCTGCACCTGTCCGGCGCGAAGGAGAAGTCGATCCTGTGCCGTAAATTGGTCTTTGCCACCGGGCGCGATGGCACCGGGCAGCCGAACATTCCCGGCTTTGTGCAGGGTCTGGACCGCAGGTTCTGGGCGCATAGTGCCGACGAGATCGACTTTGCCAATCTGAAAGGCAAGCGCGTGGCGGTGGTGGGCGTGGGCGCGTCCGCCGTGGACAATGCCGCTGAGGCGTTGGAGCATGGCGCGGCTGAAGTGCGCCACCTGATCCGCCGCAAAGAAATGCCGACCATCAACAAGATGATGGGGATCGGGTCGTTCGGGTTCACCGCGGGTTATGCCAGCCTGCCGGATGAATGGCGTTGGCGCTTCATGCAGTATTCCTTCTCCACGCAAACGCCGCCGCCGCATGGCTCGACCAACCGGGTCAGTCGTCATCCGAACGCGTATTTTCACTTCGGTAAAGCGGTGCAAACGACGGTCGAAAAGAACGGCGCGGTCGAAGTGGGGTTCGCCGATGGCACGGCGTATGAGGCGGATTTCGTGATCCTTGGCACCGGCTTCACCATCGACCCGCTGTCGCGGACCGAGTTCGGCGACGCGGCGACCAATATCCTGCTGTGGCAGGATGTTTACACGCCGCCGGCGGATGAACCGTCGCGCGATCTGGGGCGCTTCCCCTACTTGAACCACGATTTCACGTTCCGCGAAAAAGTGCCGGGCACCGCGCAGTGGCTGTCCAATGTTTACTGCTTCAACTACGGTGCGTCGGCGAGTTTGGGCAAGGTCTCGGGCGATATTCCGGGGATATCAGAGGGCGCAAACTGGATGACCCGCGAGATTGCGGCGAAGCTTTACACCGAGGACCTCACCAAGCACTGGCAAGCCATGCTGGACTACGACAAGCCGGAACTGGATGGCAGCGAATGGGTGCCCACCGACCTGATCACGGAAAGTGAGAAGGGGGAGGTGGCCTGATGGCTTTGGTCACGACTGCGCTGCGTCAGGCAGGGATAACGACCGAAGGTGGTTTAGCGGCGGCCGTCGAAGGGCGTGCAGCGATCTTCGAGATGACGCAGGCCGCCGAAGACGCCGTATTGCGCCCGAAAGATGAAGGCCCGTGGTCGCATGACCTGCGGGCAGCGTTGGCAGCGCGGATCGCGACGTTGAACGATGAAGCGGACCTTGCCGCGCAATATGCCGACGGGGCAGGTGCGTTTGCCGATCTGGCTGACCCGGAAAATGACGGGGCAGCGCTGGGTTTGGCCGAGGTTGTGGCATTCATGGACAAGGTCGCAGCTGACACGCGCAATGTTGCGGCGGCTGATGTTTCGGGCCTGCAAGCGGCCGGGGTGGCGGATGCCGATATCGTGCGGCTGGCGGAATTGAACGCGTTTCTGGCCTATCAGATCCGGGTGATTGCCGGGCTGCGTTTGATGAAGGGGGCGTTTGCATGACCAAGGTGATCACGAAATTCACCCGCAACGTCCCGCATTGGCAGCCGCGCGTGACCCCGGTGGACCTGAAAGCCGCCACCGAGGCGCAACTGGATGCGCTGCAGGTCACGCCGTCGAACACCAAGGTGTCGGAATACGTGCTGACCCTTGCGCATGACGTGGAAAGCCTGAAGGTGCGGTCGCCGCTGTTTAATGCCATTATGTATGACACGGGCGGGATGAGCCGGGCCGAGCGGGAGCTGGGCGCACTAGGGGCCTCGATGGTCAACCATTGCATCTATTGCGCCGCCGTTCATGCCGCGCGCCACGCGCAGCTAGAGACATCGACCGAGGTGACGGACAAGCTGTTCCGCGACGGTGCGAAGGCGGATCTGACCGAACGCGACCGGGCGATCTTCGACTTCGCCGTGGCGCTGTCTGAAGCGCCGTCACGGGCCGGACTGGCGCATATGGACGCGCTGAAAGCCGCCGGGCTGGACGCGGCCGAGGTGCTGGACCTGATCCTGTCGGCGTCGTTGTTTGGCTGGGCCAACCGCTTGATGCATGTGCTGGGCGATCCGGTGCGGGTGTCGACAGACGCGGCGTAAGGTGGCGCCCGAATTTGAAAGAGAGCTACAAGGCAAAACGATGGGAGAACAGGTGGGCAAAACGGTAGGATTGGCGGGCGCAGGCTCGATCGCGTTTGGAACGGCGGCGCTGTTGCATAAGGCAGGTCACGATCCGATGTTGTGGTCGCCGTCGGGCGAGGGCACGTCGGAGCTTGCCGACGGTGCACCCCTGACCGCCATTGGTGCGGTCGAGACTACGCTGACACCTCGCATCGCTGACAGTGCCGCGATGCTGGCGCGCGACAATGACGTTTTGATCATCGCACTGCCCGGCTATGGCCATAAGGCCGTGCTGGACGCGCTGGCTCCGCATATCAAGCCGCGCCATCAGGTGATCATCTCGTCCCATGCCTCGCTTGGGGCGGTCTATCTGATGCAACTGCTGGCGGCGCGTGGCGTGACGGTCCCGATCACCGCTTGGGGGACCACGATCTGCACCGGACGGCGGCAATCGGGCACCGAGGTGCGGGTGAACACCGTGCGCAGCCGTGTGGATCTGTGCACCGTGCCGGAAGACCGGTCCGAGGAGGCCTTGAGCCTGTGTCAAGCGCTGTTCGGCGATCGGTTCCAGCCGCGCGACGGGCTTTTGGCCATTTCGTTGTCCAACCTCAATCCGCAGAACCATATGGGGATTGCCTTGGGCAACATCACCCGGATGGAGCAGGGCGAAACATGGTCGCAGGGCCAGAACGTCACCCCCAAAGTGGGTCGTTTGCTGGAAGAACTGGACCGCGAACGGTTAGAGATCGCACAGGCCCTGGGGCTGGAGGTCAAAACGATCTTTGAGCATTTCCACCTGTCGTTTCACGTGCCCGTCGCCTCGATTTCCGAGATGAACCAACAGATGCACGCGCAGGGCAATGGGGGCGTTGGTCCGGCCACCGCCGACAGCCGTTATGTGACCGAGGATGTGCCTTACGGGCTTGTGCTGACCGCAGCACTTGGGCGTCTGACCGGTCACCCGGCGAAGCTGCACGAGGCAGGCATTCAGATTTTTTCCGCCATGTATGGCCGGGACTTCGAAGCAGAAAATGAAATCCTGAAAGCGCTGGACCTTGGCCGCTATGACCTTGATGATCTGAGAAGGGCAGCAAAAACGGGTGTGCTGCGCCAACCTGCCAGCGCCTGAACGACGACAAGACAATAACCAAGAAGAAGACCACTAAACCAACAAGGAGACCTGATATGTCAAAACTGCTTTACAGCCGCCGCCGTTTTCTTGGCACTGCCGCCACCACTGGTGCAGCGCTGGCGTCACCGTTCTATCTGCGTCGTGCTGCAGCCCAATCGGGCGGTGAGGTGAACATCTGGACCTACAACGACTTCGTGCCCGAAGCGTTCAAGGAACAGTTCGAGGCCGAGACCGGCATCAAGGTCAATGTCCGTCTGGTCGATGACCAGGGCAAGCAGTTCAACCTGCTGGCCGCCGAACAGCCGAACCCGACCGTCGATATCATGACCGTCGCCGGCCACCGGTTCCTGCAGTTCATCGACAATGACCTTCTGGCGCCGCTCGACACAGACCGGCTGACAAACTGGGGCAAAATCAACCCGACTTTCTCGGAAAGCGATTGGTCGACGATCAATGGCAACAAATGGGGCGCGCCGATCCTGTCGGGGATGGAAGTTCTGTCCTACAACACCGAACTGGTAAGCGAAGAAGAGGCGCTGACCTGGGACACGCTGTTTAGCGAGAAATACAGCGGTCAGACCGCCTATATCATTCAGGACATGATGTCGATTGTGATGCTGATGAAGGGGTATGACGGCAATATGGTCGAATATATGGATGACCCCGAGAAGGCCGCGCAGATCGTCGAAGAGGCCAAGCAGTTCCTGATCGAGAAGAAGCCTCTGGTGCGCAAGTATTATGATGGCGGGGCAGAATTCCAGCAGATGATGGTCAATCAGGACATCGCGTTGGGCCATTCGTGGAACGGTCCGGCAGCAGCCTTGATCAATGATGGCTTCCCGTTGGCCATGACCATCCCGCGCGAAGGGTCGTATGGCTTTGTCTATACCTACAACATCGCGAACAACGCGCCGAATGCGGACAACGCCTATACCTTCCTTGATGCCATCCTTGCTTCGCCCGAGATTGGCGCGGCAATGACCAAGGCGTCGGGCTTCATCTCGACCTACAAGGACGCATCACAATACCTCAGCGACCTCGAGAAGAAGTCGACCTCGTTCCCGGAAGAGCAGCTGGCCAACCTGCAGTTTTTCCGCGCCGAAGCGAACGAGTTGAAATACGGGCTTGTTGACCCGGCGGTCGAGGCGATCAAGGCCGCCTGATACCGCTTCAGGAAACCCGTTCCTGTCCCGCCCGGTGCGGGGCAGGGGCCCTGACCTTCCGAAAGACCATCGAATGACCTATGACGCATCCTCGCAGCGGGGCAAGCGCGCTGAGACGCACGACACTTCGGGCCGCACATTTTGGGGCCGCTTGGTTGAATGGGGGCCGTATCACACGCTGATGCGGCTGGCGACGGCCTCGCCGCGCCGCCAGTTCCTGATCCTTGCCGCCTTTCCGGTTCTCTGGGTGCTGACCCAGCACCTTGGGCCGATGTTGCAGATGGTTCGGGTGTCGCTGACCGATGCCTATCCGGTCGCACCCGGTGTGGAACAGCATTTCACACTGGACAGCTATGCGCGTTTCTTTGGGGATAGTATCTTCTGGATGCCGTTTTTCCGCACGCTGGCCTTTGCCGGGGTGTTTACCTTCTGCACCCTGATCATCACCTATCCGGTCGCCTATTTTCTGGCCCGCCATGTCAGCCGCAAGAACCAGATGCTGTTCCTGCTGCTTCTGCTGATCCCGTTCTGGGTGGGCGAGATCGTGCGCACCTATGCGATCATGATCCTGCTGGGCAACACGGGGGCAGTGAACCTTGTCCTGAAATGGCTGGGTCTGATCGACCGGCCCATTCCCTTTATGTATACAAGCTTTTCGATGGGGGTCGGCATCGTCTATCTGACCGCGCTTTACATGCTGCTGCCGCTGTATTCCGCGCTGGAAAAACTGCCGCAAAGTATGAACGAAGCCGCGGCCGATCTTGGGGCAGGCGCGTGGACGCGGTTTCGCCGGGTGTCGCTGCCCTTGACCATCGAAGGCATCTCGTCGGGTTGCACGCTGGTTTTCCTGATCTCGACCGGGTTTTACGCGACGCCGGTTCTGCTGGGCGGGCCGTCGACCACGGTGTTTGCCGAAACCATCGCGGGTTTCTTCCATGTGGCGGGCGATGAATGGCCCACGGGGGCCGCCTTTGCCACCATCATGTTCATGGCCGCCCTTATCATCACGGCGACGTTCCAGAAAGCAATGAACGCGCTGCGCAAAGGAGAGCAGAAATGAACGATCGCCCAGAACTCTTCCGCGGCAACCGCATTTTCCTGAGCTGCATCTATTGGGCCTTTGTCCTTTATGTCTTCGTGCCGCTGATCCTGATGATCATCATGGGCTTCAAGGATTCAAAGTTCATCGGTTTCCCGATCCGGTCTTGGACTTTGGACTGGTACACAGGTGTGTTCGCCAATGCTGAGGTTCTGTCGACCTTCGGGTATTCGATCGCCATCGCGGTTCTGTCGACGCTGATTTCAGTGATGGTTGGCACGTGGATCGCGGTGTTGCTGGAGGGGCGCAAGTTCATTGGACGTTCGGTCATGTTCGGCATGACGGTGTTACCTGCGCTGGTGCCGGGGATCATCTCGGCGATCGCGTTTCGCATCTATGCCCGCTATCTGGGGATCGAGCCGGGCATGGGCGCAATTGTCTGGGCGCACGCCGTCCACAACGTGCCCTTTGTGGTGCTGGTGGTAATGGCGCGGCTGTCGACCCTGCCCAAAAGCCAGATCGAGGCGGCGCGTGACCTAGGCGCCGACCCGCTGGTCACCTTCATCCGCATCACCTTGCCCTATCTGGTGCCCGCCATTCTGGGCGCGTCGATCTTCTGCCTGCTGCTCTCGTTTGACGACTTCGTCCGCTCGTTCTTCCTGGGTGGATACGAGCCGACCTTGCCGGTGCTGATCTTTGCAAAACTTCGGTCTGGCATGAGCCCGGAGATCAACGCCATCGCAACCGTTGCGCTGATCCTGACTGCCGCCATCGGCATCTGGGCCGAGCGTTTCACCCGCCGCATGAACAAGGAAAGTTGAGCCATGACCGACCAGACACCACTCGTCCGCATCGAAGGGCTGTCGAAACATTTCGGCCCGACCGTCGCGCTGGACAACCTGACGCTGGACATCGCACTGGGCGAGTTCGTGACCTTCCTTGGCCCGTCGGGCTGCGGCAAGTCGACGACGCTGCGCATTCTTGGCGGGTTCGAACGTCCGACCACCGGCCGCGTGATCCTTGACGGTGAAGACGTGACCAATCAACCGCCTGAGAAGCGCCATGTGAACATGGTGTTTCAGGATTACGCGCTGTTTCCACATATGACCGTGGCACAGAACATCTCGTTCGGGTTGGAGCTGAAGGGCATGAGCAAGGCGGAAATCAAACGCCGCTCGGGCGAAATCATGTCCTTTCTGGAGCTGGACGCCTTTGGCGACCGCTATCCGGTTCAATTGTCTGGTGGCCAGCGGCAGCGCGTCGCACTGGCCCGTGCGCTGGCGCCCGATCCGGCGCTGTTGCTGCTGGACGAACCGCTGGGCGCGTTGGATGCCAAGTTGCGCGGACAGGTCCAGCAGGAGCTGAAGTCGATCCAGCGCCGCACCCACAAGACCTTCTTCTTCGTCACCCACGATCAGGAAGAGGCGCTGACCATGTCCGACCGGATCGTGGTGATGAACCAGGGCCGGGTGGAACAAGACGGCACGCCAGAAGAGCTGTATTTCCGCCCCGCCAGTCGTTTCGTGGCCGAGTTCATCGGCGAAACCAACCTGTTGTCGGGCCAGATGCGCGGCACCGAGGGCGACAAGGTGGTGATGGATTGGCACGGCGCTACGCTGATGGGCAAAGCACCCGATAAACTGCCCGGCGAAGGCCAACAGATCACCGCTTCGGTGCGTCTGGAAAAACTCGACTTCCACGCCGAACGTCCGCAGACCGGCAACGCGGTGCAAGGGCGTGTGGTGGGCAAGACCTTCCTTGGGTCGCGTATGGCGATGGAGATTGCGGTGGGCGACGGGGGCGATGCGCTGCTCAAGGCCTATGTGGATGCCGAAACCGGCCAGTCCGTCGGCAACGACCCGGTGTGGATCGGCTGGGACGCGGACAACATGGCGGTGCTGAACGACTGAGCGGGCCAAGCCTTGCGACTGTCAGTCCTCTTGGGGACACTTGTGCTTTGCGCAACCAGCGACATTTCTGAAGGGGACTTAGATTTGTCTGTTGCAGAACCGTCCAGCAGGGCTTGAGAGGCGGGCTTTCTAAAGCGGGATTTTTTGGCTGTTCTGCGCCCCCCTGTTTATTTTTTTTGATCCGCATCCAATGGCGGACCGTATTCCTTTCACAGATCACAACTTGTCCAAGAAAAGGAAATACAATGTTTCGCAGAACTTTTCTCTCGCTTTCGGCCGTGGCTTTGCTGGCGACCCCAGCCTTCGCGGACAACCACTCCAAAGATATCGTCGATACAGCCGTCGAAGCTGGTAGCTTCTCAACACTTGTTGCTGCTGTTCAGGCCGCAGGTCTCGTTGAGACCCTTAAAGGTGACGGTCCCTTCACCGTCTTCGCTCCGACAGACGAAGCCTTTGCCGCTTTGCCCGAAGGCACGGTCGAAACGCTTCTGATGCCAGAAAACAAAGACCAACTGACCGCGATCCTGACTTACCACGTGGTGTCAGGCAAAGTGATGTCAGGTGACATTGCAGGCAAAAGCATGGAAGTGCCGACCGTCAACGGCGCAATGGCAATGGTCGATGCGACGTCTGGTGTGATGATTGACGGCGCGAACGTCGTTCAAGCCGATATCGAAGCGTCAAATGGCGTCATCCACGTGATCGACGCCGTGATCATGCCGAAGTAAGGCAGGTCAACGTTTCTGGCCTGGGGGCGCAAAGCCGCCCCCAGGCCCTGCGGGCATGATCCCCCTCGGCCCGCAACCTCGCCCTGTCCCAAACGCCCTGTTTCAAAAAAATGGGCGCGTGGGGCGGGGCGATTTTTTTGGTTGTATCCAAGACCCGTGGATCTTCTTATGTGATGATCAACCTGTTGCAGGAGCTTCCATGTCCCCGACCAAAGGCAAAACAGCCCCGGTCCGATTGCCGACCACCCGGCGGTCGCTACCGATTGCCCTGATGCGCGCGCGTGAAAACGTGATGGGCCCGGTGCGCGAGATGCTGGCCGACACTGGTATCACCGAACAGCAGTGGCGCATTCTAAGGGTTCTGTCAGAGCATGGCGCGCAAGACGCGACACATCTGAGCGAACGCACCTGTCTGTTATTGCCCAGCTTGACGCGGATTATTCAGACCATGGTTGCAAAAGGGCTGGTGACGCGCACACCCGACGCATCAGACCGTCGGCGCCAGACCCTTGCCATCACCCCAGTGGGTCAACAGATCATCGACGACAATCTTGAACACGCGGCGCGCATCGCCGATGGCTACGTGCAAAAACTTGGCAAAGACCGCTACGAGGCCCTGCTGGATTTGCTAGAGACACTCGCATAGAAGAAGGGCGCTTGCAGGCATGAACAAAGCCCGCGGGTTCGTTGACACGGCTCTTGTTCTGTCCTACTCAGCGCCATCGTTTTCGAGGTCATCATGTCAAACAAAGTTTCAGTATCCGGCCGCGCGACCGTGCGCGATGTTCAGCGTGTTTTGCTAGATGAAATCGTTAAAACCTGCCGCGATCTGGGGCAGCGACCGATCCTTGCAGACATCACGATGTCGCCGCGGCCCAAGCTTTGGCTGTGTTGCACGCCCGCGGAACGGACCGAAATTACCGCTCGGTTCAAGGCCCAGTGCATTCATATCTCGCACCAAATGGGACGCCAGTTGATCGAGATTGATCCCGCCATCACCGACGCAATATCAACCATTGCCTATAAACGGTATGTCATTGATCAAGTAGAGCTTTTCGGCGCTGACAGTGGGATCGAGATCGAGTTTTGCCGAAAAGTCCCGGAGCAGAACGTGTGGCGCGCCGGCAGCGGTGTGGCCGAGATCGAAGCCTCAGAGGACTATCTGCAAAATCTTGAGGTGGTTGAATATCTGGGCCAGACACTTCCGGTTCTTGGCAATACGAAAGTGCTTTCCGAACGAGCGCCATACAACGAAAAAGTGGATGTCGTTTACACTTGGGTCGACGGGGCTGACCCGAAATGGCAAAGCAAAAAGAACGGCACGCCGCTCAATCAGGGCACCCTGAACGCGAACGCGCCGACGCGGTTTCTGTCCGGGCAAGAGCTGCTGTATTCGATCCGCTCGCTGCAGCGGTATTTTGTCGATCTGGGAAAGATCTACATCGTGACCGATGACCAAACCCCTGACTTTCTGGGGGATCTGTTGGACGAGGTTTCGATCATCGACCACCGGGAAATCTTCCCGTCGCATGATCACCTGCCTTGTTTCAATTCGCACGCCATCGGGGCCAATCTTCACCGTATTCCGGGGCTGTCGCAACGCTATCTCTATTTCAACGACGACGTGCTGTTGGGAGCGCCCGTTTCTGTCGCGACCTTCTTTGACGAACTGGGCCGCGCCTATCAGTTCCCGTCGCAACGAACCGCCGTTCCGCACAAGCCCTTGTTCACGCCCGAGAACGCCGTCGATGCTGCGGCGCGCAATAACCAGCGCCTGCTGGAGAAATTGTTTGGCACCTTCGCGTTTCGCAAATACAAACACACCCCCGTTTGTGTCGACCGGCTTGTCATGGAGCAGATGGAACGCGATCTGCCCGAAGCCTGGCAGAGCACGCTGCCCAACCGGATCCGATCGGTCGACGATCATTCGATCGCCGGACACCTGTATATGAACTACTCCGCATCGTTGGGAAAATCGGTTCTGGGGCGGATACGCTATCGCTATTTCGATCTGGCCAATCCGCTGTTTGAAAGCATCTTTCCAAGTATTCTTGACAGCGAATGGACCCGTCCGCAAACCTTCTGCGTGAATGACACGAAACCCTCGGAATTCGTCGGCGCGAACCGAAAAGTCATGGAACACACGCTAGAGCAACTTTATTCCCAAGAGGCGCCCCAGGTGGACACCGACATGCGCTCTGAATGGGAAAAGGCACCCTTGCCGCGCAAGATCCGCCGGGTTTTGGGCAACGTGAAGCGCAAGGTCTTGCCCTAGGGTCACGTGCGTGGGTGGTCTCTTTGCGACCCTTCCAGGCCGTCGGTTTGGTGGGGTGATCCTGCGCTGGTCAAGATAATATTTCCTTTGTCCTTCCGGTAAATAGCCGTCTATGCTGCGATAGTGTTTTGGCAAGGCTGGCCTTCGGGGTCGGGTCGCATTGACGGGGGGAAGCCCTTGGTTGGCGCGCGACCAGACCTGTCCGGCCGCCAGTGTTCAGCCAGTGCTTGGGAGGTGCGGATGCGTGGTTTGAGGTTTGGATTGCAACTGGTCAGCTCAGTTCTGTTCTGCGCGATAGGTGCGGGGCAGGCTGCGGCGATGCCGGACTATGTCGTGAAGCGTGGACAGGACGATACCTGCAGCCTGATCTTTGCGCCCGACAGAAAGACCAGCGAAAAAGCACCGGGGCTTGTCGTGAGCTTTCGCAAATCCCGCAAGTCGAATTTGATCTCGGTCGGGGTGGAACATGCTAGACGATGGGAAGCGGTCGAGCTTGTGCGTGACAACACCCGCGCGCCTTTTCCGTCCTTTGAAGACACGCGTGCGCGCGCCGTGCCCAAGACGAAGTTCTGGACGATGCTGTCCAACAGGGCCAGTGACGCGGCGCCACTTGACGTGACCGTGCGCGCCAGCTCAGGGGTCTACCATTCGGGTCGGTTTCTTGGTCTGACGGCAAAGGGCATTGGCGCTGCACTGACCAAGAATTGCGGTCTGCCTCGCGGCATTTTAAACGCGTCGCGCGAAGACCCCAAGGCCTTGGCACGCGAACAGGCCTTGGATCTTAAGACGCGCGATGTGCTGCACATACGCTGGTTTTTGCTGCGCACCTATACCAACGCCACGACCGCCGACCGTGCGGCACTGTCGCCAGCAGAGCGCGACCTGATTGAACGCTATGCGACGGAAAACGGCTTCAAGCCTTCGCGCTATTTGACCCGTCCTGTCGCCAATGCGCTGCTGGCCGAAAAATTCAGGCCCTACCGCAAGGATTTTTCCGACTATCCGCGCTTCAAGCGTTTTGATGATTGGGTCAGTTTTCGCGACACCAAGCTTGGCACCTGTGCCATCGTGACCGAAGCCAAGCAAGTCAACGGTGTGCGTTTCTTCTCGACGCCACGGATGGAAATTCACACCGATCCCAACGAGCGGGGAAACGCGCTCTATTTCGATTTCGTGACTCCCAATCGGTTTCACAAGGATTATCCGATCACGGCCATCGTGGATGGGCGCAAAATCAAGCTGAAGCTGGACGAGGGGCGGGTGCGACCGGTCGATATTGGCGATGGCTTTGTGTCGGCCAGAATCGTGCGCGCCATCCGCGCCGGCAAGACCGTTCAGATCCGCGGCACTGGCTTGAACGGCAAATCCAAACATAGTTTCGAGTTTTCGGCGCTGGGGTTCACCGCCGCTTTTCGCAAGATGGCGCGTGACTGCGACCGCCCGGAGATCAGGGAGTGGCTGAAATGATCGGATTGAAACACTTAAAACACGGCGTTGCGGTGGTGGTTCTGTCTTGTGCAGTGCTGCTCTTGGCGGGCCAGAAGGCGCGTGCAGACGGGGAAGTTGGGGTGACCATTGTCGCCGATGTCAGCGCGGATGCGCGTGGCTTTACAGCGCAGGCCGCACAGCGTTTTGCCAGAACATTGCGGCGCAACCTTGGGGATCATTGGGCGAAGATCGACCTTCAGGCCGTCGCATTTGCAAACGGGATGGACCCCAAGGTGGAACGGCTGAGCCGCGTGTCGGCGGATGACGTCAAGGACAAGCTATTAAGCTTCCGCAACGATGCATCGCACCCCGAAGACCCCTTGCTGCGTGCGATGGCCGTGGCCGTGCGCGGGCTGGATGTGAAGGCACCAGCAAATGTGATTGTGGTGCTGTCGGGCGGTGATGTGCGCGACACGGGCCCCGGCGGGGCAAGGATTGACGCCCCCGGACTGACCTTCCCAGACAACACGCATGTCATCTTGATCAAGGTCACGCCGGAAGTGGGCCGGGATCTGCGCACCTTGTCTGGCGCGCTGAAGCGTTCTGCGACAACAGTCAACGTGTTTGGCTTTGACGTGGACGCGCCTGCAAAGGCGGCGAACGAGCTTGTTGAAGCGCTTCAGGTGGTGATGTTCACGCGGGGGATCATCGGCGGAGGTGACGCGCCGATCGTGGTCGTGCCGGGGCGAAAAAAGAAGTGATCAGCCTTTTGTCGCGCTGACTGCCAGTTGCGCCCGCGTCCTGCTCAGGTCACCTTTGGCAGGCGTGGCGCGGTTTTATTCAGCTTCAGCTCGGCGTCTGAAAAGACCCACGGTCCTCGCACGCCCGGCACACCGTCGGGGGTAATTTGCATCCCGCGATGATCCAACTGCGGGTTGGCAAAGGTTTGCGCCATCGTGTTGATCGGCCCTGCGGGAACGGTCGCTGCCTCCAACGCCGCCAGTAGGTCCGCCATCAACCAGTTGGAAAGGCCAACGTCGATTTCCGGTGTCAGGGCGGCTCGATTGGCCACGCGGTCTTGATTGGTGGCAAAGCGCGGGTCGCCTGCCAGATCATCGCGCCCGATCACCTGGCAAAAACGCTGGAACTGTCCGTCATTGCCCACGGCCAGGATGATGTGTCCATCCTGCACCGGACAGACCTGATACGGCGCAATGTTGGGGTGTTCATTGCCCATGCGCATTGGGCTGGTGCCGGTCGCCAGATAGTTCATCGCCTGATTGGCCATGATGGCTGTGGCGCAATCCAAAAGGCTCATGTCAATTTGTTGCCCCCGCCCGGTGCGGTGGCGTTGTTCGACAGCGGCCAGAATACCGATGGTGCCGTAAAGCCCGGTGACGATATCGGTGATCGCGACGCCCACCTTTTGCGGCTGGCCTGCCGGGTCGCCCGTCACCGACATCAGCCCAGACAGCCCTTGCAGCAGAAAGTCATAACCCGCGCGGTTCGCCCACGGCCCATCCTGCCCGAACCCCGTGACCGAGCAGTAGATCAGCCGCGGGTTCAGCTTGGCGAGGCTGTCGTAATCCAGCCCGTATTTGGCCAGCCCGCCGACCTTGAAATTCTCGATCAGGATGTCTGCGTCCTTGACCAGATCGCGCACGATCTGCTGGCCTTCCTGGGTGCGGAAATCGGCGGTCACGCACTCTTTGCCCCGGTTCGCGCAGTAATAATAGGCGGCGGTTTTGTCGCCTTCACGCTCAATGAACGGTGGCCCCCATTTGCGGGTGTCGTCCCCCTCGGGGCTTTCCACCTTCACCACGTCAGCCCCCAGATCAGCCAGCGATTGACCGATCCACGGTCCGGCCAGAATGCGGGCGAGTTCTACGACTTTCAGTCCTTCAAGCGGGTGCATGGCGGCTCCTAGAGGTATGGCGGGGTGCAGGCGGACACGATGCGGGCAGGGCGGTCCGAGATGTTGCGAAAGCGGTGCGGTTCGCGCGAGTTGAACAGATAGGCGTCACCCGCTTTCAGCACGCGGGTGTCGTCGCCGACGGTGATTTCCAACTCGCCTTCAACGACGATGCCGCCTTCATTGGCTTCGTGTTCGATCATCGTCTCGCCGGTATCTGCGCCGGGTTCGTAAAGCTCTTGCAGCACCTGAAGCCCGTGCGCCTTGGCGTCACCGACCTGCTTGATGGTGATCATCCGCCGTGCGGCTTCGTTGTCCTGATACAGCGCCGATGTCAGGTCGCGTAGCTCGGACGGCGTGAAGAACACCTGATGAGTCGCGGGCGCTTCGGGCTCAAAAAACTCGGACATGGACATGTTCAATCCGCCCAATATCTTGCGCAGAGAGGCGACGGAGGGCGAGGAGTGGTTCCGCTCGATCATCGAGATCTGACCATGCGGCACATTTGCTGCTTCAGCCAACTGCCTCTGAGACAAGCCAAATTGCTGTCTGAGCGATTTCAGTCGTGTGCCGACATCGAACTCGTCCTGCATCACTTTTCCTTCCCGCTGCGATCTTGCCGGATCTTGCGCGACTGATCGCCTTTGTAAATCCTGCGCAAAATTTTGATAGCATTGCGCAGGATTTTGCGCAATATGGTGCGGAATCAAATTTCGAAATGGGGGATCGCATGTCGAACACCGAACAACTGAAGGCCCGGCGCAATGACGCGGTTGCCAATGGGGTCGCCACACGGGGCATCTATGCCGCGCGCGCTGAAAATGCAGAGCTTTGGGACGTGGACGGCAAGCGGTTCATCGACTTTGCCGTGGGCATCGCGGTGAACAACACCGGCCACCGTCACCCTAAGGTGATGGCCGCCGTGGCCCAGCAGGCCGAGGCCTTCACCCACACCTGTTTCCACGTCGCCCCCTACGAAGGTTACGTCAAGCTGGCCGAGCGCCTGAACGCGGTCACGCCGGGCGACTTTGCCAAGAAAACCATGCTGGTCACCACCGGTGCAGAAGCGGTCGAGAACGCGGTGAAAATGGCACGCGCGCATACCGGCCGGTCGGGTGTGATCGCGTTCACCGGCGCCTTTCACGGGCGCACCCTGATGGGGATGGCGCTGTGTGGCAAGGTGACGCCTTACAAGAAAGCCTTCGGCGCAATGCCACCCGAAGTCGTGCATGTTCCCTTCCCGAATGCCTTCCACGGCACCTCGGTCGAGGTGTCGCTGTCGGTGCTCGACAACATGTTCAAAAGCTCGATCGACCCCGAACGGGTCGCTGCGATGATCATTGAGCCTGTGCAAGGGGAAGGCGGGTTCAACATTGCCCCGCCAGAATTCCTGCGCGCGTTGCGGAAAATCTGCGATGAACATGGCATCGTCCTGATTGCTGACGAGGTGCAGGCAGGCATGGCGCGGACCGGCAAGATGTTTGGCTTTGAACATTCTGGCGTCGCTGCAGATCTTGTGACCATGGCCAAAGGTCTGGCAGGGGGCTTCCCGCTGTCCGCCGTCACGGGCCGGAAAGAGATCGTGGACGCAGCGCCGGTGGGCGGCGTCGGGGGCACCTATGCCGGCAATCCGCTGGCGGTCGCCGCAGCCCATGCCGTGCTGGACGTGATCGAGGAAGAACAGCTTTGCGACCGCGCGGTTGAAATTGGGGACAAGATCCAGGCCCGCCTGACTGACATCGCATCGCGTCAAGGCATGGAAGCGATCGGTGACGTGCGCGGGCTGGGCGCGATGGTGGCGTTCGAACTGGTCACCGACCGCGAAACGAACGCGCCCGATGTGGCGCTGACCCAAGCCATCGTCGCCGAGGCCGAGGCGCGGGGGCTGATCATTCTGCCCTGTGGCACCCGTGGCAACGCCGTGCGCCTGTTGCCGCCTTTAACGGTGCCCATGGGCCAACTTGACGAAGCACTCGATATTCTGGAGGCCTCGATCGAGGCCGCCATGACCGCGAAAGGAGCCTGACACATGGCCAAGACCCTCGCCCCGCAATCCCAGCCCGGACTTGGAAGTTTCAACTGGGAAGACCCGTTTCTGCTGGAAGACCAGTTGGAAGAAGACGAACGCATGATCCGCGACAGCGCCTTCGCCTATGCGCAGGAAAAACTGATGCCGCGTGTCACCGATGCCTTCGCCAAGGAAGAAACCGACCCGGCTATTTTCGCCGAGATGGGTGAAATGGGCCTGTTGGGCACCACCATCCCTGAAGAATATGGCGGGCTTGGTGGCGGCTATGTCACCTATGGCCTTGTGGCGCGCGAGGTAGAGCGTGTGGACAGCGGCTATCGGTCGATGATGTCGGTGCAATCGTCGCTGGTGATGTATCCGATCTATGCCTACGGCACGGAAGATCAGCGCAAGAAATACCTGCCCAAACTGGCCTCGGGTGAATGGATCGGCTGTTTTGGTCTGACCGAACCGGATGCGGGCTCCGATCCCGGGTCGTTGAAAACGACGGCGAAGAAAGTCGATGGCGGCTATGTGCTGAACGGGTCCAAAATGTGGATTTCGAACGCGCCGATCGCGGATGTCTTCGTGGTCTGGGCCAAATCAGACGCCCATGGCGGCAAGATCAAAGGCTTCGTGCTTGAGAAGGGCATGAAAGGTCTGAGCGCTCCAAAAATCGAGGGCAAGCTGTCCCTGCGTGCCTCGATCACCGGAGAGATTGTCATGGCAAATGTCGAAGTGTCCGAGGACGCTCTGCTGCCTGATGTGGAAGGCCTTAAGGGTCCGTTCGGATGTCTGAATCGCGCGCGCTATGGCATCGCATGGGGGGCAATGGGGGCGGCAGAGGCCTGTTGGCACGCCGCGCGTCAATATGGGTTGGATCGGAAGCAATTCGGTAAGCCCTTGGCGCAAACACAGCTGTTTCAGTTGAAACTTGCCAACATGCAGACCGAGATCAGCCTTGGCCTGCAAGCTGCCCTGCGGGTTGGGCGCTTGATGGACGTTGCCAAGGCCGCGCCCGAAATGGTGTCGATCATCAAACGCAACAATTGCGGCAAGGCGCTGGAGATCGCGCGCCACGCCCGTGATATGCATGGTGGCAACGGCATCAGTCAGGATTTCCACGTGATCCGCCACATGGTCAACCTTGAGACGGTGAACACCTATGAAGGCACCCATGACGTGCACGCGCTGATCCTTGGCCGTGCGCAAACGGGGCTGCAAGCTTTCTTCTGAATACGAGCAAATTTAGATAAAAAGGGCGCCTTCGGGCGCCTTTTTTGCATTTGGTTTAAGCCAATGTTCACCGCCCGACTTCTATGCCTGCTCTATGGCCTGAAGGCGAACCGCAGGACTGATCGAAGCGGTTTGTGACGCTCTTAGTGCGGACGGCAGGCCGACTTGTTGGGAACGGAGGCTTCAATGCACCATCTTGCACGCTATCGGATCGCCCACCTGTTGCCGGTGGTGATGATCCTACTGGTCGGAATATCCGTGTGTGGCGCGGTTTTCGTGTCCTATCGCGAAAGCCGGGCTTCGCTGCTGGCGGGGACCGAACAGATGATGCAGGCGCTTGTCGAAAGCCGCCGTGTGCAAGTGGAACGCGCGATGGAGCGAAACCGCGCCGACCTTGTTGTGTCAGCAAAACGCAGCGCGACGGCGCGCGCGCTGAAAAGCCTGACCCGTGCCTGGAAAGTTCTGGATGGCAATCGGGAAAAAGCGCTCCAGCGGCTATATATCGACGAAAACCCGCATGCAGAGGGGCTGCGGCATGAATTGGCCTGGGCCGGCGATGACAGCACCTATTCGACGGTTCATGCGCAAATTCACCCGGAATTTCGGTCGATGCAAACGGCCTATGGCTATTATGATGTGTTTCTTTTGGATCTGGACGGGAACCTGATCTATTCGGTGTCCAAGGAACGAGATTTTGCAACAAATCTGAACACTGGCCCCTACAAGGACAGTGGGTTGGGTCGTGCCTATCGCGCAGCGATGACGCTTGAAGATGGTGAAATCGCGTTCGCGGACTATGAGGCCTATGCACCCAGCAACGCGGCCCCTGCGGCGTTCATCGCGATGCCGGTGTTCAATCGCCGCAATGAACGAGAAGGTGTGCTGGCGTATCAGCTTGCGTCCCAACCGATCAACGCCATCACCAATCAGGCCGCAGAATTGGGTGAAAGCGGAGAGGTGATCCTTGTCGGCCCTGACGGGCTGGCCCGGTCGACCTCGCGATTTGCTGAAGAAAACTGGGTCGGGCGCCATGAAATAACGTCTGAAGCAAGCCGACTTGCGCTTGGCGGGTCAAGCGGGGTCATGAAGGAGGTGTCCGCAAAGGGTGTGCCGATCGTGACCGCCTATGCGCCGCTCACGGCCTATGGCACGGGTTGGGCCATCGTCGCCCAGAAACACCAGGCAGAGGTGTTTCAGTCTGCAAACAGGGTCTTGTCGCTGCTCATCATGAAGGCGTTGCCCGTTCTGTTGGCCGTTTCGGTCGTTGCGGTCATGATCGCACGCGGGGTGGCGCGGCCGCTGGTGCAGGTTGGCGCAGATATGAGCGCGGTCGCGGGCGGTGCATTTTCAACGCAGATTGCAGGCACAGACCGCCAAGACGAAATCGGCGCAATCGCCAGAACACTGGCAAATTTTCGAACAAGTCTGGCAGAGGCCAAGCACACCCACGAGGAAAGCAGCTTTCGCGGGGCGGCGTTCAGCAACTCATCTTCCTCCATGCTGATGCTTGATCCGGCAGGGGTCGTCACGCATGCAAACGCTGCGGCATTGCAAATGTTTGCCCAGAACGAGGCTGCCTATCAATCTGTCAGTCCTGAGTTTTCGGCAGGCAATGTCGTTGGCACGTCGTTCGATAACCTTCTGGCAGATGGTTTGAAGCCAAGATTGCGCGACGCGTTGGCCGGCGCAGACCAGTTCCCAATTCAGATGGAAGACGCTGTGGGAGAGGTTAGAAATACAATAGATATCAACAGGGTATGGGATGCTGACGAAAACCTGATCGGATATGTCGTAGAAATTAAAGACATCACCAATGACTTCCTGAACCGGGCTTTGCAAGACACGATCGAAGCACACCAGATCCGGTTGGACATTGATCTGTCGGGGACCGTGATTGGCGCCAATGGCCTGTTGCGAGAAGCGCTTGATTGCGATGCGCGCGCCTTGGAGGCCGTCGCGCTCTCGGACCTTTCCTCCGACGAAAGGGTGAAGGAAGCTGTCGCTGCGGCAGGGCAGGGCATCGCGACCGTCGGTGTTTTCACATTGTCGCTCGGGTCGAAAAAAGAGATCGATGTTGAAGGCAGTTTTGCGCCTGTTCTGGACAGCAAGGGCGTTCTTTTGCGGATTGTGTTTCTTGGCAAGGACGTGACGTCAGCGCAGCGCGCGCTGGCCGAGGCGGAGGCGCGTCGCGCAGC